>NZ_JANPVN010000001.1:1200000-1800000 GCF_026157085.1 Sphingomicrobium arenosum
CCGGCGACATGATCTGGTGCCGTCACCTCGAGCCTGCCGACTTCGACCGCGCGCTCAACCGCGACGCGCTCGTACCGCGCCCGGCAGGCCGGTACATCTACGGTCGCCTCATTCACCGCGAGGGTGGCCAATTGTTGATCCTGCCCCCCGGCCCCGGCGCGCGCCAGCAGGTGGTCAAGGACCCCGCCTGGATCGCCGTCGCGGAAACGCTGGTGCGTAGCCTCTAGGCGTCTACGCCCCGCCGGTCAGCCGCAACGTGCGGCGACGCGTTCGATGACGGCCTGCAGCTTGTTCGCCACCGTCCCCGCGATGTCGCCCAGCGCCTCGTTGCCGACCGCCTGCATCGAGGCGATCGGATCGACCGCCGCCACCTCGACCCCGTCTTTTTGCTGCTGGAGAATGACATTGCACGGCAGCATCACGCCGATCTTGTCCTCGCTCGACAGCGCCTCGTGCGCCAGCTGCGGATTGCATGCGCCGAGGATGCGATAGGGCCTGAAATCCACGTCGAGCTTCTTCTTCAAGGTCGCCGCCACGTCGATCTCGGTCAGCACCCCGAACCCCTCTTGCGCCAATTCCTGCCGCACCACTTCCTCGACCGCGTCCATCGTGCCGCCCGCAATCTGCGCGGCGAAATAATAGGTCATCGGCATCCTATCTCCCCTTCATCCCGGCAACGTCGTCGAGCGCCGACAGTGACTCGTGATCGCAGGCGTCCACCGACAGGATATTGAACGTCCCGTCGGCCTCGATCACCACGGCGCCGACATCCTCCACCCGCGCAAAGCCGCCATCGCGAATAACCTGCATGAGGTCGCCCCGCGTCACCCGTTCCTCGACCAGCGCCCGCTCGTCGATTTCGCCGTCGCGCACGAGAAAGCGCGGACAGGCCCGGATAAGAGACTGGAAACGATTTGACTTCACGCTGAGCCAGCTGATCAGCGTCTGCATCGCCACGAGGAAGGCGAGCGCCACCACGCCTTGCGCCAGCGTTAGCGAAGTGCCGGTGATGATGTTCGCGAGGATCGAGCCGATCGCCACCGTCACCACGAAATCGAAGGCATTCAGCTTGGCCAGCGTCCGCTTCCCGCCGAAGCGCAGGAACAGGATCAGGATGGCGTAAGCGGCGAAACCCAGCGCGATCGCGCGCCACAGGCTGTGAGGATCGTCATACCACATGCAGCCTCAATGCACCGGCGCGCCAGTGGATGCCTCGGCCCGTCAAAAATCGCGCCGGTGTCCGCCGGCCCGTCCCAGCGGCTCGAGCCGGTCGGTCGCTGCATCGCCATGACTCCATTCGCGATAGGCCGCATCGCGCAGTTGATCGAAGCGCCGCTGCAGCACGGCGAACAGGCCGATCACGAATCCCCCTACGAACAGCCAACCGACCAGCGGGCCCGCAAGCACGAGCCGCAACAATTGCGCGGCAAAGAAGAAGGGAAAGGCCCCTAGCAGCGAATAAAGGATCAGGGTGCGCATGACCGACTTGAAACTGTCCTCGACATAGGCCCTGCGATCCATGTCGGTCACCGCGATCGGCGGCCCCATGCGTCGATTGCGAAAGAGGATGCGATCATCGCGCTCCTCGAACTGGCGCTCGAGCCTGTTCTCCACATAATAGAGCGCTGCCCCCGCGTTGCTCATGGCACCCTCCCTTTAGTCATGCCCAATCGCCGTGGCACGCCATGACGAAGGCTTGCCCAGGAAGGCATCGCGCGCAAGAAGGAAATGGTGGGCGCTGACGGGTTCGAACCGCCGACCTACTCGGTGTAAACGAGCCGCTCTACCAGCTGAGCTAAGCGCCCTATCCCTGAGGTGCTTCGGGCTCCTGCCACCCGCGGTCGCGATGATCAACCTTTTCCACGCGGTCGGCCCAACAGGGCTCGTCCTGCGCCACCAGCGCCATCACCAGCCCGCTCGTCACGGCATAGAAGAACGCCCCCTCGAGCGAGCCTGCCCCGACGTCGGTCTGCCACATCTGGAAGCCCGCCCCGCCGATCGCCATGAACAGCCCCAGCCAGGTGAAGACGAGCAAGCCCAATCCGGACAAAGCGAGCCATTTGGAGGCGTTGAAGGCACGCTTGGTACCGCCGATCGACTGACCCATCCGCACCGCGCCCGCCAGGACCATCGCTCCGCCCACCGTCTCGAAGGCGATGATCGTCAGATAGGCCAGCGTCACCAGCGTATCGGACGTCACCATCGGCACGATGCTGTCGGGATAGACCGCATGGTCGGCGCGCGACAGGACATAACCCACCGCGCCGCGGCCTGCCTCGTAATTGACCATGTTCTGCAGCGCATAGAGCAGCGCCTGCAAACCCGCGCCGATCACCAGCATCAATTTCACATATCGGATCGTCATCGCATCTCCCCCCTTCGACGCGCGTTAACTTCCCGTAACAAAATCGCAATTTAATGCCGCGTCAAGGCACCACGGCGCCCGCCACCGTCAAATCGCGAATTTGGGCCCCAGCTTGGCGAAGTAGCCGCGCATCGCCCGACTCGCATCGCCCGACAATTCGACGAACACGCGCCGCCCGTCATGCGGATCGGCGCGGCGCACGAACAACTGCTTGTCAGTCATCGTCTTGATCCACCGCAGCGCCGTCGTCGCGGGCACCGCCGCCGCCATGCACAGCGAGGAGACGGGCACCCTGATCTGCTGGATCTCGGCGGCGAGCAGGTCGAGCATCATGTCCCAGGCGGGATCATGGAACAGCTCGCCATCGAAATAGTCCTCGCGCAACCGCCGCGCGCGGATGACCGAGCGGACCGTCTCGACGCTGAGTTCGCCATGCTCCACCCCCGGCTCGCCCGCGCCGCGTGCCACTGCGGGACGATCGTCGGCCAGCCCGCCGCCGCTCATCTTCGACAGGGTCGAGGCGATGCGCTGCACTTCCTCCGACAATCGCCGCAGGGCCTCGGGATCGGATCCGCGCGCATCGGCGACGCCACCGCCCCCCGCCTCGCGCGCCGTCAGCAATGCCAGCGCCGACGCCCGCGTCGCCATGTCGGGTTGGACGATCAGTTCGATATGCGGCCCGATGATCGCGCTGACGGGATCGAGCAGCATGGGATCGATCGACACCAGCGCGGGCAGCCGCGCATGGTCGCTATGCGCATCGAAGGCCATCAGCCAATGATCGAGCACCTGTCCTTGATCGCGGTCGAGTTCGATCCACACCGGATGTTCGCCGAACCGGTCGACCCCGGCCTCGCCGACGTCATGGACCGAGCCGACGGCAAAGCCGCAAGCCTCGATGGCGTGGCGCGCGCGCGCCGCCGCTTGGTCGCCCGAGGCGACAAGATCGATGGTCGCGGGCGCAGGCGTCGCCTCGTCGCGGTGGATGGGATAAAGCTCGGTCACAAGGGCCCCCGTTCAAACGCGCCGCGACCGCCAGCAGGCGATCGGACACGGGAAAATCGTACCGAGCAGGTCGAGTGTAGCGAGGCCGTGCGCGCGACACCATCCCCAAAAATCCGCGCCGCTTCGGAGGGATCGTCAAGCCGCTGGAAAGCCTGCGCGCGCCATTCACACCGCCCATGAACAGCGTGCCCAACAGCCACCGCGCCGCCGAGGCGAGCATCCGCCGCATCCGCCGCCTGTCGCATCTCGAGGCGATCCTCGCCGATTGCCGCCTGATGCTCCGCCGCCTGCCGCGCGACTGCCCCGAGGCGCTGGCGCTCCAGCGCCGCGTCATGCAGGCGCAATCCGAGATCGACCGGCTACGCGGCGCCACGACCGCCGCGCCCGAGCCTGTCGACAATGCACTGCAGGAAGCGATCGAAACCGAGCTCGCCGACTGGCGCGGTAACCGCGACGAGCCGCCGCAACGCGGCCTGCTCCCGGACCTGTTCGCTCGCCTACCCTTCGGCCCGAAACGCTAGCGCCTAGCCGACGTCGCTCTTCATATAGGGTCCGATCGCAGGCGCCTTCCATCCCGCCGTCGCCACGAAGCCAGGGTTGAAGAAGGCCTTCTTGGCATAAGCGAATGGCTCACCGTCCGGTCCGTCGACCATGCCGCCCGCGCCCAAGAGCACCGCATGGCCCGCCGCCACGTCCCATTCCATCGTCGGCGACAGCCGTGGATAGATGTCGGCATGGCCTTCCGCCACGATGCAGAATTTGAGGCTCGATCCGACCGACACCCGCTCGGGCGCATGGCCGCCAAAGGCATGCTCCAGATAATCGACCGTTTCCTGGCTCAGATGCGACTTGGAGGCGACCGCCACCTTGTCCTCGCCCAGCGCGCGGCAATGGATCGCGCGCCGCGGACCGCCCGCCTCGAGCCACGCCCCGCGCCCCGACAGCCCGAGGTGAAGCCGCCCCGTCGCAGGCGAAAACACCACGCCCAGCACCGGGCACCCGTCCTCGATCAGCCCGATGTTGACCGTATAGTCATCGCCGCCCCGGATGAACTCCTTGGTCCCGTCCAGCGGATCGACGAGGAAGAAGGTGTTGCCGTGGCTCGGGATCCGCCCCGCCGCCACTTCCTCTTCCGCGATCACCGGCACATCGCCCGCATGCACCCGCAGCGCCTCTAGGATCACCGCTTCCGCCGCCCGGTCGGCGACGGTCACGGGCGAGGCGTCGGTCTTCCTTTCGACATCGAAGCCTTGGCGGACGATCTCGAGGATCGCCGCCCCGGCCTCGCGCGCGGTCTCGCCGAGCGCGTCGAGCAGCTTGGGCGTGGCCAGCGTCATGAAATCAACGCGGCGCCATGCGGATGCCGCCGTCGAGGCGGATGCTCTCGGCATTGAGATACGGCGTTTCGGCGATGAACGCCGCGAGCTCCGCATATTCCTCGGCCTTGCCCAAACGCTTGGGGAAGGGCACCTGCGCGCCCAGCGCGTCCTGCACCTTTTCGGGCATCATCGCGACCATCGGCGTCTTGAACACGCCCGGCAGGATCGTATTGACCCGCACCCCGTCATTCATGAGGTCGCGCGCGATCGGCAGCGCCATCGCCAGCACGCCGCCCTTGGACGCCGAATAGGCCGCCTGCCCGATCTGCCCGTCCTCGGCCGCGACCGAAGCAGTATTGATGATGCACCCTCGCTCGCCATCTTCCAGCGGGTCGAGGCCGACCATGCCCTGCGCCGAATGCGCGATGCAGCGGAAGCTGCCGATGAGGTTGATGTTGATGGCCAGTTCGAACTGGATCATCGGGTAGAGCAGCCGCTCGCCCGTCTCCTTGTTCATGCCGACGGTCTTGGCTGCATTGGCGACGCCCGCGCAATTGACGAGGATGCGTTCCTGCCCATGCGCCTCGCGCGCCTTGGCAAAGCCTGCCTTGACCGCATCGTCGCTGGTCACGTCGACATCGCAGAATATGCCGCCGATGTCGCTGGCGACCTTTTCGCCCGCATCGCCGTTGCGGTCGAAGATGGCGACCTTCGCGCCCATGCTCGCCAGCTTGCGCGCGGTGGCTTCACCAAGACCCGACGCACCGCCCGTGACGACTGTTGCTACTCCATCGACCTTCATTGTTCTTTCTCCACTTTCGCAAGCAACGCCTCGACGGCGACCTGTTGGCCCGCCGAGACGTTCAATTCCGCGACCACCCCGTCAAAGGGCGCGGTCATCGCATGTTCCATCTTCATCGCTTCCAGCGTGAGCAAGCGATCGCCCTTCGCGACCTTGTCCCCCGCCGCGACCTCCACGCTCGTCACCTTGCCCGGCATCGGGCTGAGGATCGCGCCGTCGCCCGCCGCCGCGCCGCCCGCACCGGGGCGCGTCGACAGCGCGAATTCGAATGCCTCGCCCGACGAGAAAAGCACCACCCGCTCATCGTCGCGAAAGCCCGTCGCGGCAATCGTATCGCCCTCGTCGCCAAGGTCGATCACCCGCGTCTCGCCCTTTCGCGCCAATGCCACGGCCAGGCGCGGATCGGCATTCAACCGAAAGCCGGCCAGCGGATCGGCTTCTTCCTGCGCCAGCGCGACCGTCGCCGCCGTGCGCCATTCCACCTCGACCGGGTCGCCCGACGGAATAAGCTCGTCTTCGTAGCGCGCGATGAAGCCCGTATCGAGATCGGCGGCGACGAACGCGTCATGCGTCAGCGCGCGCAATAGGAAGGCGGCATTGGTCTTCACCGGCCAAACTTCCAGCCGCGACAATTGCCGTGCCAGCGTCTCGATCGCCCCATCGCGATCCTCGCCATGGGCAACCAGCTTGGCGATCATCGGGTCGTAATGCGGGCTGATCATGTCGCCCTCTTCGACGCCCGTCTCGATCCGCCGTCGACGCTTGCCCCGCCATTGTTCGCGCCCGAGGTCGAAATGATCGAGCCGCCCGGTGGACGGCAGGAACCCGGTCGTGGGATCCTCGGCATAAAGCCGCGCCTCGATGGCGTGCCCCTTGATGCTCAGCTCATCCTGCGCGACCGGCACTGGCTCGCCCGCTGCCGCCAACAACTGCCATTCGACGAGGTCGACGCCAGTGATCTCCTCGGTCACCGGATGCTCGACCTGCAGGCGCGTGTTCATTTCCATGAACCAGATGCGATCGGCGCGAAGTCCCTCGGAGGCATCGGCGATGAACTCGACCGTCCCCGCGCCCTCATAGGCCACCGCCTGCCCGGCCCGCACCGCCGCCGCACAGACCGCCGCGCGTGTCTCCTCGTCCATGCCGGGCGCGGGCGCTTCCTCGATCACCTTCTGGTGGCGGCGCTGCAAGGAACAGTCGCGCTCGAACAGGTGCAGCACCGTGCCGTGACTGTCCCCGAACAGCTGCACCTCGATATGCCGCGGGCTCTCGATCCACTTCTCGATGATGACGACATCATTGCCGAAACTCGCCGTCGCCTCGCGCTTCACGGATGCCAGCGCATCGGTGAAGTCCTTCGCATCATCGACCTTGCGCATGCCCTTGCCGCCGCCGCCCGCGACCGCCTTGATGAGCACCGGATAGCCGATCTTGCCCGCCTCGGCCGCCAGCACGTCCGCCGACTGGTCCTCGCCCATATAGCCGGGCGTCACCGGTACGCCCGCCTCGGCCATCAATTTCTTGGCCGCATCCTTCAGCCCCATCGCGCGGATCGACTCCGGCTTGGGGCCGACCCAGATCAGCCCCGCATCGATCACCGCCTGCGCAAAGTCCGCATTTTCGCTGAGAAAGCCGTACCCCGGATGGATCGCCTCCGCGCCCGTCTCCTGGGCCGCCGCGATAATATTGTCACCGACGAGATAGCTTTCGGCGCTCGCCGCCGGGCCGATGCACACCGCCTCGTCGGCTATGCGCACATGCAGCGACGTTGCGTCCGCCTCGGAATAGACCGCGACCGTGTCGATCCCCATGGCCTTGGCGGTGCGCATGACCCGGCAGGCGATTTCGCCGCGATTGGCGATCAGAAGCTTCTCGAACATGGCCCTTGCCCTAGGTCGCGATGCGCAAATCGTCCAGCCCCGAGGCTAGCGCCGCCACAGCATCCACCAGCTCGTCACCGCGCTCACGCCGAGGAAGACGAGGAACAGCCCGACATAGATGGCATGATGCGACGGCCCCGGCAGGCACGTCACCGGATCGCGTGCCCCGCAATAATCGCCATTACGCGAATGCCAGCTCAGCCAGCCGAGGAACAGCGTCGGCAACCAGAAAAAGCCGATGATGAACGGCACGATGCATCCGCGATTATAACGATATCGCGGCGCCCTCGACATCGCCTTATTCCGCCGCCACCCGCGCAGGCTCGTCGCCCTGCAGCGGCTTCAGTCCCAGTTTCGCGAACAGCGCCGCATCCTTGCCATCGCCCGCATTGGGCGTGGTGAGCAGCTTGTCGCCGGTGAAGATGCTGTTCGCGCCGCTCAGGAAGCAGAGCGCCTGTGTCGCTTCGCTCATGCTCTCGCGCCCCGCCGACAAGCGCACCATCGAAGCTGGCATCGCGATCCGCGCCACCGCGACGGTGCGCACGAATTCAATATCGTCGATCGGCCGCTCCTCACCCCACATGTCGCCCAGCACCGTGCCCTTGACCGGCACCAGCGCATTCACCGGCACGCTCTCGGGATGGCGCGGCAGCGTCGCCAGCGCATGGAGGAAGCCGACGCGATCCTCGCGGCTCTCGCCCATGCCGACGATCCCGCCGCAGCATACCGCCATCCCCGCCTTGCGCACCTGTTCGAGCGTATCCAATCGCTCGGCAAAGGTCCGCGTCGTGATCACCTTGTCGTAATGCTCGGGGCTGGTGTCGATATTGTGGTTGTAATAATCGAGCCCCGCGTCGCTAAGCGCGCGCGCCTGCTCGTCGGTCAGCATGCCGAGCGTCATGCAGGTCTCGAGCCCCATCGCCGACACCCGCGACACCATGTCGCAGACCTTGGGCAGGTCGCGATCCCTCAATTCACGCCACGCTGCGCCCATGCAGAACCGCTGCGATCCCGCCGCCTTGGCCTCGGCCGCCGCCGCGACCACCGCATCGGCGTCCATCAGCTTCTCGGCCTGTACCCCGCTGTCGGCATGCGCGCTTTGGGAACAATAGCCGCAATCCTCGGGACAGCCGCCGGTCTTGATCGAGAGGAGCGTGCACAATTGCACCTCCCCCGCCGCATGGTGCGCGCGATGCACCTCGGCCGCGCGAAAGACGAGCTCCATGAAGGGCAGGTCGAAGAGGTCCGCAATCTCTTCGCGGGTCCAGTCGGTACGCACGTTCAGTCTCTCCAATGGTCGCTCATCGCCCCTCGGGGCATCCGTCGGGCTCGGCGGTATATTGCACGCCGGTAATCTTCCATGCGCCTTCGACGCGCATCAGGTTGAAGGCGTTGACGCCGCAATGCGTGCGCTGTCCGTCGCGGTCGAAGGCGTAAGGTGCCCATACCATCGCCATGTCGCCATGGTGCAGGATTGTCGGGTCCCAATAGGTCTCGCGAAACGGTTTCGCCTCGGCATGCTCGTCGAGCCAGTCATAATCCTCGGCAAAGGGCC
Source organism: Sphingomicrobium arenosum (assembly GCF_026157085.1). NCBI lineage: Bacteria > Pseudomonadati > Pseudomonadota > Alphaproteobacteria > Sphingomonadales > Sphingomicrobiaceae > Sphingomicrobium > Sphingomicrobium arenosum. Next base: position 1,208,927 of record NZ_JANPVN010000001.1, read on the forward strand.
GCACCCAGATCGGCGGGCGACCTTCGCGGTCGGAGCGCGCGACCTTGTAACCCTCCTCGGCCATCACACTCCGCTTGAGGTCGGAGTCGGCTTCGTTGATCGCCCTCATGAACGTGTCGATGACAGCGATGATCTGCGCTTCCTCATCATCCTCGGCGGTCGCGAGAACCGGGTGCGTCAATGACAAAGCAAGGCTTGCAATCAGGATCATCATCACATCCTGAAGATGCCGAATTTCGGCTGGTCCTCGATCGGCGCATTGAGACACGCCGCAAAGGCCAGCCCCAGCACGTCGCGCGTCTGCGCCGGATCGATGATGCCATCGTCCCATAGCCGCGCGGTCGCGTGCCACGGATTGCCCTCGTCCTCATATTTCTGGCGAATGGGGGCCTTGAACTCCTCGGCCTCTTCCTCGCTCCACTTGTCGGCATCGCGGTGGACGGTCGCGAGCACCGACGCCGCCTGCTCGCCGCCCATCACGCTGATCCGGCTGTTGGGCCACGTGAAGAGGAAGTTGGGCGAATAGGCGCGCCCTGCCATGCCGTAATTGCCCGCGCCGAAGCTGCCGCCGATCAGCACCGTGATCTTGGGCACCTGCGCGGTCGCCACCGCCGTCACCAGCTTGGCGCCATGCTTGGCGATTCCTTCCGCTTCATACTTCCCCCCGACCATAAAGCCCGAGACATTCTGGAGGAACAGGAGCGGGATTTTCCGTGTCGCGGCCAGCTCGATGAAATGCGCGCCCTTCACGGCGCTCTCGCTGAAGATCACGCCATTGTTGGCGAGGATCGCGACCGGCATCCCATGGATATGCGCAAAGCCGCAGACGAGGCTCGCGCCATAAAGCGGCTTGAACTCGTGAAACTCGGATGCATCGACGATCCGCGCGATGACCTCATGCACGTCATAGGGCGCGCGCACGTCTTCGGGGATGATCGAATAGAGCTCTTCGGCATCATATTTGGGCGGCATCGGCTCGCGATAGTTGAGGTCCGCATTGTCCGCGCCCTGCGGCACCGTGGAGAGGATATCGCGCACGATGGTCAGCGCATGCTCGTCATTCTCGGCGAGATGGTCGACCACGCCGCTCTTGCGCGCATGGAGGTCCCCGCCGCCCAGATCCTCGGCGCTGATCTCCTCGCCCGTCGCCGCCTTCACCAGCGGCGGTCCGGCGAGGAAGATGGTGCCCTGCTCCTTCACGATGACACTCTCGTCGCTCATCGCCGGCACATAGGCCCCGCCCGCGGTACAGCTGCCCATCACGCAGGCCACCTGCGCGATGCCCTTCGAGGACATCTGCGCCTGATTGTAGAAAATCCGCCCGAAATGGTCGCGGTCGGGAAACACCTCGGCCTGGTGCGGCAGGTTCGCCCCACCCGAATCGACCAGATAGATGCACGGCAGCCGGTTGGCCTCCGCGATCTCCTGCGCGCGCAAATGCTTCTTCACCGTCATCGGATAATAGGTGCCGCCCTTCACGGTGGCGTCGTTGCACACGATCATCGCCTGCCGCCCGGACACGCGCCCGATGCCAGCGATCATCCCCGCGCCGGGTACCTCGCCACCATACATGTCGCACGCCGCCAACTGCCCGATCTCGAGAAACGGCGAGCCCGGATCGAGGAGCCGCTCGACGCGGTCGCGCGGCAACAGCTTGCCCCGCGCCACATGACGCTCGCGGTGGCGTTCGGCGCCCCCCTTGGCGGCGCTCGCCACATCCTCGCGCAGGCGCTCCACCAGCGCCCGGTTATGCGCGTCCCGGGCCTTGGCTTCGGGACTTTCCAGATCGATCTTGCTGTCCAGCGTGGGTGCACTCATGGCCGAACGCCTAGCGCCCTCGCCTGCCCACGGCAACGGCTGACGCGCCTCCCCTCCTCTTCGATCGCAACTTATGTTAAGGACGGACCGGACATGAAGAGAGGGACGCGCCATGACCTATTGGAAAATCAAGGGCCGCGAGATGGCCAATTGTAACTGCGACGTCGGCTGCAACTGCCAGTTCGGCGGGCTCCCCGACAAGGGCAATTGCCAGGCCGCCGTGGGCATCATCATCGATGAAGGTCATCACGGCGATGTCGACCTCTCCGGACTCAAGATCGGCGGCATCTACAAATGGCCGGGCGCCATCCACGAGGGCGGCGGCGAGGCCATCGCCTTCATCGACGAGAGCGCCACGCCCGAACAGCGCGAGGCGCTTCTCAAGATCATGACCGGTCAGGACACCGATCCCATGGCGACCCATTTCGCGGTCTTCGCCTCGACCATCGAGAAGATGCACGAGCCCCAGTTCATTCCCCTCGATTTCGAGATCGACGTCGAGGCGCGCAAGAGCAAGCTCGCCGCCCCCGGCCATTATGAGGTCACGGGCAAGCCGATCCTCAGCCCGGCCACCGGCGAGCCGGTGCACAGCCGCATCCACATCCCCGACGGCTTCGAATATGAATATGCCGACATCGGCCATGGCACCACGCGCGGCTCGGGACCGGTCCCGATCGAGCTGACCGACAGCTATGGGCAGTTCTGCCACCTCCATCTCGACAGCCACGGCGTCGTTCACGCCGAATGAGCGGCGCTGCGGAGGCGCTGCTGGCGCGCCACAGGGCCCTGACCATCGCCGCGCTGGCGCTGCTCGCGCTTCTGGCCTGGGGCTGGCTGCTCGCCGGTGCGGGCATGGACATGGGGCTGGTCGCCAGCCTGAACGCCTTTCCCCATCGCGACGCACCGATGATGGCGATGGCGGTCTCCTTCCCGCTGTTGTTCGCCATGTGGTGGGTAATGATGGTGGCGATGATGCTGCCCTCGGCGGCCCCCACCATCCTGCTTTACGCCCGCGCCGCGCGCCACGGCGGCATCGCCCGCCCGCATGTCACGCTCTTTCTCTCGGGCTATCTCATCATCTGGGGCATCTTCTCCGCCATCGCCGCCGCCGCCCAGCTCTGGCTCCAGTCGAAGGCGCTGGTCACCGGCATGGCCATGGGATCGGCCAGCGCCACGCTCTCGGGCGTCCTCCTCCTCGCTGCCGGCCTCTACCAGTTCAGCCCGTGGAAGGACCGCTGCCTCTCGCTGTGCCGCAGCCCCGCCAGCTTCATCGCCCGCCACCAGCGCCCCGGCGCCGCGGGCGCGCTGCGCCTCGGCCTCCTCCACGGCGCCTTTTGCGCGGGCTGCTGCTGGGCGCTCATGGCGCTGCTCTTCGTGCTCGGCGTCATGAACATCGCGTGGATCGCGATCCTCACGCTCGTCGTCGCTGCCGAAAAGCTGCTGCCTCGCGGCCGCCTCATCGCCAACGCTGGCGGCGTCTTGCTGATCGCCTGGGGGGCGGCGACCCTAGTCGCTTGACCCCGCGTCGGCCTCCGCCGCCACCATCGCTTCGAGATAAGCCGCTACCGCCTTGCGCTCAATGTCGGTCATCGCCGAGGTAAGGTTTGCGCCGATAAAGCTCATCAGCCCCAACTCGCGCCCTTCCACGCCCTGCCCGGTCGCCAGCAGCCGTTCGATCGCCGCCGCATCATAGGCTACCGCCAGATCGACGAAGTCGGGCCCGAACTGCTCCTCGCCGCGCAAGGTCGCGCCATGACAGTCGGCACATACGGTCATCGCAATATAGCGCCCCTGCGCATGTCGTTCGCCAAGATCGAGCGGCGTCTTTTCGGCATGAACCGCCACTTCTGCCTTTGCCTCGAGGAAATGCCCCTCGCCCGCTGCACCCACCAACCCGTCGTTGAGCTTCGTCAGCGGCAGCTCCTGCCCCTTGGGCTCGAGCGTGCGCAGATAGGCCATCAGCGCCGCCATGTCGGGCGCCGACAGATGCTGGTAGATCTTGGACGGCATCATCCAGAATTCATCGCGCGTCGGATGCACCCCCTCGCGCAGCAAGCGCTCGAGCTGCTCATCGTCCAGCTTGGGTACCGTGCGCGTGAGGTTCGAGGCGACCACCCCGGCTAGCTCGGGTTCCAATTCGCCCATGTCGGTCCCGGTCAGCTCGGGCGCATGGCAGCCCCGGCACAAGAGCACGCTCGCGAGCCGGTCGCCATGCGCGATCTTGGCCGCCTCGTCGTCGCCATAATCGGCGCCGTCATAAGCGAGGCTAGCGGCCTGCGCTTCGGCGCCTTGCGGCGCGCCCGCCTCGGCCTCGGGCTCGCCCGTACCACAAGCGGCCAGCGCCGCCGTCGTCATCAGCATCGCTATCATCCGCATCATCATTCTCCCTGTCCCCCGTTCCACTTGGCCCAGGCGCGCGCATAATCGCCTGCCGCAAGCTTCTCTTCTTCGTTCAGCGCGTCGGTCACATGGGCCGGCGCCCCGGTCCACGGCGACATGATCGCGCTGCCGTCCAGCATCTGCGAGTCGAGCAGCAGCGCGCGCATCTGCGCGTCGTCATAGCGCGCGGCCGCCGCCAGGCTGCCCGCAGGCTCGCCCATCCCGTCCAGCGCGGCACCATGGCACCCCGAACAGACCGTCACCGCGACATAGCGCCCCAGCGCATGCTCGGCGCCGAGCTCGGGCGGCTGGTTCTCGCGGAAATAGTCCGCTTCCTCCGCGCTATTATGATAGTGAAAGCGCGGATCCTCGAGTCGCTTGGCCCAATAATCGTCGGGTAGTTGCGCGGTCACCCGCGCCTCGAAATCCTCGGGCGGCAGCGGCGTCTCTTCGCCGGTCGGCTCGAAAGTCCGTAGATAAGCAATCAGCGCCGCCATGTCGGCATCCGACAGGAATTGCGACTGTTTCGAGGGCATGAGGTAGATTTCGCGCCCCGGATCGGGATGCACGCCCTCGCGCAGCAGCCGTTCCAGCTCGGCATCGCTCATGTCGGGCAGCGTGCGCGAGATGTTGGTCGCCCACAATCCCTCGAGCAGCGGGATCATCGCGCCGAAATCATTGCCCTGGAGCGCATCGCCATGACAGCCGGTGCAGCCCATGAGGTCCGACACGCGCTTGCCATGAGCCAGCCTAGCGGACTCAGTCTTGTAATCGGCACCGACGAACCCCGCCGGCTTCGCCTCGGCCTCGGGCGCGACTTTCCCGCCGCAACTGCCGAGCGCGATCGCGCCCATGACGATCAGACCGATCCGCAACCCCTGTCTCCCCCTGTATCGGCGGGGAGACTAACTCAGATCAATTCTTCTGGAAAGAGCGTTGCTCTATTCCGCTGCCGCCAGCGCCCGCACATAAGCCACGACCGCAGCGCGTTCGTCGTCGGTCAGCGCCGACATTTCGCGCCGCGCCACCAGCGCCATCATGCCATGCGCATCGCCGCCGCGCGTCACTCCATCCTCGAGCAGCCGCGACAGTTCTTCGGCCGAATAGGCGTCCATATGCTGAAACCCCGGCGCTCCCGGCGACTGCCCGCGAAGGTCTGGTCCATGGCATTCGGCGCAGGTCACCGAGGCGACATAGCGGCCCAATGCCAGTTCCTCGCCCATGCCCGGTGCCGGATTGAGCCGATACGCCTCGACCGCACCGCGGCTGGTATCGAGCACGCCCATCCTTACCAGCGCCTGCATCCCCGCCCCCTCGCGCGGCGCGGGCCAGTCGCGTCCCGTGGGTTCGAGGGCGCGCAGATATGCGATCAACGCGCCCATATCGGCCGCCGACAATCGCTGCAGCGACTTGGACGGCATATAATAAAGCTGGTCGCGCCGAGGATGGACGCCGGTGCGCAGCAGCGCCTCGACCTCGCCATCCGACCAGCCTTCGATGCTGCGCGTGAGATTGCTCGCGAAGATGAGCTCGCCGTCGGGATCGTCGGCATAATTGCCCCCGGTCAGCCCGACCCCGTGACAGGACGTACACCCCAGCACATCGCTCAGCCGCGCTCCATGCGCGATCCGAGCCGCCCCGCTCGCATAGGCACCGTCGAACGCCACGGGCACGGCATCCGCGCCCCGCGGCCCTTCGGCCGTGCAGGCGACGAGAATGGCCGCCGCCCCTGCAAGAACAGTCAGTCGAGAAACGATCATGGCGCACCTCCTCCGACCCTCCGGATCGGCCAAAAGATGCGCCCTGTCCTTGATCCGCGTCAAGTGCGGGCGGCGTTTACGCCCCCGCGCCGACCAATTCGCGCCCGATCAGCATGCGCCGGATCTCGTTCGTTCCCGCGCCGATGTCGAGCAGCTTGGCATCGCGCAGGAAGCGCTCGACCGGCCAGTCCTTGGTATAGCCCGCCCCGCCCAGCGCCTGCACCGCCTCGCCCGCGACCTTGAAGGCGCTTTCGCTCGCCAGCAGGATCGCGCCCGCCGCATCGAAGCGCGTCGTCTTGCCGGCATCGCAATTGCGCGCGACCGTATAGACATAGGCCCGCGCCGACTGGAGCGCGACATACATGTCGGCGATCTTGGCCTGCATCAGCTGGAAACTGCCGATCGGCTGGCCGAACTGCTTGCGCTCGCGCACATAGGGCAGCACCACGTCGAGACAGGCCTGCATGATGCCGAGCTGGATGCCCGAGAGCACCGTGCGTTCGTAATCCAATCCGCTCATCAGCACCGCGACGCCGCCATTTTCGGGGCCCATCACGCGCTCGTCCGGCACGAAGCAGTCGTTGAACACCAGCTCTGCGGTGGGCGAGCCGCGCATCCCCATCTTGTCGAGCTTCTGGCCGATCGAGAAACCCTCGTCATCCTTTTCGATAAGGAAGGTGGTGATGCCGCGCGATCCCTCGCCCGTCTTGGCATAGACGACCAGCGTGTCGGCATAGGCGCCATTGGTGATCCAGAATTTGGTGCCGTTGAGCCGGTATCCGCCGTCGACCTTCTCGGCCTTCAGTTTCATGCCAACGACGTCCGAGCCCGCTCCCGCCTCGCTCATCGCCAGCGCGCCGACATGCTCGCCCGAAATCAGGGGGCTGAGATACTTTTCCTTCTGCGCCGGGTTCGCCCATTTGGCGATCTGGTTGATGCACAAATTGGTATGCGCGCCATAGCTCAGCCCCACGCTCGCCGAGGCGCGCGCGATTTCTTCCTGCGCGATGACATGCTCGAGATAGCCGAGCCCCAGCCCGCCATCCTCCTCGGGCACGGTGATACCGTGCAAGCCGAGCTCGCCGATCTGCGGCCACAGCTCGACGGGAAAGCGATCTTCCTCGTCGATGCTCGCGGCGATCGGCTCGATCTTGTCCATAGCGAAGCGCCGCGTCGTATCGCGGATCGTCTCCGCCATTTCCGAAAGGCCGAAATCGAGGCCGGGTTCGTTGCTCATGGGTCGTGTCTCTCCTGTTCAGCCGCCGCCTAGCAGGAGGGACATGAGCCCATCAAGCGCCTCATTCGGGCGCGGGCCAGGACAAGCGCGCCTCGGGGTCCATGATGAAGCGCATCTGGCGCATCACGGGAAAGCCGATCAGCGGAACATCGATGTCGGCGAAGGTGACGTCGGGGTCGACCAATAGGGCACCGCCGACACGCATCGTCCCCTTCAGTTTGGCATCATAGGCTGCAAGTCGATGATCGGCGGCAAAGCGTATCCAGCCGGCGCGTTCGGGAGGGGTGACATAGTCGAACCGCGAGACTTCGCGCAGCGGCAGGATCACCGCCGTGTCCGACCCGGTGTCGAGCGTCGACTTCAACCGCACATCGCCGATCTCCAACATGGTGGCGGGATGCGCATCGCCCTCCTCGCCTTCCCATTCCGCCGCATCGGACGGCGGCGGCGTCCCGTCATCGGGCAGGATCGTCAGCCTCGATGCGGGGCCATCGAACAGCAACCTGGCGCCCGCGAAGCTCATGGGGCTGAGGATCGCTTCATTTTCGCGGTCATAGTCGAGCACCGTTGCGCGCTTGAAAGGGATCGCCACGCCATCCACAGTGAAATCGGGAAGGCAGGTATCGAACCCCGGCACCGGATTGCCCCCGCCATCGACCGATTTGGACGCCCCATAATCGATCAGCCCCTCGCGCCTCGCAAGCCGCATCGACACAAGATTGCCGGACGATGCCGTGTCGAACAGGGTCGGAAAGCGCACGCCATCGCCAAGCCGCCCACTGACGAGGATGCGCCTGTCGGAGAAGAAAAGCGGAATGTGCAGGACCTCCGCTGGCGGCTCGAATAAGGGAAGATGCGAGGCGGCACAGGGGCGGTCGGCTACCAGGGTCAGGAAGGCACCGGCGATCAACAATGACATATGAGTCTCTCCAATAGTGTGAATCGCACTATTGGAGAGCCGACACCGTCTGTCTGTCGAATTTCGACAAACCGACGAACCGCCTCTGCTATGCCGCTGCGATGATTACCGACCGCCCCCTCACCGAGATCGAAGGCGCCATCCTGTCCGAGATCGAGCATCGCGGGCAGCAGACCGCGTTCCAGGTCCGCCGCGCCTTCGAAGCCTCGCCCTCGCGCGAATGGAGCGGCAGCACCGGCACCGTCTATCCCGCCATCCGCCGCCTCGAAGCGCGCGGTCTCCTCCACGCCGAGGAAACCGGGGACAAGCGCGGCGCCCGCCACTTGTCGCTGACGGGTAAGGGACGCCGCGAACTGGCCGATTGGGCGATGGATGCCGACCGTGCGGTCAGCGTGGGGATGGACCCGTTTCGCCTGCGCTCGGGCATCTGGCGCCACACGTTAGCGGCGGACAAGCGCGACGCAATCTATGCACGGCTACGCACCGCGCTGGAACATGCCATCGCGCGTGAGGAAGCCGACATTACGGGCGAAGACCCGGTCGAGGCGACCCGCATCGAACTCAATATCTTGCTGTTGCGCCAACGGCTCGAATGGCTCGCGGCGGAAGAAGCTCTGTCGCGAAAAACCGACTAGAAAGAAGCGAAGGGGCTCGCACCGAGGCTGCAGGCCTGCGTCATCGGATCGCGGCGGCACCCCGTGCTCGACCGATCGCGATTGCTGTCCTGGCGGGTGCGGCGCGCGTCGCGCTTGCTCGACCGTTCGGGCTTGTCGTCGCTGTCGGCCTGCTGCTGCGAACAGCCGGTCATGCACTGCATGTCGCCAGCCGCTGCCGGCGAAGCAAGCATCGCTCCTGCTGCAATGACGATCAACAAACGCATGATCTGTCCCCTCTTGTAAACCCGCCCCTTCCCAAGACCATTTGGTCCCGGATGTAAAGAGCTTTACCGCGTCAAGCTGAACGTCACATTGATGTGTTGCAACCACGTCCCTATGTCGATCCGCGAACCAAATGCTTCACGGAGACTTCGCATGAGCCAGACCGTCATCCTTTCCTATGCCCGCACGCCGATGGGCGCGATGCAGGGTGCCCTGTCCGACGCCACCGCCACCGACCTCGGCGCCACCGCGGTCAAGGCGGCGGTCGATCGGGCCGGCGTCGATGGCGCCAGCATCGACCGCATCTACATGGGCTGCGTGCTGCCCGCCGGCCTCGGCCAGGCCCCGGCGCGCCAGGCCGCGCTGAAAGCCGGTCTTCCCAAGAGCGTCCAGGCGACCACCGTCAACAAGGTCTGCGGCTCGGGCATGCAGACCGTCATCCAGGCCGACGAGGCGATCCGCGCGGGCAATGCCACCACCATCGTCGCGGGCGGCATGGAGAGCATGACCAACGCCCCCTATCTCCTCAAGAAGCATCGCTCGGGCGCGCGTCTCGGCCATGACACCGCCTACGACCATATGTTCCTCGACGGCCTCGAGGATGCCTATGAAGAAGGCAAGGCGATGGGCGCCTTCGCGCAGGAAACCGCCGACGATTACCAGCTCACCCGCGAGGCGATGGACGACTATTCGATCGAGAGCCTCGCCCGCGCCCAGCGCGCCATCGCCGATGGCGACTTCGAAGGCGAGATCGTGCCGTTGACTATCGTCACCCGCAAGGGCGAGACCGTGGTCGACACCGACGAGGCCCCGGGCCGCGGCCGTCCCGACAAGATCCCGACGCTGCGCCCCGCCTTCCGCAAGGACGGCACTATCACCGCGGCGACCAGCTCGTCCATCTCGGACGGCGCCGCCGCCGTCGTCGTCACCTCGAAGGACGCCGCCGAAGCCGCGGGCCAGCAGCCCGTCGCGACCATCATTGCCACCGCCGCCCATGCGCAGGAGCCCTCGGAATTCACCATCGCCCCCATCGGCGCGATCGAGAAGTGCCTGAAAAAGGCCGGCTGGAGCGTCGACGACGTCGACCTGTGGGAAGTCAACGAGGCCTTCGCCTGCGTCGCCATGTTCGCAATGAAGGACCTCGGCATTTCGCATGACAAGATCAACGTGAACGGCGGCGGCACCGCGCTCGGTCACCCGATCGGCGCCAGCGGCACCCGTATCCTCGTCACGCTCCTGAATGCGATGAAGAAGCGCGGCCTTAAAAAGGGCGTCGCCTCGCTCTGCATCGGCGGCGGCGAAGCCACCGCCATCGCGGTCGAGATGGCCTGACGCCGCTTCGTCAGCGGCAAGAAAAAAGCCCCCGGCGGTCACCTGACCTCCGGGGGCTCTTTATGTCGGCTGGGCGTGGTCTAGCCGATCCCGCGGCGAAACGCCGCGATGAAGATCATCACGATCCAGATCCACAGGCACGCCCCCACGAACAACACCATCGGAATGTCCGCGGCGAAGCCGAGATGCGCCGCTGCCGACCATCCGCCGAAGATGAGCAGGATCGCATAGAAGCTGTTGGTTCCCGCCTCCTTGGCGATCGCCTCGTTGAGCTCGTCGCGCTTCATTCGCACGGCGATCGATCCCACCACCGCGACGATGGTCAGCGCGATGACGCCCCACAAGGCTGCCGTGCTGTCGATGATCCCATCGGGCCCGCCCAGCGCGACGAGGATGGGGATCGCCCCCATCAAGACCATGATCGGCCCGGCGCGAAGCAATTGGCCGCGCTGGTAGCGCAGGTCCGCCTCGTCCTCGACCTCGAGCACATGCTGTCCCGCCTTGGGGAAGGCCGCGCCCAGGAGCACGATCAGCGCGATCAGGATGAACACCACCCCCGCACCGACCGAGATCATCTCTGGAGCCCCGAGTTCCTCGATCGCGCTGCCCTCGATGAGGTGCAGCGTCGCGGCCATGCCCACGGCGCCCACCACTGCGCCCCCCGCCAATTGCGCAAGGCGTTTCGTCATGCTCTTGCCTTCGGGCGGCAAAGTCTCGGTCGTCATGTCGGTCACGCGTCGGGCTCCCAATCGTCGATGAACAGGTCTGGCACCGCCACGCCGAACAGTTTCGCCATGCGCAGCGCCAAAGGGAGGCTCGGATCATATTTGTCGGTCTCGACCGCATTGATCGTCTGGCGCGACACGCCGAGCCGCCGGGCCAATTCGCCCTGGCTCCACCCCGCCTCTTCGCGCCAATGCCGGATCCGATTCTCCATGCCCCATCGATATGTAAAGAGCTCTTGTCAGTCAAGAGCTCTTTACAGCCCCCTCCAGCCATTGCCTTCATGGCCGCCCCACCCCACATCATTGCCATGCTCGATCGACCCGCCCCCAAGACCGCCCGCCTTTATCGCATGGTGAAGCCCAAGCATGTCTGCCCTTATGGCCTGCAGGCGCTCCATCTCCTCAAGTCGCGCGGCTATCGGATCGAGGATCACCCGCTCGAGACGCCCGAGGCGACCGAAGCCTTCAAGGCCGAGCATGGCGTGAAGACCACCCCGCAAATCTTCATCGGCGACGAACGCATCGGCGGCTACACTGATTTGCGCACCCATTTCGGGTTGAAGAACCCCGACCCCTCCAAAAAGACCTATCGCCCCGTCGCGGCCCTTTTCGCGCTCGCCGCGCTCATGGCCGCCGCGCTCACCAACTTCACCGCCGGCGCCCCGCTCCTCGAACGCTGGGCCATGCTTTTCGTCCCGATCGCCATGTGCCTGCTCGCGCTCCTGAAGCTGCAGGACGTGCGCAGCTTCGCCACCATGTTCCTCGGCTACGACCTGCTCGCCCGGCGCTGGGTACCCTACGCCACCCTCTACCCCTTCCTCGAGGCAACGGCAGGCGTGCTCATGCTCGGCCAGCTCCTGCCGTGGCTGTCGGTCCCCATCGCGCTGTTCATCGGCACCATCGGCGCGGCGTCGGTCTTCAAGGCGGTCTATATCGACAAGCGCGATCTCAAGTGCGCCTGCGTCGGTGGCAACAACAATGTGCCGCTGGGCTTCATCAGCCTCACGGAAAATCTCATGATGATCGCGATGAGCCTCTGGATGGGCAGCCGCTTTCTCTGGTAGGATCGCGCCCGAAAGGAACTCAGCCCATGCGCCTTGCCCTCCTCGCCTGCCTCGCCCTCGCCGCCTGCGCTCAGGAGGTCGACACCCCCGTCGTCGAGAGCGACGCCGCCGACGCCGAGGTGTTCAGCCCCGCCGGCATGACCTTCGAGGTCGAGGGCGAGGAAGGCGTCACGCGCACCTATTTCGGGCCCGACGGCACCTATATCGATTTCGATGGCGACATTGAATCGGGCCGTGGCAGCTATGAAGTGCGACCCGACGGCCAACTCTGCTTCACCCCCGACGACCCCGATGCGGGCACCGCCTGCTGGACCAACGAGGGCGAACCCGATGCCGACGGCTGGATGACCTCGCGCCGCGTCTCCGACGGCCTCACCATCCGCGCCCGGCCGATCATCGGCGACTAGGCAGGCTGGCACTTCTTCCCATCCCGCGCGTTGGCCGCCGACACATTGATCGGAGGGAATCCATGACCATCATTCGCACCAGCCTCGTCGGCGCCGCCATGCTCGCGCTCGCTGCCTGTGGCGGCAGTGACAATGCAGCCCAGGACGACAGCAACCCGACCGCCGCCGAGAATGACAGCATCGAGGATGCCGAAATCGCCCTCGGCGATGCCCCTTCGGCGGTCGAGGGCACGCCTTATGCCGACACCGCATGGGAGTGGACCAGCAACGGTGGCAATATCACCACCACCGTGCTGCGCGCCGACGGCAGCTTCTCGGTCGGCGATGCCGGCGGCGTCAGCGACCAGGGCGCGTGGAACTGGACCGACGGCAAGGTCTGCTTCAACAGCAGCCGCGCCGATGCCGAAGACAGCTGCTGGACCGTGCCGCCGCAGGCCCCCGGTGTCGGCGATGCCTTCGTCGTGACCAACAGCCAGGGCGAGAATATCGAACTGACGCGCGTCGACTATGAAGGCGACGTGGTCGAGGAACGCGGCTGATCGCTTCGCGCGTTATCCAGCCATTACGGGGGGCGGCCGAACCATCGGTCGCCCCCCTTTTTCATGCCACCGCGACCCCATCGCACAATCCGACCGACACTCCACTCTTGACCTAGGTTGTAAAATAGGGTCGAACGGTCGCTTCATTCCACAGGGGGAACGAGCATGAAGACACTGATCCTGATGACCGCCAGCCTCGCGCTGGTCGCCTGCGCCGCCGAAAATGACGACGCGGAAATGGCCGACGCCGGCGCCGACACCGACATGGTGGTCGAGGAAACCGCCGCGGCCGACGGCCCCGGCATGGCCGGTGAATATAAGATCTACAATGCCGAGGGCGAACTCGAAGGCACTGCGACCAACATGGCCGACGGCACCTACACCTGGACCAATCCCGACGGCTCGATGGCCGAAGGGTCGGGCACGTGGGAAAATCGCGACGGCATGATGTGTGTCACGTGGGTTGAACCCGGCGAGACCGAGGACGACAATCCGCGCTGCTGGAGCAAGGGCGAAGCGGGCGAAGATGGCCGTGTCGTCTGGACCAGCGATGCCGAAGAGCCCGAGACGGCCTATGTCGAGATGACCGAAGCCTAAGCGACCTTCGGTTCAACAGGGGAAAAGGGGCGGTGCCACCGGCGCCGCCCCTTTTTTCATCGCTTATTGCTCGAAGGCCTCGCCCGCATCGACGCCCCACAGGCGGTCCTGCGGCACCCAGCCCTCGGCCTCGCCCACGCGCATCAGGCACGCCGTGCCGTCACAGGTGTCGAGCCGCCCGACCACGCCCGCCTCGAGCCGGAAGCGCACCGGGCTCTCGATCGACAGGCCGACGCGCATTTCCACCGGCTCGCCCTGCGTCACCATGCCGGTGCGCCGCTCGCTCAGCAGCGCGACCGCCATCCAGCCCTGCGTCCCGTCGGGATCCTCGATCTTGCGCCAATTGTCATAGCGCTGGACGATTTTGACCGGCAGGTCGCGGCGCTGATAAAGCCATTGCCCCGGATAGGTCCGGCCCGGGCCCGAGCGCATCATCGCCTCGCCCGACGAGATCGACGCCCAATAGGGCACCTCGCGTTCGTCCTGCGCCGAGGCGCCGGTCGCCGCGACCAGCGCGGCAGCCATCAGGGAAAGACCGAGCTTGCGCATCACGCCCCCGTCAGGATCCGGTCGACGAGCTGCTTCACGCTCGGCACGAACCCGTTCGAATAGAAGGGGTCGGTCTTGAAGCGATAGGCGGCATGGCCCGCGAACATCAGGTTTTCATCGACCGGCCCGCCATGAGCGATGTCCTGCAGCGTCTTCTGAATACAGAAGCTGCGCGGATCGGCCAGCCGCCCGGTCGTGTTCTTCTCATTGTCGGCCCAGCTCGAGAAGCTGCACTGCGACAGGCAGCCCATGCAATCGGCCTGGTCCTTGCGGATCTCGGCAAACTCCTCAGGCGTCACGAACACCAGCGTGTCGGCGGGCGTCTTCATCGCCTCGGTAAAGCCCGCGCCGTGCCATTCGCGCGCGCGGTTGAGGTCGGCCTTGGTGACCCAATAGCTCTTGCGTCCCTTGATCCCGACATCGAGTTCGAACTCGTGATCGCCCTCCTTGTCCTTGGCAAAGGCGATCTGTCGTTCGCTGCGCGCTTCGAGATTGCGCAGGAAGGGATTGCGCACCGCGCTAGAATAAAAACCCGTCGGCGAGAATTTGTGGAGGAGGACGTCGCCCTCTTCCAATTCCATCAGCCGCGACTTCCACTCGGCGGGGATCGGGCTTTCCTGCGTCAATAGGGGCCGCGTGCCGAACTGGAAGGCGATCGGCCCCAGTTCGTCATTGTCGATCCAATTGTCCCACTCATCGAGACGCCACACGCCGCCCGCCATCACGATCGGCACCTCGGGCGTGCCCGCATCGCGCATCATTGCACGAAGCTCGGCAACGCGCGGATAGGGATCCTGCGGCTTCTTTGGATCTTCCGCATTCGACAGGCCATTATGCCCGCCCGCCAGCCAGGGATCTTCATAGACGACCGCGCCCAGCCCTTCGGGATGCTTCGAATAAGCGCGCTTCCACAGCGCACGGAACGCCCGGCCAGACGACACGATGGGAAGATATTTCACCCCATAATGCCGCGCGATCTCGGACAGGCGATAGGGCATGCCCGCACCGCAGGTCACGCCGTCGACCATGTCCGCGCAATTGTCGAGAAGGCCCTCGAGCACGCGCTCGGCGCCGCCCATTTCCCACAGCACGTTGACGTTGATCGCGCCTTGGCCGTTCGCCATCTCATGCGCCTTGGTGACCTGCGCGGTGGCGCCGTCGACCGCATATTGGATCAGCTCTTCATGGCGCCCGCGGCGGGTCATTTCCTCATAGACCTGCGGGATGATGCGGCCTTCGGGGTCGTAGCTGTCGGCATTGACCGCGCTGACCGTCCCGATGCCGCCCGCCGCCGCCCAGGCGCCCGAGCTCGCATGGTTGGTCGCGCTGACGCCCTTGCCGCCCTCGATGACCGGCCAGACCATCTTGCCGTTATATTCGATCTGCTTGAGACCCTTGAAACTCACAAACACTCTCCTGTGGGATTTGAGCGCTGCTATAGGGGCGCTGGCGGCTCGCCACAATCCCGCCCTTATTCGGTTCGCCGCAGCGTCGCCGTAACGTTACCTAGCCGCAGATGGCGTAATCCAGCCCGATATCGACCGCCGGCGCGCCCATGGTGATCTTGCTCGTCGAGATATAATCCACGCCCGTTTCGGCCACCGCCCTGATGGTCTCGAGGCTAATCCCACCCGAGGCTTCCAAGGGCACCCGCCCCGCCACCAGCGCGACGGCCTCGCGCAGCACGTCAGGCGGCATGTTATCGAGCAGCAGCCTGTCGGCGCCCGCCCCCAGAGCGGGTTCGATCTGGTCGATCCGATCGACCTCGACCTGCACTTGCAATCCGTGACTGCCCGCCTTTGCCCGGGCCACGGTGAGCGCAATATCGCCGCCGTTCACCGCGATATGATTGTCCTTGATGAGGAGGCCATCATCCATCCGCATCCGATGGTTGGCTGCGCCGCCCATCCGGCTGGCATATTTGCTCAAGGCGCGCAGCCCCGGAATGGTCTTGCGCGTGTCGAGTACGGTTGCCCCCGTTCCCTCGACGACCTGCGCAAAGGCGCGGGCTTGCGTCGCGATCCCGCACAGCACCTGCAGCGTGTTCAAAGCCGAGCGCTCCGCGCTGAGCATCGCCCGCGCCTTGCCCGTGAGGCGCATCAGGTCGGTGCCAGCGGGCACAACGTCGCCATCCTCGACCAGCGCCTCGATCTCCACCCCATGGTCGAGCCGCCGGAAAAAGGCCTCGGCCACCGTCATCCCGGCCACGGCGATCTCCTCGCGCGCGTCCATTACGGCGGAAAAACGCGCGCCCTCGGCGATCGTATTTGCGCTGGTGACGTCCCCGCCCGTGCCGAGATCCTCGGCAAGCACGGCCGTCACATAGGCATCGAGGTCGAAATCACTGGGAAGCTGGCTCATGTCATTGCCCTGCACGGCTTTGCCACCCGCCTCAAGTCCTGCCTTCGGCGGCGCGCGCCACTTCTGCCACCAGCCCCATCGCATTGGCGCTGGTCGGCTGCCAATGCGCCTCGTCATGCGGCCTCGTGTAATGATGCTGGCGCCGCTCGACATAATTGTCGCCGTCCCAGCCGATCACCTTGATGACGCAATTGTGCCGGTCGGCATGGATATAGTTGAAGCTCGCGGGCTCGATCTTGATCCGCGTCGAAAAGGCCGTCCCCGCCTGGATCACCAGCGCCGAGCCATCGCCCTTGGGCAGGTCCACCGTGCGATGCACGCTACTCGTGTGATTATGCCCCGACAGGATGAGGTCGATGCCGCAATCGTCGGTCGCGCTCACCGCCGCGACCTGGTTCTGGATGGGATCGGACAAATTCTCCCCGCGCGGCAGCTTCCACATCGGGTGATGCAGCGTCAGGATACGCAAATCATCGTCCTGCGCCTCGGCGAACTTGTCGCGCATCAGCTGAATCTGCTCGTCCGAGATCTTGCCATTCTTGACCACCAGCCCGCGCATCGAATTCAATCCGAGGATCGCGAAGCCCTCCTCGTTGAGCCACGGATTCAATTCCTCGCCCCACTCGCCCATATGCTTCACATAGGCCGCATTGGGGCTCATGAACCGCTTCACCAGATTGAAGCTCGGCGTGTCGTGATTGCCGGGCACCACCATGATGCGATGCCCGCGCTCCTCGATCTTGTTGAGCCACACGCGCGCCAGCTCGAACTCCTCCTCCTTGGCCCATTGGGTAAGGTCGCCCGCGATGACGACGAGGTCGCTTTCATTCTCCTCGAGGAACAGCTCGGTCGCGGCGACCAGATGCTCTTCGTGGATGCCGAAATGGACGTCGGAAAAATGGATGATTTTATGCATGCCGTCCGAACGCTTGGGGTCGCGGCGAAGTTCAGCTAGCGTCCCCGCCATGGACCGCACCGACGCCAACACGGGCACCCGCCCCGTCTCCGACCGCCTCGCCTTCGACGAAAAAGCGCTCGCCGACTGGATGGAGGCCCATGTCGAGGGCTTCACCGGCCCCCTCAGCGTCGAACTATTCAAGGGTGGCCAGTCCAACCCCACTTACAAACTCTCCACCCCTCACGCCGCCTATGTGCTGCGCCGCAAGCCCCCCGGCCGCCTCCTCCCCGGCGCCCATGCGGTCGAACGCGAATATCGCGTCATGACGGCCCTGGGGCAGGCCGGTTTCCCGGCACCCCGCACGCACGGCCTCGAGGAGGATGAAAGCGTCATCGGCACCCCCTTCTTCGTCATGGACATGGTGCCCGGCCGCATCGTCTGGGAAGCGCACTTCCCCGACACCCCTGCGGCCGACCGCGCTGCCCACTTCGACGCCATGAACGCTTGCCTCGCCCAGCTCCACAGCTTCGACCCCGCCGCCATCGGGCTCGGCGACTATGGCAAGGGCGAGAATTTCGTCGCCCGCCAGGTCGCGCGCTGGTCCGACCAATATCGGAACGACATCGAGGCGGGGCGGCTCGACGCGATGGACCGGCTCGTCGACTGGCTCGCCGCCAACGCTCCCGACCGCTCGGCCGAACCCATCCGCGTCATTCACGGCGACTTTCGCTGCGACAATATGATCTTCGACGCGGACCAGCCCAAGGTCCGCGCCGTCCTCGACTGGGAGCTGTCGACATTGGGCGATCCCGGCGCCGACTTCGCCTACCATCTCCTCATGTACCGCATGCCCTCGGCGGGCAGCTTCACCGGCCTCCTGGGCCGCGACCTCGCCGACCTCGGCATCCCAACCGAAGAGGATTATGTCGCCACTTATTGCGAACGCACCGGGCGCGACGGCGTCGCCGATCTCGACTATCTCATCGTCTACAACATGTTCCGCCTCGCCGCGATCGTCCACGGCATCAAGGGCCGCGTCGCGCGCGGCAATGCCTCCAGCGCCCATGCGGTTGAAACCGCCAAGGCCCTCGAACCGCTCGCCGAGCTAGCCTGGGCCAATGCGAAAGCCGCCCGCCTCTGACCGTCATCCCAGCGAAGGCTGAGACGACGTTGAAGCTATACGACCCCCGACGAAAAAGGCCCGGACGTTTCCGCCCGGGCCTCCTTCATTCAGCAACCTGTCGCTTACTCCCCGTCAACCGGGAAGCCGCGCCGCCGCAGCAGCGCATCGACATCGGGATCGCGCCCGCGGAACGCCCGATAGGCCTCGATACGGTCGGTCGCATTGCCGGTCGCGAGGATGATCTTCTCGAACCGCTCGGCCACCGCCGGATCATAGGGATTGCCCGTCTCGGCAAAGGCCTCCCACGT
This sequence comes from Sphingomicrobium arenosum, assembly GCF_026157085.1. Classification (NCBI taxonomy): domain Bacteria; kingdom Pseudomonadati; phylum Pseudomonadota; class Alphaproteobacteria; order Sphingomonadales; family Sphingomicrobiaceae; genus Sphingomicrobium; species Sphingomicrobium arenosum. The sequence continues at coordinate 1,227,821 of NZ_JANPVN010000001.1, forward strand.
ATCGGCGTCCATCGTTTCCGACCACAGATAGCTGTAATAGCCCGCCGAATAGGCGTCCGAGCTGAACAGGTGGTTGAACTGCGGCAGGCGGTGACGCATCACCGTTTCTTCCGGCATGTTCAGCGCGGCCAGCGTCTGCTTCTCGAAGCTGTCGACATCGACGATCCCGTCCGGATCCATGTGCAGCTTCATGTCCACGAGCGCGCTCGAAAGATACTGCACCGTCGCATAGCCCTCGTTGAAGGTCGACGAGGCCGCGATCTTGTCGCGCAAGCTCTGCGGCATGACTTCATTGGTCTCGTAATGACGCGCGAAGCGTTCGAGCACCGGCTCGCTCAGCAGCCAATTCTCGTTCACCTGGCTCGGATATTCGACGAAGTCGCGCTGGTTGCCGGCAAGGCTCGGATAATCGACATCAACCAGCATGTAATGGATGGCGTGGCCGAACTCGTGCCACAGCGTCTGCGCGTCATCGAGGCTGATCAGCACCGGCTCGCCCGGCTGCGGCTTGTTGAAGTTGTTATTGTTGGTGAACAGGCCGAGCTCGTCGCCGCTCAGCTTGGTGCCGAGCCTGAGCGTGTTCATCCACGCCCCCGAACGCTTGCCGTCGCGGGCATAGGTGTCGAAATAGAACAGCCCGATATCCTCGCCCGTGCGCGTGTTCGTCACCTCGAAGGTGCGGATGTCGGGATGATAGACGGGCACCGCGCCCGTATTCTCGACCATCTTGATGCCGTAGAGCTGCTCGGCCGACCAAATCATGCCGTCGACCATGTTGTTCAATTCGAAATAGGGCTTCAGCTCCTCGGCGCTGAGGTCGTACTTCGCCTTGCGGACCTTCTCCTGGTAATAGAGATAATCCCACGGCTCGATCTCGCTCACGCCATCGGCGCTCGCGAATTCCATCATGTCGGCGACTTCCTCGTCGACCCGCGCGATCGCGGCGGGCCAGACCTTCATCATCAGGTCCATCGCGCGCTGCGGCGTGCCCGCCATCGTGTCCTGCATGCGCCAATGCGCATGGCTCTCGTAGCCGAGCAAATCGGCGCGCTCGGCGCGGGTCTTCACGATCTGCGCGATGATCGCATTGGTGTCATTGTCATCGCCATTGTCGCCGCGATTGACGAAGCGATCCCAGATCTTCTCGCGAAGATCGCGGTCCTCGGCGAAGCTCAGCACCGGATCGACCATCGAGCGGGTGTTCTTGACGGCATAGCCCTGCATGCCCTGCGCCTCGGCCGCGGCCTTGGCGGCGCTGACGATATCGCCCGGCACGCCCGCCATCTCGGCCTCGCTGACCTGCGTATAGACATTCTCGTCGGCCAGCACATTGGCGCTGAACGCACTGAACAGTTCGGCAAGCTTGGCATTATAGGCCGACAGCTGCGCCTTGCCCGCCGCATCGAGCAGCGCGCCGTTGCGCACATAGCTGTCGTAGCGACGCTCGAGCGCGCGCATCTGCTGGCTGGTAAGCCCCAGCGTTTCGCGCGCGTCGTAGAGCGTCTTTACGCGCTGGAACAGCGCCTCGTTCAGCGTGATCTTGTCATAGGCTTCCGAGATCAGCGGGCTCCACTTGGCGTCGAGGTCGCGCACTTCGGGCGTCGACAGGTTCGAGGTGTAGACCCCGAACACCGAATAGACCCGGTCGAACTGCTCGCCCGACAATTCCAGCGCGTCGATCGTGTTGGCAAAGGTCGGCGCGGCGGGATTGTCGGCGATGGCATCGACCTCGGCGAGATAGGCGTCGAGCGACACGGCGAGCGCCTCGTCGAACTGGCCGACCTCATAGTCCTGCCACTGCGGCACGCCGTCATAGGGACCTTCCCATTCGGCGAGCAGCGGGTTGAAAGCGACCGCCTCGGCGGCGGCGGTATCGGCGGCGGCAGTGGCCATCGCGACCGCAGTGGCGATCGCATCGTCCTGCCCGAGCGTCCCGCAGGCGCTCAGGCTCAGGCTCGCGACACCCGCGAGCAACAAAGTCTTGGTCATGGTTTTTCCTTGGGTGAGGATGGTCGTTCGAAATTGCATCGGCGCCTACATGGCAAAGCCCGGCTGAACAGACAAGGAACGTGGCCCAAAGGCCGCGTCGCCTGTGCTCTCAACGCATCAGATAGGCCATCACGCGCACGTCGATGGCACAGCCCTCGGCGCGCTTGTCGGCCACGAAAGCCGCGATCTCCGACCGACGCACCGCATGGACGATGATGTCCTCGCTGTCGGTCCCGCCCCCCTCGCCGACCTTGACGCAGTCGTGCGCGCGCACGGCGGTGAAGCTTTCCGACACCATGCCGGGCGAGGAGAAGAATTCGCCCACCACCTCGATGCGCCCGGGCCGCCAGCCCGTCTCCTCTTCGAGCTCGCGCATGGCGGCATCCTCGACCGTATCCTGCTCGCCGCCATCATCGTCGCCGATGAGGCCCGCGGGCAGTTCGAGGCAGTTCGAGCCGATGGGAATGCGATATTGCTCGACCAGCAGCAGCCGATCCTCCTCGACCACCGCCTCGATTACTACCGCGCGAATGCCCCGGGCGCGCTTCACATATTCCCAGCGCCCATCCTTCACCGCGACGATGAAATCGCCCTGATATTTGACCTCGGGCCCGCTCATCTCGTCGTTGCTCACAGCTCGATCAGCTTGTCGGGAATTTCGTTGGGATTGTCGACCGACTTGGGGAAATGCTTGGCCAGCACCTCGCCGATCTCGCCAATCGCGGCACAGATGCCGTCGGCCACCCTGCCCTCCTTCACCGGCCCCAGCAGCGCGATCATCGCCTCGCCCCAGGCGTCGGGCGCGACCGCCTTTGTAATCGCCTCGTCGTGGATGATCTCGGCGCGATGTTCGCCCATCGACAGGTAGATGAGGATGCCCGTGCGCCTCACCGTGCGCTTGTCCGCCCCCGCCTTGTAGATGTCGATCGCGCGCCGCCGTACCCGCCGCGTCTTGGTCGCGGGCGGCACGAGCAACAGCCGCAGCGGCATCCAGTTGAGGATCAGCCAGACCCCAAGAAACTTGGCCAGCGCCAGCATCAGCACGGTCAGCAAGAGCTTGTCCTGCTCGACCTCGCCCCACCCGCCGAAGAGGAAGTGATACACATCCTCCAGCAGCCCCGGCACGAAGGCCCACAGACCCATCTGGACGAACATCGCAAGCGCGGCCCATTGCCACGCCGCGTCATGATATTTGTCGGACAGGTCGGTCGCCACCGCGACGATCTCGCCGTCGGTCGCCTTCTCCGCCTGCGCAATCGCCGCCGAGACGCGCGCATGATCTTCTGCCGTCAGCTTGTGCATCACCATCCCCCCGAGGCGCCGCCGCCCCCGAAACCGCCGCCGCCCAGACCGCCGCCAAAGCCGCCGCCGCCGCCGCCAAACCCGCCGCCGCCGCCGAAGCCACCGCCGCCGAATCCGCCGCCACCGCGCCCGGCGCTGAGCAGCGCATCGATGCCCCACAGGATTACCGCGGCATCGCCCGCATCCATGCCGCCGCGCCTGCGCCGCCGACCCTTGCCACCCTTGCCGCGATAGCGCCGACCCCCGCGCTGCCGTCCGGCGCTCAGGAAAATGAAGATGAAAATCATGAACATGACGAGCACGCCGAAGCCCTCGCCACCGCCCTCGCGCCGCGCCTGCTCGGCCGCCGCGACTTCCTCGGCCCGCGCCGCCGCTTCCTCGGGCGTCAATTCGAAGCTGGCGATGATCTCGCTCGTCCCGGCATCGATCCCGGCGGCGAAATTGCCCGCCTTGAACTCGGGTTCGATCACGTTGCGGATGATCCGCCCCGCCAGCACGTCGGGCAGGTAGACCCGCGCGCCATAGCCCGTCTCGATCCGGATGCGCCGCTCGGCCCGCGCGATGATCAGCAGCGTGCCGTCATCCTCCTCGGCATCGCCCACGCCCCAGTCGCGGCCCAGCCGATAACCGAAATCCTGGATTTCATAGCCCTGCAGGTCCTGGAACGTCGCGACATAGAGCGGCCGCCCCGTCTCGGCAAAGCGCGCCTGCAACTTCTGGTTGAGCGCCAATTCCTCCTGCGGCGACAGGAACTCGCCCTCATCGAGGATCCAGCTATTCTCCGGCGGCGCCGGAAAATCCTGCGCCATCGCCGGCGCGGAAAGCAGCATCGCCGCAAGAAAGAGAAGCATACCCATCACGTCGCCCCAGCGAAGGCTGGGGCCCATGTCGTCGGCGTACTGCAAGCGGGCCGACATGGATCCCAGCCTTCGCTGGGATGACGACAGGACTAGGGCAGAACCCATCTTAAGCGCCGAAATCCACTTCGACCGCTTCATCGGCACCCTCGGCCGCCTCGAACGGCACCTTGGGCTCGGCCCCGTGGATCACCTTCGCGCCGATCGCGTCGGGGAAGGTCCGGATCGTCGTGTTATAGTTGCGCACCGCATCGTTATAATCGCGCCGCGCGACGAGGATCGAATTCTCGGTCCCCTCGAGCTGCACCATCAAATCGGCGAAGCGCTGCTGGCTCGCCAGCTCGGGATAGCGCTCGTTGATCACAGTGCCCAGCAGGCTGCGGGCGTTGGACAGCTGCCCCTGCGCCTCGGCATAGGCGCGCACCGCCTCGGGATCGTCGAGCTGGTCGGTCGACAAGTTGGCCGAGGTCGCCGATGCACGCGCCTCGGTAATCTGCGTCAGGATATCCTCCTCGCTCGCCGCCGCGCCCTTCACCGTCTCGACGAGATTGCCGATAAGGTCGTTGCGGCGCTGATATTCGGCTTCCACATTGCCCCAGGCGGCATTCACTTCTTCTTCGGCCGTCGGCACGCTGTTGATGCCGCAGCCCGCGAGGCTGCCTGCGATAAGGGCGGTGGAAAGCAAGGTCAGGCGCTTGGTCATGGCGATAAATCCCCTCGAATACTCGTGTCTTATCTAGGTAGGACGGCAAAAAGCCTCTTTCAATGCCGCTGCGATGGCATAAGCTTGATCGCCTAACAACCGGGGGAACGATCAACCATGCTCAAGGACTTCAAGGCCTTCATCGCCAAGGGCAACGTCATCGACCTTGCCGTCGCCGTCATCATCGGCGGTGCCTTCGCGCTCATCACCAAGGCGCTCACCGACGACATCATCATGCCGGTGGTCGGCGTCCTCTTCGGCGGCCTCGATTTTTCCAACTATTTCACCCTTCTGGGCCCCGTTCCCGAAGGCTACACCGGCTCGATGACCAACTATGCCGAATTGAAGGAGGCCGGCGCGGCCGTGCTCGGCTGGGGCAATTTCATCACCGTCATCCTCAATTTCCTCATCCTCGGCTTCATCATCTTCCTGATGGTCCGCTGGGTGAAAAAGGTGATCGAGACGCACAAGGAAGAGGCCCCCGCCGCGCCCGCAGGCCCGAGCGAGACCGACCTTTTGAAGGACATTCTCGAAGAGCTGAAAAAGCGCCCCTAGCGCGGCACGACCATCAGCGTCTCGCCATAGAGGATGAACTCGAACCAGAACCACTTCTTGGTCTTGGACGACGTTTCCTTCTTGAAGGCGGCGATCAGCCGCTGGCCGTCGGTCTTGAGATAGATCGCCCCGTCGACCTCGACGTTGGAGCGACCCAGCGTCTTGAGATCGGCGGCCAGCTTGTCCGCCGCCTCGGGCGAGCGCGCGGTGCCGTCCTGCCCCAGTGCCGTCATCAGCCGCTTGATCAGCCGCTGGTCCTCCTCGGCCCGGGTCGAGCGCTGCAACTCGGTCGACAGGATGACGGGTGATCGCCCCCGCCCGATCTTGCCGAGACGCCCCAACAGGTCGGGGCGCGGATGGACATGGCCCTCCTCGTCGCCCGACGAAATCACGAAGGCCGCCGGATCGACCGCGGCGAGGAATTCGTCGGTGACGTCGGACGAGCCATGGTGGCACACCTTCATCACGTCCGAGCGAAAGCGCGGCTGCGCCAGCGCCAGCATCCGGTCCTTGTCGAACGCCTCGACCGGCCAGTCGCGCATCCCGGCATAAGCGGTCAGCAGATATTGCTCGGCCTCCTTATTGAGGTCGCCGCCGAAGAAAATGCTGAATCGGTCGTAGCACAGCCGCAACAGCACCGAATGGCCGTTCTTCATCTTGCCTTTGCTGGAGAAGCGCCGCACCCACATCTCGCCTCCCGGCCCGCTCTCGATCACCGGCCCGAGGATCTCGATCCGATAGCCGTTGCGATCATTGGGATCGAACCCCGGCACATAATCGACGAGCCCCGCCTCGACGCTCTCGATACTGGTGCCGAGCATCTCGAACCGGCCCGCCGTGCCGCCCGCGATACCGGCGTTGATCGTCCGCGCGAACTTGCGGCTCGATCCGCCGATATCGCCGAATAGCGCGCGCATTCCCGCATCGTCGGGCACCAATCCCTCGATATAGGCCTTGCCGCCGCGCTTCCTCGTCGTGCCATATTGGTCCCAGCCGCTCTTGTGCGGATGCTCGACCAGGCCCGAATGATAGACCGTCTCGAACCGTGCCCCGCCATGCGCCAAGATCGCCTCGAATCCCCAATAATGGTCGAGATCGGGATGGGTGATCACCGCGGCATGAAAGGGAAAGGGCGTCCCCGCGTCGCGCAGCCGGTCGAGCTTGAAGCGTTCGCGCAGGAAATCGAGCATTTCCTCGCCCTCGCCCGCATCGACCACCATGATCCGCTCGTCGGAATCGCGCTCGGGCGTGATCAGCACCGATCCATCGCCCTGCCCGACATCGACGAAAATGATCTCGAGCGGGCGCTGGGGCGTCACATGACGCCGCTCGATCTCGAGGATCGTGCCACCGCCGCCCCACTGGACCTTCACCTTCTCGCTGGTCCCATTGGCGCTTTCCCCCGGCGCCAGCCGCAGGAAATCCCCCCACAACACCTGCCGCTCGTTTTTCCCCGTCGCGGGGTCGGTGAGGAACACGTCGGTATACGGATCCTCGGGCAAGGCGACGAACAACTGGCCGGTCATGGCACCCTCCACTGGCAATGTCCCGAGCAGCGCCACCCTTAACATGGATCAATCGAGAGCGCGCGTCTCAATTTGGCGGCCGCGTCAGTTTTCGACCAACGACCCACGCCCAATGCAAAAAGGCGCCCGGACCGCCATGCCGCCCGAGCGCCTCGTCAATTCAGCTCCGATGGAGGCTGCCCCCTATTTCGGATCGCCGCCGATGCCGACGTCGCGGCGCATCGCGCGGGCATCGATCACCGTGCCGTCGAGCACCACCGTCTCGACCCGGCGCAGCGCGCCACCGTCGGCCTCGACATCGCCGTCGACGAGGATGAGGTCGGCTTCCTTGCCGACCGCGATGGAGCCCGACTGCGCGCCCACGCCCGCCACCTCGGCGGCGATGATCGTCGCGCTCGCCAGCGCATCGGCGCGGCTCATGCCCGCCTCCTCATAGATGGCGATCTCGCGGAACAGCTCATATCCCTGCCCGTCGGTCCCGGCGACCATCGTCACCCCGCCTTCATGCAGCTTGCCGATGAGCCCCTTCATCACGTCGAAGCTCGCCTGATAATCGTCATAGCTCATGCCATCCAAGAGCTTGTAGCCCCCGGTGCGCATCCCGCGCTCCATCGTCGCGGGCCACAGCCCTTCCCACGGCTGCGCCGACAAGGTCAGCGAGCCGTCGCGCGGCGGCACGACGAAATCCTCGAAGATGGTGATGGTCGGATCCACGATCGCCCCGCGCTCGGCCAGCTCGGCGATGAACGCCGCCACTTCCGGGCCGTCGAGATCGACGTCCTTGCCATAACGCAACGGCCCTTCGAGCCGGGCATTGGTGTTCGACGTATCGACCACGTCCTGCGGCATGAACTGCATCAGCGCGAAATTGAGGTGGGTGAGCTCGTCATAACCGCTACGCACCGCCTCGATCGGGCGCATCGTCGCGGGCACGTGGCCCGACACGTGGAGCCCCAATTCCTGCGCCACCGCCGCGGCCGGCGCGATCCACTCGGGGTTCATCGAGGTGTAGAATTTCACCCCATAGAGCCCGTTGGCGGCGATCTCGCGCACCGCCGCGATCGTCTCTTCTTCGCTCGTCACCGTCATCGCGCCCTGCGCCGCCAACGGATGCTGCTGGTCGACGATGGCGCTGGCGTAGATGTCGGGCGCGAGCAGCGTCCCCGCCTCCGCCCGCGCGCGCTTGTCGACGATATAGTCCATCTCCGCGCCCGGGCTGCGGTAGCTGGTGATGCCACTGGCGATATTCTGGAGCAGCTTCCAATCGTCCTGTCCGAAATGCGCATGGCTGTCCCATAGCCCCGGCAGCAGCGTCTTGCCGCGCCCGTCGACCACCCGCATCCCGGCCTCGGCCGCGATCGATCCCGCCGGCGCCACCGCCGTAATGACCCCGTCCTCGACCAGCACCGCCTGGCCAGTGCGAAAGACACGCTGCTCGGCATCGAACAGCTTCACATTGTCGAACAGCGTCGGCGCGCGCGCCTCGTCCGTCAGATATTTGGCCGACAGCGCCGCCGTCTGCGCCAGCCCTGCCTCGGCCTGCACTTCCTTCAGCTGCGGGATGATCGCCTCATAGCCTTCGGGCAGCAGTCCCAGTGTCGAGAAGAAGCCGAAAAAGCGTCCTTCCTCATCGAGCCACACCGGATAAGGCTGGCTCGCCACCCCCGACAGATAATGAAGCGTGATCGTCTCGCGCTCGCCGCTCGCGCTTTCGACATTGATGCTGCGTCCGCTCGTTTCCAGCCGCGCCACGCCCGAGGGCAGCAGCGACAGGTCGCCACCGCTTGCCTGCACCGCGCGAATGGCATCGTCGAAGGCCAGCGTCAGCCCGTTGGCCGCCCAATAGAAGTCGCAGTCATAATCGGCCTCGCCGCGGTCCTTCTCGGTTTCCCAGCGCGCCACGCCGCCCTCGACCACATAGCTCTCCTCGGCCACGCCGAAGGGCGACTTGCCGCGAATGGTGATGGTCTCGGGCAGCCCATCCTCGCCATAACAGACGGTCTGGTCGATCTCCCCCGTCCAGCCGCGAAGATTGGTGCTGTCGCGATAGGCCATGCAGCCATTGTCGAGCTGCCAGCGATATTGCGTCCCATGCGTGCCTGCCTCCGACAGGAACACCCACTTCTCGGCATTCTCGGGGGGCACCATCAGCTCTTCGACCGGGGTCGGTGCAACCGCGATGGCGGTGGAGGAAAGCGCGAGCGCGATCAGCGAAACGGTCATGAGGGGGTCCCCTGCTGGATAAGTGGAGCGAAGGATGCGCTTGCCGTCGGCGAAAATCAATTCGTCGCCGTCACATTCCAGAGAAGAGGATAGGTGGAGGGTTTCTGTTGCCCGGTACCCTCCGGACCGCTGGAATCCCCTTCTGTTGCCCGGTGGGGTCCAACCGCGCTTATTTCATTGTAACCTTAGGCGTTAGCCGTGTGGTTACGCAGCAATAGCGAGTGCTTCGTTATCGTTAGCACTTGTGTGAATGAGCCTTCACGGTGGTCTCCTACCGATCGGCAACCGGATCTTTATTGCGCTCGTCGATCCTGTTTCGCCCCCATCATCAACCGCCTGCTCCTTGAGGAGCGGCTGGTGGTGGAGGCGCCGGGGTACTGCCCCCCGGGTCCGAAACGCCTATTCCATCCGATACTCTACCGACATAGCCGGTTGCCCGGCATCCCCAGATAGGCTCATGCGCTCGGCGAAACAAGCGCCTGCGGCCGCAATCATCGGCTGGAACCACGCCCGGAACCTCGGACCGGCCGTCCGGTTGGTGACAAGCATCGGACATGCGTCACGGACGAGCGCGCAAGAAAGCGCCGCTACCGCTGCCCCACCTCTTGATAAGGACAGACAGATGAAAAGCTTCCAATTCGGTTCGATCGCCGCCGCCGCCATCGCCCTGGTCGCCTGCGATCCTGCTGCCGACCCGGCAGGCGACGCCGTCGCCGCCGCGGGAGAAAAGCGCACGCGCGCGCTCGAGGAGGCAGCACGGGCCGAAGCGCAAGCCGAGGCGGAGGCGCTGAAAAAGAAACGCGAGGCGGCGGCGCAAAATAATGCAGCTGCTGCCAGCGACATCGGCGACGCCCCTCCAACTGCCGATACATCCGCAACGGAGCCGCAATAATTTCGGTAGCGTTATTAACGCGTTAAACCGATTTTTCCCCTTATTCGCCCGTTTTTTCGCCGCATCCATGCTTCCCCGCACGTATGGCTCGCCCCGCCGTTACCGCCGCCGCTTACACCACGGGAAGATTGACAATGCGGTGACATGACGGAACCAATGGCGCCGGATCGCCGTTAAGGCTTTCCGTTGTTGCACTGCCGCAAAGGCAGGCGACTGCTAACGGACGATTTAAATTTTTGGGGATTTGACCATGAAGAAGATTGCTTTTGCTCTGACCGGCGCCGTTGCGCTCTCGCTCGCCGCTTGCGGCCAGGACCAGGAAGACGTTGTCGAAGAAATCAACGACGGCCAGGTCGAACAGCTCGAAGCGCAGGCCGACACCGCCGATGACCTCGGCATGGAAGCTGAATCGGAAGCGCTCGAAGACCAGGCCGATGCCGTCGAAGAGCAGGGCGAAATCGCCGAAGAAGCTGCCGAAGACGCTGACGGCGACGTCCTCTAGGGATCGTCTTCAAAGCTGATTTGAAAGATTTTTCGATGAAGAAAATCGCCTTTGCCCTCGTCGGGGCCACCGCCCTCACTCTCGCCGCTTGTGCTGGCGAGGCGGAAGAGGAAATGGTGGATGACACCACCCTCACCGACGAGAGCTATGACGAAAATGCCGCGAGCCTCGAAGACGTGATCGAAGAACCCGTCGTCGAGGAACCGGCTGCCGTGGAACCGGCCGCACCGCCCGTCGATCAGATCGACGAAAGCGACGTTGCCGGCACCACTGCGGAAACCGAGGACGTGGTCGGCCTCTAACGAGCCGAGGACGTTCCAGCCCGTTTCAAACGGGAAAGGCCGGATACCCCATGGGTGTCCGGCCTTTTTTCATTCCCATGCCCGCGCGCCTGCGCCATCAGGAGAGGCGATGAGTACCGCCGACCCCCTTCCCCCCGCCATTCCCGCCGCCACGCTCATCCTGCTGCGCGAGGGCCCGGACGGGCTCCCTGAGACGCTCATGGTCCGCCGCACCGCGCACATGGCATTCGCTGCCGGTGCATGGGTCTGGCCCGGCGGGCGCATCGACGCTGCCGATCACGACCATCCCGACACCCCCGCCGACGTCATCGCCGCCTTGCGCGAACTGATCGAGGAAGTGGGCGTGGCGGTCGGTCTCGACCCTGCCCCCGATGCTGCCACCAGCGCCGCGCTCCAGGCCGCGCTGCTCGAGGGCCAGCCGCTCCTCCCGCTGCTCGACGCGCACGGGCTTGCCATCGACCCGCAGGCCTTCACCCGCTTCGCCCGCTGGGCCCCCAACCTCAACCTGAAGCGCCGCTTCGATACCTGGTTCATCCTCGCCCGCGCGCCTGCCGATCTGCCGACCCGCCAGCACCAGGAGGCCGAAGTCGCCGCCTCGCAATGGATCAGCCCCGCCGCCATGCTCGATCAGATCGCCGCCGGCGCCGCCCACGCCATCTTCCCCACGCTGCGCAACCTCGAACGCCTCGCCGAGGCGCGCACCGTCGACCAGGTCTTCGCCGATGCCGCCGCGCATCCGGTCGACACCATCGTCCCCTGGGTCGAGGAGCGCGATGGCGTAAAAACCCTCTGCATCCCCGAGGATCGCGGTTACCCCGTCACCGCCTCGCCGCTCGCCGACGCCTTTCGTGGCCAGCACTAGCCGCCGCGCCCCACGCTGGCCGCGCCGCCTCCTTCTCCTCGCCCTGCTCGCCGCGCTCGGCTGGGGTGCCTGGCGCTATGCCGCCGCCTATATCGACGCCTATCCCGAACAGTTCCCCTTCACCCCGCTCGACCTCGCCGATCCCGTCGGCCCCTACACCGACGCCAAGCTCGCCGCCCTCGCCAGCGACCCGCAGGCCTGCCTCGCGCTCGTGCGTGCCGCGGGGATCGCCGAGACCTTCGCCGCCCCCCGCCAGCCCGCCGAGGCCCAATGCGGCTACACCGACGGCATCACGCTCGACCTCGCGCCCAGCCCGCTCGCCACTGCCTGTCCCGTCGCCGCCGCGCTCTACCTGTGGCAGCGCGACACGCTCGCCCCCGCCGCCGAGCGCCACCTCGGCACCACCGTCACCCCGGTCCATAACGGCAGCTACAATTGCCGCCGCCTCTACGGCCGCGCCGACGGCCCCTGGTCGCGCCACGCCACCGCCGACGCGATCGACATTGCGGGCTTTCGCACCGCCGACGGTCGCGCCCTCAGCCTGCTCGCCGACTGGGACGGCGCCCCCGCCGAGGCCGCCTTCCTGCGCGAGGCACGCGACGGTGCCTGCGCCTTGTTTTCAGCGGTCCTGTCACCCGATTACAACGCCGCCCACGCCGATCACCTCCACCTCGCCATGCGCGAGGGCAGCATGGGCTGGTCCGCCTGCCGCTAAGGAAGCGCTGATTCGGGACATGAAAAAAGGCCGCGGGAGCTGATGCTCCGCGCGGCCCTCTATCGCGAGACGCCCTTCAAAGGCGTCCGGCACCCTCCCTTACGAGAGGTGCTTCGACAGGTGCTTGTTCATTTCGAACATGGTCACCTTGTCCGCGCCGAAAATGGGACGCAGCGTGTCGTCGGCCATGATTTCCCGCTTATTCTGCGGATTCTGAAGGTTGTTGGCCTTGATGTAAGCCCACATCTTCGAAACGACTTCGCTACGCGGAAGCGGGGTCGGACCGGTCACTTTCGCCAGTTCGGCCGACGGCGTCACCGGGCGAGCAAGACCGCCCCCTGCTTTACGCCCCGACCCGCTCTTATTGTCTGCCATGATATTTGGCCCTCCTGTTAAGTAAGGAGGCGAGTAGAGCGAGCTTCCCTAAGGGGCGCAAGAGGGAGAATCGCACTTTTTCGTGACTAATGGTTAATGGCGCCGAAGGGGACGACGCGATTTTGCGCGTCATGGCCGATGTCGGCGCGCCCGCGCCACGCGATCCCCGCCGCATCGCACCAGCGCCGCACCATCGCTTCGGCCTCCTCGCCAAAGGGCCGGTCGTTGTCGGGCACCGCCGAAAAGCGCCCCATGCGAAGGCTCGCCGGCCTGACCGCCTGGTTCGTCAGCGCGAACAGCGCCCGGTCGCTCGCATATTGATATTCGGCCACCTCCTCGATCAGCAGCTCGGCTCCCTCGAGATCGGGCATCAACGGTGTGCCCAGCATCGACACCAGCACTTCCAGGTTGAACGCAAGGCTCGGCCGGTCGGGCGACAGCTCCGGCTCCAGCGCCGCCTCGTCGCCCCGCACCATCCACGCCAACGCCCGGTCGATCGCCGCCTCGCCGCCCTCGCGCGTCACATCGGCGGGCATCGGCCCATGCGCCACCTCCAGCCCCGCCTTGTGCAGCGCGGACAGCAGGAACCCCGCATCCGAATAGCCCATGACCCTCTTGCCCAGCGCCCGCGCGGGCAGCTCGCGCACCAGCGCCGCGGCAATCCGGTTCGACCCATAGCCGCCACGCGCGCACCAGACCCAGTCGACGCTTTCGTCGGCCAGCACCTCCTTCAGCGCCGCCAGCCGCACCGCGTCCGAGCCTGCAAAATGCCCCTCGCAGGCATGGACCTGCGGGTGCACCATCAGCTCGGCGCCCGCCAGCGCGGCGCGCTCGTGCACGCGCGCGACAACCGCCTCGCTCACCGGGCAACTCGGCGCAACCATCGCAATCCGCATGGGTCCTCCATTGCTCACGCTCCCGGCATCGCATAGGGCAGTCGCCATGGACAATGGCTATTTCTTCTGCGGCATCGGCGGGTCGGGCATGTTGCCGCTTGCCGCCATCATCAAGGCGCGCGGCGCCGCCGTCTCGGGCTCGGACCGCAGCCTCGATGCCGGTCGCATGGCCGCCAAGTTCGACTATCTGCGCAGCCTCGGCATCGACCTCCACGATCAGGACGGCACCGGCCTGAAAGAGGGCCAGACCCTCGTCGCCTCCGCCGCGGTCGAGGACAGCGTCCCCGACGTCGTGCGCGCGCGCGAGCTCGGGCTGCCCCGCAAGGCGCGGCCCGAACTGCTCGCCGAACTCCTCAATACCGCCGCCACCTCGATCGCCATCGGCGGCACCTCGGGCAAGTCGACGGTCACCGGCATGGCGGGCTGGATCCTCCACGAGGCCGCGCGCGCGCCTACTGTCATGAACGGCGCGGTGATGAAGAATTTCGCCGGGCCGCATGCCCCCTTTGCCAGCGCGCTTGTCGGCGATCCCGATCTGTTCGTCGCCGAGGTCGACGAGAGCGACGGCTCGATCGCGCTCTACGAACCCACGGTGGCGCTGGTGAACAATATCAGCCTCGATCACAAGTCGATGGACGAACTGCGCCAGCTGTTCGGCGACTTCATGGGCGCTGGCACCCACGCCATCTTCAATGCCGACGATGTCGAAGCGCGCGCCATCGCGCCCGCCCATGCGCGCGGCTTCGGCTTCGATCCCGCGCACGACCCCGCCTATCGCGGCCATGACCTCGAACTGCATGACGAGGAGGTCCGCTTCACGCTGCTCCACGACGGCCAGGCCCATGCTGTCCACCTCCCCATGCCCGGGCGCCACAATGCGATGAATGCGCTGGCTGCGCTGGCCGCCACCCATGCCGCCGGGGTCGAGCTGGCCGACGGTGCCGCCGCGCTCGCCCGCTTCGCCGGCCTGAAGCGCCGCCTCGAGCGCGTCGGCGAACATCATGGCATCACCGTTTATGACGATTTCGGGCATAATCCCGACAAGGCCGCCGCCACGCTCGACACGATGCGCGCGCGTGGCCGCCGTCTCCTCGCCATCTTCCAGCCGCACGGCTACGGCCCCCTGAAACAGATGGGCGAGGAACTGGCGCAGGTCTTCGCCGCTCGGCTCGGCGAGGATGATCGCCTCTTCCTCCCCGATCCCGTCTACCAGGGCGGCACGGTCGACAAGTCGCGCGGCTCGGACTGGCTCGCCCATGCGGTGCGCGAGGCGGGTGGCCATGCCATCCACATCCCCGATCGCGACGACATTGCCGCCGAGATCGCCGCCGACGCCCGTCCCGGCGACATCGTCCTCGTCATGGGCGCGCGCGACGACAGCCTCATCGCCTACGCCCGCGACCTGCTTGATGCCATCGGCAAGGCGCAGGGCTGATGGGCGGCGCCGTCGGCTGGATCCTCGATGACGCCGACCGCGCCAGCCTGCTCGCCCATTTCCCGCCGCGCTATGCCGAGGTGATCGCGCATCACGTCACCGCCGCCTCGCACCGCGACAAGGCACCCGTCCCCGCACCCGCCAGCTTCGCCGTGATCGGCCACAGCGATGCGGGCCACGGCGTCGAGGCGCTCGTCGTCCTCGTCGATGGCCAGCCGCACCGCCCCGACGGCAATCACTATCACGTCACCTGGAGCCTCGACCCCGACAGCGGCAGGGTGCCCAAGGACAGCAACGCCCTCATCGCCGACCATGGCTTCACCGAGGTCGACCCCATCCCCTTCCACGCCCGCCCCGGTTACGTGTCATGAGCCATCCGGCCCTCTTCCTCGACTGCGACGGCGTCCTCGCCGACTTCGACGGCGGCGTGAAGAAGCTCACCGGCATGGATGCCCACGCTTTCCAGAAAAAAGTCGGGGTCGGCGGTTTCTGGAAGACGTTGGCGCGCGCCGAGGATTTCTACGCCAATCTCGACCCGCTGCCCGGCGCGCTGGAGATGGTCGAAGCGGTCGCGCACCTCGCCCCCACCATTCTCACCGGCCTCCCGATGGGCAAATGGGCCGAGCCGCAAAAGCGCGCTTGGGGTGAAAAATGGCTGCCCGGCGTGCCGATGATCACCTGCATGGCGCGCGACAAGCATCTCTATGCCGCCCCCGGCGACGTCCTCGTCGACGACCGCGAAAAGCAGCGGGCGCCCTGGGAGAATGACGGCCAAGGCCGCTTCATCCTCCACAGGACGCCCGCGATATCGCTTGGCGAACTGGCTGAGATCTACCCGCTCTAGGCGGTTTCGACGTCCACCTTCTCGACCCATTCGGGCCAGAACACCGGCTCGCGCGTCGACCAGCCCGCCGCCGTCGCGGCGCCCTCGCTGATCGACTGCAAGAGGATCCGGCGACGATCGGGGTGCAGGTGCGGCAGCGCCGCCGCGGCGCAGAAGGCCGCCGGCAGCCACGGACGCACATGCGCGCCGAGGAGCCGCTCATAGAGGAAGCGATAGGCCGTGAAGCTGTCCAAACGCCCCTGCGCGAGATCGAACGCCGACAGCGTCGTCAGCAGCCCGAGGAACGGCTCGAGCATGTCGAGACCGCTATCGTCGGGAATGTCCGCGCGCAGGTGGGGGAGCTGGGCATAGAAGCGCTTCTGGGCATTGATCGCGGCCGCCTCTCCCTCGTCGCGTGCCCAGGTGTCGAGTGGATCCTTGCGGCCGAACGCCACGTCCAGCGAACGGCGAATGTAGCGCTGCGTCGCTTTGTCGAAGGAAGCGAACTCCTTCATCTCGCTGAACAGCTTCTCCCCCGTCACCGGGCCCCCGCCCTTCTTCGCATCCATCTCGAATATCTCCTTCTGCCACTGCCCACGATCTTAGAAAGGCTAGTCTTAAAAGGGACTTAACCAAAAACCGCGAGCCGCTCCCCGTGACGCAAAAGAGGCAAAAATCAGCCGCTGCGGCAAGGGCTCGTTGCCCTTGCCACACGGCTTTTCAACGCATTGCGACATATCGGCAACGCCCCCAGCCACGCCGCCAATCTGGTTGCGCCGCCGTCCCGACGTTGCGGAAACTGGGCCCTAGCGCCCGCCGTTCGGCGCATCCGAGTTGGGATGCGGTTCGTCGTCGTCGCTGCGGGTCACCGAAATCGGATCGGACGCATCCATCGATTCATCCGAACCGACGTCCACCTTGGTGTCGGCATCATGCGGATGCTTGGCGAGCTTTTCCTCGAGTTCCTTGCTCGGTTCGTCCTTGGGCTGGCTCATGACACATGTCCTTTTTCACTGTCTTTCCCCATCAACGGGCCAGTGCCGGGCCCCGTTCCTCGCCTGCTTCTTCTATGAGCCCGCATTCCCCTTCGATGAACCGGCGTTTCGGGGCTTGGCCTCGGGCCAGCGCTCTGGCACGACAATCAGCCCATGCGCCACGTCCCGATCCGCAACCATTCGACCTCGCTGTTCGCCGACTGGCGGCTGGCGCTGGCCTCGATCGTCCTGTTCTGGGCGACCTATCTGGCCACGGTGATCGGCCGCGCACTCCTCATCGGCGATCTCGACGGCGTTCTTGCCAACCGCATGCCGCATATCGGGATCGGCATCATCCTGACCTTGTGCATCTACATGTCGCTGCGCGCGGTACGCCCCGAGGCCTCGCTGCGCTGGCGCGCCACGGTCGCCTTCGCCGCCTCCTCGCTCGCCGCGGTCGCGCAGGCGCTCTTCATCATCTCGACCGCGCCCGACGTCTCCGCCAGCAGCGAGGAATATCGCACCGAGGCGCGCGAGGGCGCGGTCATCATCCAGAAGGGCAACGAGATCCGCATCCAGCGCCATTCGGGCGAGGCGCCGATGGTCTTCACCCTGCCCCCGCTCGAGGAACTCGACCGCCTCGGCAAGATCCGTATCGCCGCCGATGCCGCCGTCGTCTGGCTCTTCTTCTTCCTCGCCTGGTCGGGGGTCTATCTCGCCATGGACAGCGCCGGGCGCGTCGAACAGGTCAAGCGCCGCCTCGCCGAGGCCGAGGCCGCGACCCAGGCCGCCCACGTCCGCGCGCTGCGCTATCAGGTCAACCCGCACTTCCTCTTCAACACGTTGAACAGCCTGTCCTCGCTGGTCATGACCAAGCGCAACGAACAGGCCGAGGAAATGCTGATCGCTCTGTCCGAATTCTTCCGCACCTCGCTCTCGCTCGATCCCTCCGAGAGCATCACGCTCGAACGCGAGATCAGCCTCCAGCGCCTCTATCTCGACATCGAACAGCGCCGCTTCCCCAAGCGGCTCGACGTCACCATCGACGTGCCCGAGGAACTCAGCCAGATGCGCGTGCCCGCGCTCATCCTCCAGCCGCTGGTCGAAAATGCCATCAAATATGGCGTCAGCCGCACCCGCGCGCCCGTCCATCTCGCGATCAAGGCGACCCCGATCGAGGATGGCCGCGCGCGCCTTGTCGTTTACAATTCATCGCCCATCGGTCCGCAGGCCGACCGCGACCCGCCGAGCGGGACCGGCACCGGCCTCACCAATGTCCGCGAGCGCCTGCTCGCCCATTTCGGCGCCTCGGCGACCTGCCATGCCGCGCCGATCGAGGACGGCTTTCGGGTCGTGCTCGACATTCCCATCGTGAAGGAGCCTGAAGGATGACCGCGCTGAAGGTGCTGATCGCCGACGACGAACCGCTTGCCGCCGACCGCCTTGTCGCCTTGCTCGACCCGCTCGAGAATCTCGACATCGTCGGCATCGCCGAGGACGGCGACCAGGCCGTCGCGCTCGCCGCCGAGCACCAGCCCGACCTCGTCCTCCTCGACATCTCCATGCCCGGCAT
The DNA here is from genome assembly GCF_026157085.1 of Sphingomicrobium arenosum. Taxonomy (NCBI): domain Bacteria; kingdom Pseudomonadati; phylum Pseudomonadota; class Alphaproteobacteria; order Sphingomonadales; family Sphingomicrobiaceae; genus Sphingomicrobium; species Sphingomicrobium arenosum. Next base: position 1,246,325 of record NZ_JANPVN010000001.1, read on the forward strand.
GGACGGCATCGAGGTCGCGCGCCATCTCGCCCGCGCCGAGCCGCGTCCCGCCGTGATCTTCGTGACCGCCTACGACCAGTTCGCGGTCGCCGCCTTCGAGGTCGCCGCCGTCGACTATCTCATGAAGCCGGTCGACCGGAACCGGCTGATCGCCGCGATCGAGCGCGCCCGCGAGGCGCTGGATCATCGCGAACCGGGCGAGGGCAAGGCGGCGGATTCGCTCTTCCTCACCGAATTCTGGGCCTCCGACATGTCGGGCCTCGTGCGCATCGCCGCCGCCGACATCGACCGCATCTCGGCCGAGCGCGACTATATGCGCCTCCATGTCGGCGATCGCAGCTGGCTCATCCACCATTCGATGGCCTCGCTCGAACAGGGGCTCGACCCCGCCATGTTCGTGCGGCTGCACCGCTCGGCGATCCTGCGCCGCGATTTTATCGACGGTTTCTCGCGCAACGCCTCGGGCCGCTGGATCGCGCAGCTTGGCGACGGCAGCGAACAGCCCGTCGGCCGGCTCTATGCCGAACATGTCCGCGAGATGACGGGCCGCTGATCGCCAGCGCTCCGACGGGCTGGCGGCCTTTTAACAATCTTTGTCATATTTTTGGAAACATTCGATGTGGCGGCTCGTTAAGAGCGTCTGACACGGGGGCCATTCCGCATGGGCTGGACGCACGTGCATCCCAACGTGAACGGGAGAGGGGTCCATGCTCGGACGACCCGATGATGCCAAGTTGCTACGCATGCTCCACGGTGCCGCCGAGGACACGGGCCAGCGCATCCGCCTCGTCTGTGATCGCATCGCCAATCAGCAGATCGTCAAGATCCTCCAGGATTGCCGCCAGAACCGCGATGAGATGATGCCCAGGATCGCGGCCGCGCTAGAGGAGATCGGTGCCCCGCTGGAAGATGGCGAACGCCGGATCTGCTGTCCCGAAAGCTGGTTCGACCTGTCAGACGATGCGACCGCAAGCGGCAATTACGGCCCCCTGCTCCTCAAGCTGGCCGAATGCGACGAGGTCGTCATGACCCGGTTGAGCGAGGCGGCCGAGACCGCCGATCTTTCAGCCGTGACCCGCCTCGCCATCGACGAGGCCATCATCCTGCTCGACGAGACGATCAAGAAATTCCGTCGCATCGTCGAACAGTCGGACGGCAAGGACGCGACCCAGGCCGCCTGACGACCGCCTGTGGCGGCGCGCCTTTCCCTAATCCTGCGCGGGCGGCGCAAGATCGAGCGTCCGCGCCCGCGTCATTCCCTCGACATCCACCGTGGGGTCACGCCAAACTAGGAGCCGCCACTGCACCAGCCCGTGACAGGCGACCGGATCGCTCGCATCATCCACGCACCAGCCCGCCGTCGCTCCCGTCTCGCGGCAGTCGGCCCCGGCCAGGTCGAGATCGTCCTCGGCACGCTCGCTGCAACGAATGACCAGCCCCTCGCGCAGCACATAATCATGCGTGCGATCCACGATGATCGCCTCGGGGTCGATCTCGAGCCGCGCCAGCCGCGCCTCGGTCGAAAGCGGATGCCCCCAGACGGCCTGCACCGAATAGGTGCCCGTCGGCTGCGCGTCGTCACGGTGCATCGCCAGCGCGAGCGCCCGCGCCTTGGCCCTCTCGCGCCCGCATGAATGATCGGGCCCCTCCTGGCCCGCGGCCGGCAACGTCCAGCAACCCGCGACCTGCCCCAGTGGCGACACGAGGAACTGCATGAGCCGTGCCGCCTCGCTCCGGGGGCGGGGCCGGTCCATCATCCGCCAGCGCACCGCGGGCGGCGACACGCGCTGCGCGACCGGCTCGCCATCTGCATCGAGCGCCGGGTGATAGCGCGCCCGGCCCACGAAGATGTCGCAGGTGCCCTCGTCCAACTCCGCATGCCCGCTGCTCGTGCGCACCGTGCACCCCTGCACGCGCCCCTGCGCGTCCACATCGAGCCACACCCGCACATCGCCCTCGAGGTCGAGCGCCAGCGCCGCCGCCGGATAATCCTCATAGCTGAACAGCGTGCCGAGATTGACTTTCGACTGCGGCGGCCGCGCCAATGTCGGCTTGGGCGGCAAGGGCGGCACGACCGGCTGCCCCACGCCCAGCAGGCTGGCGGTGAACATGGCAAGACCGGAAAACATCACGCACACTCCCTCGACAAGAACGGTCGCCCGTCCTGCTGCCCCCTCCATAGCCGCGCTTTCCTAAGCGAAGGTCACCGATGTGCAAGAGCGATGCCGCTGCGCTACGGCGACGGTACCCCGCAGCGCCGGTCGCTACCTTTTCAGAACCAGTCGTCTTGCGCGCCGCCGACCCTTCATCCTAATCATCCGTCGACTTGAGGGGGAGCAAGCCATGTCATTGTCCATCCTGCCGATCGGCCTTGCGCTGGTGGCGAGCGATCCGGCGCAGCCAGGGGAAAGCGCAGCGCGGGGAGACGTGCGGTCGCTGTTTCGGGCCGAGGATTATCCCGCCGACGCGCTGCGTCTCGACCAGGAAGGCGCCGTGCGCGCCCGGCTCGCCATCACGCCGCAGGGCACGGTAAGCGAGTGCGTCATCGTGGAAACCTCGGGGTCGCCTGCGCTCGACCGCGCGACCTGCGACATCCTCATGGAGCGCGCGACCTTCGATCCGGCGGTGAACAATCAAGGCCGCTTGGTCGAGGCCTCCTATACGACCCCGTTGATCCACTGGAGGATCCACCGCCAGAGCGTGCGCGCACAGAGCTACGCGGCCGCAGCCGACGGCGTCGACCCGCCGCTGATCTTCGGTTTCTCGTCAGAGGGAAAACCGCGACGGTGCGAGCAATTGATCTTCGGCGCCGACGGCATCTCGGCGCAGCCATGCACCTCCATCCAGAAGACCGGTGCGCTCGTCATCGGCATGCTGATTGTGACGGACCCGCTCTATGCCGACCGCGATTGGCTCGTCGGCACCGCGGCGGGTAGCCGGCAAGACGTGGGGCGCTGGAAGCAATGGCTTCTGGCCACTGCCAGCGAGGCCCGCATTGCCCGCCACCTCGCCCCGCGCTTCGAAAGCGCCGCCCCTTGTCCCGATCGCGCCGAGGAACTGGCCTTCTGCGGCGAACCCCTGCCCGCGGACCCAGAGAAGGGCTCAGCGCCCGACAAGCAGGAGCGCATCGAATTCTTCCTTGCCCTGCCGACGGGCACCAGCATCGCTTTCGAAGAGGAAACCACGGGCGACTGATGGCCCCAACGCTGCGTCCGTGACGCCAAGCGCTTCGGATCCGCGCCAGCAGCGTACCGGTAATCCTCTCGCCATCGTTGGACAGCAAGGATGCTGTCGATTGGCAGGCTCCGGGGGGAGCTTTCATCGGCAAGCGACCGGCGTGCCCCCAATCGGCGAGAAATCAGGCTGCCCTCCCCCTTACAACCGCCAAAGAAAAAGGGGCCAGCGAACAAGTCGCTGGCCCCCTTCTTGGCACCGAGCTGGTTTGCCGGTCTTGGCCCGGGTTCGCCCTTTCGTCCGCCCGAAGGCTTGTCGAAAGAATGTCTCCGCCGCCAGTGCCTCCACGAACCGCCGCCCGAAGGCATTGATCCGTCTCGGCTCCAGGGCATCGGCCCGTCTCCGCCCGAAGGCTTTGACGTCGCCTCACCCCGAGGGGTTCGGCAGGCCCCCACCCGAAGGTGGTGACAGTCGCTGCTGCAAGAGCAGTGACCTTGGCGCCCATCGCCATCCTTGCGCGCCCGCTCAGGCGTCGCTCGTTACCGCCCGGCCTGCCCCCATGCAGGGGCCTCGCCTCGGGTCCGGAAACCTTGCCTGTTGAGAGCTCTCACTCACGACAGGCGCCGCCTCCTTCCGTCCGCTACCGATCCGTCTAGCGGATCGCGTCCCGGCGGTTCGTTCGCGGCCCTTCCTGGACCGGGACCTTCGCGCCCTTCGCTCCCCCGACCCAAGGGTCGGTGCAGCGCGGCTGCGTTAGGCACCCCGGTTCTTCCGGTGCCGTCCGACCGGCTGGTCCGGTCACCAAGGCTCCGGGTCTCACCGCGCTGTCCGGATCCGAAGATCCTTGAGCGCTCCTCCCGGTCTTGCGACCATCGCCTGCCGGCGGAGATCGGAACTTGCGTTCCCTTGCCCCGAGGGGCCCGGGCGCTTCGTCCCGATCACCATTTTGTTATGAGCCACTTTGCAGGTGTTTCCAAGGCGTTAAGAGGTATTTCGGCCTGTGGATAACGGGGATATCGTGCAAAAGTCGCCTTTTTTGCGGGCACGACCCCATTTCAGCCGCGCCTTTAGCCAGCGAAAAGCCGATTCGCAAGCATCAATTCGCGCCGCGACTCGAAAACGACTCGCCCGCCCCCTCCCGAGTCGCCCCCGCCTCACGTCCGGGTTGCCCAAATGTTCTCTCATCCCTACCTGTCAGGCGTGACCGAATCCCAGCCCCCCGCCCCGCCGATCGACACTGGCGATGCCCCCGCCTATCTCGCGCACCTCAACCCCGCGCAGTACGAGGCCGCGACCACCCTCGACGGCCCCGTCCTCATCCTCGCGGGCGCCGGCACGGGCAAGACCGCCACCCTCACCGCCCGCCTCGCCCATCTCATCGCCACCCGCCGCGCCTGGCCGAGCCAGATCCTCGCCGTCACCTTCACCAACAAGGCGGCGCGCGAGATGAAGGAACGCGTCGCCCGCATCACCGGCGGCGCGGTCGACAACATGCCCTGGCTCGGCACCTTCCACAGCGTCTGCGCGCGCATGCTCCGTCGCCATGCCGAGCTCGTCGGCCTCCAGCCCAACTTCACCATCATCGACACCGACGACCAGCTCCGCCTCCTCAAACAGCTCATCGAGGCCGCGCAGATCGATCCCAAGCGCTGGCCGCCCCGCGCGCTGGCCGCCCTCATCGACCAGTGGAAGAACAAGGGCCTCACCCCCGCCCACATCGACGCCGCCGACGCGCAGGCCTATGCCGACGGCAAGGGCGCCGACCTCTACGCCCAATATCAGGAGCGCCTCAAGGCCGTGAACGCCTGCGACTTCGGCGACCTCCTCCTCCACATGCTCACCATCTTCAAGGCGCACGCGGACGTCCTCGACACGTGGCGGACACGCTTTAAATATATTATGGTCGACGAATATCAGGACACCAACGCCAGCCAGTATGAATGGCTGAGGCTCCTCGCCGCCCCCGACAACAACATCGCCTGCGTCGGTGACGATGATCAGTCGATCTACTCGTGGCGCGGCGCCGATGTGTCCAACATCCTGCGTTTCGAGCGCGACTTCCCCGGCGCCAAGATCGTCCGCCTCGAACAGAATTACCGCTCGACCGGCCACATCCTCGCCGCCGCCAGCGGCGTCATCGCCCACAACTCGGGCCGCCTCGGGAAAGATCTCTGGACCGACGCCGGCATGGGCGAGAAGGTCAAGGTCCTCGGCGTCTGGGACGGCCCCGAGGAAGCCCGCCGCATCGCCGAGGAGATCGAGAACCACGTCTCCAAGGGCGGCTCCCTCGACGACACCGCGATCCTCGTGCGCGCCCAGCACCAGACGCGCGAGTTCGAGGAACGCTTCATCGCCATCGGCATGGACTATCAGATTATCGGGGGTTTTCGCTTCTACGAGCGCGCCGAGATCCGCGACGCCATCGCTTACCTCCGCCTCTTGGCCTCGCCGCAGGACGACCTCGCCTTCGACCGCATCGTCAACACCCCCAAGCGCGGCCTCGGCGACAAGGCCGTCGCCACCATCCACCAATATGCAAGGGTGCAGGGCCTCCCTCTCCTCATGGCCGCCGCCCAGATCCTCGACACCGACGAGCTCACCGCAAGAGCCCGCAATTCGCTCGGCCGCTTCGTCGGCGACTTCGCCCGCTGGCGGACACTCATGTCGGGCACCTCCGCCGCCCCCGTCACCGGCGACGACAAGCGCCAACTCATGGAAACCGGCGTCAAAGCCCTCACCCCATCCGAACTCATGCAGCAGGTGATCGAGGAATCGGGCTATGTCGCCATGCTCCAGGCCGACAAGTCCGCCGAGGCCCAGGGCCGCCTCGACAACCTCGCCGAACTCGCCCGCGCGATGGAGGAATATGAAACCCTCTCGGACTTCCTCGAACATGTCAGCCTCGTCATGGACAATGACGCCAACAAGGCGGGCGAGCGCGTCACCCTCATGACCATCCACGCCGCCAAGGGCCTCGAATTCCCCTTGGTCTTCCTTGCCGGCTGGGAGGAGGGGCTGTTCCCCTCGCAGCGCGCGCTGGACGAAGGCGGCAATGCCTCCCTCGAGGAGGAACGCCGCTTGGCCTATGTCGCCATCACCCGCGCCCGCCGACAGGCGATGATCGTCCACGCCGCCAACCGCCGCATCTACGGCCAGTGGACGAGCAGCATCCCCAGCCGCTTCGTCGACGAACTGCCCGCCGAACATGTGGAAAGCGACCAGACCATGTCGGGCGGCGCCTCGCTCTGGCAGGCCCAGTTCCAGCCCCACGAAGACCCTTTTGCACATCTCGCCGCCGCCGGCTCCAACCGCGCCAGCACCCGAGGCCCCGGCTGGAAACGCGCCAGCTCCCGCTTCGAAAAAGGCGAACAACGCATCATCGAGTCACGCGGCAGCGCGGTGAGCCTCGGCAACAAGGGCCGCGATGACCTCACCGTCGGGATGCGCGTCTTCCACGGCAAGTTCGGCTACGGCAAGATCGAAGCGATCGAGGGCAACAAGCTCGAGATCGAGTTCGAGAAAGCGGGGCGGAAGCGGGTGCTGGATAGCTTTGTGAGTTTGGACTGATGCTGAAGAATCTCTCCAATCTGGGCGAAAAGAAAGTCTACGGTGAAATCATAGGAGCCACCCAGTCGTATGCGGGAAAGATATATGAGAAGGTTCGTATTGCAGATGCTGTAGATATTTCTTGCTTACCAATGGAACTTCGACAGTTCGCACTTATGTCTCATCTTGATTTCTGCATTGCGGACGAGACGGGATATCCGGTTCTCGTTATCGAGTATGATGGTGGAGGGCACGATCAAAAAAACGATTACAAGAAAAATCGCATCATAAAATTGGCGGACTTGACCTTCTTCAGGGTCAACGAGGAAGCTGTGGACATTCGTACGGCAAGGATGACACTGCTTGAGTACTTGGTTCACACTTATTTTATGGGCGTTTGTTTCATTGAGGCTCAGAAAAAGGGTGAAATATCCTACGACGAGCCATTTATAATGGGAGCGTTCCTCAAACCAACTGCGAAACATCTATTTGATTCTGATTTTGAATTTACAATTGGACCGAAGTCACGTTGCATTTCCAATCTGAGACGACATGGATATAATGAAGTAAATTCGTACGACTTCAACATGTTGGTGGTCGGCTTGTATGGTGACGAAGACGAATGGGTCACCTATACGAGCGTGGAAGTCGGCGATCGTTATGTTTATGGGAAAGGGCGCTTACGTCTTTGCACTCCGAACCTCGGCCGCATTTCGGAAATCCCGTTCGGATACTCGGCGTTGGGCGACTTTTGCGAAGGGCTAGCTCTAGAGAACCTCAACGAGGAACTAGAAGCTTTTTTCAGCGGTGGCGGTCACACGATTCAAGAGCCATCAGACGTTCGGACCGAAATAGAAGTTCTGCACGCGCGTGGTTTCAAGATGTTGCGTGGAGGGGCTGGTGCGGACACCATGTTGAGTAGTTTCTGGGGCAAACTGAACTAACTTGGAAATCAGTCCTATCCGCCGCTGGAGAATGTATCAGTGATAAAAATAGTCAGCGCAGAAAAGCACGCTCGCAAGTATCGTGACGAATGTAAAAAACTGATCCCCATCGCGAATTTCGGCGACGCTGGTGATATTTCGTCACAGATGCTGGACAGCTTCGAGACTGCAGTGGAAAGCGACCGAGAACAACTTATTCACGAGGCCTTCGAGGCGCACCCTTACGCACTTCAATACGCTATTGATCAATCCGGACATCATGGCACTTGGCTTATTTCGAAGCAGATGATCAGAACTTCTATCAAGGGTCAATCTTCAGGGTTGATCCCTGACTTTTTAGCTTTCACGCGTAGCTCACTCGGATTGTTCGCATGGGTCGTCGAGTTGAAACGACCGAGCATGAATTTCTGTAAGATCAACGGGACACCGAGCGCTAATGGATCTAATGCACTCACACAGCTCAATAATTATTCAGATCATATTGCTAATTTTATCGAGACCGTTCGATCAAACTCAGGCCTCGAAAATCTTAGGGCACCTATTGGGAAGCTTTTGCTAATGGGCCGGAGCTCTTCAGAAACGGTGGCTCAAACGCATGGCCGGCGTTTATTCAACAAGCCCTTTGAGCAACAGATAGTGTCATATGATCGTATTATTCACGGAATTTCCTTCGATCTCCAATCTCGACTAAATTGGACCGATCGGACTTAGAGTCACCCTCCTCCGCGCCATCAACGCCGGCACGCCGCTCAAGATGGACGCCCTGCGCGCGCTCGCGGCAGCGGCGGGCTATGCGGATCCGCGGACCTATATCGCCAGCGGCAACCTCCTCCTCGATACCGACGATAGCGAGGCGCAAATCCGCGCCCGCCTCGGCCCCGCGCTCGAGGCCCATGTCGGCGCCCCCGTCCCGCTCTTCGTCCGCACCGCCGACGAACTCGACGCCCTCCTCGCCGCCAACCCATGGCCCGATGCCCCCGGCAACAAGGTCATGGCGCTCTTCCTCGACGATGCCCCGACACAGGCCGACATCACCGCCGCCACCCACATCACCGACGAGCAAATCGCGCTCGGCACCCGCCACCTCTACCTGCACTACCCCTCGGGCCAGGGCCGCAGCCGCCTCAGGCTCCCCGCAATGGACCGCGGCACCGCGCGCAACATGAACACGGTCAGGAAACTCAGCCACCTCGCCCGCGCCTGACCGGATACGCCAGACACCGCGCGACAGGCGTGGCGATCCATGCTATACCACTGGCATCACAAGAATTTTATCAGAAGCATCCTGTGACTGTCGGAACGAGTAACTCGCCGACGCTTTCCGCAGGAACGCTCCATGCCCATCACCGATCTCAACGAGCTGCTCCACCGCGAACAGGTCGCGTACGACCGCGCCCACCGTGCCGCGACCGAGGAAATGCGCCGTGTCTATACGCGCATGGCGGCGGATTATCGCGCCCGCATCAACGCCCGTCCCTTCGTGGGCAGCGACCGCGTCGGCGCCTTTCGCTAGGGCCGGGGCGGTCGTCCACCGCGCGGCGGACGCTCGATGCCCGCCGCCTCGTCGGCCGCCGCCTGCGCGTCGCGCTCGGCCTTGCGCGCGGCCTCCTCGCTTTTCAGGATATCGGTGCGCAGCGAACGCTGCGCCAGCGCTTCCCACGCCGCCGCCGATCGCAAATGGTTGGCGCGCACATTGTCGAGCGTGGCCTGACGCGCCAACGCCCGCGCTTCGCGCACGCGTGCTACGAGATAATCGCTCTGGTCGGACATGCTGCTTCCTTTCTCCCCCCCCCAAGGTCAAAGAGAAAAAAAGGGCCCGCCGCATCGCGACGGACCCTTCCCCCCTGCCCGCAGCCCCCTGCGGCGGGCATGACGATGGCGGTCTGTCGCTAGAGCAACGTGATCTTGCACGCGGCCATCTTGCCGCGCTGATCTTGCTCGAGCTCGTAACCGACCCGCTGCTCCTTCTCGAGCGTCTGCAGCCCGGCTGCTTCCAGCGCGCTGATATGCACGAAGGCATCCGAGCCCTCGCCATCGGGCGCGATGAAGCCGAAGCCCTTGTCGTTGTTGAAGAATTTCACGGTGCCTTCGATCATGGAAATCGTCCTTCGGTGCCGCTGCGATAGCCGCAGCAGCTTCATGCTAGAAATCGGCGATGACGAAAGACTCGGGCGCGTTGTCCGCCCGCATGTTCCAGAAGTCGGCAACTGGTAGCCTGCGTGACGCTAGGCCCTTTATATTGAGAAAGCAATGACATCGGCGCCCGCGACCTTGCTGGCCCTCGCGGGCCAATCCCCGCGCCCACGCCCACGCCCACGCTGTCCTACACCCCCGCCCATCGCTATGATGCGCGCATGCTCATTTGCCCCCCTCCCCTGCCCGTTCGTCGCGGGCGGATTGCGGGGGCCGGCGGGGACCCCCGACCCACCGTCAACTTTCTCAACTTGCAGAGGGGAAAACGTCCTACAGCGGGGCGCGCGAACGCCGCCCCGGGAACCGCGATCCCGCCCACCGGTTGACCCCGCAACATCGCGGCCGGGGCCATTTGATCATCGTGCTTTCACTACTACGCCAATATCGCATCCCGCTGCTCGTCCTCCTCGGCGGGCTCGCGCTGACGTTGCTGGCCGCGACCGTCTCGCATGGCGACGCCGAGAAGCGCTACGAACAGCAATTGTCCCGCCTCGCCGACCGCGCGGCGCTGTCGGTGGAAAACAAGTTCGCGCTCCAGGCTGCGGTTCTGCGCGGCGGCGCTGCCCTCTTCCGCGCCTCCGACAATGTCTCGCCCGACGATTTTCGCCGCTATGTCGAGCGCCAGAACCTCGCCCGATTCAATCCCGGCATCCTCGGCGTCGGCTTCGCCGTCTATGCCACCACCGACCCCGAGGCCAATGTGACCACCGCCGAGCTTTACGGCGGCCGCCCCTATCGCCGCCTCTGGCCCGACGGCGATCGGCCCAACTATTCGATCATCGCCTTCCTCGAGCCGCGCAACGAGCGCAACGAGGCCGCGCTCGGCTTCGACATGATGAGCGAACCGACCCGCCGCGCCGCCATGGAACGCGCCCGCCGCTCGGGCGAGGTTTCGCTCAGCCACAAGATCGAACTCGTCCAGGAAATCGACGACGACAAGCAGGCCGGCCTTCTCCTCTACATGCCCGTCACGCGGCCCGTGGATGCGGAGGAAAAGTTCATGGGCTGGGTCTACAGCCCGCTGCGTGCCGGCGACCTGTTCAGCACCATCACCGACGAACCGCTCTACGAGGATGTCGAGGTCGGCGTCTATGACGGCACCCCCTCGCTCGACACGCTATTGTTCGAAAACCTCGATGCCGACACGGTCGGCAATTCGGTCACCCGCACGCTCACCGTGGGCGGCAACCGCCTCGTCATCCGTGTCACCCCGACCGCCTCCTTCTACGCCCCCCATCCGCGCATCAATTTCATCGTCGCGCTCATCGTCGGCCTCGCCCTGACCCTCCTCGTCGCCGCCTTGACCTGGCAGCAACAGCTCGCCCGCCTGCGCACCGAACGCACCGTCGATGCCCGCACCGGCGAACTGCGCGAGGCCAATGACAAGCTCATCGCCGAGGCCGCCGCCCGCGCCGAGGCCGAGACTCAGATGCGCCAGCTCCAGAAGATGGAAGCCGTCGGCCAGCTCTCGGGCGGCATCGCCCACGACTTCAACAACATGCTCGCCATCATCACCGGCAATCTCGACATGGCGCGCCGCACCGACGACACCGCCAAGCGCGACACGGCGCTCGACCGGGCGATGCTGGGGGCCAAGAAGGCGGCGGAACTGACCCACCGCCTCCTCGCCTTCTCGCGCCGCCAGACGCTCCTGCCGCAAACGGTCGACTGCAACCGCCTCGTCGCCGAAATGTCCGAGCTGCTGCGCCGCACGCTCGGCGGCACGATCGAATTGGAAACCGTCCTGTCAGGCGGCATCTGGCCCGTCACCGTCGACCCCAGCCAGCTCGAGAACGCCATCGTTAATCTCGCGGTCAATGCCCGCGACGCCATGCCCGAGGGTGGGCGGCTCACCATCGAGACCAGCAACTGCCACCTCGACAGCGCCTATGGCGACGAGCACCCCGACGCGCCTCGCGGCCAATTCGTCCTTATCGCCATTTCCGACACCGGCACAGGCATGTCGCCCGAGGTGCAGGCCAAGGCGGTCGATCCCTTCTTCACCACGAAGGAAGTGGGCAAGGGTACCGGTCTCGGGCTGAGCCAGGTGTTTGGCTTCCTCAAGCAATCGGACGGCCATTTCGTCATCTATTCTGAAGTAGGCGAAGGCACGACGATCAAGCTCTACCTCCCCCGCGCCCTCGGCGCGCGCAAGGGCAGCGCCGCGATCGCTCGTTCGGAAAGCGATGCCCAGATGCCGATGGCCCGCGAGGGCGAAACCGTGCTGGTGGTGGAGGACGAACCGGCCGTGCGCGAGATGAGCGTGAGCGCACTGCGCTCGCTCGGCTACGAGGTCGTCGAAGCGCCCGATGGCGAGCAGGCCCTGTCAATGCTCGAGGATCAGGACCTCAAGGTCGATCTCGTCTTCACCGATGTCGTGATGCCGCGCATGGACGGTCGCCGCCTTGCCGATGGCATCGCCCTTGTCCGGCCCGGACTGCCGATCCTGTTCACCACCGGCTTCACGCCCAATGCGATCGTCCATAACGAGCGGCTCGATGACGGCGTGACACTCCTCACCAAGCCGTTCAGCATGGCGCGCCTTGCCAATGCCGTGCGCGAACTCATCGACCGTGATCGGACCGACTGAGGCATGGCTGGCGGTTCAGCGCTGCGCCGCTGCCGCCACCTTGTCGGCGCGGCATTCGTAATCGTCCGCCGCGATCTGGTCGAAGGTCAGTTGGCAAAAGCCCGACGTCGTACCCTGGGGCATCGCCATCCGGCTCGTCTCGCTCCCACCAAAGCCATCGAGCAGCCACGGCAGCGAAATGGCGGCGGCTGCCAGCGCGAAGATATTGACCATATGTCTCATGTTGCGCGTCTCCCTCGTTGCGCTTTTTCTCCTACGCCACATGGGTCCCCGCGATCCTGACGCGGGGATGGAAAGATTGTGGGGAGATTGTCAGCCGCTCATTCGGCGGCCGCATCGGTACGCGTCGTATCGCGTTCCTCGACGATCGCCTCGCCGAGCCGGACCTTGTGCTTTCCCCAGAACAACCCTTCTCGGTGCCGCCCATAAGGCACCATCACGTCGAGACCACGATTGCCCCAGGCGATGAGGATGCGGATCGTACCGCGCTCGGCGTCCCGGGGCAGCATTTCGGTGAAGGCAGTGGCCCGCACCACGCCATTGGCCATCAGCTCGTCCATCTCGCGGCGCAACGCGTCGAGCGATGCGCCGCCCTCGATTCCGTGCGGGCTGCCCCCGGCATCGAGCATCGCTCCGAAGGGCGCGGGCTCGGGCTGGTGGCCAAGCCGCCGCGCGGCTTCCTCGGCACAAAAATCGATTAGACGAGACGATCCGGTCATCATGGTCTCCCGGATCGACCTATTAACATAGGTCAACTCTTCTGTCAGCGCCCGCTACCGTCAAAAATGCCATGTCGCGGCGGCAACGAAAAGGGCGCGGAAGCCAAGCTCCCACGCCCCTTGCGTTAAATCGATGCTGGTTACCCTCAGGCAGGCATCGGCATCTGCGCCTGCTGTTCCTGCTCGGCGCGCATCTCGGCCTTGCGGGCTTCTTCGGCGACCCGCAGCTTGTCCGCCGCGATCGCCCGATTGGCGAGTTTTTCCCAGCTGCGCGCGGCGCGTTCATGCCGCTCTTTCACTTTCGCCAGCGTGGCGGCATCCGCCTTGGCGCGTTCTTCTTCCATCCGCTCGATCAGAAATTCGGTCTGGTGGGCCAATATGGGTCTCCTTGGGGACAAGGGACCACCCGCGGGAACGGGGGTCCCGGGGTTGGCGTCAGTCGCTCCCGCCGGGCCGGACGGCCGTCGGAAATTCAGGGCGGGGCGGTTGGCGGAGGTTCGGAATCGTCTCTGGGCTGCAAGGCAGCGAGATGGCGCAGGGCCGATCGGAAGGAGACGGTCGAACGATAGTGGGACTGTTGTAGGATATATGACAGAAAAACGCAAAAATCCGCCATTTGCGGGATTCATTTTGGCTTCAACGTCATTCTGGCCGCGAATCGGTCTCCGCTCAGCTCTCCTCGCCGAGCTCCAGCCAGTCGCGTTTCTCGAGCCCATAGAGCATGTCGAGTAGTTCGAACTGCAGCCCGTTCGGCTGCGAACTGTTCGAATTCCACAGCGCCACCACACCCGTGTCCCTGGCCTCGTCGAACAGGATAAAGCTGCGATAGCCATTGACCCCGCCGCGGTGCCCGATCACCTCATGCCCCGCATAATCGTAGATGCGCCAGCCCAGCCCGTAGCGCGCATCGGACAGGCGCTCGCGATAATCGCGCAGCCGCCGCATCTCGCCCGGCGTCTCGATCAGCGGGCGATGCGCCTCGTCGAGCACGGCGCGCGACAGAATGTCGGGATAATGGCCCATCTGTGCCCGGAGCCAAATCGCCATGTCGAGGATGTCGCTGTTCACGCCGCCCGCTGCGGGGACCTCATAATAGGCATCGGTCACGGGCACTTCGCGACGCCCCCGACTGTGCGGATGCGCCCAGCTGTCGGCCCCTTCGAGCCCTTGGCGGCTGGCATTGGCATCACGCATCCCGAGCGGGCCGAACAATTCCTCGACCAGCGCCGTCTCGAACTCCTTGCCTGCGCCGCGCTCGATCGCTTCGGAACTGCTGTCGAAGGCGACATTCTGGTAGCTCCAGCAGGCGCCGACCGGGCAGATTTGCACCAGCTCGCCCAGCATGGCCCGGATATCGTCGGGATCCTCGCCCGCCTCGAGCTTGTCGTCATAGGCATTGCGCCAAATGCCGAGCCGGTGGCTCAGCACGTCGCGCAGCGTGGCCGAAAACTGGTTGCCCTCGGGCAGCTGGAGCGTGGAGCTGTAATTGCTGATCGGCAGGTCGAGGCTGAGCCGGCCTTCTTCCTCCAGCTTGGCGGCCATGATCCCCGCCACCCCCTTGGACACCGAGGCCCAGCGAAAGCGCGTGTCGATCCCGACGGCCTCGCCCGAGCCTTCGAGCGTCTCGCCATAGCCCTTGATGAAGTGGATTTCGCCATCCTCGACGATGCCCACCGCGAGCCCGACCATGCCGGGCTCCTCGGCCAGCCGTTCGAGCCGCGCATCGAGCCGCGCATAATCGATCGCGCCTTGCTCGCCCAGGTCGACCAGCGGATCGAGCGCGACGCGCACATGGTCGCGCGGCGGCGCGGCCGCATCGGCGTCATTTTCGACCCATTGCGAGCCGGCGAGCACCGAGACGAACAGGAGAGCAGGAAGCGAAATATTCATGAGGGCGGGGGCAATCATCCTGCGGCTTGTGTTGACTGTCCTGCCAACGAAGGCAAGAGGGTGGTGTGTTCCGTTCGTGCCGCAAATGCAACGAGCGGTCGTGGGCGCGCCGGGTCAGCCATGGCCGGGGATCAGAGAGCGAGGCGAGACGATGCAATTCCTGCGCACTATCCTGTGGGTCCTGCTCGCGGTCGGCATCGCCATTTTCGCGACCGCCAACTGGCACGACGTCATGATCGACATCGGCGCCGACCTCCGCATGGCAATCAAGCTGCCCCTGCTGCTCGCCCTCACCTTCTTCCTCGGCGCGGTGCCGACCATGCTCTATTATCGCGCCCGCCTGTGGAAGATGAGGCGCCGCATCGACCAGGCGCAGCGCGCACTCGATGCGCATCCGTACACGCCCGCGCCGCCGCCCACACCGGCCCAGCCGACCCGCGCCGCCCCGCCGCCCGAACCCGACAGCCCCTTCTAAAGGATCATCCCCTTCATGCCCGGTCCCATCTTCGTCGCTATCGACACGCCCCAACTCGACACCGCCCAGAATCTCGCCGTCGCCGTGCGCAGCCATGCCGGCGGCCTCAAGCTCGGGCTGGAATTCTTCAACGCGCAAGGCGCCGAGGGCGTGAAGCGCCTGAAGGAACGCGGGCTGCCGATCTTTCTCGACCTGAAGCTGCACGACATCCCCAACACCGTGGGCAAGGCGGTCGAAGCGATCGCGCCCCTGCGCCCGCGCATCCTGACCGTCCATGCCGCCGGCGGCCTCGAGATGCTGCGCGCCGCAAAGGCTGCCGCGCCCGACGTGACCAAGGTGGTCGCCGTTACCATGCTCACCAGTCTCGACCAGCCCGACCTCGACCGTGCGGGTATCAAGGGCACCCCGGCCGATTATGTCGATCGCATGGCCGAACTGGCGCGCGAGGCGGGCCTCGACGGCATCGTCTGCTCGGGGCTCGAGGTGAAGGCGATGCGCGAGAAATGGCCCGACGGGCATCTCGTCGTCCCCGGCGTGCGCCCCGTCGGCACGCAGGAAAGCGCCGACCAGAAACGCGTCGTCACGCCGCATCAGGCCATGGAGGACGGCGCCTCGGTCCTCGTCGTCGGCCGCCCGATCACGCAGGCCGACGACCCCCAGGCCGCCATCGCCGCCATCTCGGACAGCATCTGAGCAATCTGGACAGGCGGGGCTGCCTCTTGTAGCCCCGCCAGCCAGATTGGAGAGACGAGTTTATGAGCTGGATCGACCGCGTCCGTAACGGCATCCCCTTCCTGCCCAAGCGGCAGAGCGAGGATCAGCTGTGGCACAAGTGCAAGAAGTGCGAGAGCATGATCTTCACCAAGGAGTGGGCCGAGAATCTCTACGTCTGTCCGCGCTGCGAGCATCATGACCGCATCGGCGTGAAGGAGCGTTTCGAACAACTCTTCGACGCCGCCCCCGAGATTCTCCCCAGCCCCGAGGTGCGCGAGGATCCGCTCAAGTTCCGCGATACCAAAAAGTATCCCGACCGCATGAAGCAGGCGCGCGCCAAGACGGGCGAACGCGATGCGCTCATCAATGCTTATGGCAAGATCGACGGCGCATCGGTCGTCGTCGGGGTGCAGGATTTCGCCTTCATGGGCGGCTCGATGGGCATCGCCGTGGGCGCTGCGATCGTCGCCGGCATTCGCGCCGCAATTGAGCGCCGCGTGCCCTACATCCTCTTCACCGCCGCGGGCGGTGCGCGGATGCAGGAGGGCATCTTGAGCCTCATGCAGATGCCCAAGACCACCGTCGCGCTGGCGCAGCTGCGCGAGGCCGGACTGCCATATATTGTCGTGCTGACCGATCCCACCACCGGCGGCGTCACCGCGAGCTATGCGATGCTCGGCGACGTGCAGCTCGCCGAACCCGGCGCGCTCATCGGCTTTGCCGGCCAGCGCGTCATCGAACAGACCATTCGCGAAAAGCTTCCAGAGGGCTTCCAGCGCGCCGAATATCTGCTCGATCACGGCATGCTCGACATGGTGGTGCATCGTCACGCGCTGAAGGAACGACTGGCAACGCTGGTCGGCTACCTCGCGCCGCAGGCCGAGGACGCTGCCTAGATGAAGGACGGGGCGCGGTCGGACGATCCGGCCGTTCAGCGTCAACTCGACCGGCTCGAAGCGTTAGGACATGGTGGCGATCGCGGCGTCCAGCAGCTCGAACCCATTCTCGATCTGTGCGCGGCGCTCGGCGATCCGCATCTCTCGCTCCCACCCGTCTTTCACCTTGCGGGCACCAACGGCAAGGGCTCCACGCTCGCCTTCCTGCGCTCCGCGCTCGAGGCGGGCGGTAGCTGTGTCCACGTCTTCACCTCGCCGCACCTCGTCCGCTTCAACGAGCGCATCCGCCTCGGCGGTGCGCTGATCGATGACAGCGCCCTCGCCCCGCTCCTCGCCGAAGTGCTCGACGCGGTCGAAGCCAATAAGCTTCAGCCGAGCTTTTTCGAGGCGACGACGGCTGCCGCCTTTCTCGCTTTCTCGCGCAAGCCCGCCGATGCCCTGCTGCTCGAGACCGGCATGGGCGGGCGCTTCGATGCCACCAATATCGTGCCCCGGCCCGCCGTCTGCGGCATCTCGACCATCGGCCTCGATCACCAGCGCTGGCTCGGCGACACGATCGAAAAGATCGCAGCCGAGAAGACCGGCATCGCCAAGCCCGGTGTGCCGCTCGTGCTGGGCTATGGCACCCGCCCCGTCTTCGACCGGATCGAGCAGCAAGCTGTCGAAGCCGGGGCGACCGTCATCCGCCCCCTTCGCGACTATGCGCTCGAACAGGATCGCGGCCCGCTGACCTATATCGACCATCGCGGGCGCATCGAGGTGCCCGAATTGTCGCTCGGGGGTTTCCAAGCGAATAATTGGGCCCTCGCCACCGCGATGCTCCACGCGCAGGACCGCGTCACGGCTTACGACGTCGTGAAGGGCGGGAGCAGCGCGAGCTGGCCAGGCCGGATGCAGCGGCTGACCGGACGCCTCGCATCGGATTTTTCCCAACCGATCTTCGTCGATGGTGCGCATAATGAAGATGCCGCCCTATGGCTCGCCCGCGCCTCGCTCGGCGTGCCGCCGGGACCGCACAGCCTGCTGGTCGTGGGCATTCTTGCCAACCGCGACCCGCGCGCCATCCTTGCGCCGTTCAAGGACAAGGCCGCGCGCCTGATTGCCGTTCCGATCGTGGGTCATGACAGCCACGACCCTGCCGCGCTTGCGTCGATCGCCGACGAGGTGCTGGGCCGCGACGACAGCCTCGCCGCCGGGTCGATCGAGGAAGCCTTTTCGCTCGCGCGCACCCTTTCGCACGAAACCTACCGGCAAGTCGTCGTCTTGGGCTCGCTCTATCTCGTCGGCCAGATCCTCGCCGCCGACGGCTCGATCCCGGGCTAGGCGAACTCGACCTCGGGCGGTGGCGCATTCTGGTCGGCGGTGCCGAGCCGCTTCTGCCGCGCCCATTCGATCAGGCACAGCACCACCGCGACCCCGCCGATGGCGGTCGTGATGAGGAAGACGTTGTAATAGCCGATTTCCTCGATCAGCTGCCCCAAGGGCGCGCGACCTAGCGTGCCCACGAGCAGCGCGAGGCTGGAAAGCAGCGCATATTGGACCGCGCTATAGCCCTTGGCGACGATGCTCGAGAGATAGGCGACGAACGCCGCGCCCGCGATGCCAACGGCCAAATTCTCGCCCGCGATGGTGACCATCAGCTTGGCTAGGCGGTCATCGCCGCCCAGATGCGTGACCAGCCAGGTAAAGCCCGTCGCGTCGGACACCGCCTGCATGGTCGCGCCGCCGACGGCGAGATCGGCATATAGCAAATTGGTCAGCGCCGCGATCAAGGCACCGAAGGTCAGCGCCGCCATCCGCCCGATCAGCGTCAGGAGCGCCCCGCCGATGGCGAGCCCGAGGAGGAGCGCGCCGACACCGAAGAACTTCGACGCGATCGCGACCTCGTCGTTCGTGTACTGCAATTCGCCCAGATAGAAGGGATAGGCGAAGCTGCCCCAGATGGCATCGCAGATACGGTAGGTGAGGATCAGCGCGATGACGAGGATCGCCGCCGAGCCCAAGCGCCCGATGATCTCGGTCAGCGGCAGCACCAGCGCGCGATAGCCGAAATCGATCAGCCGCTCGCCGCCGCTCGTCGCCGGCGCAGGCTCGGTCAGCACATGCTTTCCATTCTTTTGCTGGCGCACCAGCCAGGCGGCGATCAATCCGGGGATCACGATGGTGGACAGGATAATGATCGGCCCCTGGCTCATGATCCACTCATAGGACTGGTTGCGCTCATCGGGGCTGGCAGTGAGGCTGCGCACCATGAAGACGAGCACGAGGGTCAGCGCGATGCCCCACAATACGCCGATCATGGCAAAGGCGGTCTTGCGAACGCGCGGCGTCAGCTGACCCGGTTGGCGCAGGGCGTCGAGTTCGGCGCCGGCCGCCTCGATCTGGTCGGTCGTGCGCCGGCTATCGGGCGCGCGGATACCGAGCAGGCCGATGACGAAGATGGTGCCGCCGAAGATCGCATAGGTCTGCGGCCACCCGATCCGCTGGGCGATGATGAGCGCCAGCGCACCGCCCGCCAGCGCGGCGAGGCGATAGCCCATCTGGTAGATGGTCGAGAGGATGTCGATCGTCGCGACCTCGTCGGCGACGTCGACGCGCCAGGCATCGATGACCACATCCTGCGTCGCGGAAGCAAAGGCAATCAGACCGGCGAGCAGGCTGAACAACCCGAGCTGGGAGCCCGGATCGAGGATCGACAGGATGAGCAGGCAGACGCCGATCAGGATCTGGGCCGTCACGATCCACTGCTTGCGGTGCCCGAGCCGCTTGAGCAGCGGCAGATCGACGCGATCGAGTGCGGGCGACCAGAGGAACTTGAACGCATAAGCAAGCCCGATCAGCGAGAAGACGCCCATCGTCTCGAGGTCGACCTCGGCCTCCGACAGCCACGCATAGAGCGCCCCCATGACCAGCGCATAAGGCAGGCCCGCGGCAAAGCCGAACAGCAGCATGTAGACGGTCTTCGTGTGGCGCAGCGAGCGCAACAAATCGCGCCATCCGGGCTTCTGCGCTGTCGAGTCGTCGGCCATGCTACTTCCTTCACTAATCCTGTTGGTCGCCACGCTAGAGAGCCGGGACGCTGCGGAAAAGGGGGTTAACCCGCGCTGACTTGCGAAGCCGCCGCGACGGGCGCACGCTGCGCCGCATGGACACCCCTCGTCGCCCCACCATGACCCCCGGCCAATGCGCGCTCGCACAGGCGATGCTGGCGGGCGACCATAGCGTCGGCGAGGGCGTAAAACGCATCGACACGAAGCGCTATGTCGACCCCGAGCGCCATGCGCGCGAGATCGACAGCTTCTTTCACCGCGCCCCCTTCGCGCTCGCGCCTACCGCGCTCCTGGAGCCCAACCAGTGCGTGCGCCACGACCTCTCGGGGCTCGACCTTATCGTCAGCCGCGATGGCGATGGCGAGGTGCACGTCCTTGCCAACAGCTGCCTCCACCGCGCGACCCGCCTCGTCGAGGATGACGAAGTACGTCCGGCGAAGAAGATCATCTGTCCCTATCACGCCTGGACCTACACCGCCGACGGCACCTTGCGCGCCCTGCCCCGCCCCGACAGCTTCCCCGGCTTCTGCAAGGAAGGACAGGCGCTCAGCCGCTATCCGGCGGTCGAGGTGGGCGGCATCATCTGGTGCATCGGCACGCCCGGCGCCGCGTCCGACTTCGCCGAGATCGAACCTCTCGCCCCCGATCTCGACGCCATCGGACTGCCCGCCATGGCCCTGTTCGAGCGCGCCACGCACGAGGTCGCGGCCGACTGGAAGATGGTCGTCGATGCCTTTTGCGAGGGCTATCACGTCAAGCGCCTGCACGCCCGCTCGATCGGCGACTTCTTCGCCGACGGGGTCAGCGTCGCCGATCATATCGGCCCGCACCAGCGCTTCATCGTCGGGCGCGCCGACCATGCGCAAGCGGTCGATCTCGACGATTGGGCGGCGGTGCGCGAGACGATGACCTTCACCTACCAGCTCTTCCCCAATGCCATCATCGTGGTCAGCCCCGACTATGTAAACATCCTCTTCATCCACCCCGACGGGGTCGGACGCTGCAAGGTGGAAAATGTCATGTTGGTGCCGGGCGACGCCGATGCCGCCGCGATGCGCCCGCGCTGGCAGAAGAGCTGGGACCTGCTCGACAAGCACACCTTCGGGGGCGAGGATTTTCGCGCTGCCGCGCTGTGCCAGCGCGGGGTAGAGGCGGGGCATCGCGAGGACATGCTGCTCGGCACCCTGGAAGCCGGCGTCGCCGACTTTCATGCCACCTGCGATGCGCGGCTCGAAGACCAAAGCCCCTAGGGCGTGACGTAGAGTCTGAGCCCCTTCACCGCCTTGAAATTCTTGCCCGCGACAATGCTGTCAATCGCCGCGATCGCATCCTTGAGCTGGCGATCGGTATAGGGCTTTTCGAGGCTTCCCAGTGCATAGACCCTGCATTCGGTCGGCGGGTTGCCGGTGGCGAACAGCACGGGGATGCCCTTGTCGGCCGCGATCTCGGCAACGTCGATGCCGCTCTTGTCGCCCGCCAACTGGATGTCGGCGAGGACGAGGTCGATCTTTTCGAACTCGATATCGCGCCGCGCATCCTCGTAATTGTCGCGCGTACCGACCACGACATAGCCCAGCCGTTCGAGCCGCTGTTCGTTGTCGAACGCGGTCAAGGGTTCGTCCTCCACGACGAGGATGCGAGAAATCGCGCGCTTTGTCTTTCCGAACAGAGTGTTGGTCCCTAGAGAGAGCGGCATGAAGCCATCAGACAACAAGCGCCGCAACCCCCGTTCCGGTTCCGTAAAGTCCGCGCCGAAAAGGCAGAAAAGTGCGGCGCCCGAGCGCGAGGAGCAGCGCATCGCCAAATTGCTCGCGCGGGCCGGGGTCGCCTCGCGCCGCGAGGTCGAGCGGATGATCGCCGACGGGCGCATCGCCATCGACGGCAAGACGCTCGACACGCCTGCGACGCTGCTCAAGAATTTGAAGGGCGTGACCGTCGACGGCCAGCCGGTGCAGCGCACCGAACAGACCCGCCTGTTCGCCTTCTACAAGCCGCGCGGCTGCCTCACCGCGACGCGCGATCCTAAGGGGCGGCGCACGATTTACGACACGCTTCCGACTGGGCCCAAAATTCCGCGTCTGATGCCGGTCGGACGCCTCGATTATAATACCGAGGGTCTGTTGCTTATGACCAATGACGGCGAGTTCAAGCGCGAGCTCGAACTGCCCGCGACCGGCGTGCCGCGCACCTATCGCGCCCGCGCCTTCGGCAACGTCCACCAGGACCAGCTCGAATCGCTCGCCGAAGGGGTGGAGATCGAGGGTATTCGCTATGGCTCGATCGACGCCAATCTCGAGCGTTCTAAGGGCGACAATCAGTGGATCGAGATGACGCTGACCGAGGGCAAGAACCGCGAAGTGCGCCGCGTGCTGGAATGGCTCGGCATGGAAGTCTCGCGGCTCATTCGCGTTGCTTATGGCCCCTTCACCGTCGAAGGATTGGACAAGGGCCAGCTGTACGAAGTGGACCGCGACACCATCCGCGATTTCCGGAAGACATTGTGAGGGTCATCGCCGGCCAGTATCGCGGGCGACCTCTTGCGGCGCCAGAAGGCCAGGCCACGCGCCCGACCAGCGACCGCGCGCGCGAGACGCTCTTCTCCATGCTGACCAGCCGCATCGGTGGCTTTGGCGAATTGCAGGTCGCCGACCTTTTCGCAGGCTCGGGCGCGCTCGGCATCGAAGCGCTCTCGCGCGGGGCGCACCGCGCCACCTTCGTCGATCATGACGCCGCCGCCCGCCGCGCCATCGAGACCAATCTCGACGCGCTCGGGCTGGCGGGGCAGGCCAATATCCTGTCCTCGTCCGCGCTCGCGCTGCCCGCGCCGACGCGTCCCTATGATGTCATCCTCGCCGATCCGCCCTATCAACCGGGCAGCGGCGATGCGGTCGTCGCAGCCGTCGCCAAGGCGGGCTGGCTCGCCCCCGGGGGCTGGCTGGCGATCGAGACCGACGCCAAGGAAGCGATCGCCGCGCCCGGTCCCTATACGCTGGCCAAGGATCGCAAGGTCGGGCGCGCGCGCCTGTCCTTACTCTTCTTCGCTCCCTGAGCCTTCGTCCTTGCGCTTGGCCGCGGCCTTGGCCTTGGCGGCGTCCATCTCGGCCATGAAGCGCTTGCCCATTGCGGCGGCCGCCGCCTTGCCGGCAAATTTCAGCGTGTCCTTCGACCCGCCCGCCGAGCCACGCGCGCGCGTGACCTGACGTTCGGCAAGGCTCGCCACCGCCGCCACCGCGCCCGCTGCGACGATGTCGGCAACCAGCGGATGATCGACCAGCTTGCCGATCGCCTCCAGCCCCTCGTCGACCTTGCCCTTCTTGTTAGGCTTGTCCTCGCCGTCATCCTCCCCGTCGACGCGCTCGGCGACGCGCACCTTTTCGGCTTTCTCGGCCTTCTTTGCTTTCTTCTTCGCCTTCTTGGCCGCGCGCTTCTGCGCCTCCGCCTCGTCGAGGATCTCGTTCTTCTTCTTGTCCTTCTTGGCCATTCAAGGCTCCTTTCTCAGGCGAACTGGGTCATCTTGTGATCGGGATAGGGTCGCACCAACGCGCAGGCTTCCTCCACGCTGCCCGACAGCCATTGCGCATGATCGTCCGCGTCGAGCATGACCGGCATCGCTTTGGGATGGACCGCGCCAACCATGTCGTTGGGCGCACAGGTCAGAAAGGCGTAATAGGGCCGCTCCTCGCCCGGCCGCCACAGGCCAGCGAAGGCAAACAGTCGGTCGCGCCCTTCCTCGGGCGGCAGGCCGAACCAATGCTTCACCTTGCGCCCCGTCGCCGGGTCGGGCTTGGCGCTCCATTCGGAAAAACGCCTGACGGGGACGAGGCAGCGCCGCTCGGGAGTGGCCAGCGCCGAGCGCCAGAAGGGCGATGACAGGTTGCGCACATTGGTGACGGGCCGTCCGCCCGCCGCCTTGGGCCCGGGAAAGCCCCATTCCATCTCCTCGAGCACCAGCCCCGCCTCGCCCTGCCGCAAGACGGGGGCCGCATATTTGGGATAGATCTCGTCCAATGCCGCGACATTGGCGCGATCGCCCTCGAAACTGCCGAACAGGCGCTTCATCTCGTCGACCCCGGCGGTCATGCGATAGAGATTGCACATACACCCTCCTGCGATCCGACGGGTTGGCGAACTCGGCTCGTCGTAAAGCCACCAGGGTAACGGTTAACCCGGCCATTTCGTTGTTGGCGATTCATTTTCGCCCGCGCAACGCAGGGCTCCATCGCGTCCAAAAGGAGGATTTCATGTCGCGTCTCACCATCGCCACGCTCGCCGCCAGCCTCATCGTCCCCAGCCTCGTCGCCACCCCCGCCATGGCGCATCCCAAGCGGCACCAGCACGGCCATCAGCGTATCGCTGGCTATGACGGCAACGTCTGGCTCGACGACCAGGGACGTTATCGTTGCCGCAAATCGGACGGCACCACCGGGCTCATCGTCGGCGCGGCGGGCGGCGTGCTCCTTGGACGCGCGATCGACACGGGCGGAGATCGCACCGCCGGTACCGTGATCGGCGCCGCGGCCGGCGCGCTGATTGGCAAGGCGGTCGACCAGAAGGTCGTCAACCGCGACACCTACCGTTGTCGCTGACCCCCTAGGAGCGACGACGGCAGGCGCGCCCGGGCTTTCCCCCCACCGTCCGGGCGCGCCGTTCGCTCTTGGCGACCATCCCAAAGGGTATCGCTGTATTGACATTCTAATACAGTAGGAGCAGGACTGGGCGAGTTCAACCTCAAAGGGGGGAGTTTATGTACAGCCAACAGGAATTGGACGATGCGGTCGCCGCCGGCGCCATCACGTCCCAAAGCGCCAATGCGCTGCGCGCCTTCGTCGCCAGCCAGCGCTCCTCGAGCCTGGTCGATGAAGAGCATTTCCGCCTCATCACGGGCTTCAACGATATTTTCGTCGCCGTCGCGGGCGGCATCCTCTTCTTCGCGCTCGGCTGGATCGGCCAGTGGCTCGGCGACCAGAGCGGGCTGGTGCTCGAGGGCAACGGCCCCTCGCCGCTCGCGGGCGGCATGATCGCCGCCTCCGCCTGGGGCCTCGCGCTCTACTTCACCGCCAAGCGCCGCATGGCGCTGCCCTCGATCCTCTTCCTCCTCGCCTTCGTGATCGGCACCTTCTGGGCCGCGGGCTCGGCCTATGCGCTGATCGCCGATGCCATGCTGGGTGATCGGCTGACCGGCAATACGGGCGAGCGCATCCTCGCGCTCGTCGGCGCGCTGGGGGCGGCCACCGCTGCCGTTGCGGCCTTCATCCACTGGAAGCGCTTCCGTGTCCCCATCACCGTCGCGGTCGGCGCGGTTGCAGTCGCGGGCATCATTGGCATGATCGTTGCCGCAGCGCTCGCCGGGAACGTCAGCGATGCGGCCATGATGAACATCATGCTCGTCACCGCGCTCGTCCTCGGCATCGCCATTTTCGCCTTCGCGATGAAATGGGATGCAAGCGATCCCGCGCGCGTTACGCGCCGCAGCGACGTCGCCTTCTGGCTCCACCTCGCCGCCGCGCCGATGATCGTCCATTCGGTGTTCACGCTGCTCGGCCTCAACGACGGCAATGCGACCGTGGGCGAAGGGCTCCTCGTCATCGCGCTCTATGTCGCGCTCGGCCTCGCGGCGCTGGCGATCGACCGCCGCGCGCTGCTCGTTTCGGCGCTGGCATATGTGCTGATCGCCTTGTCGGAGATGTTCAAGGAGTTCGGCGCGGTCGAACTCAACATCGCGCTCACCGCGCTGGTGATCGGCTCGGCGCTGCTCCTGCTCTCGGCCTTTTGGCACCAGGCGCGCACCAAGCTCGTTACGGCGCTGCCCGCTGGCATGCAGGCTCGCCTACCCGACCTTCACGGGGTCACAGCTGCGCCCGCGATCAGTCCCGAACCAGCCGCATGAGGCGACGCTCGATCGGGGCCAGGACATTCTTCAACTCCTGGCCCCGCTTGAGCACCTGACCCTGCTCGCCGAAGAGTGCGTAAACGCCCTGCCGCTGACGAAGCGCGGGGCGTTTTTCGATGCGGATCTCGGGCCGTTCTGCCGCCCGGCGAAAGGCCGCGAAGACCGCGACATCCTTGTCCATCCGGATGGCATAGTCACGCCAATGCCCCGCCGCGACCATGCGCCCATAAAGGTCGATGATAGTAAGGAATTCGAGCCGCTCCCAGCCGACCTGGCCGCCGCCCCGTCCTTGCGGAAAAGGCGTCACCACACTCATGCGCGGCGGCTATCCTCTTCATCCTCGCCGCTCTCCTTGCGGCGGCTGACGACCTCGGCGCGAAGCTGCTTCAATTCGCGCTCCATCTGGCACAGTCGCTGTTGCATCGGATCGGTCAGCTCCTCGCACGGCGTACCATAGGGCATGAAGCCGCCGACCTGCTCGGCCTTGACCGGGATGGGCCGCGCCACCGGCCCGACCATCGTCGCGCCCACCGGCACATCCTTGGTCACCACCGCGTTGGCCCCGATGCGCGCGGCCTTGCCGACCGTGATGGGGCCCAGCACCTGCGCGCCCGACCCGATCACCACCCCGTCCTCGAGCGTCGGATGGCGCTTGCCCGCTACCCCGTCGAAGGGATTGGTGCCGCCCAGCGTCACGCACTGGTAGATCGTGACGCCATCGCCGATTTCGGCGGTCTCCCCGATCACCGTGAAGCCATGGTCGATGAACAGGTGTCGGCCGACGATCGCACCCGGATGGATGTCGATCCCCGTCGCGAAGCGCGCGAAATGGTTCACCATCCGGCCGAGGAAATAGAGCTTGCCGCCCCAAAGCCAATGGGCCAGCCGGTGCAGCCCGAGCGCCAGCACGCCGGGATAGAAGAGCACTTCCCAACGGCTGCGCGCCGCGGGATCGCGCTTCTTGATGCTGTCGAGATAGTCGATGAGCGAGCTGAACAAGCCGATAATCTCCGAGTGTCGTTCGCGCCAATGTAGGAGCGCGGGCAACAATAGAAAAGCCGGGGGCGCCCGAAAGGAGCCCCCGGGCCTTGGTCGACAGCGGGTTGCTAGAGCGTCGCGTGAACCGTCGCGAGACCCTTCATCACCGCCGCGATCCGCACCGCGGTCTGGATGTCGACCTCTTTGACGTCGTGCTTCATCAGCACCTTTTCATGGCTGTCGATGCACAGGCCGCAGCCGTTGATCGCACTGACCGCTAGGCTGAAGAGCTCGAACTCTTCCTTGGCCACGCCGTGCGTGCCGATCATGTTCATCCTGAGCTTGGCGGGCATGGCGGCGTAATTCTCGTTCCCGGCAAGGTGCGTGAAGCGATAATAGACATTGTTCATCGCCATCACCGCCGCCGCGCCGCGCGCCGCATCGGCCATCTTGCCGTCGAGCTTGGCCGCGCAATCGGCCTCGGCGGCCTCGACCAGCGGCTTGTAGCCGGTGCCGTGGGCGCAGGCGAGCAGCAGGCCGAACTTGCGTTCATCGCGCAGACCCTGCTCGGTCAGAAGCGAGGACAGGTTGAGCTTGAGATCCTTGGCATAGGCCGGCATCGCACCGGCAAATTCCTTGAGAGCGGACATGCTTGTCTCCTCGGATTTTAGACAAAAAGGGGGCGGAAGCGCTGGACTTGGGGGTGATGCGCTCCCGCCCCGCAGGTTGGCGGCCGCCGGGGGTGGACAGCCGCCAGAACTATCATCGAAGGCTTAGGCCGCCTGCGGCTTCAGCACCTCGTCGCCTTCGGTCCAGTTGCACGGGCACAGCTCGTCGGTCTGCAGCGCGTCGAGCACGCGCAGCGCCTCGGCGGGGTTGCGACCGACGTTGAGGCCGTTGATCGTCACGTGCTGGATGATGTTGTCGGGATCGACGATGAAGGTGGCGCGATAGGCGACGCCCTCTTCCTCGTTGAGGATGCCGAGCTCGCGGGCCAGCTTCTGGTTGGCATCGGCGATCCACGGGAAATCGGCATTGGCCAGCTGCTCGTCCGAACGACGCCACGCGAAGTGGACGTGGGTGGTGTCGGTCGACGCGCCGATCAGCACCGCGTCACGGTCGGCGAAGTCTTCGGCGAGTTCGCCATATCCGACGATTTCGGTCGGGCAGACGAAGGTAAAATCCTTCGGCCAGAAGAAGAGGACCTTCCACTTGCCATTGGTTTCGCCGAGATCGAGCGTCTCGTCGGCGGGAAGCTGGTCAGTGCCCTGTTGGACGGGAACGGTGAGCGAGGGAAAGCGATCGCCAATGGTAAGCATGAGCGGAAAACTCCGATTTTTTAAGTTTCGATGAGAGATGCTGCATCGCAGCACCGTGCGTTCGAGCCCCGATATAGGGGGGATTGTGCGAGCTTCAATCGCTTAATATCAATGAGATTGATCGAATCAGTCGATGAGGAAAAATGGCCGTCCACCTGCCCACCATCAAGCAACTTCAATATTTGATCGCGCTCCATGAACATGGCCATTTCGGGCGCGCCGCCGAACATTGTTTCGTGACCCAATCGACGCTGTCGGCGGGCATCCGCGAGTTGGAAACGCTGCTCGGCACGGTGCTGGTCGAGCGTACGCGCCGCGTCGTCCGCTTCACCCCGCTGGGCGAAAAGATCGCGGCCCAAGCGCGCGACGTGCTGCGAGAGACACAGGCGCTGGCGGGCCTTGCCGCCGCCGAGGGCAAGCCGCTGTCGGGCGACCTTCGGCTCGGCGTCATCCCGACCATCGCGCCCTTCCTGCTGCCACGCGTGCTCCCGCACCTACGCCAACGCTACCCCGACCTCCGGCTCTTCCTGCGCGAGGAAACCAGCCAGGCGAGCTGCGAGGCGCTCCACCGCGGCCAGCTCGATTGCGTGCTGCTCGCTTTGCCCTTTCCCTGCGGCGACGTCGATCATGTCGAGCTGTTCGCCGACCGGCTCTTCATCGCCTATCCCAAGGGCGAGGCGCCCGACCTCAAGTCGATCCCGCCGCGCCTCATCGAGGAAGGGCGCCTGCTCATGCTCGAGGACGGCCACTGCCTGAAGGATCATGCGCTGGCCGCCTGCAACCGGCCCGAGATCCGCGCCTCGGCAACCATGATGGCAACAAGTCTGCATACGCTCGTCGAATTGGTCGACAACGGCCTCGGCCTCACCTTCATTCCCGAAATGGCGCTGTCGGCGGGGATCATCGAGCATACCGACATCGAGGCGCGTCCGCTAGAAAGCGACCATGGCACCCGCGCCATCGCGCTTGCGTGGCGTCGCGGCAGCCCACGGCACGAGGAATTCACGATGCTGGGCGGGGCGCTGGCCGAACTAGCCGGGGAGCTGGTCGAGGCCCAATAGCCACATGTCGAGCCGCACCGCACGGATCGGCGCGTCGGGCATCGACGCGTTGAGTTCGCTGCGGTGACGCATGATCCATGACAAGCATTCGGCGCGGCTGTCGAAGGTCGGAAAACGCTCCCTGCTGGGGCGCATGGTGCGCCGGTCGACGAGGTAGCGCGCTTCCTTGTGGCACCCGGGCATCGCCTCCCAGTCGCGTCGCGGCGCGCGAACGCAGGGGACCCAATGCGCCTGTCCGGCGTGGAGACTGTCGATTTCGCTTCTGTGCATCCTCAATCCTCTCCCGATCGCGATGACCGAGGCATGAGGCCGCATTTTCACTGAAAAGTCAAAGCCCGGCGAAGGCTCAGTCCATGTGCCTGAGGCCGACGCGGAGGTAATCGTAACCGGTGATCATGGTCAGGATCGCCGCGCCCCAGAGGCTGATGACGCCGACCTGATGGATCCACAGTTCGCTCGGGAAGCCACCGCCGAGGATGAGCGCGCCCAGCGCCACCATCTGCAGGGTCGTCTTCCACTTGGCGAGCCGGCTGACCGGCACCGACACGTTCAAGGGCCCGAGAAATTCGCGCAGCCCCGACACGATGATCTCGCGCAGGAGGATGACCAGCGCGGGAATGATCGTCAGCCCCGCGATGACCGGCTCGGGCTCGTCCGCCACGCGGCGCGTCGCGACCAGCATGATGATCACGGCCGCGACCATGATCTTGTCGGCGATAGGGTCGAGGAACTGGCCCAGACGGCTGATCTGGCCCTGCGCGCGCGCCAGATAGCCGTCGATATAGTCGGTCACCCCGACAAGGCTGTAGAGCACGAAGGTGATGAGATAATCGAGCGGGCTCGGGCTCCACAACAGCCACACGAGGATGGGCACCGCAAAGATGCGCGAGAGCGTGAGAAGGTTGGGGAGCGTCAGCATCGTTTCGGGGCCGACCTTAGGCACAGTCCGCGCGGCGCGGCAATTTCTTTTTGCCCTTTGCCCGAGCTTGGGCTTTGAAGGCGGGCAGTCGCCACGGGGGAACGACCGCATATGAAACCCAGCCTCGCCCTCCTCGGGCACCGCCGCTTCGCCCCGCTCTTCGCGGTCCAGTTCGCCGGCGCCTTCAACGACAATCTCTTTCGCACCGCGATGGTGCTGCTGGTGATCTTCGGCATCTATGACGATGCCAGCGCCGAGGCGAGCCTGTCGGCGGTGGCTGGCGGCCTGTTCATCCTCCCCTTCATGCTCTTTTCGGCCTTCGCGGGCAGCCTTGCCGACAGCCGCGACAAGGCGCTGATGATCCGCCGCATCAAGAGCGCGGAAATCCTCATCATGGCCTGCGGGGCCGCCGGGCTACTCTTCCAGAGCGTGCCGCTCCTCCTCGGCACGCTGGCCGCGACCGGGCTCCAGTCCGCCTTCTTCGGCCCGATCAAATATGCGCTTTTGCCCCAGCACCTGGCCGCCGACGAGGTGCTGGGGGGCACCGGGCTCGTCCAGGCGGGCACCTATGTCGCCATCCTCGGCGGGACATTGGCAGGCGGCGCATTGGTGGCGGGCGCCTCCTCGGGCGCGGTCGACGGCAGCCGTGCGGCCATCGCCATCCTCGCGGTCGCGCTCCTGGGCCGCCTCGCCGCTGCTTTCGTGCCCCCCGCACCGCCGCAGGGCGACGCCGCCGGGGCGCGGCCCGATTGGAACGTGCTGCGCGCCTCCGTCGCCATCACGCGCGAGGTCATGGCGCATGGCGAGGCGCGCCGCGCCATCTGGGCGATCAGCATCTTCTGGGCGCTGGGCGCAGTGCTGCTCGCCCAATTCCCGCCACTGGTGAAGAATGCACTGGGCGGCGATGAAAGCGTCGCCACCGCCTTTCTCGCCATTTTCTCGATCGGCGTCGCGCTCGGCAGCGTCGGAGTCAACCGACTGCTCGGCGGTGAGGTCTCAGCCCGCTTCGCCGCGCCCGCCGCGATCGGCATGGCGCTGTTCGCCGCCGACCTCTACCGCCGCCTTCACGACTGGGTCCCGGGGCCCGAGCTCCTCGGGCTTCGCGACTTTCTCTCGGCGACCGGCGGGCTCGGGGTCGGAATCGACCTGTTCGGCCTCGCAATCATGGGGGGCGCCTTCGTCGTCCCGCTCTACGCCTATCTCACCACCCGCATCCCCCCCGCCCTCACCGCGCGCGCGGTGGCGGTCAACAATATCGTCAACTCGGGGCTGATGGTGGTGGGCAGCGTGGCGCTCACTCTCGCGATTCAGGCGGGCGTGTCGATCACCGACAGCCTCGTGGGCATCGTCGCCGTCGCCCTGCTCGCCGCCTGGCTAGGCCGCCGCGTCGCCCGGTTCAGGCAATGAAAAGCGTGGTGAACATGAAACCCGCCGCGAAGGTCATGCCGAACAGGCGAATGTCCTCGGCGCGCGCCAATTCCTTTTCGCACAGCACCGCAAAGGTCGCGCGATAAGCGCTCCGCAGGCTGCGGAGGAATTCATCGAAGGCAAGGCGGCTCGTCGACTCCATGTCGAGAGTCCTAACGCGCGGTTTACCTTTTGGGCAAACTTATCGGTAACGCTTGTCCCGGCGCGGGACGGTTCCGGCCTCAGGCGCGCTGCTGCGCACCCGCCTGCGAGGCGTCGGCATCGCCGTGGCGCAGCAATTGTTCGGCTTGGTCGGCGGTCATGGGCTTGCCGAAATACCAGCCCTGCCCCTTCTGGCAGCCGATTTCCATGACCATGGCATGGGCGCGCGCCGTCTCGACGCCCTCCACCGTCACCGGAATGTCGAGCGCCTGCGCCAGCGTCGTCACCGCGCGCACGATCGCCCGGCTCTCGCGATCCTCGTGGAGCGAGGAGACGAAGCTGCGGTCGATCTTGATCATGTCGAAGGGCAGTGCGCGCAGGTGCGACAGGCTGGAAAAGCCGGTGCCGAAATCATCGAGCGCGATGCGGATGCCCTGGTTCTTGAGGCTGACGATCACGTTACGCGCCATCTCGAGGTCCGAGAAGAGCGAGCTTTCGGTAATCTCGACGATCAGTCGCTCGGCCGGAAAACCGGTCTCGACCAGCAATCGCACCAGCTTTTGCGCCAGCCAGCCATCGCCCAGCTGCGACGGCGCGATGTTGATCGACAGGTCGATGGCCTCGGGCCATTCGAGCGCGCGCTTCATCGCGATGCGGAAGACATGTTCGGTCAACGCGCCGACAAGGCCATGTTCCTCGGCCACCGGGATGAATCGGTCGGGGCCGATCATGCCGGCCAGCGGATGGTCCCAGCGCGACAGCACCTCGAACCCCGTCACGCGTCCGGTCGCAAGGTCCACCTGGGGCTCGAAATGCGGCAGGAATTGGCCGGCGTCGATCCCGGCGCGGATGCCCTGTTCAAGCTCCGAATGCGCGATCAGCTCGCGCTCCATGCCATCGTCGAACCAGACCGGGCGGGCGAGCCGTCCGGCCTTGCCCTCGGCGAGCGCGATGTCGGCGCGGCGCAGCAGGGCGCGCGCCCGCATCTCGCCGCGGCCCGCGACCGCGATGCCGACATGAGCGCCGACCTGGATCATCTTGCCGTCGATCTCGAAGGGGCGGCTGGCGCTGTCGAGCATAGCCTGTGCGACGCTTTCAATCCGCTCGAGGTCGAGATTGGTTTCGCGCGTGACGACGATCAGCGCGAATTCATCGCCCGCGACGCGCGCCGCGCTGCGATCCTCGCCTGCCAACTTGCCAATCTCGGCGGCGATCTGGCGCAGCAGTTCATCACCAAGGTCGAAGCCATGGCGCTCGTTGATCGACTTGAAGCGATTGAGCTGGAGCGAGACGACCGCGACATGGCTCACCGCAGCGTCCGTGTTCACCCGCGCGCCGATCTCGGAAAAACCCTTGCGGTTGGCCAGCCCTGTCATGCCATCGATCGAGGCGCGCTGCCGGGCATGGCGCTCACTATCTTCGCGCCGCTGGATCTCTTGCTGGACGTCGACATAATAGCGCCAGCCGAACAGGATCAGGGCGACATTGAGGACCAGCGTGACCGTCGTCACCTTGAGGTCGGCGGTCACGCCGTCGAGCCCTTCGCTCAGTCGCACGAAGAAGCTGGCACCATTGACGATGAATAGGATGACCGCGCCGACGAGGATCGCCAGCGTCAGCCAGTCGCGGTGGCCGCGAAGCGCGCGTCGCAAGCGCTGCAGCGCACCGATGTCGTCATGCCCACTCATGCTGACCGTCATGGCCGCGAAGTGGTTAAGATTTCGCACAACATGATAGGTCATCGCGATACCTCTCGCGATGGGTGGTGCGGACGGCGGGACTTGAACCCGCACTCCCTCACGGGAAGCCGATTTTAAGTCGGCAGCGTCTACCATTCCGCCACGTCCGCAACCTCAAGATGCGGACCCGGTGTGGCGCTCAGGCCCGCTCGTTCGACTTAATCGTTGTCTGCGCGCTGTGCGTTTAAGTTGAGCCGCTCGCGCATTTCCTTGCCCGGCTTGAAATAGGGCACGCGCTTGGCGGCGACATCGACGGGATCGCCGGTGCGCGGGTTGCGCCCGGTGCGCGCATCGCGCTGGCGCGTCGAAAAGGCACCGAAACCGCGAAGTTCGACGCGGCCGCCATCGGCCAGTTGCTCGATGATGCTGTCGAAGAGCCCGGCGACGACGGCTTCCACTTCGCGCTGCGTCAGGTCAGGAAAATCCTGGCAGATCTTTTGCACCAGTTCCGAACGGATCATGCGGTTCTCATCCCCCGTAATTACACATCGCTCCGCCCCCCGGCGGATCATCTGGGCACAGGATTGGGAAAAAAAACGGGGCGGTGCAAGCCCTTGCTCGCACCGCCCCGAATTTTTTCATCCCGAAACGGGAAGGGGCGACTTACTTGTCGTCCTTCTGCTTCAGCGCTTCGCCGAGGATGTCGCCGAGGCTGGCACCCGAATCCGACGAACCGTACTGGGCCACGGCCTGCTTCTCTTCCGAGATCTGCAGCGCCTTGATCGAGTAGTTGGGCTTCTTGGAACGATCGAAGCCGGTGACCAGCGCGTCGAACTTCTGGCCGACCTGGAAACGCTCCGGACGCTGTTCGTCGCGGTCGCGGCCAAGGTCCGAGCGGCGGATGAAGCCGATGGCGCCATCGTCGCCGGCCTGCACTTCGAGGCCGCCGTCGCGCACGTCGAGGACGGTGACAGTGACCGTCTCGCCCTTCTTGACGCCGTCGGCATCGGCCGACACGCCGCCACGTTCGAGCTGCTTCATGCCCAGGCTGATGCGCTCCTTCTCGACGTCGACGTCGAGAACGACGGCCTTGACCGTCTCACCCTTGTGGTGGAGCTGCAGCGCTTCCTCGCCCGACACGCCCCAGGCGATGTCCGACATGTGGACCATGCCGTCGACGTCGCCCGGAAGGCCGATGAAGAGACCGAATTCGGTGGCGTTCTTGACTTCGCCTTCCACTTCGGTGCCGACCGGGAACTTGTCGGCAAAGTCGTGCCACGGGTTCGACTGGGCCTGCTTGAGGCCGAGCGAGATGCGACGCTTTTCCTCGTCGACTTCGAGGATTTTGACCTCGACTTCCTGGCTGGTCGAGACGATCTTGCCCGGGTGGACGTTCTTCTTGGTCCAACTCATTTCCGAAACGTGGACGAGGCCTTCGATGCCCGGCTCGAGTTCGACGAAGGCACCATATTCGGTGATGTTCGTCACGCGGCCCGTGAAGTTGGCGTCGATCGGATACTTGGCCGAGGCGCCTTCCCACGGATCGGCTTCGAGCTGCTTCATGCCGAGGCTGATGCGCTGGGTCTCGCGGTTGATGCGGATGATCTGCACCTTAACCTTGGCACCGATCTCGAGAACTTCGCTCGGGTGACCGACGCGCTTGTAGCTGATGTCGGTGACGTGGAGCAGGCCGTCGATGCCGCCGAGATCGACAAAGGCGCCGTAATCGGTGATGTTCTTGACGACGCCCTCGATGACCTGGCCTTCGGTGAGGCTCTGGATGAGGTCGCTACGCTGCTCAGCGCGAGTTTCCTCGAGGATGGCGCGGCGCGACACGACGATGTTGCCGCGGCGACGGTCCATCTTGAGGATCTGGAACGGCTGCGGGATGTCCATCAGCGGGGTGACGTCGCGCACGGGGCGGATGTCGACCTGGCTGCCCGGAAGGAAGGCCACCGCACCGCCGAGGTCGACGGTGAAGCCGCCCTTCACGCGGCCGAAGATGTTGCCCTCGACGCGCTCGTCGGCCTCGAACTGCTTTTCCAGCTTGTCCCAGGCAGCTTCGCGGCGCGCACGGTCACGCGACAGCATCGCTTCGCCATTGGCGTTCTCGACGCGGTCGACATAGACTTCGACTTCGTCGCCGACGCTGATTTCGGCCTTCTGGCCGGGGGCGGCGAATTCGCGCAGCGGGACGCGGCCTTCGCTCTTCAGACCCACGTCGATGACCGCGAGGTCGTTCTCGATGCCGGTCACCTTGCCGGTGACGACCTTGCCTTCGAAGCCTTCGTCTTCGCCACCGAGTTTTTCATTGAGAAGCGCGGCGAAATCGTCGCGCGTCGGGAAAGCCGTATCGGCCATAAAGTTCACTTCTTTCGTCTCTGGGTTTGCCGCCGGTCTCCCACCACGGGAGCGCCTTCTCCTTGCGGACTTGGACAAACCTGATCCAATCCCGCTCCGGGACCATCCCGAGAGCGGCATCCGTTGACCCGATGGACACGGAAGGCTGCGACAGCGTGTATCGGCGAACGAAACGATCGGCAAAAATGCCTTTATCGTCCGTCACTTGACGCTGGAGACGGGCCTTCCGCGAACCGACCGGCTCGCTGGACGGGCGCGCTGTAGCGGCAAATGGCTATTTTCTCAAGTGTTTCCTCGGGCCGTCTCGACCGCCCGCACCGCCGCCGCGATGGCGTCCTCGACGCCCATGGCGCTGGTGTCGAGGAGCACCGCGTCCTCGGCCTGCACCAAGGGCGCATTGTCGCGCCCCGCATCGCGTTCGTCTCGCGCACGAATGTCGGCGAGGACATCCTCGAGGCTGACCTTGATGCCCCGCCCCTCGATCTCCCTGAAGCGCCGCTCGGCGCGCACCTCGGGGCTGGCCGTCACGAACAGCTTGGCATCGGCATCGGGGCAGATGACGGTGCCGATGTCGCGCCCGTCGAGGACCGCGCCGCCCTCCTGGTCTGCGAAATGTTTCTGCCGCTCGAGGAGTGCCTCGCGCACGCCGGGATAGGCCGACACGCGGCTCGCGATCTCGCCGATCACCTCGCTGCGCAATTCCTCGTCGCCGAGGTCGATCTGCTCGAGCCCCTCGACCGCGCGGCGCGCCTCGAAGGCATTGCCCGGATCGCCGCCGAAGCGGAATAGCGCGAGCGCTACTCCGCGATAGAGCATCCCCGTGTCGAGATGCGGCAGGTCGTAGTGGCGCGCGAGCGCCCTGGCGATGGTCCCCTTGCCGCTCGCGGCAGGACCGTCGACCGCGATGAGGAGGCGCTGTGACTGTTCCATGGTGACAGGGCTTTGACAGCGCTTGTCCGCTATGGCAAGGCGCCGCCCGATGAACATTCGCGGCCGGCGGTATCGTGCCCGGAAGCGCACCACATAAGAGGAAGACAGATGGTCAAACCCGAATGGGGCACCAAGCGGACCTGCCCGAAGTGCAGCACCCGCTTCTACGACCTTGGCAATGACGAACCCGTGACCTGCATCGAATGCGGCGCCGAATGGATCCCCGAGCCCGTGCTCAAGTCCAAGCAGCCGCTGCCCTTCGACGACGACGACAAGAAGAAGAAGGACGACGATCTCGCGGGCGACGATCTCGACGATGTCGAGGACGATGACGGCGGCAGCGCCGATGACGATGTCGATCTCGACACCGGCGATGCGGGCGTGACCGTCACCAAGGATGACGACGACGCCGACGAAAATTAAGGCGAAGGCGTCGGGATGAAATTTTGGGCTTGCATCGCGGCTCAAACCTTTTAAACGACGCCCACGCTCTGGGGCCGTAGCTCAGCTGGGAGAGCGCTACAATGGCATTGTAGAGGTCAGGGGTTCGATCCCCCTCGGCTCCACCATCCTCCCCCAACCAACTGAAAAGGTTGGGGGACATCTGAAAACAAGGCATTTTTCCCATGCGGGTGTTACATTTGTAAGGATGTAAGCCCATGTGCCTGTACCTAGATCAACGCGGCTCGACCTACTACTTCCGCCGCGTCATCCCCAAAGAACTTCAAAGCGTCATCGGCAAGCGAGAGTTCACTTTCTCGCTACGCACCAAGGATCGCGAAAAGGCCAAACGCCTTCGCACCTTCCATGCCATGGAAACCGACCGAAAATTGGACGAGGCGCGCAAGTCCCTCGAATGGTCCACCTGTAGTGTGCGGGCTGCCGAAAGTTCGGCGAGCCCCAGCGACGGCGACGCCGACTTCATTACCCAGCTTGCACAGGAACGGCTGCGGCGTGAGGAGGCCGCTCGCGAAGAAAGCTTCAAGCGCCGGGCTGCGCGAGAGAGCCATCGCGACGAACTCCGCTTGAAGCTCGAATGCCCGTCCGCTTTTCTGCCGCAACGTGAAGCGGCGATGAAAGACCTACTGCGTGAACAGGAAGAGCGGGCGAATGCGGCTGAAGCCAAACTGGCGGCATTACTCGCGCAGGCGGCAGCTGATCCGCGCCGCGTCACCTTGTCACCTGCCGAACCGTATCTAAAGACCGCGACCCTCGACGGCGAAATCCTCGACGGCTGGAAGGCCGAGCGAAAGCCCGCGCAAAAGACCATCGACGCCCACAAGGCAGTTGTTCGCTGGTTTCACGAGCGCGTGGGCGCGAAGCCTGCGGCCAGCCTGACAATTGAAGACTTCCGCACGTTCAAGAACAAGCTGGTTGAAGAAGGCCAGTCCACCGAGAACATCAGGACGAAGCTGTCTCGATTGCAAACGCTCATGCAGTGGGCGTTCGACAATGGCATGGTCGCCGAGAACCATGCGGCGAAGGTGAAGCTCAAGGAGACTAAGGGTAAAACAAAAGCTCGCCTCCCCTTTGACCTGCCAGCCCTGAAGGCGATCTTCTCAAGTCCCGTTTTCAGTAGGGGTGAGCGCCCGAGCGTGCTGCGTGGGGAGGCGGCATACTGGCTACCCCTACTCGCGCTATACACCGGGGCACGGCTGGAAGAGTTGGGCCAGCTTCGATTGATCGATGTGACAGAGCGCGAATACCCCGACGCACAAGGCCAGGAACGTTCGGCATGGTTCATACGGGTCACAAGCGATGAAGCCGACGACCTCAAGTTGAAAAACGCCAACAGCGAGCGGTACATTCCGGTACACCCGGAGCTTGAGCGGTTGGGCTTCATTGCGCACGTGAAGGAGGCGAAACACGGAAACGCCGACCGTCTATTCCCGCAGCTAAAGCCGGACAAATATGGGCGGCTGACAGCAAAGTGGGGCGAACATTGGAGCAGGTATCGTCGCGAGATATGCGGTGTCACCGACCGAAGGATGGTCTTCCATTCCTTCCGCCACACCTTCAAGACCTACGCCAGACTGGCATCCATCGACGATAGTGTGCAGCGCCAGTTGATGGGGCACAGCGCGCGTGACGTAGCCGACGATTATGGCGAGGGCTGGGATCACCAGCTTGTGGAAGCGATGAAGACCTACGCGGTTCCGGGCCTGACTGGCTCGCTTCCAGACCCCGCTGACAGCTAGAGTTCTGCGGCCTTAAAAAGCTCGGAAGGCGTGCACTCCAGAGCGTCGGCGATGCGCACCACGTTCAATACGCTGACGTTGCGCTCGCCGCGTTCGATCTTGCCCATATGGCTACGATCTAGGCCCGCCGCATCGGCCAATGCCTCCTGCGAGAAACCAGCCTCCTTGCGCGCGGATCGCACAGCCGTTCCCAGCCGCTCCAGCACGCAATCGGCGTCTAGTTTCTTCGATACCCTTGGCACGCATTACAGCTTGCCCGGTGGTGGATTTTCGGCCACGGCATTTACGACCCATTTGAGGTTCGGTGATGGAAGTTTTCGGGGGGGGCTGCATGTTTGGTTTCGGTAAGGAGAAACGCCAACGCCGTGAGGCTATACGTCTCATCGCAATCGCGCTCGATACGGAAGAAGACAAAGAAGCGACTTCCCGTCGCTATCTAGGACTTCCCCCCGTTCAGATGTCCTCCATCCCTACAGCCGCTCTCGCCTCGCAGTTGATGGCTGGCGTCGCGCCTTGGGAGAAGAAATATATTGGCGGGCGCTTGCTGCCCAATCCTTCCGCGACTGGCATGGCTATCGAAGCATTGTCCTACGGCATGGACGACTTGCGTGGCCGCCCTCAGGAACAGGAGCTCGTCCGGCGCGCCCTCGGCTTCACATTGGCTGTGGTTGCGAAAAAGCAGAGCCTCATGAACGACGCGGATTATGAGCTCTTCCAAATCCTCGGTCGGCGTTTCATGCAACACCCGCTCAATCAGAATGCGAGAGCCGTCGCCTCGTAACGAAATATGAGACAGATGGCGCACGTGTTTGGAGCACGCACGGTTCGGGTCGGATCGGTTCGGATGCGTCTGTTCTCATGACGGTATCAAATCAAACCTGCCGACCGGACACGTTGAAATCGGCTTACGGGTCTTAGTTATGGTACATGGGAGCGCCCCCCATCACTTATTTTGGTGGCGTCCTTTTTATCTCCGGCGCTCCTCCGAACATGTCCTTAAAGGATGCCTGCATAGCGTTAAAAAGGGCCTGTTCGTGAGAGGTCCCCACAATGAAACTATCGTGTACGGGCAAGGCCACAATCCCCTGCGCATCCAGTCTCTTTAAAACATCTAGGGCAAGTTCGCTGTCGGCACGTTGCAAGACAAGCCCCAGCCCCTTCCCAAAGTGCTTAACCAGCGGTGACAGGTAAGCGATGTAATCCGCCAAGAAGGTTGCGAAAGCGACCCCCTCAGGAGGGTGGTTCTTTTGGGCACGCTTGATCTCTGACCCACCTTGTTTAACTGATCGGTTCAATAGGCGTTGCAGCGTCTCTTTGCATAGCTCGCGGCTGTATGGAGGCAAAAAGTAGGGGTCGCCCTCGAACGGCTGTTCAATCACGTTGAATAGGATGGACGGGTGGAGGGCACTGAAATCCAGTTCGACGACTGGTTCGCCATCGATGGTGAGGTTTGGACGCTCCTCTTTATCAAGGCACATCCACCAGCCGCCATAAAGGCGACCCCCTCGGTTCCACTCTCCATTAAACACGCGGTAAAGTGATTTGGCGCTGTCATCGCCGAGGACAGCCCCCTTCCATTCCACTTCGCTTGGTTTGCGCGCTATCCGCGCAAGGCGCTTTGCCCTCAACCGATCCCAGCTATCTTCGGGCAGAGAAATCTTGCAGGCGTCGAGCTTTGCGTTGAGCCGATGCAAAACCTCGCGGCTTTCCTTGACTTCTTTCGGCTCTGGCCCAGCGTCGGCTTTCGATGCCTTAAGGCGAATGGTCCTATCGGCAAGGCGATAGATATGGCGGTGCTTCACCCCGAGCTCGGTCAGCTTCTCCCTGAATGTGGGCATCGCTCGCATGCGGGATGTGCGGCTGAAACCGAACATTTCGAAATCAATAGGGTGGTCGCGGAAAAACCCCTCTTGGTAGTCAATCAGTGCCACCGCCAAGAGCTTGTCTCGCGCCAACACCATAGCTGGATAGCTCAGTGGCGACTGGCTGTAGGCGTTACGGTTGAATGGTACCGCCGCATATCGGCTGTCATCAACTCGGTTGAGTGCCGCTGCTGCGAGATTCGCGAGAAGCGCAGAGACGGTATCTGAGCGGCTAGCTGCCGCCCGCCTATTGAGCTTGCGTTGTCGTTGCTCGCCTTCTTCGACCAGTCCCAAGGCCCACTCAAGCAACGCCTCTCCTGCCCCCCCTCTCAAGCGGCGAGCGGGATCTAGCGGGAAAGAGTTTTCGAGCTCGAGACGGCGTGTATCGTTTCTAAGGTTGCCGTCATCGTCGGAGGTTGTTTCAACCATGGGGCGCGCGTCGCATTTTCATTCTGAGGTCGTCGAGTGGGGGCGCTTCATCTCGATTGCGATGCAATGATGCAATCGATAAATCTCTAGTACGGCGTGTCGAAGCTGACGGCGGGCGGCTCATTGGGTCGCCCGCTTAGTACCATGGGCGCTTACCCCCGGCATACCAGCGCGCCAGACCTTCTCGTACGAGAGTGGCACCGACATCCTCGCCATCGACAAGCACGATGCGCAGGCT
Organism: Sphingomicrobium arenosum; assembly: GCF_026157085.1. NCBI lineage: Bacteria > Pseudomonadati > Pseudomonadota > Alphaproteobacteria > Sphingomonadales > Sphingomicrobiaceae > Sphingomicrobium > Sphingomicrobium arenosum. The sequence continues at coordinate 1,287,949 of NZ_JANPVN010000001.1, forward strand.
GCGTCCATATCGATCCTGATCCCTATCGATCGACCGTAGGCTTACAGCGCCGCCATTGACGAGTTGATGTAAGCGCCGAGTAGCTCGGTCGCCCAACTCTTTCTCACGGGAGCAGCGCGGCGAATGGGTTTCTGGTGCATCGATGTTTGCAAGGCGAATGTTTTCCCCTCGCATCCAAATGGTGTCACCATCGACCACACAGTTTCGACCGCCGCCCGTGTGACAGAGGCCAAAGGCTAGTCGCTGGTCGTGCGACCGCGCAGGAGGCGTTTCAATCTGCGATAGTCCCGCACCTGTCTCGAACCAGCCTAAACCGTACGCGCTACCAACTAGCGCCGCGCCAAGCCAAAGGGGTACGTAGCGCATCCAACCGCTTCCTTTCTTGCGTGAAGAGATGGAACGACCACGCTCCCTTCGGCTCTTTCCAAACTGGACCCGCACGACATTTCCGGTCCGCTTTCGCGACATCCTAAACAGCCCTCTCAACCCGCCGCTTTTCGACCCGCTGGATCGCAGAACGTGATACGCCGTATTCCTTCGCCAGAGCGCCCAATGAAGCGCCATCCAGACGTTTCTGGATGATTTCCTGCTGCGCCTTCTCGGTCAGCGCTGGCGGCCTTCCTAGGCGCTTTCCAGCAGCCTTTGCGCGATCAAGTCCAGCCTGCGTTCGTTCGATGAGCAGGTCGCGCTCAAACTCCGCCACCGCATTGATGACGCCCATCGTCATTTTTCCGGCTGCGCTAGACAGGTCCATCCCCCCAAGCGCGAGGCAATGCACGCGCACCCCCTCCCCTGCTAGCGCCTCAACCGTGGCTCTCACATCCATGGCGTTTCGGCCTAGGCGATCCAGCTTCGTGACTACGAGAATGTCGCCGGCCTCCAGCTTGTCGGTAAGCTTTGCAAACCCCGGACGCTCTGCTGCGGCTACGGAGCCGGACACGGTTTCGGATATAACCCGCCGCCCCTCGACGTTGAAACCAGCGCCCGCGATCTCTCGCATTTGATTTTCGGTTGTCTGGTCCTGTGTACTGACCCGGCAATAAGCAAATGTTCGCCCCACTACGGCCTCCTGTATCGAAAGGGTGGCTCGTATCTATTTCTGTATCGGAACTCCTGTCAACCTATATTTCGATACGCCCTTCGTCGGTGTATCTTAAACGGTCGTTTTCGTTACCAACGAGGGCAGCCGGGTAGGGGTATGGGGGAAAATGTAAGCGCATCTTGTCTGAGGTCCCGCTTCAGATGAGGATGAAAAAATCTAGCCGTGGAGTGCGGGAGTTATGGCAGTTCTGGCGCGACCCTCTTGCAGCCCTCCGGATTGAAGGGAATAAGGTGGCGAGCATTTCCAAGTATTGGGCCCGCAAAATACGCGGTAAGCCGAAGGGGCGTAACTTTCCATGCCAAGCAACAACTCAAACAAGAGCCTCACCGATGCCAAGAAGGCTAAGGAGGATGAGTTTTACACGCAGCTTTCGGACATTGAGAAAGAGCTCAAACACTACCGGCACCATTTCAAAGGCAAAGTCGTCTACTGCAACTGCGACGACCCCCGCGTCTCTAACTTCTTTCACTATTTCTCTTACAACTTTGAAAAGTTGGGTCTCAAGAAGCTCATCACCACTTGCTATCGTAGCCGCGACTTAAACCTTTTCAGCGAAAACGATTCAGATTCAGCGGTCATGCTCGAATACTCCGGCGACCTTGATGGCAACATGCTGCCGGACATCGAAGAAATCGGCGTGAGCGCTCTTACAGGCGATGGTGACTTCCGAAGCCCCGAGGCAATCGCACTTTTGGAAGAAGCCGACATTGTCGTCACCAATCCGCCCTTCTCGCTGTTCCGGGAGTTTGTCGCACAACTCATAGAGTACGAGAAGGACTTCATCATCCTTGGCAATCAGAACCAGGTAGCCACGAACGAGATTGCTAGCCTCATTACGGAAGGCAAGCTGTGGCAGGGGAACTATAGCGGCGACATGTCCTTCAAGGTGCCTGACTATTACGAACCCAGAGAAACAAGGTTTTGGATCGACGAAGACGGGCAGAAATGGCGCAGCCTTGGGACGGGTTGCTGGTACACCAATCTCGACTTTGCAAAGCGCCATGAAGAACTCATCTTGTTCCGAGAGTATGACCCCGAAGCATATCCGTCATACGTGAACTTCGATGCTATCGAGGTCGGGCGGTATAGGGACATTCCCCGAGATTACGCGGGACTTATGGGCCTGCCTATAACTGCATTGTCCAAGCTGTCTCCCGATCAGTTTGAAATCGTTGGTTTCAGCGGAACACTGGCTAAGCCGATGTCGGACGTGGTGCCGGGAGCTAAGGGGTCAGGACGCTTCTACATCGATCGCGGCAACGGCGAGTTTAAGCGCATGTATGACCGCGTGGTAATTAGGAACAAGAAGCTATGAAGATCGAGCTCAAAGAGATCACCGTCCGGGAGTTGGCGGAGGGCTACCGGGACAACCAAGAGCTTGGCGTCGTGGCATTCGGCGGCAAGCTTGACGTTCGCCCGCCATATCAGCGCGAGTTCGTATACAAGGACGCCCAGCGCGATGCCGTCATAGATACGCTGTCTCAAGGCTACCCTCTCAACGTGATGTATTGGTCAGTTCGCGACGACGATAAGGGCTACGAGATTATCGATGGGCAGCAGAGAACCATTTCTATCTGCCAGTTCATCGAGGGCGATTTCGCGGTACAGATAGGTGGCACTGAGCAACTCCGCTATTTCCATAATCTGCAAGAGGACGAGAAGCAGCAGATCCTAGACTATTCCCTCATGGTTTATCTCTGCTCGGGCACGCACAGCGAAAAACTCGAATGGTTTAAGACCATCAACATTTCAGGGGAGGAGCTCACGGCTCAGGAGCTTAGGAACGCTGTGTATTCTGGCCCTTGGGTCTCATCCGCCAAACCATACTTTAGTAAGTCGCTCTGCCCCGCTCATTCGATGGGGGGAGACTACCTGTCAGGCTCAGCAATCCGCCAAGACTACCTCGAAACCACGCTCAAATGGATGACAGAGGGCAAGATCGACGAGTACATGGGCAAGCACCAGCACGACCCCAATGCTAACGCGCTGAGACTTTATTTTGAGTCCGTGATTTCATGGGTTAAAGCCACCTTCCCGCACTACCGATCGGTGATGAAAGGGGTGCCTTGGGGCTTTCTGTTTAACGAGTTCAAGGATGCCGCGCTGGATTCGGACGGGCTAGAAGCCCACGTTAGCAAACTGATGGCCGATGACGATGTTCAAAATAAGAAGGGCATCTATAGCTATGTCTTGGACGGAAAAGAGAAACACTTGAACCTTAGGGCGTTCACCCCCGCCATGCGCCGCGCAGCGTATGAACGGCAGAAGGGTGTATGTGTCGAGTGCGGGAAGAAGTTCGAGTTTGAGCAAATGGAAGCAGACCACATCGATCCATGGCACTCTGGAGGTCGGACCGTCCCTGAAAACTGCCAAATGCTTTGCCAAGAGGATAACAGGAGAAAAGGCGGGAGATAGCACCCCGAGCCCCGAAGACGGCCCGGCCACAAGATTTTGTGTGGATAACTCACTGACCGGGCTTTGCGCCAAATCAACTAATCGCTACATTTACCTCGCAACCTATCCCCTTATGCTCGCTTGGCCCATGATGGGTGCAGGTCAGAGCGGCGGGGGTGATCGCGAGGCACTGCGCTTCGCGTGGCAAGTCGAGGCTTCGGCAACTCTCGTTGCTGGGCCACGGCCTGCGGGAGGCCCGCACTCCCCGGCTGAGATGTGCGAGCGTGGTGTTCCGCTAGAGGCGGCCTGCCAGACACGCTCCGAACATTATTCTCGGTCGAGGGCGAAGGCCGCGCAAGGGCTTGACGCGCCTAAAAAGCTGCTAAGCTTAGAGGGAGGATTGCCATGAGCGGTTGCGGAAACATGACTTTGAGGAGTAGCTGGCTTCGCCAGCAATGGATCTTGGTCATGGTGTTGTCCCTTATGCTCGCTTGGCCCATCATGGGTGCAGGTCAGAGCGGCGGGGGTGATCGCGAGGCACTGCGCTTCGCGTGGCAAGTCGAGGCTTCGGCAACTCTCGTTGCTGGGCCACGGCCTACTTAGCCGGGGGTAACTTTGTCGGCAGGCCCCTCAGCTAGTAAGTCGCTTCACTACCGAGTGCGGGAAACCAGCACGCTCTTAGCGGCATGGCATGAGATACGCAGGAATGCGGAGACCTCTCAGACGAGGGGTACAAAGGAGAAGGCAAAGACCTTCGGCCAATCTTTGCCATCCAACCTCAAGAAGCTCCAATCTCGATTGCGGAAAGGCTACAAGTTCGCTCCTGCTTATGGTGCGACGCCGCCAAAAGGAGAGGGAAAGGCAGGGAAGCGACCAGTCGTCGTCGCACCGTTAGAGGACCGCATCGTTCAACGCGCGATCCTCGACACATTGCAGACTGCAAGCGCGCTTCCATCGATCCAAACCATATTGGAAACGCCTACATCGGTGGGTGGGATACCGGGTCGCGGCGTCGATATGGCGATAGGTCTTATCGACGACGCATGGCACGAGGGATACCGTTTTGCTGCCGGGTCTGACATCAAAAGCTTCTTCACGAAGATCCCGAAAGCCGATGTTCTTGCATTCCTAAGCCGTGAGATTTTTGATGAGAAGTTTATCGGCCTGATTGAGCGGGCTCTTACGATTGAACTCAGAAACGCCGCCGACCTTAGCGAGGACGATCTGGCGCTCTTCCCGTTAGGCCCTGGCGGTGTGGCGCAAGGCAGCCCACTGTCTGCCCTAGCTGGCAACATTGTACTGCGTGACTTCGATCACGAAATGAACCAGCGCGGTCTGATATGCATCCGCTATATTGACGACTTCGTCTTGCTCGGAAAAAAGTTTAGCAATGTAAGGAAAGGCATGGATGCTGCTGGGCAGCTTCTTCGACAGCTCGGGATGGACATCTACGACCCATCCAACGACAGTAGCAAAGCCTTCATCGGTCCCATCGATGGAAGCCAGACATTCCTTGGCTATAAGTTAGAGCCTTCCAGCTATCCCCCATCCCCCGAAGCGCAAGAAAAACTGAAGGCGAGGATCGAGCGGCTTATTCGGGAGGGGCAGGCCACCATCCGAAAGGTGGTTGCATCTCGCCCACTCAAACATACAGACCGAGCTTTTGCGCCTACAATCGTCGCTATCAACAACACACTTATGGGGTGGAAGGGGTCTTTCAAGAGCTCCAACTCCCCCGAAGTTTTTCAGGCCCTCGACAAGTGGACGCAAGGGCGGATTGCCGATTTCGAGCACTTCATGGAGCGCCAGCTTAGGGGCTGTCCAAGTGGATTGCGGGCGAAAGCCTTAGGCGTGTCGGCAATCGATTGACGAGTCCGAAAAAGTGCTACAAACGGGTGTCCCAATAGTTAACTCCGCTTGAGAAAAAGCTTTTTGTTTCAATGGTGTAGAGGTCAGGGGTTCGATCCCCCTCGGCTCCACCATCCTTCCAAGGATACGAAATCAGGCGTCGCGCAAGCGGCGCCTTTTTCGTTTGCGTTGGTGCCAGCGAACCTCCTTGATGTGTCTCATGAGCGATCCCCTGCCACCATCCGTCGAAGCCCCGCTGCGGGCATTAGGCGACAGGCTTTTCAACAATCTCACTGTCGCCGAGACGCTGCCACCTGCGCTTTCGGCGCTTGACCGGATTCCCCCCGGCGAGTTTGTCCGCCTCGCGCCTCACATCATCGACGCCGCCCGCCTGTTCCACCGCTGGAAGCGCGCGAACTGGTTCGGCAAGCCCTATCGCATTGCGACACGCCACAAGGAACAGATCATGGAGGCACCCGGCCTCGCGACACCGTTCCTGCTGCATCGCGACGGACGTTTGCGCGAAATCGCCCTTCAACGACTGGTCGACGGTCTTCCCAGCCCCTTCGTCGTTACGCTACTGGCTTATCGGCTTAACGACTGGGTGCCGGAAGTGCGGCGGGCGGCCCGTGATGCCGCTTGTCGCGTATTGCCAAGGACCGATGCGACAGCGATCGCCATTGCTGCCGAGACTTTGCTGCTGCGCTTCCACGCCTGGTCGCGATGGCGTTCCGAACGTGGACCTCTTGACGCCGCGTTGGGCCGCGAGGATGTCATGGCCGCATTGGCACAGCGGCTCGAGCGAGCGACCACTGGCCCTGCCGCACGGCTGTTGTCGAACAGCTTGCGCTACCCGGCCATCGACTGTCAGCTTGAGCGCCTAGCATCAGATGCAAAGACGCCCGCCCTTCGCGCGCTCGCCTTGCGCACCATGCTTGCCGGCGAGGCAAGGTGGCCGGTCGGATGGGCATATGAATGGGCAGGCGTCTCGATGCGTGAACAGCGCCGCGTGCGACGCTTCGAAGCACGACCGCTCACGATTGCCATTGACGCCGGGCCGCTCGTTCACGCCGCTGCGAGCGATCGTTCCGTGCTGCTGCGACGCGAAGCGCTGGATGCCGTGATCCGATATCAGGTCGATGCCGCTACGGGGCTCGCCATCGCCGCACGGCTTGCTAACGATCCCAGCCCGTCGGTCCGCGAACGCGCCGCCTTCATCGCCCGACGCCATCAAAGCGGTTAACGCCAATTCGTAGACGCCCCAGGAGAGGAGCCGAGATCACAAAAGAAAGGGGCGGCTCCCGAAGGAACCGCCCCAAACTTTGCAACAATGCTGCTAGAGCTTAGAGCTCGTTGGCAACGTCGTTGAAGGTCGAGCCGAGCTCGTTACCGATCGAGGTCATCGCGGCAATCGCGGCGACGGCGATGAGAGCGGCGATCAGGCCGTATTCAATCGCGGTGGCACCCTTGTCGTTCTTCAGCATCGAGAAAATCTTGGTCATGACTGGTCTCCAGTTAGTTCCACAAATTCGCGGGGGACATCCCCCAGTGTCCGCCGACCTCGGGACAAAATCCCGTGTCCGGTACAGTCGGAATAGCGCCAAAGGGGTTGAGAAAGACTTAAGGTCCCCGGTATTTTCTTGTTAACCATTCAATCGGGTTTTCGGCGGAAAACCGAGATAAAAGTCTAAATCCGGTCCAAAAAGTCCTCTATTTCCCGTGCGATATCGCGCAAGATGCCGCGATCCTCTCGCCAATTGTCGGGGTCGGGAAGGCGCGGTCGCTCGGGCGCTCGGCGGGGGCGGAAGTCGCGCGGCAGCCGCGGCCCCTGCGTGCCGTCGACCTGAATCGCGCGGCGCATGAAGTCCTTGAAGATCGCGGCGGGTACCGTACCGCCCGACACATTGCCGAGGCTGCGATCATCGTCATGCCCGACCCACACGCCGACCACGAGATTGCCGGCGAAGCCGATGAAGATGGCATCGCGATTGTCCTGCGTCGTGCCGGTCTTGCCGAAGGTCGGCACATTGGACAGCGCCGCGCGCCGACCCGTCCCTTGGTTCGCCGCCGCATAGAGAAGGTCGAGCATCGGCTCCCATTCCTGCCTTGGGTCGAGCCGGGCGGCCGAACGGATGATGCTCGAATTGCGGCTCGGGCTTTCCGCCGCCAGTCCCGACACCTCGATCGGATAGGTGCCACTGGCGATCGCCGCATAGGCCGCCGTCATCTCGATCAGCGGCACGCCGCCCGTGCCCAGCGCATAGCTCGGCCCCTCGGGGATGTCGGCGGTGATGCCGAGCTCGCGCGCGGTGCGCACGATCGGTTCGCGCCCCACCTGCTGCGCCAAGCGCACCGTCGCCGCATTGGACGAGCGCGAAAACGCCTCGCGCAGGGTGATGCGCCCGCGATAACGACCATCGCTGTTCTGCGGGCTCCAGCCGTCGACCGTAATGGGCACATCCTCGATCAGGTCGTCGGGATCCCAGCCGGCCCGAAAGGCGGCAAGATAGACGGCGAGCTTGAAGGCACTGCCCGGCTGGCGCCTGGCCTGCGTCGCGCGATTGAACGGGCTCTTCTTGTAGCTGCGCCCGCCGATCAGCGCGACCACCTCGCCTGTCGGGCGCATCGCCACGAAGCCGACCTGCCGATCGCCCAAATTGGCGTTGATCGTCGCCTGCACCGCGATCCGCTGGAGGTCGGCATCGAGCGTGGTCGGCACGCTCGTCACGCCATAGCCCGCCTCCATGCTGCGCCGCGCGCGGGGCGCCACCCAATCGGCGAAATAGGTACCGGTCGGAAGCCGCGCCCGGCGTCCTCGCAATTGGGCCGACGCCGTGGCGCTCGCCTCCGCCTGCGTGATCGCGCCCATGTCCGCCATTTCCTGCAGCACGATGCGGCTGCGCTCCTGCGCCCCCTTGAGGTCGCGCGTCGGGGCAAGCCGCGAGGGCGCCTTGACCATCCCCGCCAGCATCGCCGCCTCGGCCACGCTCAATTCCTCGGGCGCGCGGTCGAAATAATGCCGCGCCGCGCTGCGCAAGCCATAGACGCCGTCGCCGAAATAGATGCTCGACAGATAGCGCGACAGGATGTCGTCCTTGGTCAGCCAGGCCTCGAGCCACAAGGAGATGATCGCCTCGCGCGCCTTGCGCGTCATCGTCCGTTCGCCATCGAGGAAAGCGGTCTTGGCCAGCTGCTGGGTGATGGTCGATCCGCCCTGCCGCACCCCGCCCGCCTGCGCATTGGCGATGGCGGCGCGCGCCACGCCGCGCGGATCGACACCCCAGTGCGAATAAAAGCGCCGGTCCTCGATGGCGATGAAGGCGTTGGTGACATGCGCGGGCAACAAGGTGACATCGACCGGCTCGTCCTTGATCGCCCCGCGCCGCGCGATCGCTTCGCCATCGGCGGAGACGAACAGCATCGCGGGCTCCTCGAGGGGCTCGAGGCTGCGTCCCAGCGGCGCGGTGATGACCAACCAGACGACGAGCGCGACGAACAGCGCCGACAGCGCTGTCAGCGCCCAGCGCCACCACCGGCGGCGCGGCCGGCGCGGCGGGGCGACCGGCGGCAGGTCGCCAGCGTCTCCACCCGGCATCGCGACAGGATCGAAAGGCCCTTGGTCGCGTTCGGCCATCAATACACCAACCTTGTCTGGATCATTCCACTGTCTTATAGATATATGACACCCATGTCCATGCCAGCATCCGCTTGCTGAACCGTGGGTGAAACCTTCATAGGAGCCCCGATGATCCGCCGCGCCCGTCCTTTCCTCCTCGCCGCGCTCGCGCTGGCCGCCGCCGCCTGCGGGCGCGCGAGCGACGACGAGGTGCGGGTCATGGTCATCGACGAGGAGGTCGCCCAGCGCATGCTCGATGCCGCGCTGGCGCAGGGGCTGGTGCGCTTCGATGCGGCGGGCGAGATCGAACAGGGGCTCGCGGCCAGCTGGCACGTCTCCGATGACGCGCGCAGCTATATCTTCCGCCTTGCCGATGCCGAATGGCGCGACGGCGAACCGGTTGCCGCGCCCGATGTCGTCCGCCTCCTGTCCGAACGGATCGCCGATCCGCGCTGGGCCGACGAATTCGGCGCCGTGGCCGACGTGCGTGCGATGACCGACCGGGTCATCGAGATTCGACTCACCGCCCCGCAGCAGCATTTTCTCCAACTCCTCGCCCGTCCCGAGCTCGCCATCGGCACCCAGCGCGCGGGCACCGGCCCCTTCACGCCGCTGCCCTCCGACGGGACCGCGGGCGCGCGCATCGGCCGCCTCGTCGAGACGCCGCGCGGCGACCTCGTCGAGGAACGCGTGCTGCTGCAGACCCGCGCCCCGCAAGTCGCCGTCAAGGCCTTTGGCGAGGGCGAGGCCGATCTCGTCACTGGCGGCACCTTCGCCACCCTGCCCTATGCCCAAGACGCCACCGGCCCCTTCGCCGCGCCGCGCTTCGACCCCGTCGCCGGCCTGTTCGGCCTCGCCCCGCTCGAGGCCGAGGGCGCCTTCGCCACCCCCGAGATCCGCCGCGCGCTATCGGCGGCGATCGACCGCGACGCGCTGGTGGCTGCGCTTGGCGTGCGCAGCCTCCTGCCCCGTGCCACCGTCCTCCAGGCCGGGCTCGACATGCAGGTGCGCCCTCGTCCGCCCGCCTTCGTCGACATGCCATTGGATGAGCGCCGCGCGCTGGTCCGCGACCGGCTTGACGATGCCGGGCTGGTGGGCGCGGAGATTGCCGTCGAACTGCCGTCGGGGCCCGGCGCCGACATCCTATTCACCCGCCTCGTCGCCGATTGGGGGGCGGTAGGGCTCGTCCCGGTCCGCGCCGCCGCCGGCACCAGTGCCGATTTCGCGCTGATCGACGAGGTCGCGCCGGCGGCCAGCACCAGCTGGTTCCTGCGTCGCTTCACCTGCGCGCGCGCGATCGCCTGCGATCCCGCCGTCGATACCCTGCTTGACGAAGCACGAACCAGCACCGCTACCGCCCGCCGCAACGAACTGCTGCGCGAGGCATCGGCCCGGATCGAGGAACAGCAGCTGTTCATCCCGCTTGCCGCGCCGGTGCGTTGGTCGCTTGTCGCCCCCGACCTCACCGGCTTTGCCGAAAACCGCTTCGCCCGCCATTTCGTCGGCGGCCTGCGCGAGAAAAGGAGACGGCGATGAAGAACGATCTCTACGACCGGGCCCGCCTGTCGAAGGAGCCCCATGCCGTGCGCGCCCGCGTCGAGCGGCTGGAGCACCTCCTCGAGCGCCTGTTCACCGTGCCCGGCATCGACAAGCCCATCGGCCTCGATGCCCTCCTCACCTTCATCCCCGGGGTCGGCACGATCTCGGGCGCCGCGCTGGGGAGCTATCTCGTGTGGGAGGCGCGCAACCTCGGCCTGTCGAAATGGCAGATGGCGCGCATGAACCTGAACACCCTCCTCGACATGGGCCTCGGCGCCATTCCGGTTATCGGCGTGATCCCCGATTTCTTCTTCCGGTCGAACAGCCGCAACCTGCGGATCATCCGCCACCACCTCGACAAGCATCACCCGGCGCAACCCGACATCGGTTGAGCGTTACGGCTCCGTAACTCAAGGAACTTGGCCTCTATACAGGGTTTGATCGAGCAAGAGTTCGATTGAAAAAGGCCAAGATTATGAAGACGCTAGCCCTTTCGCTGGCGACCGCGGCGCTCGCCCTGACGAGCCCGGCCCCAGCCAGCATGACCATCAACAGCAGCGCGACTGGCGCATCCAGCACCGCCAGCGCGACCGGTACCTTTGCCGCCTTTGCCACCGATGCCGCCAGCCCCGAGCGCACGTACACCTACAACGGCGTCACCTATGAATATTCGACCGCCGACATCACGCTCAGCGGCGACATCGCGGGCGGTACCAACACGCTCGAAGGCTATGCCGCGCGTGCCGAGGCCGCCAAGCGGGCCGTGCAGGCCTACGCCGATATGCAGGATCGCTTCGGGGTCGACCGGATTTCGCCCAACCGCTTCAAATGGGACGCCAAGGGCGCCTCGGGAACGCCCAGCGTCATCGTCTCGATCGAGCGCCAACTCGCCTTCTTTTATCTCGGCGACACGCTAGTCGGCGCCGCCGCGGTCACCACCGCGCGCGACAACAAGCTGACCCCGCAGGGCATCTTCCCCGTCTGGCTCAAGAAGCAGATGCATTATTCGAAAGCCTATGAGAACACGCCGATGCCTTATACCCAGTTCATCGACGAACATGGCATCGCGCTCCATGCGGGGCCCAACCCCGGCTATCCGGCAAGTGCCGGCTGCGTACGCCTGCCCAAGGCTTTCGCAGAGAAACTGTTTGCCAAGACCGACATCGGGACCACAGTCTATATCGGTGCCTGATCGATCATTTTTCTTGATTCTCCCCGCGCTCGCCCTGGCCGCCTGTTCCGGCCCGGACGAGCGCAGTCGCGAGGCCTATGACATGGTCGTCGAGGGTCGCGCGGGCGATCAGACGACCGGGATGACGATCAACGCGCAGGGTCTCGCCATGCTCGATGAAGCGCCCGCTTCCGCCTACGTCCGCAGTTCATCGGGCAAGGGGGTCGAGCCGATCGCGGCCTCCGCACCCCTCGTCCCGACCGACCTCGCGCCCTATTTCGCCGCGCTGGTGCGCTACGAGCCTCCGCCCCCGCCGCCACCTTCCGAAACGCCGCCGACCCTCGCGCCGCCGCCCACGCTCTTACCTCCGCGCCTCTGGTTCGGTCGCCTCGAAATCGCCAGTGGTTGCCTCGAGCTCGACATTGAAGGCCGCGAGCGGCGCGCTTTCATGATCCCCGCCGACGCCATCCTGTTCCGCGACGACGAGGGCTATCTCACGCTCGGCAATCCCGACAATCCCGCCAACCACAACATTCGGGTGGGCGAGCCAGGCTATTGGTTCGGTGAGGGCGTGACCCTCGACGGCGAGGAGGTTCCCACCCCCTTGCGCGAGCAATGCGGTGCGACCCGCGCCACCATGGCCCCGATCCGCAGCGCCGCCGCAGCTGCTGCTGCTGCCGACGAAGCCGCCGCCATTCGCTTGTCGAAGGACTATGGCGTCCCCATCGCGGCGGCCGAGCGTTATGTCGCGCGCTGCCGCCTCGGCCTTTCCGTGGGCCCCGAGGACATGACCATTCGCATGATCGAGACACCGTGCGGCCAGACCCCGCCGCCACCCGCGCGCAGCGCCGCCGACTGCCCCGCAGGCAGCCGTCCGGTTGCCAATGCCTGTCGCACCCCCGAGGGCTATCTGCGCCCGCTACCGCAGGGCCTCGACACTGCCGACTAGCGCATCACCGGCTTGCCGACATCGCCCTTGCCCACGCTGTCCGCCGACATCTCCAGCATCCGGTCGAGGGGCTTTCGCGCCGCATCCATCAGTTCGGCCGACAATTCGATCCGCGGCTCCATGTCGCGCAGCGCCACATAGAGCTTCTCCAGCGTGTTGAGCGCCATATAGGGGCACATATTGCAATTGCAGTTGCCGTCGCCCCCGGGCACGCCGATGAACTCGGTCTCGGGCCGCGCCTTCTTCATCTGGTGGATGATATGCGGCTCGGTCGCGACCAGCACGACGTCGGCCTCGGTCTCGGCACAGAATTTGAGGATCGAGCTGGTCGAGCCGACATGGTCGGCGTGATCGACGATATGCGGCGGGCATTCGGGATGCGCCGCCACCGGCGCGCCGGGATGCTCGGCCTTCAATTTGAGCAGCTCGGTCTCCGAAAAGGCCTGGTGGACGATGCAGATGCCGGGCCACAGCAGCATGTCGCGCCCGCTCTTGCGCGCGAGATAGCCGCCGAGGTGCCGGTCGGGGGCAAAAATGATCTTCTGGTCCATCGGGATCTGGTCGAGGATCGCCTGCGCGCTCGACGAGGTCACGATGATATCCGACAGCGCTTTCACTTCCGCCGAGCAATTGATGTAGGTCAGCGCGATATGGTCGGGGTGCGCGTCGCGAAACGCCTTGAACTGGTCGGGCGGGCAGCTGTCCTCGAGGCTGCAGCCGGCGTCCATGTCGGGCAGGATCACCGTCTTTTCCGGCGACAGGATCTTGGCCGTCTCGGCCATGAAGCGCACCCCGCAGAAGGCGATGACGTCGGCATCGGTCTCGGCCGCCTTGCGCGACAGATCGAGGCTGTCGCCGACGAAATCGGCGAGGTCCTGGATCTCGGGCTTCTGGTAATAATGGGCGAGGATGACCGCGTTGCGCTCCTCCTTCAGCCGCTGGATTTCGGCGAGCAGGTCGGCACCGACCGGGGGACGCTGGGGCGCACTCATCATTCTTCTCCTTTGGCCGAGCGACGCGCGCGCGCCTCGGCAATGGCATCGTCATAGCTGGTAGAGATGTCCAGTTGCTCCGTCGAGGGGGCAGGATCGCTCTCGAAGCGCGCCACCACGGTCACGCCCTCGAGTCCCGCCGCGCGCAGCGGCAATTCGAAATTGCGCGCCACCGCCTCGCGCGCCGCCTCGCGCGCCAGCCGCATCGGCACCGCGCCGCCCGCCTGCTTGCGAAGGTCGCCCAACGCGGCGCGGCGATTGGCATTGTCGAGCAGTTCCTCGGCATCGGTCAGCGCACCGAGGAGCCCGTCCTCGCCATATTCGCGCGCGCCCTCGAGGTCGACCTCAGGCCCCGCGATCTCGATCTCGGGCAGCGTCACCGTCAGCCGGTTGTTCGCCGCATCCCACTCGAGGTCGTCCGCCTCCAGCTTGGCCATGTCCACTTCGTAGCGCGCCGTGCCGGGCAGGATCAGCGTGCGCTCGGCCCGCACCAGCCCCGCCAGCCGCCGCTGGCGCGAGGTCACCACCGACACGAAGCGCGCGGTGAAGGGCGTCAGCCGGTTTTGCGCCTGCATCGCCTCGAGGCTGGTCGCCACCACCGTTTCGGGATCGGGCCCCTTCTCGGCGCGGTCGAGCAACAGCGTCGCGAGAAAGAAGACGAGCAGCGCCACCCCCACCGCGAGGACAGCGAGAAGAATCGGCCTTACGAGGCCTGGTCCGGTTCGAGCAGTGTTTTCCATCGTCCCTCCACCTCTTCAACGCGCCCCGCGCGCGCAAGTTCGATGAGATGCGCGGTCACCGATCCGCCCGCCGCCGGCACCAACCGTTCGTCGAGCCCGGGGTAACAGGTGGCGACGATGTCATGGACGCTGTCGTCGCCCGCCGCGACCGCCTTCCAGATTTGTTTCTCGCGCGACAAACGGTGCCCGATGAGATGCCGGACCAACCGCTGCGGCCTGTCGATCTCGGGGCCGTGCGCGGGATAATAGACCTCATCCACTTCGCGCCCCCGCAGCTTGTCGAGGCTGCGCAGATACGCCCCCATGTCACCATCGGGCGGCACGATCACGCTGGTCGACCAGCCCATTACATGATCCCCTGTCATCAACGCGCCGCGATAGGCGAAACACAGGTGGTTCGACGTATGGCCGGGCGTTGCCACCGCGACCATGTCATGGCCGTCGACCGCCATGGCCTCGCCATCGCCCATGACGCGGTCGGGCGCATAATCCTCGTCGAAGCTCGCATCGGCGCGCGGGCCGTCATCGTCGAGCGCCAGCGGGGCGCAGCCGATGATCGGCGCGCCCGTCGCCGCCTTCAAGGCGCGACTGGCGGGCGAGTGATCGCGATGCGTATGCGTACAGGCAATCGCGACGAGCCGCCGCGAACCCACCGCCTCGACGATGGCCGAGACATGGGCATCGAGGTCGGGGCCGGGATCGACCACCACCACTTCCGCCTCGCCGCCGAGGAGATAGGTCTGCGTGCCGGTAAAGGTATAGGGCGAGGGATTGCGCGCCAGCAGCCGCCCGACACCGGGGCGAAGCTGTTCGAGACGGGCATAGGGAGCATCCACCTCATCGCTGTGCCACGCCCCGGCGCGGAGGCCAACCACCCGCACGCTATTTTGCCCGAAAGGAAAAGGGGCGACCCCGACCCGAAGGTCGGAATCGCCCCTGCTTACCGGAGCCCGTGGGGTTTAGGGACGGATCCTAGCGGTTCCGGCGAGCCTCCATCTCGGCAAGAGCCGACTGAAGACCCGCTTCTGCGCCCTTCAAGGCATTGGTGACTACCTCCGGATCGACAGACGACATCGAGGCTTCGACGATCGCCTCGATATCCATCGCCTGGATCGAGGCCTTGGCGGCGCGCAATCCCGCCTTCATCACTTCAGGATCCTGGCCGTGGCGGCGAAATTCATCGGCTTCCGCATCGATATCGGCGATGCCCTCGTCGAGATCGCGGATGGCTTCGGCAAGGTCGCGGCGCATCTCTTGCATGTCGATCTCGACTTCGGCCATCTCCTGGCGCATCTCGATGCGGACTTCCTCGCGCTCCTGGCGCACCTCGACGATCGCCTCGCGAATTTCCTCGATGGCCTCGTCGAACTCGGCGCGCTCTTGCGCGGTCATCTCGCTATAATTCTTGTCGCCGTTGATCGAGATACCATAAGCGTGCGGATGCGCGGCGGCGGCGGCGGACGATACCGCGACCGGCGCAACCGGCGCGATGGGCGCCACCGGCGCGGGCGGGGCGATGCCGAGACCACCGACCGCGACCGGCGCGACCGGCGCGCCAGCCGCCATCGGCACGCCAGCAGGAAGCGGGGCAGGCGGCGCGGCGACATCGATCACGCTAACGGCGCGGCTCGCGGTGGCAGGCAGGATTACCGCCGCCAGCACGGCCATAATCAGCATCCCAGAGGGGCGGTGCGCGACATTCTTCATCATCTTCAATCTCCGTTTCAGACAGGTGTCGCGGGCATTGGCGAAGAGCAGCTTCTGGGGCGCCGCCGACTTGGCGATGGCCCTTCCGTAATCGGCCGCTGCCGAGGGACCGCGCCGCGCCAGGACACGGGCGTCGCACGCCGCTTCCTGGTCGAAATGGAAGGCCGCATAGGCCCGCCACGCGATCGGGTTGAACCAATGGAGAGAGAGGATGAAGAGACCGAACTGGCGTGCGAAAAGATCGCCCGAGCGGTGGTGTGAGAGTTCATGCTCGAGTGCGAGATCGAGCTCGGTGTCGGTGCAGCGATCGGCATAGCTTTGCGGCAGCGCGATCACGCGGTGGATCGTCCCGAAGGCCATCGGACCCGGAGCGGCGGGCGAGACCATGAGGTCGATACCGCCGACCCGTTCGACCTTGGTCGCAGGTCCGAGGATGGTGCGGCGGTGCTGGACGTAACGCCCTTGGTAGACCAGGAACGTCGCCACCGCGCCGATCGCCCAGAGGGTCAACAGCAACAGCGGCCAGTCCATGCTGGCAACGGCGGGCGCGAGCGCATCGGTGCCCTGCGCCTCCCCCTTCATCGCAGCGACGATATAGGCGTTGGCAAGCGCGCTTTCCTGTCCCCCGCTGACCGCACCGGCCGCGGCGGCGGGCAGGATGGTCGGCGCGGCCACCTCGCGTTCGACCACCGTCTCGAAGGTCGGCACGAAGAAGCGTGCGGCGGGTAACAGCCACAGGCCATAGGCCACCCGCGCGCCGAAGCGCTGTGCCACGGGGCCGCGGATCGCGAGCACGAGCAGCATCAGCGCGCTGGTCCAGACGAGCGTTTCGATCAGCCATTCGCTCATTTCTTGAGCTCCTTCAGCAGCGCTTCGATTTCGGCGATTTCGCTGTCGGTGATCGCCTCGTCCTCGGCGAGGCGCGCGATCATCGGGGTCAGCCGCCCGCCGAACAATCGATCGACGAGGCGTCGGCTTTCATTGCCGACATAGGAATCGCGTTCGATGGCGGGGCTGTAGAGATAGCGGCGGCCCTCCGCCTCATGCCGCACCGCACCCTTCTGGGTCAGGCGCGAGAGCATCGTCTTGACCGTCGGCAGGCTCCAGCCGCGGCTCTCGGGCACGCGCTCGGCGACCTCGGCGGCGCTGACCGCCTGCGGGGCCGCGCTCCACAGCGCTTCCATGATTTCCAGTTCGGCTTCACTGACGCGCTTGTCCAAGACTCGGCTCCTTGATCGATTACGCTCGTAGTCATTACGACTACATTCGTAACCGTCAACCCCCGAGCCACGGTTCGTCGACATATTTTCGACGAACGGCGGTTTTAGCGGCTGCGATAGCCCTCGCCAGCGGGTCCATCTTCATCGCCCGGGGCCTCGCCCTCGGTGTCGAGCGTCGCCAGTTCGGCCTCGACCTGCGCCAGCAACGCCACCCGCGACTCGGCGCTGAGGTCATCGGCGATGGTGATCTGCCGCTGTGCGCTCTCCAGCATGGTGCGATAGGTCTCGGGATCGGCATCGCTGGCGCACAGGATCACGCGGTTGACCCGACGCCCGCCGTTCGCGCCGTCCATCAGCACCTCGGCGACGAAGGCACGTGTCGGGCACTCGTCACCCGGTTCTGGGATGGCCGACGGCGCGGCGACCAGCCCCTCGCCCGCCAGCGTCACCTCTGTCTCTTCTTCGAGCACATTGCCCTCGGCATCCAGCTCGCGCCGGATCTCGCGCTTCACGATTGTCGGCGCGTCCGACGCCTCACTTTTATATTTTGGGGTCGGCGGCGGCGGGGGCGGTGCGGGCACATCCTGCAATGCAATCGCCAGCAACATGGTCGTGATCATTTGTTCGTCCCCTTCGCCTCGATGCGCCTGACGCGATCATGCGCCAGCGCCCTGAACCGCGCCTGAAAGGCCTAGGCGCCCTGCCCCTGTGCGCGTTCGCTCAGCACGTGGCTGGCACCCTCGCCATCGCGTGCGGCGCGGCGGTCGAGCGCTTCCGGATAGACCTCGCCGAACAGCATCCCGAAAGTGCGGTCCCAGCTATGGTTGCCGCGCACCAGTTTCTTGCCTTCCGCACCGATCGCCGCCGCGCCCTCGCGCCACACGCGCTGGATATTGGCGGCCATCGCGTCGCTGTCATCCACCGGCCCGAGGTAGCCCGTGCCGGCCGGCACCTGGCAGGGCATCGAGCCCGCCTCGACCCCGACCACCGGCAGTCCCGCGGCCTGCGCCTCGAGGATCGAATTGCCCGCCACTTCATAGGGCATGGCCGACACATAGATATCGGACGACGCATAGGCCCGCGCCAGCGCGGCGCGATCCTTCAGGTAACCCGGCATATGCACCGCCGCCTCGACCCCCGCCTCGAGCTGCTTCTGCCGCCATTTGCCATCGCCCAGCACCAGAAGGTGCGCGCCCATCTCTTCGGGCAGCTTGCGGAACGCGTCGAGCACGACCTGCACACGCTTCTCGCGGTCGAGCCGCCCGGCATAGACGAGCAGCGGCGCCTTGTCGGCAATGCCGAGGCTGGCACGAAAGTCGGGGTCGCGCTCTTCCTCGCGGAACTGGCTGAGGTCGAGCCCCTGCGGCAGCAGGAAGGGCTCGCGCACCCCCATGTCGCGAAACTGCTGGAGCGCGATCGGGTTGAGCGCATAGACCGCGTCGAACTTGGTATAGAGCTTCTTGGCATAGCGTCGCCCGAGGTTCGCCGCCATGCGCCCGATACGCTTGCCCGCCACCGTGTGCACCGCTTCGTAGAAGTGCGCTTCGGGAAAGTCGGTGCGATAGCCCGCCACCGTCGCCGTGCCCGGCGTCTCGTCGCGATATTTGAGCGCCGCCCATGGCAAATTGTACGGATCGATCGATTCGATCACGTCGGGACGAAAGCGATCGAGAATGCCCCGCACTGCCTTGTTCCGGAGCATCAGCCGGTAATTGGGCTGGTGCGGCAGCGTCGGGCTTTTCACATAGGCCGTGATCAGCCGCCCTTCCTCGACCACCTTGTCCTCGGGGCCGGGGATGATGAGCAGATGCTGCCAATCGAGCTTCTCGGCGATATAACGCCGCTTGTAGCGCAGGTAATTGCCCCCGCCGCCACCGGTCTCGGAATAGTTTTGCGTCAGGTCGCACAGCATCGGCGCGCGACCGGCGGGACGAGAAGATTGATCAAGCATGGCGCGCCCCTTGCACGTCAATAAGGGCAGAAAATCGGCAAAGCCGCGTTTATCGAGCCCGGCCCTGCCGTCGACTGTCGGAAAATTTTACGGACCAGCGCCACAACGCACGAAGCCTTTATCCATTTTTGCCGGTTTTAAGACATTATAGAAAACTGGCACGCGCCGTGCAAAGTATCGGGCGTCCACATTGGTTCCACAAACCAAAGCTAAAGGGACGGTGACAACGGGATCTGGTCCCCGGCGTCACCGTCCCTTTTCCTTTGGGGCCAATACCCCCGGCCTATGGGCGCGTCAGGCGCCGGCCTTGTCGCCGAGCATCTCTTTCAACTCGCCGCTCTCGTACATCTCCATCATGATGTCCGAACCACCGACGAACTCGCCGTCGATGTAGAGCTGCGGGATGGTCGGCCAGTCCGAATAGTCCTTGATGCCCTGCCGGATTTCCTGATCGGCGAGCACGTCGACCGTCTCGAACTCGGTGCCGAGATGATCGAGGATCGCCACCGCGCGGCTCGAAAAGCCGCATTGCGGGAAGAGCTTCGAGCCCTTCATGAAGAGGAGGACCGGATGGTCCTTCACCATCGCGTCGATGCGCGTCTTGATGTCGCTCATATTCTGTCTCCTACGAGCGGATATTGATCGAGGTCACGCTGGGCATTTGGTGGTGAGCTGCAGTGCATGCAACTCCCCGCCAATGCGTCCGCCCAGCGCGGCATAGACCTTCTGATGCTGCTTCACCCGGCTCATCCCGGCGAAACTCGCGCTGGTCACGACCGCGGCCCAATGATCGTTATCGCCCGCAAGGTCGGTCAGCTCGACGGTCGCATCAGGAATGGCGGCGATGATCGCCGCCTCGATGTCGGGCCCGGCCATCGGCATCAGCTGTTGCTTTCGATGAAGTGCCGGCGCGCCTCGACCTGCTTATGCTCGAGCGCGGCGCGGATATCGGCCTCGCTGACATCGCAGCCTGCGTTGGTAAGGTCGCCCAAGAGCTTGCGGATGACATCCTCGTCGCCCGCTTCCTCGAAATCGGCGCGCACGACTTCCTTGGCGTAATTCTCGGCCTCGACCTCGCTCAGCCCCATCTTCTCGGCTGCCCAGGCACCGAGCAGCCGGTTGCGCCGCGCGGCGACCTTGAACTGCATTTCCTGGTCGCGCGCGAACTTGTTCTCGAACGCCTTCTCGCGATCCTCGAAATTGCCCATATCCTGTTTCCCTTGATCTTGACGGTTCCCCGCCGAGATAGGGGCGCACGGGCGCGGGCGCAATGCGGCTGATGCGATGGAGGGCTCGCCTAGAAGGAAGCCGCCTCGTCGGCGAGCGCGGTCGCGGTGGCTTCCGCTACCTGCTCCACCAGCTGCGGCTCGCCGTCGAGACCATAGACATCGTGGCTGAACGCCAGCGCGCCGTCGATCGCCTCGGCGGTCAGGTAGGTGACGAACACCGCCACCCCTTCGGGCAGCTGATGGTGATATTCGGTGCCGCCGATGTCGGGCACGCCCTGCCCCTTGTAAAGCCAGCCCGCGAAGCGCTCGGCATCCTCGAGACGGATGCACCCGTTCGACAGCGCGCGCATGTCGCGGCCGAAATATTCACGCATCGGCGTGTCGTGCAGGTAGATGCCCGTCGCATTGGGGAAGTTGAACTTGAAATCGCCCATCGAATTGGTCGGCCCCGGGCGCTGGCGCACCTTGAGGTTGCCGGGCCGCAAAGCGGTCGACCAGTCGACGGTCTTGGGATCGACCACATTGGCATCCAGCGCCCAGCGATCGACGATCTCATAGCCACGCGGGCGCATATAGCTCTCGCCCATCCGCTTGATATTGGGTCCCACAGTCTTGCGCACGAGATTGTCGGGCACGTGCCAATATGGATTATGCGTCGCGTAGTGAATCGTCGAGACGATGAGCGGGGTGCGGCTGTCGACCGGGCCGACCATCTCATTCTTGCCGACGACAACCTTCATGCTGTCGACCGGCTGGCCATTGTCGTACATCCACAGCCGCTGGCTGGCGACATCGACCAGCACGAAGCGGTTGCGCTTGGGCAACGCACGCACGCGCGCCATCGTCGCTTTCAGGGCATGCGCGCTTTCGACCGGCAGCCCGCGGCCATAGGCCTTGGCGCTGGCGCGCAGTTGCTCGTAGACGACGTTCATCGCCGTATTCTGGCGCACGAGGGTCGACAGCGACCGTGCCTGCGTGAGGAGCGTCACATGGTCGGCGCGCGAAAAGCGCATCGGCTTCTGATAGGGGTCGCCATATTCGACGCCGAGGACCGGCGCCTGAAGAATGGTGACATAATCGAGATAGGCGCGATCGAGCAGCTGCGAGAGTTGCTTCGCCGCCGCCACGTCGCCGCCAGCCGCCCGGGCCCGCAGCGCCTCGGCCTGCGCGGCCACGGTGGGCCCCTCGTTATAGCCTTCGAAATCGGCAAAACGCAGCAGGTCGATCAGCCGGTCGGCGCCCGCGACCTGATCGGCATCGCCAGACCAGCGCACGGCCTCGTCGGGCGACTGCTGCGCGGTGGTCGCTGCGCGCATCCGTTCGGAGGGCAGCTCCTGCGCCGCAGCAGCGACCGGCGCTGCACTGCACAAGATGGTGGCAAGCGTGAGAAGGTGGGTTTTGCGCATGTCGATCATCTTTCGTTACGCTCATTATGGTACAGCAAAAATTGCTCGTGCCTTAAGGGTTTATCGCCCCATCGCAGCACAAGCTCGCTTCCCCGTAAAGCTGTGTCTCCATCGCCACATTATCATGCCCCGGCGGGGATTTTGGGGAACGGCACACAGTCTCATCGGTTCCTGAACTGTGATTTCCTCTTACGGAAATAAAGGGACAAGATGAAGAAAATGCTATTGGCGGCGCTTGCTGCGACCGCCCTCTCGACGCCTGCCATGGCACGCGACGGGCAGGGATATTTCGGGATCGAAGGTGGTGTGCTTTTTCCGCAAGAGCAGGATGGCTTACTGTTCGCGGACTTCGACGATACCGACCTGACCGACATCAGCGTGGGCAGCCCCTATGCGCTTGATTACGACATGGGCTACGATCTTGATGTCGTGCTCGGCTACGACTTCGGCATGTTTCGCCTCGAGGTCGAGGGCGGCTACAAGCACGCCCAGATCGACAATCTCTCGGGCTTCGACAGCTTCGTCAGCACCTACAACACGCAGGTAAACGACCCGCTCAACGACGAACCGGGCACCAATCTGACCGAGTCCGATTTCGACCTGTCCGACCGCGACATCAGCGTCTGGTCGGGAATGATCAACGGTCTCGTCGATTTTGGCGGTGACGACGGCATCGGTTTCTACGCCGGTGGCGGTGTCGGCTATGCCAGCGTCGACGTGCTCGACGAGGCCGAGGGCGTCTTCGCCTGGCAGCTGCTCGCCGGCGCGCGCATCCCGCTGTCGCCCTCGATCGATGCGGGCGTGAAGTATCGTTATTTCCAGACCGCCGACATCGGGGTCGCCGACGATGATTTCGTTAGCACCCCAGACGGCATCGTCTTCACAGACTTCGAAGACAATTTCTCCTCGCACAGCGTACTGGCGAGCCTGATTGTCAACTTCGGTGGCGCCTCGGCCCCGCCGCCGCCGCCGCCGCCGCCGGCTCCACCCGCGCCGCCGCCCCCGCCGCCCGCCGCGACCGTCACCTGTCCCAACGGCACGGTGATCCTCGCGACCGAGAGCTGCCCCTCGCCGCCCCCGCCGCCCCCACCACCGCCGCCCGCGCCCGAACCCGAACGCGGCTGAGCGACGGCGCCGGATCACGGAACCCAGAAGAGGAGGGTCGGTCTCCGGACCGGCCCTTTTATTGTCCGATGAAATAGAGCGCGAAGAACAGCGCCGCGCTCGCGGCCGCAAACAAGGCCCGCTTCAGTGCTGCCCGCATCGCTTCGCGGCGAGCGCGCCGCCGAGCCGTCGCCGCCCGGTCGAGATAGGCCAGCGTGAACAGCGAGAAGAGCACCCCCAGCACCAGCATCCACCAGTCCGGCTCACCGCTGTTCTTCGAAACGAACAGTGCGCCGACCAGCGCGAGCGGCACCGCCCAGCAGCCGATCGGCATGATCGGTAGGTCGGAGGGCGCGGGCCGGGCCATCAGTCCATCGTCACCACGAGCTTGCCGGTGACCTTGCGCGTCGCCAGCGCGGCGATCGCCTCCCCGCCCTTCTCGAGCGGATAGGTGCCGGTCACCTTGGGCGCGATCTTGCCCTCGCCGAGCAGCGCGAACAGCTCCCTCACCTGGCCTGCATAGGCCTTGGGATCGCGCATCGCGAAAGCGCCCCAGAACACCCCGCTGACCTCGGCCTCCTTGAGGAGCGCGAGGTTGAGCGGCAGCTTGGGAATGCCTGCCGGGAAGCCCACCACCAGATAGCGCCCTTGCCAGCCGAGGCTGCGCAGCGCGGGTTCGGCATAATCGCCGCCGACGGGGTCGAGGATGATGTCGAACCCCTCGCCGCTGGCCGCCGCCTTGAACTGGCCCGCCAGCGCCTTGGAGCCGTGCTTGTCGAGGGCGCCGCGCGGGTAGATGACGCAATCATCCGCTCCCGCTTCGCCCGCAACCCTTGCCTTGTCGGCGCTCGACACGGCGGCGACGACGCGCGCGCCATAGGCCTGGGCAAGTTCGATCGCGGCGAGGCCCACGCCACCTGCCGCGCCCAGCACGAGCACCTCCTGCCCCACCGCGATGCGCCCGCGATCCTTCAGGGCGTGGATCGCCGTCGCATAGGTCAGGAGAAGCGAAGCGCCCATGCTAAAACTCACGCCCTCGGGCAGCGGGATCGCCGCCTTGGCGTTGACCACCAGCCGTTCCGACAGGCCGCCGAAGCCCGGCACCGCGATCACGCGGTCGCCGACCGACAGGCCCGTCACGCCATCGCCCAGCTTGTCGACGACCCCCGACACCTCGCCGCCCGGCGCGAAGGGGCGCGGCGGTTTCATCTGGTAGAGGTCCTGGATGATGAGCAGGTCGGGATAGTTGATCGCCGCCGCCTTGACCGCGATCCGCACCTCGCCTGGGCCAGGTTCCGGCGCCTCGACCTCGTCGAGCGTCAACGTCTCGGGCCCACCGGCCTCATGGCTACGTAGCGCTCGCATCCTTATCTCCTCAATCCAGCCCACGCGCGCGGGCATCCTCGACCACCTGCGCGGCCGTCATTCCATCGAAGGTGCGCCGCTTGAACGCGTCTACGTCGCGCTCGCGATTGGAGCGCGCGCCCACCGTGTTGATCGCGCGGTCGAAGATCAGTCGGTCATCGAGCGGCAATTGCGCTCGCGCCGCCGAGGCCGAGGCCACGAAGGCCGCCTCGCTCGACCCGTCGATGGCCACCGGCTCGGGCTCCTCGCACCCGGCCAACGCCAGTGCGAGGAGCCCGCCAAGATAGCCAAGCCTCAAAGCGCGACCTCGTAAGCCGCCGTCGTCTTGGCCGCGATCTCGTCCACGGTCACGTCGGGTGCCAGCTCGATCAGCTCGAACTTGCTGTCATGATCCTTGCGCCGGAACACGCCCAGATCGGTGATGATCATGTCGACGACATTCTGCCCCGTGAGTGGCAGGTCGCAAGCGGGCTTGAACTTCGCATCGCCGTTCTTCGAGACATGCTCCATCACGACGATAATCTTCTTGACGCCCGCGACGAGGTCCATCGCCCCGCCCATGCCCTTGATCATCTTGCCGGGGATCATCCAGTTGGCGATGTCGCCCTTCTCGCTGACTTCCATCGCGCCCAGCACGGTCAGGTCGATATGCCCGCCGCGGATCATCGCGAAGCTCTGCGCGCTGTCGAAATAGCTCGACTGCGCCAGCTCACTGATCGTCTGCTTCCCCGCGTTGATGAGATCGGCGTCGACCTCGTCGGGATAGGGGAAAGGCCCGATGCCGAGCATCCCGTTCTCCGACTGCAGCGTCACCGTCTTCCCCTCGGGGATATAGTTGGCGACCAGCGTCGGGATGCCGATGCCGAGATTGACGAAATAGCCGTCTTCCAATTCCTGCGCGGCCCGCGCCGCCATCTGATTGCGATCCCAGGGCATTTAACGCTCCCCTTGTTGCTGAGTGGCGTCGTCCTCAAGCGAGGCGACGAGTTCGTCGGGCAGTCCGTGCTTGTGACCGCTCTGCATGCTCAATTGCTGGATCACCCAATGGCTTCCATCGGGACTGATCAGCTGGAAATGCGACAGGATGCGCCGCGGGGTCATGGCGCCCTCGATCGCGGTCACCGACCCGACCCAGACCGAGGCGACATTGCCATGACGCTCGATCTTCATCGGCGACAGCCGTGTCTCGTTCAGTCGCAGATAATTCAGATAGCCATGACCCTCGTCGAGCTGGTCGACCTTATAGGCGAAGCTGCCATTATATTCGAACGACAAGAGCCGCGCCGACGGCGTGAACAGGCGGCGCAAGGCGCTCTTGTCGAACAGACCTTGCGGCTCCGCCTTCACCACCTCGAAAAATCGCTCGACCACCCCTTCCACCTCACGGCGCTCGACGCAGATTCGAAAGGCCTCGTCACTTGCAGGGTCATCGGGCACGCCCTCGATCGCCCAGCATTCGGCCAGGTCGATCGGCTGCGCGGCCGACAGCATGATGGCGGCGAGAAAGCTCACGCTTCCTCCCGCTCGCGCGTGGTCACGAATTCGATCTTCTTGTCATAAGGCGCGCCATTGACGAGCCGATTTACATAGACGGCGGGCAAATGGATGCAGTCGGGATCGAGGCTGCCGACCGGCACGATCTCCTCGACCTCGGCGACGCAGATCTTGCCGCAGGTCGCGGCGGGCAGGTTGAAGTTGCGCGCCGTCTTGCGGAACATGAGATTGCCCGCTTCGTCCGCTTTCCAGCCCTTGACGATCGACAGGTCGGCGAAAATGCCGCGCTCGAGGATATAGTCCTGACCGTCGAAAATCTTCACTTCCTTGCCCTCGGCCACCACCGTGCCGACGCCGGTCTTGGTATAGAAGCCCGGGATGCCCGCACCGCCCGCGCGCATGCGCTCGGCCAGCGTGCCCTGCGGACAGAACTCCACTTCCAGCTCGCCCGCCAGATATTGTCGCTCGAATTCCTTATTCTCGCCGACATAGGACGAGATCATCTTCTTCACCTGCCGCGTGCGCAGCAGCTTGCCGATTCCCTCATTGTCGATTCCCGCATTGTTGGAGGCGAAGGTGAGATCCTTCACCCCGGCATCGCGGATGGCATCCAACAGCCGCTCGGGGATGCCGCACAGGCCAAAACCGCCCGCCGCGATCAGCATGCCGTCCTGCAAAAGCCCGTCGAGCGCGTCCGCCGCGCTGTCGTAGATCTTCTTCATACACTCTCCTGTCGTGCCTTCGACCTAAGCCCTTCGCTGCGACGCCGCAACCGGCTTCGCCGATGATGCAGGGGCAAGCTTGACAACATAATCGTTCGTTATGTAATACCAACAAATCGCTTTCAGTTGAAACGAATCACACGAATGTACAATCGCATTGCCCTCCTGCGCACCGAACGCGGTGAATCGCGCCGTGATCTGGCGGAGGCAGTGGGGGTGAATCCGCAGACGATCGGCTTCCTCGAGCGCGGCGATTACAAGCCCAGTCTCGAACTGGCCCTGAAGCTCGCCGAGCATTTCGCCGTGCCCGTCGAGGCGATCTTCTCGCTCGCCCCCTTCCCCTCGGTCAGCGAAATGCTCGCCGCCAACGCCTTTCGGAAAGACGCCGACTGATGTCCCGCGCTCCCAATATGATCCGCCCCTCGCGCGCTCGCTGGCTGCTGCTCTTCAGCCTCCTCGCCTATCCGCTCGGCTGCCTGCTCCACCTTGGCGTCGACGGCGCGCCGCTGTCGGTGCTCGGCCTCATTCTCATCATCCTCTCGATCCTCGCGCTCGTCCCCATTGCGCGCAGTCGCCTCCAGTCGATCGTCATGCGCGGCCGCCGCCAGCTTGACGAATTCGAAGTCGCGCAGCGCCTGCGCGCCCTGTCGAGCGCCTATTTTCTCCTCGCCGCCATCATCGTCCTCGCTCTCGCTTATGCCCGCCACGCCGACCAGTTCGGCCTGTGGGTGCCGCGCGGCGAGGATGAATGGACCGCGCTCTTCTACGGCGCGGTGCTCTACGCCTTCTTCCTGCCCACCACGCTCCTCGCTTTCTCGCAGCGCGACCCGCTGGGCGATGAGGGGGACGAGCGCGCCTGACCCGATGCCCCACCCCCAACCTTCCTGACCCTTTGGAGTAGCTATGTCCGTTCTATCAATGCACGGCGTGACCAAGCGCTTTGGCGACATCACCGCCGTCGACGCGCTCGACATGCATGTTGAACCCGGCGAAATCTTCGGCTTCCTCGGCGGCAATGGTGCCGGCAAGACCACCAGCCTGCGCATGATCCTCGACATCATCCGCCCCACCGAGGGCCGGATCGAGGTGCTGGGCGCCGCGCCCGGACAGGAACGCGCCGACCGCATCGGCTTCCTGCCCGAGGAACGCGGCCTCTACCCCAACATGAAGGCGATCGAGACCATCGTCTATTTCGGCGAACTGAAGGGCATGAGCCCCAAGGCTGCGCGGACCGAAGGCATGGCACTGCTCGAGCGCTTCGACCTTGCCGACCGCGCCGCCAGCCCCATCTCCGACATGTCCAAGGGCATGGCGCAGAAGGTCCAGCTCGCCACCGCGCTCGTCAACAGCCCCGAACTGCTCATCCTCGATGAACCCTTTTCGGGCCTCGACCCCGTCAACCAGCAGCTGCTCGAAGGCGAGATCCAGCGCGCGGCGCAGCGCGGCGCGGCGGTCGTCTTCTCGACCCACATCATGCAGCATGCCGAACGGCTGTGCGACCGCCTCCTCATCCTCAGGAAAGGCGTGAAGAAATTCGAAGGCGACCTCGCCGCCGCGCAAGGGCTCGTACCCCCCACGGTGCGCCTCACCACCAGCGCCGATCTCAGCGCCCATGCCGGTATCGCCGCCCTGCGCCGCCAGGACAGCGACGGCGACTGGACCCATTATGAAATCGACCTCGCCGACGGACTCGAACCGGCCATGCTGCTCGAACAGTTCACCCGCGACGGCGTACCGCTGCGCCGTTTCGAAGCGCGCCACGCCGCGCTCCACGATATTTTCGTCCACCTCGTCGGCTCCGCGCCCGATGCCCTGCCGCAGGGAGAAGCCCAGTGAACAAGATCTTCCTCGTCGCCCGCCGCGAATTTCGCCACATCGCCTCGATGCGCAGCTTCTGGGTGTCGATGCTCATCCTGCCCGCCGCGCTCGCGCTGGCGCCGCTGTTCCAGAAATTCCTGACCGATGACGACCCCAACCGCATCGCGCTCGTCGACCGTGACGCCAGCAATGCGGGCGAGGCCATCGCC
Organism: Sphingomicrobium arenosum; assembly: GCF_026157085.1. Taxonomy (NCBI): domain Bacteria; kingdom Pseudomonadati; phylum Pseudomonadota; class Alphaproteobacteria; order Sphingomonadales; family Sphingomicrobiaceae; genus Sphingomicrobium; species Sphingomicrobium arenosum. Next base: position 1,316,525 of record NZ_JANPVN010000001.1, read on the forward strand.
CAGCGGATCGAAGGCGAAAACGCCCTCGACGAACTCGTCGCTCTGTCACGCTACGTGCGTCGCTACGAACTCGAGGCCGCCGATCCGGGCGCGCCTTGGGCGGTTCACGACCGCGCGCTAACCCCAGCCGACGTCGCCGCTTATCGCGCCGCCGGCGGGCTCGACCCCGCGCTCGAGAAGATCGACGCCATCCGATCCGATGACGTCCGCGACTTCGAGGCCCCCAGCGCCGATTACGAACTGGTCGAGGTGCCCGGCACCATCGCCGACCTCGACGCCGCCGCCATCGAGGAACAGCGCGACACGCTGTTCGAAGGCGAAGGCGACAAGGCGCTCGACGAACTCATCCTCATCGAGACCAGCCCCGAGGGCATGCCGCTGGTGCAGGTCTTCTCGAAGGACCGCCCGCGCTCGGCGCTGCTCAATATCATCCGCGAGGAGAGCGCCCGCGCCATGCGCACCGCCGCGCTCGAGGCGCGCGGTGTCGCGCCTGCCGACAGCGCCGCTATCGAAGGCCTCGTCCCGCCGATAATGATCTCCACGCCCGCCCCCGGCGGCGGTGCGCGCGAGAGCCATGTGATCCGCTCGATCCTGCCCTTGGCGCTCGCCTACATGCTCCTCATGAGCCTGCTGCTTTCGGGCAATTGGGCGGTGCAGGGCGCGGTCGAGGAACGCGGCTCCAAGCTGGTCGAGAGCGTCATCGCCTGCGTGCGCCCGCGCGACCTCATGCTCGGCAAGCTGCTCGGCACCGCCGCCATCGGCCTGTCGATGATCCTCGTCTGGGTCCTCTGCGCGGTCGCCGCCGCACTCTTCACCAAGGGCGTGGTGTCCGAATTCCTGCGCCCGGCATTGGACAGCATCTCCTCGCCCGGCATCATCATCGCGATCATCTATTTCTTCGTGATGGGCTACATCATGCTGGCGACGATCTTCCTCGCCATCGGCGTGTTGTCGGACAATATGAACGAGGCGCAGGGCTTCATCATGCCAATCATGATGATCATCCTCCTGCCGGTCATGTACCTCCTCCAGGCGATCGTGCAGGACGCGGTCGGCGTCGCTCTTCAGGTCATGACCTGGTTCCCGCCGATCACCCCCTTCGCCGTCCTCGCGCGATTGGGTGCCGGGATCGAGACGTGGGAGCTGATCGGCACCGCCATCCTGCTCGCCGCCTTCACCTGGCTCCTGCTCTGGCTCAACGGCCGCCTGTTCCAGGCGAGCCTCCTGAAAAGCGGCCAGAAGAGCGGGCTAGCCCAGCTCGTCGACCGCTTTCGGGTCGCCCGCGACTAGGCGTGATGTCCGCCGATAAAGAAGGCCCGCTCCGGCATCCCCGGGGCGGGCCTTTATCATGCAGCGATTCTTCCTCGAGCACCGTTCAGCGCACCGCCCGCCCGCTGCCCTCGGCGATCAGCACCTCGCCCGGATCGTCGCGCCACCACACCGCCGGCGGAACCGTGGGATTGGAAGGATAGCCTTCCGGTGCGGGATAGAGCGCCATGATACGTTCTTGCATCCCGCCCCCCGCAACCGTCACGCCGATCACCACCTCTCCGTCCCACTCGTCGGAAAGATAGACGGGTAGTTCCACCGGGCCGATCACCTGCCCGCGCTGCCAGCGCCCGTCGCGCCATTCCATGATCGTCAGCGCGCATCCCCCGGTGCCGCACAAGGAGGGGTCACGAACATAGACCAGCCTCTCGCTCGTCCCGTCGCCGTCGAGGTCGACGCTCGCCTCGAAGGCGCGGGCCTGGTCCGACAACGGCCCCTGCTCCGCCTCGATCTGTGCCACCAGCACCTCTACCGGTCCGAGCGACGCCCCCTCGCCCACGCCGACACCCATCCCAGCGCAGCCCGCGAGCCATCCCGCACCGCCGATCATCATTGCCCGTGTCATCCACCGCATCGGTCCTGCTCCTCCTCAACCCACGAAAAAGGGGCGCCGCTCGTTTGAGCGACGCCCCCCTTTTTATCGTCTCACCGCAATCAGCCGCGCAGCTTGGCGAGCACGCCCTGCAGCTGCATCGCGTTCGACATGTCGCCCTCGACCTTCAGCTTGCCGGTCATGAACGCCGTCATGCCGTCGAGTTGGCCATCGGCCATCGCCTGCCAATCGTCCCACGCCACCTTGATGGTGGTGTCGGCAGCGCCATCCTCTTCGGTCACCTTGTGATCGACGCCGTCGAGCATGATCACGCCCTTGTCGTCATAGTCGATCTTGACGCGCTTGCCTTCGACCCAGGCCTCGTTTTCCTGCATCTTGGCGGCGAGTTCGGCTTTTTCCATGGGACTTCAGCTCCTGACATTGCTGTTGATATTGTGAAAACAGACCTAGGGGCCCGTGCGCACCCTTTCAACCGCGAAACGACGCGCCTATGTCATTGCCCATGACCTATCAGACTGATCTCAAGCTCTTCATCGATGGTGTGTGGAGCGGCGCCGAAGGCCGCGACTGCATGCCCGTCACCAACCCCGCGACCGGCGAGACGCTGGCGCAGCTGCCGATGGCCTCCAAGGCCGACCTCGACGCCGCGCTCCACGCCGCCGAGAGAGCCTACCCCAAATGGCGCGCCACCGACGTCGAGACCCGCGCCGCCATCCTCCACAAGGCCGCCGCCTATCTGAAAAAGAACGCCAAGGAAATCGGCGCTTCGCTGACGCAGGAGCAGGGCAAGCCCGTCAAGGAAGCCGTGGGCGAGGTCTACGGCGCCGCGCAGATGTTCGACTGGTATGCCGAGGAAGCCAAGCGCGACTATGGCCGCACGCTGGTGCGCCCCGTCGGCCAGCGTTCGATCGTCACCCGCCAGCCGGTCGGCGTCGTCGCCACCTTCACCCCGTGGAATTTCCCCATCTACCTCCTGGCGAAAAAGGTCGCCGCCGCGCTCGCCGCGGGTTGCTCGGTCATCTCCAAGCCGCCCGAGGAAACGCCCGCATGCGTCAATGCGGTTGCCAAGGCGCTCGAGGACGCCGGCCTTCCCGCCGGCACCTTCCAGCTCGTCCATGGCGACCCCGACATGGTGAGCCGCCATCTCATGGCCTCGCCTATCGTGCGAAAGGTGAGCTTCACCGGCTCGGTGGGCGTTGGCAAGCATCTCATGGGCCTCGCCGCCGATGGTCTGAAGCGCCTGACCCTCGAACTCGGCGGCCACGCCCCCGTCCTCGTCTTCGATGACGTCGATCTCGACGCAACGCTCGACAAGCTCGTGCCGCAGAAATTCCGCAACGCCGGACAGGTCTGCGTATCGCCGACCCGCTTCTATGTGCAGGAAGGCATTTACGACGACTTCATCAAGGGCTTTGCCGAGCGCACGGCCCGCGTGCAGGTCGGCAACGGCATGGACGACGGGGTCCAGATGGGCCCGCTCGCCCATGAACGCCGCTTGCCTGCCGTCCACGACCTCATCACCGACGCCAAAGCCAAGGGCGCGCGCATTGCCGCCGGTGGCGAGCCGATGGGCAATGCCAACTTCTTCCAGCCCACGCTCATCGCCGACGCGCCCTTGGACGCGCGCATCATGAACGAAGAGCCCTTCGGCCCCGTCGCCGTGGCCCGCCCCTTCAAGGACTTGGACGAAGCATTGGAACAGGCCAACCGCCTGCCCTTCGGCCTCGCCGCCTTCGCCTTCACCAACCAGCTGCAACGCGCCAACATCCTCGGCGACATGATCGAGGCCGGCATGGTCGGCATCAACAATTTCGCCATCTCAGGCGCCGACACGCCCTTTGGCGGGGTCAAGGATTCGGGCTTCGGATCGGAAGGCGGCAAGGAAGGTCTCGAGACCTATCAGGTCGTCAAGGCGATCCACATGAGCTGATGCCCGCCTGACCTTTGGACCGTAGTTCGCGGAACCATATCGCCCCCGTCACGGTTGATCGGACAAGGTTCAACAAGGAAAGGCTCTTTTCATGAGCAAAGGTGCTGGAAACAAGACGCTTCTTTGGGTGGTGGTCGTCATCGTCCTGCTCGTCATCATCGCTTATGCGACTGGTTTTTTCAAAACCGAGGTCGACGAGGGCGGCACGCTCCCCGACGTCGAGATCGAGGGCGGACAGCTGCCCGATATCGACAGCGATGTCGGCTCGATCGATGTCGATACCGAGGAAGTGACCGTCGAGACCCCGACCATCGAGGTCGAGGAAGCCACGCCCGACGAAGAGTAATCGTCATTCCGCTTGCGAGCGGGGGAGCAGAGGGCGGTGTCGCTTCGGCGATGCCGCCCTTTTCCTTTACGCAGAGCCTGAAAATCCTGTCCTACCTTGTCGCCCGCGCCTATGATCCGCGCATCATGACCGCTCCATGCTCCACGGATCGAACGATATCAGCCGCTTGGCGGCTGCAAGTTCCGCAAGTGGACAAAGTGGACAACCCCCCGATTTTTTCCAACAGGTGACCAACGTGACACTCCGCACCGGCGGCCGCATCCTCGTCGACCAGCTTCTCGCCCAGGGCGTCGACCGCCTCTTCACCGTACCCGGCGAGAGCTTCCTCGCCGTCCTCGACGCGCTTCATGACAGCCCCGAGATCGACACCGTCGTGTGCCGCCAGGAAGGCGGCGTCGCCTATATGGCCGATGCTGACGGCAAGATGACGGGTCGCCCCGGCATCGCCTTCGTCACCCGCGGCCCCGGCGCGACCAACGCCACCGGCGGCGTCCATGTCGCGATGCAGGATTCGACCCCGATGATCCTCTTCATCGGCGACCTCGATCGCGGCGATCGCGACCGCGAGGGCTTCCAGGAAGTCGACTTCACCGCCTTCTTCAGCCCCATCGCCAAATGGGCCGCGCGGATCGACGATGCCCGCCGCATCCCCGAATATGTCGCCCGCGCTTTCCGCGTCGCCACCTCGGGCCGCCCCGGTCCCGTCGTTCTGTCGATCCCCGAGGATATGCTGCGTGACGAGGTCGAGGCCGTAGACCGTCCCGCCGTTCCCCCTGTCGCGATCAGCCCCGACCCCGGCGCGCTCGGCGCGCTGGTCGACCTCCTCAAGGATGCCGCCAGCCCCATCGCCATCGTCGGCGGCGCCGATTGGTGTCCCTGCGCGGCGCATCATTTCGAAAGCTTCGCGCGCCGCATCGGGCTGCCCGTCGCCGCCGCCTTCCGCCGCCAGGACGCGATCGACAACAATTCGCCCGTCTATGCCGGACAGCTCGGCTATGGCCCCAACCCCAAGCTCCAGCAGCGCATTCGCGAGGCCGACCTGATCCTCGCCGTGGGCAGCCGCCTCGGCGAGAGCACCATGGACGGCTACAAGCTCATCACCCCCGATCATCCCGACCAGATCCTCGTCCATGTCCATCCCGACCCGAACGAATTGGATCGCGTCTATCGCGCCGACCTTCCGATCGTCGCCGACATGGCCGAATTCGCGCAGGACATGGATGCGTGGGAGGATGACGACCTTGTCCCCTTCTCCTCCGGCGCAAAAGCGCATGAGGAATGGCTCGACTGGTCGACGCCCAAGGCCCGCGACGGTGTCGCCCTCGATCTCGGCCTCGTCGTCGGCAAGATGCGCGAGGCGCTTCCCTCCGACACCATCATCTGCAACGGCGCGGGCAATTTCTCGGGTTGGTGGCACCGCTACTGGCGCCATGGTCCGCCCACCACCCAACTCGCGCCGACCAGCGGCACCATGGGCTATGGTCTCCCCGCCAGCGTCGCCGCGAGCTTGCGCTTTCCCGCCCGCAAGGTCGTCTGCGTCGCCGGTGACGGCGATTTCCTGATGAACGGACAGGAGCTCGCCACGGCCGCCGCCAAGGGCGCCGACCTCTTCGTCATCCTCGTCGACAATGGCGCCTATGGCACCATCCGCATGCACCAGGAACGCGACTATCCGGACCGCATCAGCGCGACCGAACTGGCCCCCGGCAACCCCGATTTCGTGAAGTTCGCCGAAGCTTTCGGCGGCTGGGGCACCCGTGTCGAGACCACCGATCAGTTCGACGCGGCGTTCGAGCAGGCAATGACGAAGAAGGGCATCCGCCTCCTCCACCTTCTCACCGATGTCGAGGTCATCACCAACGCCACCACCCTCACCGCCGTGAAGGCTGCGAAGAAATAAGTGCAAAGCAACGGGGGCGCGCGTCGATCGACCGCGCCCTTGGCTCTTTGACATGATGATCGGTGATGGAAATGAGGCCCGGTTCGAGCCGACTTCATGAGCTGGGCGTCATCTGATGGCGACCCTCAGCCGAGGGACGAGCCCCGAGGCACTAGAGCTTGGGCAATTCCGACAGGATCGCCTCGAGATCGGCTTCCTGACAGGCTGCGGGGTCGAAGATATCACCCCATTTTCGCGATCCGCGCGCGTCGGGATCGGCGAACAGCGCATTGAGCGCCCCGAGGTCCTCGATAAAGCTACCCTCGCCTGTCGCCTCGACCTCGATCAGGTCCGGCGAAGACAGGACGGGCTGGGGGTTGGGCTGGTTTCCCATGAACATCCATGCTCCCTTTGCAGTCGGCACGATTGTCTAACCCCCTGTTTACCAAGCCGTTTCGGTCAAATGCGTCCGATCCGGAGTGAACAACCTCTCCCGAGTCGTCTCGGAAAGTCAGGTAAAGCTTCGCAATTCGCGGTAAACAAAAAGAAAAGGCCGCCTCGAAAGGCAGCCTTGTCCAACTCCGCATCGGCGCGAATTTAGGGTGTCGAATGCTGACTACTCTTCTTCATCGATCGCATATCCCTCCTTCGCGCTCTCCGAATGTTCATAGGCATTGGAGGGCTGCTGGCCGCCTTCGGGCTCGCGGCCCTGGCCGACAGGCTGGCCATAGCTGGGTTGCGGCTGTGATTGCTGGTCACTCATGGAACGCTCCTCGGGATCATGGGGTCGGGGAAGGAATGAACGATCCACGCGTCGATGCCGTGCCCCGCCATGGCGCTACCGCGAAGCTCCCGGTCGCATCGCCCCCGCAATGATCGAGCCCTCCGCACAAAAAAGAGGCCGACCCTTGGGGCCGGCCTCTCTTGCGGGGATCTAGCCCGCAAACTGGTCTGGGAGATTAGATGTCGTTGCCAAGGGCACCTTCGACTTCACCCTTGAGTTGCTGGGCTTCGCCCTTCTTCTCCTGGTTGTCGCCCTTGATGATCAGCGATTCATTGTCCGTCGCGCGGCCAATGCCTTCCTTGGTTTCGCCAACGGCTTCGTTGAAGTTACCTTTGATCTTTTCGCCAAGTTCACCCATTTTTTTACTCCTGCATATCTGAATTACCTAACCAACGCAGGGGCTTGGCACATTTCTCCTCGGTTCGCCGCCGCATTCCTTCGGACCGTCAATCCAGCGTTAGAAGGCGATCCTGAACGCAAAGAGGCCAGTCCTTTCGGACCGGCCTCTCTCCCGGGTTTGAGCCCGGAGATGCATGACGATTTTCATCTCATCAGCACCCTATCAACGCACCATGGGGTATCGAGTGCCTCGGTTCGTCGCAAAGGTCTTAAATAAGCCCCGCCAGCGGGCTCGAGGGATCGGCATAGCGCCGCTTGGCCATACGCCCCGCCAGATAGCTGTCGCGCCCCGCCTCGACCGCCAGTTTCATGGCGCGCGCCATGCGGATGGGGTCCTTCGCCTCGGCAATGGCGGTATTCATGAGGATGCCGTCGCAGCCCAGCTCCATGCCGACGGCGGCATCGGAAGCGGTCCCGACGCCCGCATCGACCAGCACGGGCACCTTGGCACCTTCGACGATGAGCCGGATGGTGACGCGGTTCTGGATGCCCAGCCCCGAGCCGATCGGCGCCCCCAGCGGCATGATCGCCACCGCGCCCGCCTCTTCGAGCTGCTTGGCCGCGATGGGATCGTCGACGCAATAGACCATGGGTGCGAAGCCCTCTTTAGCCAGCACCTCGGTCGCCTTCAGAGTCTCGCGCATGTCGGGATAGAGCGTCTTCGCCTCGCCCAGCACCTCGAGCTTGACGAGGTCCCAGCCGCCGGCCTCCCGGGCCAAACGCAACGTGCGGATAGCTTCGTCGGCAGTGAAGCACCCCGCCGTATTGGGCAGATAGGTGATTTTCTTGGGGTCGATATGATCCTGCAGCGTCGGCTGCGAGGGATCGGCGATATTGACCCGGCGCACGGCCACGGTGACGATCTCGGCCCCCGAGGCATCGACCGCCGCGGCGTTCTGCGCGAAATCCTTATACTTGCCCGTGCCCACGATGAGGCGCGAGGTGAAGGTCCGCCCGGCGACGGTCCATGTGTCGTTATTCTGATCGGTCATGACCCGCGTCCTAGCGTGACCGCCGATCAACCGCCACCGACGAAATGGACGATCTCATAAGTATCGCCATCCTCGACATTCACTTCTTCGAGCGTGGCGCGGGGCACGATGTCGAGGTTGCGCTCGACCGCCACGCGGGTCGGATCGAGCCCGATGTCGCGCACCAGCTGCGCGACGCTGGTGCCTTCGGGAACGCGGCGGTGATCGCCGTTGACGCGGACCGCCAGACTGGGACCCAGGGACATGTGACGCTTTTCCTTCCGTTACGGCTTCTCGTCCCATATAGGCACTGGCCATGAGTTCGCCAGCATCGATCCACGTCCTCAACGGACCCAACATCAACCTTTTGGGCAAGCGCCAGCCGCAACTGTACGGCAAGGACACGCTCGACGACATCACCATGGCGCTCAATGACCGGGCGCAGGCGATGAACCTGCAGGTCACCGTCAAGCAGTCCAATCACGAGGGCCAGCTCGTCGACTGGATCCATGAGGCGGGCGAACAGGGCGCCGCCGCGCTGATCATCAACGCGGGCGCCTATTCGCACACGTCGATCGCGATCCGCGATGCCATCCCCGCCGTCGGCTTGCCTGTCGTCGAGGTGCATCTGACCAACATCTATGCGCGCGAGCATTTCCGCCGCCAGAGCCTGATCAGCCATGTCGCGGTCGGCGGCGTGCAGGGGTTCGGCGCGCAAGGCTATCTCCTCGCGCTGGACGCGGCCCACCGTATCGTCCTAACAGCAAAATCCATGAAGGCGCAGACCGGCGCCAACCAACAACAGGGAATTTCCGATGCCCAAAAGCAACGGCACTGAAGACAAGATGCGCGTCGATGGCGCGCTGGTGCGTGAACTCGCCGAGCTCCTCGCCGCCAACGAACTGACCGAGATCGAGGTCGAGGATGGCAGCCGCAAGATCCGCGTCAGCCGCGAGGTCAACGTGACCTATGCCGCCGCCGCGCACGCACCTGCCCCGGCGCCGGTGGCCGCGCCTGCAGCCGCCCCGGCGGCGGCTCCTGCTGCCGATGCCGCTCCCGCCGGCGACGACCTGCCCGCCGGCACGCCCGTCCTCGCCCCCATGGTCGGCACCTGCTACATGGCAGCCGAGCCGGGCGCCGCGCCCTTCATTTCCGAAGGCGCCAGCGTCAAGGAAGGCGACACGCTCCTCATCGTCGAGGCGATGAAGGTAATGAACCCGATCACCGCGCCCACCTCGGGCACGGTCAAGAAGATCATGGTCGCCGACGCGCAGCCGGTCGAATTCGACCAGCCGCTCGTCATCATCGGCTAAAGGAGCCGTCATGGCCAAGATCACCAAGCTCCTCATCGCCAACCGCGGCGAGATCGCGCTGCGCATCCATCGTGCCTGCCACGAGCTGGGCATCAAGACCGTCGCGGTCCACTCGACCGCCGATGCCGATGCCATGCACGTCCGGCTCGCCGACGAGACCGTCTGCATCGGTCCGCCGAGCGCGACCGACAGCTATCTCAACATCGCCAACATCATTTCGGCGGCCGAGATCACCCATGCCGACGCGATCCACCCGGGCTATGGCTTCCTCTCGGAAAATGCCAAATTCGCCGAGATCGTCGAAAGCCATGACATCGCCTGGGTCGGCCCCAAGCCCGAGCATATCCGCATCATGGGCGACAAGGTCGAGGCCAAGCGCACCGCGGGCAAGCTGGGCCTGCCGCTGGTGCCGGGTTCGGACGGCGCGCTCGAAGATCTGGACGAGGCCAAGGCGCTCGCCGAAGAGATCGGCTATCCCGTCCTCATCAAGGCGGCATCGGGCGGCGGTGGTCGCGGCATGAAGGTCGTGCCCGAGCCCGATCAGCTCGAAAGCCTGTGGAAGCAGGCCGCGAGCGAGGCCAAGGCGGCATTCGGCGACGACACCGTCTATATGGAAAAATATCTCGGCAACCCGCGCCACATCGAATTCCAGGTGTTCGGCGATGGCGAGGGCAAGGCCGTCCATCTCGGCGAGCGCGACTGCTCGATCCAGCGTCGCCACCAGAAGGTCATCGAAGAAGCCCCCTCGCCCGTCATCAGCGCCGAAGAACGCGCGCGCATGGGCAAGGTCTGCGCCGACGCCATGGCCGACATGGGCTATCGCGGGGCGGGCACGATCGAATTCCTCTACGAAGATGGCGAATTCTACTTCATCGAGATGAACACCCGCCTCCAGGTCGAGCATCCGGTCACCGAGATGATCACCGGCATCGACCTCGTGCGCGAACAGATCCACGTCGCGCAGGGCGATGGCCTGTCGGTCACGCAGGACGACGTCGAGCTCAACGGCCATGCCATCGAATGCCGCATCAACGCCGAGGACCCGCGCACGTTCGCGCCCAGCCCCGGCAAGGTGAAGAATTATGTCGCGCCCGGCGGCATGCACGTGCGCGTCGATAGCGGGCTCTACGCCGGCTATTCGGTCCCCCCCTATTACGACAGCATGATCGGCAAGCTGATCGTCTATGGCCGCAACCGCGAAAGCTGCATCCTTCGCCTCAAGCGCGCGCTCGAGGAATTCGTCCTCGACGGGATGAAGACGACGGTGCCCCTGCACCAGCGCATCATCGCCACCGACGAATTTGCGACCGGCGATTATACGATCAAATGGCTCGAGGAGTGGCTGGAGCAGCAGGACGAGGCCTGACGCGATGGTCGGCCTTCGCCCCCTCCTCGATCCCGAGCAGCACGGCTTTGCGACGATCGATCGCCGCGACCCCTGGCCGGAAGCACTGGTACCGGTGGCGCTGTTCGAGGAAGCCGAAGGCACCAGCGTCATCGCCCCGCTTTCCATGCTCGACAGCCTCGACCTCGATCCGGTCGGCGGCTGGGCGCTGATTACGCTGGGCTTCGACAGCCGATTGGACGGCGTCGGCCTCACCGCGCGCGTCTCCACCGCGCTGGCCAGCGCCAACATTCCCTGCAACGTCGTCGCCGCCTTCCACCATGATCACTTGTTCGTGCCATGGGCCAAGCGCGCCGACGTGATGGCCATTCTCGATAATCTGGAGGCCCCATGAGCAAGACCGCCTGGATGACGTTCAACCCGCGCTGCGGCACCGCGCGCAAGACCCTCGCCATTCTCGAGGAAGAGGGCTTTGAAGTCACCCAGCGCCGCTATCTCGACGAACCGCTCAGCCGCGCCGAGATCGAGCATTTGCTCGCCAAGGGCAAGCTGCGCGCCCGCGACCTGCTGCGTGCCAAGGAGCCGCTCGCGCAGGACCTCGGCCTCACCATGGACACCGCGAGCGAGGACGAGATCGTCGACGCGATGGTCGAGCATCCGATCCTCCTCAACCGCCCGATCGTCGAGACGGAGAACGGCGTCCTCCTCGCCCGCCCGCAGGACGAAGTGCGCAAGATCATCTAACTTATATCCGGGTCGCAATACGCGGCGCGGCTGCTAAAGTGACGGGGTGACCGAGACACTCGACCCTCGAATGCTGCTGCGCGGCTATGCGGCCGGCATTTTCCCGATGGCCGACAGCGCCGATGCGCCTGACATCTTTTGGGTCGAGCCGCGACAGCGCGCGATCCTGCCGCTGGACGGCTTTCATTTGTCGAAAAGCCTTGCGCGCCGCCTCCGTTCGGACAGGTTCGCCGTGACCGCCGATACCGCATTCGAGGCCGTGCTGGCGGGCTGTGCCAATCGCGACGAGACGTGGATCAACCCGATGATCGCGCGTGCCGTCATCGGTCTCCACGCCGCAGGGCATGCCCATTCGATCGAGACGTGGCACGAGGGCAGGCTCGTCGGCGGGCTTTATGGGATCGAACTGGGCGGTGCCTTCTTCGGCGAGAGCATGTTCTCGACCGCGACCGATGCCTCGAAGGTCGCGCTGGCGTGGCTCGTGGCGCGGCTCAAGGTCGGCGGCTACAGCCTGCTCGACTGCCAGTTCATGACCGACCATCTCAAAAGCCTGGGCGCGGTCACCGTGCCGCGCGCGCGTTATCTTCAGTTGCTGTCAGACGCGCTGTCGGCAGGCAGCGGCGCAAGCGGGTCGGCGTCGTCGGACGAAGGCGGCGACGGCGTGCGGTTCGGTGCGCTCGACGCGATGGTCCCCGACGACGCGCCCGAGGGCGCCTCGGGCCCATCGGGGAAGCTCATCGCGCAGCTCTTGGGCCAGACGTCATAGACCTGGTGCTCGACCACGTTGAGCGACGGGCTTTCCTTGTAGAGCCAGCCGGAGAATACTCGTTCCATCCGCCCGCTCGCGCGGCTCTCGACATCGAGCTGGACGAACGCACCCGTCCAGCTTTCATCTTCCCAGGGCGCGGTCGTCTCGCAGGCGCGTAGGCGCACCACGGCATCGCCGAGCCGGACCTGCTGGCCGGGGCGAAGCTCGATGTCGCGGGTCAGATTGTTGCGTTTGTTGAGGACGCCGAGCACCGCGACGCGCTCGCTCATCGGGGTCACGCCTGGCAGGCCGCTATTGTCGACCACCTCGCCGCTATCCTCGACGACGAGGTCCCCCTCCTCGCCCTCGCCGGTCGCCGGCGGCGCGCTGTCGCAGGCGAGGATCGCCAGCGCGAGCGGCGCGATCATGAAGGCGCGGCGCATCCTAATCCTGGTCAGGCGACCAGGCCTCGTAATCGCCGGTCGCGGCGGCGCGCTTGCCCGCTCCCGCGATGCTGCCGCCGGGGCGATAGGCCTGAACCGTGCCGGTCAGGTTGGGGGTCGGGTCCTTCTGGAAAGCGCGGCGCGGCGGCATGCTTTCCTCGGGCAGCGCATCGACCGTGCCGCGCAGCCAGGCATTCCACTCGGGCGGCGTGCGGCTCGCGTCGTTCGAGCCCTCGTAGATCACCCAGCGGCGCTTGGGGTCCTTCTTGTGGCGATAATAGACATTGCCGAGAGCATCGGTCCCGACCTTGTCGCCATGACGACTGGTGAACAGGTCGGTGCCGACGCTTGCGCCATTCCACCAGGTGAAGATCTTGCCGAGGATTCCCATGGGCTTGCCACCTAAAGCCGCACCGGCGCGCTTGCAAGCATCATGGCGCTATTTGAGCGCCACGATGTCGCCCGCCGCGATGCCCAGTTCGGCGCTCCGCCCGCCCGCGATCTCGAACACCATCGAGACCGGCTCGAGGCTGCCGAGCGGCGTCTGCGACAAGGGCAGCGTATTTTCGTAGATGCGCGCGATGGTGCCGTCGGCCCGCACATAGATGATGTCGAGCGGGATATAGGTGTTCTTCATCCAGAAGCTCTGGTTCGCGGGCGTGTCGTATAGGAACACCATGCCGCGATCGGGCGCGAGCGATTCGCGATACATCAGTCCCTTGCGCTGCGCCTCGGGCGTATCGGCGATTTCGACGATGAAATCATGCGTCCGCCCGTCGGCGGTGGTCACGGTAAGCGGACGCTCGACGAGGCCAGAGGGCGCGAAATTGGTCGTGGGTTCGGAAGCTGGCTGGCAGGCGGCCAGCGGCGCGGCGATGAAGAGCGCGAGCGCGGCGCTCAGCCCTCGCGCAAGGCGACCGCGGTCAGGCCCTTGCGCCCTTCCGCGATGCGCGCTTCCACCTCGTCCCCCGGTTCGAGGTCCATGAGATGCCCCTCCCGCACCGTCTCCATGTGAACGAAGATATCGGGCTCGTGCGTCCCCATGCGATTGACGAAGCCATAGCCCTTGACGCGATTGAACCATTTCACCTCCACCGGTTCGAACGGTCCCGCGCCTTTGAGCAAGGCTTCGCGGTCCGCCCGTTCGGCCGTAGAAATGGACGAGCGCGGCTCCTGGGGCAAGGCGGTCGACAGGTCGATGTCGAGAATTTCCTTGGCCTGCCACCCGCGCTCGTGACGCACGGCGAGCAATTCGACCGTCGCGCCCTCAGGCAAGGAGCGGCGGTCGTGCGCCTCGAGAATGGAAAAATGAACGAGAATGTCGCCGTCGATCGCATCCGACACGACGAAGCCGAAGCCGCGCGTCGCATCGAACCATTTGACGCGGCCCGAAACTTCGGAACTGTCTTCATGCGCCGATTCGTTGGCGGAAAGTTCTGTCATCTTTGATTCGGACTGCTGGAACACGACTCCACTTTCTCTCGCCCCATGTGAACGCTCATAGCAGAAAGCGCTGTGTCGGGAAACCGACACGTAACAAAAGTTTAACGCGCCACCTGTCGCGAAACGGGTCACAGATGGTCGGTCAGCGCCTCGCGGTCGGGCGTGCTGCCAGGATCGAGCGCGAGGATCGCACGGGCGAGCGAAAAGCCGTGGCCGGCCCGCTGGAAGGCGGCGAGCGCGCGCTGCTCGACGCGCGGGTCGTCGCTACTCTCCCGTGCAAAAGGGCCGAGCCGTCGCCGCGCAGCAAATTTGAGCGCGGCATCGACGGCGCCCTCGGCGGCGATCGCCTTGGCGCCGTCGCGGTCGCCCTCTCCAACGCCCGCCCCATAGAGCGCTTGGTCGACCCGCCGCGCCCCATAGCCTCGCGCGGTGAGGTCGCGAGCCTTCATCTCGGCATAGAGCGCATCGTTGACATAGCCGCGCGCTGCGAAGCGCTCGGCAAGCGCGCTGACTGCCTCGCTCGCGGCGCCCTCGCCCGCCCATCCCCGCTCGCGCAGCTTGCGCCGCAGATAGGTCGCCAGCTTGGCCCTGGTGGTGGCGAAACGCTCGACATAACGCAGCGCGAGCGCCTCCATCTGGGCCGAATCGAGCGGGGGCCGGGGGCGTTTCATGGGACCCATCCTGTCACAATCCGCCTTGATTGTGCCATAGTCGCGCAGCATTGACGCTGCGATAACCTAGGCTTTGCGGGCACCGTGGAGGGTGCCGGGCAGCCGTGGGTGGGATGGAACGACAATGAACAGGGTAGCCGATTTGACCGATCTCGATCAGCAGGATGAACTCGCGCCCGAGGGCACGACCCCGACACGCGACACCCTGCAACGCCGGATTGCCGACTTCGCGACCTTGGGCGAAGCGCTCGACTATGCTGCGCGCGGACGCCGCGGCATGAATTTCCACGATGCGCGTGGTCGTCTCGTCGCGGTGCTGCCCTACAGCCAGTTGCAGCGCGATGCGCTGGCGCATGCGCAGCGCTTCATGGGGCTCGGCCTCGAGCCCGGCATGCGCGTCGCGCTGGTCGCCGAGACCAATCCCGATTTCGCCGCCTGCTTCTTCGGCGCGGTCTATGCCGGCCTATGGCCCGTGCCGCTGCCGCTGCCGACCAGCTTTGGCGGGCGCGACGCCTATACCGAACAGCTCAAGGTCATGCTGACCAGCTCGGATCCGCAGCTCTTCCTTTATCCCGAGGAAATGGAAAGCTTCTGCACGCCCGCGGGCGATCTCAAGAACGTGCCGCACCGGACGTGGGAGTCGCTGCACGACGTCGCCGTCGACGAGCGCGATCTGCCGCAGGCCGATCCCGATGCCATCGCCTATCTCCAGTACAGCTCGGGCTCGACCCGTTTCCCTCATGGCGTGGCGGTGACCCATCGCCAGTTGCTCGACAATCTTCGCGCCCACGGACTCGGCCTCCAGGTCGGGGATCGCGATACCGACCGCTGCATCAGCTGGCTGCCCTGGTATCACGACATGGGCCTTGTCGGCTGCATGCTCAGCCCGATGGCGAACCAGCTGTCGGTCGACTACATGAAGACCGAGGATTTCGCGCGGCGTCCGTTGACCTGGCTCGACCTCATCAGCCGCAATCCGGGCACCACACTATCCTATTCGCCGACCTTCGGTTACGACATTTGCGCGCGCCGCATCTCGACCAAGACCAAGGCGGAGGATCGCTTCGACCTGTCGCGCTGGCGCATCGCCGGCAATGGCGCCGACATGATCCGCCCCGACGTGATGCAGAGTTTCGTCGACGCCTATGCGCCCGCAGGCTTCGATCCCAAGGCCTTCTGCCCGAGCTACGGTCTCGCCGAGGCCACGCTCGCGGTGTCGCTGATGCCGCCGGGCGAAGGCATCAAGCTCGAGCTGGTCGAGGAAGAGAAGCTGGCCGGCGGCGCTCCCGCCCCGGGCGGCGAGGACCGTCCTCAGCGCTATCGTGCCATCGTCAATTGCGGCAAGGCGGTCGAGGGCATGGAGATCGAGATCCGCGACCATGACGACAATGTCCTGCCCGATCACAGCGTCGGGCGCGTGCTGGTGCGCGGTGGCTCGGTCATGACCGGTTATTTCCGCGACGAGGAATCGACCAAGGCCTGCCTGTCGGACGACGGCTGGCTCGACACCGGCGACATGGGATATCTGTCGAACGACTACATCTTCATCGTCGGCCGCGCCAAGGACATGATCATCATCAACGGCCGCAATCATTGGCCGCAGGACATCGAATGGGCGGTCGAGCAGCTCCCCGGCTTCAAGTCGGGCGACATCGCCGCCTTCGCGCTGACCACGGAAACGGGCGAGGAACTGCCCGCCGTGCTGGTCCACTGCCGCGTCTCCGACCTCGCCGAACGCGGCAAGCTGCGCGACGAGATCAAGGAACGCGTCCGCTCGATCACCGGCATCAGCCCGATCGTCGAACTCGTCCCCCCCCGCAGCCTTCCCCGCACCAGCTCGGGCAAGCTGTCCCGCGTCAAGGCACGCAACATGTACGTCTCCGGCGAAATTCAACCCGTCGACATCGCCGCCTAAAAGGCTTGAACTAATCATCTGGGGGGGGTAGTGGCGCGGTCCGGCCTAGGGGTATAGCTCAGTTGGTAGAGCATCGGTCTCCAAAACCGAGGGTCGCGGGTTCGAATCCTGCTGCCCCTGCCAGGCCGCCCACGCGGATCACACCGACGCCGCATCTGCCTCCTTGCAAAAAGTGCGCATGCGCTCTACATCGCCTTCCCATGCGACATGGGTAGGAAGCGATCCCCGCACCGGACCTGACCGGCGGCGGGGGAAGAGCCCTACCCGAAAGCCGTGACAGAAGAAGGATCGACCAGTGGCCAAGACGAGCCCCGCCGAGTATATTTCGCAGGTCCGCGCCGAAGCGCGCAAGGTCGTCTGGCCGACCCGCAAGGAAACCATCCAGACGGCGATCATGGTGCTCATCATGACCACGATCCTCGCCTTCTTCTTCCTCGGCGTCGACACCGTCTTCCGTTCGATCGTCAACTTCCTCATCGGCCTCATCGGCTGAGCCTGACAGAGAGTTTGTCCATGTCCCGCTGGTACATCATCCACGCCTATTCGGGTTTCGAGAACAAGGTGAAGGAAGCCGTCCTCGCCGAAGCCAAGCGCCTCGGCCTCGAGGAAGCGGTCGAGCGCGTCGAAGTGCCGACCGAGACGGTCACCGAGATCAAGCGCGGCAAGAAGGTCCAGAGCGAACGCAAGTTCATGCCGGGCTATGTGCTGGCCAAGCTGACGATGACCGACGACGTCTACCACCTCGTCAAGAACACCCCCAAGGTGACGGGCTTCCTCGGCAACAACGCCAAGCCGCAGCCGATCCCCGACGCGCAGGCCAACCGCATGCTCGACACCAAGGAAGAGACCGCCGACGCGCCCAAGCAGAAGATCAGCGTCGATTACGAGATCGGCGACAACGTCAAGGTGCTCGACGGCCCCTTCGCGAGCTTCACCGGCATCGTCGAAGAGCTCAACTTCGAGCGCAACATGGTCAAGGTCAGCGTCTCGATCTTCGGCCGCGCCACGCCCGTGGAACTGGAATTCGACCAGGTCGAACTGGTCAAGTAACCAGCGCGCTGCCGAGCACAAACAAAAGGACCGCTTCGGCGGTCCTTTTTTTGTGTCGAGCGATGGCGTCCCGGCGGACAAATTGCGCGCGATTAGCGCGACAGGATCGACAGCGTCGGGCGCAACGAACTGTCAACGCTCCTGCCTGGCCGAAGGGGCGACTGAAGAGCGATTTGAGGTCGCCTGAAGGCGAGCGTCAGCCAAATCTACTTCTCCCGGAAATCCCTCGTGCGCGAAAATGCCATGACGCCTGACAAGGCCCGGCTGCCGCTAACGATACTCCTCCTTCGCGATGATATCGCCGGAGACACAATGTACGAGAAACTCTCCTCCGCCGCCTGGATTGCCGTTGTAGGCAGAAAGAGCGATCGTGACGAGTTTGTTTGTTTCCCATGCCTCGCCCGCAGGAAAATCGACGTCTATCCGCCAACGTCCTACGAAAAGCTCGTCCTGTTGCATGGATAAGATGGTCTGGATTGCGTTTGCCGCACAGTCAGTTTTCGTGGGATCGAGGGGAGCGATCGGCGCGAAAGCCGCGCCGACGCAACCTCCGGCGCTCAATGCGATGAGCGTCAACATAAGCCAGCGCATCGCCTTTTGTCCTGTGCAGTCAATCACCTTCAAGCCTCCTAAGATTTGCGGGGAATGCACCTCGCGAGAACGGACGGGGAATAGACGGATAGTTCTGGCTTCATCTTCAGGACCGCTTCGGCGGTCCTTTTTTTGTGTCGAGCGATGGCGTCTCGGCGGACGCGTTGCGCGCGGATATTATGGAACTTGGGGATCAGGCCCCTTCTTTTGAGCTGAATATCCGATACTTCGACGGCGATACGCCATAGGCCTTCTTGAAGGCGCGGCTGAAGCCCTCTTCGCTTTCATAACCCGCCGCGAAGCCGATCTGGGAGACGGGCCGGTCGCTGGTCCGCAAGGCCCGCGCGGCGGTCGCGAGGCGCAGGCGATTGCGATAGCTGGTCGGGCCGCATCCAAGCGCTTTTGAAAATCGCTCCATCATCACGCTGCGCGATACACCGACCTGCGCGGCCAGCGTATCGCTCGCAATCTCTCGCGCAAGGTCGGCATGGATCGCCGACAATGTCTTCCCCACCACCGGATCGGAGAGCGCCGCCAGCATCTCTTCTCCATCATGATGCTCGGCAACGAACCGCCGCACCGCTTCCACGAAGATCCCTGCCGCCAGTTGCGCCACCATCACCGGCGAGGCCGTTCGCAAGTCCTCGACGATCAGACGAAAAGTCCGCTCGATCCAATCGGCATGGTCCTTGGTGCGCACCACCATCAATGCGGGCAAGGCGTCGAGCAGCGGATGATCGCTGCCGCCCAAGAAGCCGCAGTAGAGCGCGCGCCGATCCCGTTCGCCGGGCAACCGCACGCGATGGATGCCCTCGTCGTCAGGCCGTCCCATCGCTACCTTGGCATCGACCGCATCGACGGTTTCGCCCGAGGACAGGAAATGCGCATCGTTGCGCGTCAGCACGACGAGATCGCCGGCGTCCAACAGGACCTCCTCGCCTCCCTCGATCCGGCACCGCACCGGCCCCTGGCGAATGAAATGATAGCTGATCATGCGCGCGTCGGGCGCCATCTGATCAGGGAAATCGGCCGGCTCCATCTGGCTGCGCACCGACCAGTCGCCCGCCAACTCGCCATCGAGGAACACCGCTCCCGACAGGGACAGGTCGCGCAAGATGGTTTCCACGCCGCTCATGCCCGCAATGTGACAGTTCCGGACGATCGGTCAAGCATGGCGGCACCCGTGTCATTCAGCGCATCGGCCGTATCGTCCATTTCCTTTCTCCGACGACGGACATGGTGCCGTCGGCATTCAAAGGAGAAAATGAAATGAACGAACAGACTTCCATCTCGGCGCCCGTCGTTAACGGGATCGACCTCGGCGTCGTCGGCGCGATCGCCGAGGCCGTCGTTGCCGATCCGGCAGCCGCCGAGGCCCGATTTGCCGTCACGACCGAGTGGCGCGGCCAGTGCCGATCGATCAGCCGCACCCGCTCGATGAGCATCGGCGGTCAGCAGATCGAACGTCGCCACGCGATTGCGGCGGACGAACCGCATGAGATGCTCGGCGGGGACGAGGCGCCCAACCCGCAGGAACTTTTGCTCGCCGCGCTCAACGCCTGCATCCTCGTGGGGTTCGTGACGGCCGCCGCCGCCGAAGGCATCACCTTGTCGCATCTGTCGGTGGATAGCGAAGGCGCGCTCGACCTGCGCGGTTTCCTCGATCCCGAGAGCGGCATCGCTCCGGGGGTCGACAAGCTGGTCACTCGCGTGAGCATCGACGGCAACGGTACCGACGCGCAATTCGAGGCAATTCTCGATCATGTTCGCAAGGTCTCGCCCAACCACTTCCACCTGACCCGTCCCATCCCGGTGGAATGCAGCGTCGCGCGCGGCTGATCCACTCCGGCATGCGCCCCGGGCCGGACGAACGCTCCGTCCGGCCCACCCCCTTTCGAACATGGGAGAAGACCTATGATGAACATGACCCTCATCGCGCTCGCGATTGGCGCGGAGCTCATTCCCGCCGCCGACCCCGTCGAACCAGCGCCGATCGTGACCGACGTCGTCGTTTCGGCAGTCGGCCTGGACCTGTCGACCCAAGAGGACCGCGATGCGTTGATCGACCGGGTGCTGGCAGAAGCGAGAAAAGTCTGCGGAGTCCATGATGCCGCCGCGACGCCTTGCCATGTCGACGTCGAGGTTCTCGACGCGAGCCCGACACCGGCCCTGAGGCAAATTTTTCGAGACTATCGCGCCGGTCGCTGAATGACCTGGCCTGCCTTCGAGGAGCCATCCCATGCAGAAAACACATCGCTACGGCTTTACCCTGCATTTTCCGCCTGCCGAGGCCTTCGCCTTGTTCACGGCGGAAGGCGAGCGCGATTGGGTCGACGGTTGAAGTCCGACCTTTCTCCACGCCGCCGTCCCCGAAACCACTGCGCGAGGCACCGTCTGGGAAACCGGCGAGGGAGATGGGCGCACGCTGTGGATGTGCATCGACTGGGATCCGCCCCGGCGTGTCCGCTATGCCCGCGTAATGCCCGCCGCTCGCTTCGATATCGTCGAGGTCGAGCTCGAACAGAAGGGACAGCGAAGCCTCGTCACGGTCGCTTATACGTTCACGCCGCTGACCGACGATGCCCGAGCCGAGGTCGGGGCCATCGACGCAGCGACCTTCGCGGCGATGATCGGCGAATGGCCCAAGCTGATCGCGGCGGCTCGCGGCTAGCGCGCCTTGGTGACGGTCCCCTCACCTCCCCTTGTCCATGCGCTGCAAAAATTGCAGCGCCTGCGAGGTGGTGAGTTTGTGGGTGGGGTCGGGGCTTGGCGCGCCCGGCGCCGCGCGGCGGGTGTCGGGGTCGAAGGTCTGGAGGGCGCGTTCGGCGATCAGGTCTTCGACGACCTGCCGGGCGCGGGCCTGCGCCTCGTCGAAGCGGCGGGCGAAATCGGGGTCGGTCTTGCGGCGGCGGTGGATGCTGCTCGCGGCGATGGCGATGCTGTCGGCGGCAAGGCGGACGTTGCCGGTGCAGGCGAGTGCGGCGAGGAAATCGGCTTCTCGCGCGGGCGTGAGGCTGCCGGGTGGGGCGCGGCGGATCTGGGCGCGGCGGGTGCCGCGAGCGGGGAGGTAGCGCAGCGGGGGTGGTTCGGGGGTGTCGGATTGTTCGACAACACGCCCCTCTCCAAGCTTCGCTAGCCTGGCGGCAAGCTTCGCTGTCCTCTCCCCCGGATGGGGAGAGGAATATTTGTGGAAGGCCGCCAGGGCGGCGGTGCAGCGGGCGGCGAAGGCGGGGTTGCGGGCGCGCAGCTTGTACAAGCCCGCCTTGGGACGGTGGATGGTGGCGGCGGCGAGCGCGACATTGCCGGTGAGCGCGAGGGCGCGCAGGAAGGCGGCGAGCTCGGCCGCGCGATAGGGCTCGCGGCGGGGGGCGGCTGTAGGATCGCGTCTCATGCTCGATTGCATCAGTCGAAATCCTATTTGGCAAGGGCGGCGGGCCGGGTCGCCAGCAAGGCGCATGCACGGCGCCCTGTGGCCGCCGTGCATCGGATTTGGCGATGGGGCGGAAAAAGCGCGCGGCCGGGCGGGGACGGCGGTGGAGCGCGCGCGGCGGGAAAGCGCCATTTCAAAGCGTATATCGCCAAAATCGATCAGAGGTCGGCGCATTATTCATTATCTCTCAGTTAAATTTGCGCATAATCGGCGCCGACACCGACTCCGTACGCAAAATCGGAGCGGCCTCTTTTTCCTTGGGGTTGCTTTGACATGCGTTACGAGCCCGCCGACCAGTTCGACGATATGCCGCCGGTGCGGCGACGGTTTTATGTCGGGGTGCGCTCCAAATTTCTGATCGCGCTGGCGGCGGCCTTTACCTGGATGGGGCTGTCTATCTGGTTGGCGCAGCCGTGGATCCGCGACCTGGGGCAGCTGACGCATCCGGTGTTCGCCTGGGTGGCGATCGGCTTCATCGCCTTCGTGCCGGGCTTCATGAACGGCTTTCTGATCTTTTCGCTGCTGCTCGACAAAAGGCCGCCGCGCCGGGCGCTCAAGGAATATCCGGGGATCACCATCCTGATCGCCGCCTATCAGGAGGAAAAGGCGATCCAGAACACGCTCGCCGCCTTTACCCGGTCGAAATATCCGGGGCCGGTCGAGGTGTTCGTGCTGAACGACGGGTCGCGCGATCGCACGGCGCAGATCGCGCGCGACTATATCGAGCGCACGGCGTGGCGGCCCAATTTCGACGTGCGGCTGATCGACTTTGCCGACAATCGTGGCAAGAGCCATGTGCTCAACGACGGGCTGGCGATGGCGAGCCACGAGCTGATCATCACGCTGGATGGCGACTGCACGCTGCGCGAAGGGAGTTTGCGCGCGATCGTCGAGCGGCTGGCGAGCGACCCGCCGTTGACGCAGGCGATCGCGGGTTGCGTGCTGGCGCGCAATCCGGGCGACAGCCTTCTCGCGGCGGCGCAGGAGTGGGACTATTTCCACGGCATCGCGGCGGTCAAGCGGATGCAGAGCATGTATCACGGCACGCTGGTCGCGCAGGGGGCCTTCTCGCTCTACCGCAAGAAGGCGCTGCTGGCGGTGGGCGGCTGGCCCGAGACGGTGGGCGAGGATATCGTCGTCACCTGGGCGATGCTCGAGAAGGGCTGGCGCATTGGCTATGCCGAGGATGCGATCGTCTTTACCGAAGTGCCGACGAGCCTCAAGCAGTTCGCCCTGCAGCGCAAGCGCTGGTCGCGGGGGCTGATCGAGGCGTTCGGGCGGCACAAGAAGCTGCTTTTCTCGACGCGGCTGACGGGGCTGTTCATCTGGTGGAACCTGACGTTCCTGCCCCTCGACCTCGTCTATACCTTCGTGTTCATTCCGGGGATCGTGGCGGCGCTGTTCGGCTATTATTGGATCGTCGGACCGCTGACGGTGGCGGTGCTGCCGCTGGCGATGCTGTGGAACGGGGTGATCTATCGCATCCAGAAGAAGATGTTCGAAGCGCAAGGGCTGCGCGTGACGCGCAACCGGCGCGGGTTCGTCTTCTATTGTTTCGCCTATACGCTGATCATGCAGCCCGTTTGCGTGTGGGGGTATGTCGCCGAGCTGCTCGGGCTCCGCAAGAAATGGGATACGCGCTAGTGAAGATGCTGTTTGCCGCCGGAGCGGCGCTCGTCGCCGTCGTGCCGGCCGCTGCGATGGCGCAAGAGGCGCGGCCTGCCGTGGGGGCCAATCTGTTCGCCTCGAGCGATGCGGACGGGACCGAGATCACCAAACTGTCGTTCGACTTCGACCTCGCGCGCCTTGGCCGCGAGAAGGTCACCGGATTTCGTTTGGAACGCGCCCGCCTTGCCCCGGCCGGCGGGCAAGCGGAGGTGGTCACGCGTGGCTATCTCCGCCTCACCAGACCGCTGGGGGACCGGTGGAGCGTCGATACGACGGTGGGCAGTGATGGCAACACGATCCTGGGATCGGCGGCGCTGGTGCACGAGGGGGAATGGCGCAAGGAATTCTTCCTCGAGCGCGACGTGATCGAGACGCCGCAGGGCCTCGCGCTCGACCTGACGAGCACCTATGGCGGGGCGGCGGTGGACGTGCCCCTGGGCGCGCGCGCTCAGTTGACGCTGCTCGGCGGGGTGCAGGATTTCACGGGCGACAATGTGCGGCTCCATGCGCGGGCCAATGCGATTTACGTGGTGGCGCCCGATCAGGGGCTGAGCGTGCAGCTGCGCGCGCGCACGTTCCACGACAGCGTGCCGCGTGAATATGACTATTACGCGCCGGGTGACTATGTGCAGCTGTTGCCGGTGGTGCAGGTGCAGCGGTTTACCGGAGGCTGGCGCTATCGGCTTGCGGGCGGCTGGGGCGCCCAGAAGGAGACGGGCGGCGACTGGCGCGACAGCCGGTTCGCCGAGGCGCGGGTGACGAGCCCGGCGTTCGGGCGCGTCAGCCTGGAAGCGCAGGCGCTGTACAGCGAGGTGCCGACGATCCTCGGGCAGGGCTATCGCTACGGACAGTTGAGCGTGTCGGCGCGCACCTTGCTGTAAGGTCAGGGGCGCTAGGCCCTGGTGTCCGCGCCGAAGGTTTCATCGACGATGCGTGCGGCAAGCCCGGTCTCGCCCTCGCCTTCGCTGCCCGCGCCCAGTTCCTCGATCGGCACGTCGAGCGTGTAGGTGAAATGCGCCGCATCGACCGTGCGCTCGGCGGTGCCGCGCAACATGGTCGGCACGACGCGGGTCAGAAGCTTGGTGCCAAAGCCGACCCGGTCGCTGGAGAAGGGGGCGGCGCCCGTGGCGGGGTCGAAGGTTTCCACCCAGATAAGGCGGAAGCGGCCGTCCTCGACGGTCCAGCCGACGAGGATCGCTGCCTCGTCGTGATCGAGCCCGCCATATTTCTGCGCATTGGTGGCCAGTTCATGGAGGGCCAGCGAGATCTGTTGCGCCGCTTCGGAGCCGACGCGCACGAGCGGCCCCTCGATCCGCACGCGATCGCCATGCACGTTGAGCAAGGGATCGAGTTGGCGCCGAACGATGGTCTCGATGCCCTGGCTGGTCTTGTCATCGCCGCGCATGACCGAGCTGGTCGCGCCGGCCAGCGCGTCGATGCGACCCGCGAAGGTTTCGACATAGTCATCGATGTTCCTGGCATCGCGCGCACTCTGGCGGGCGAGGGAGGAGACGACGGCGAGCAGGTTGTTCGAGCGGTGCACCGCCTCGCGGGTGAGAATGGCGAGCCGGGCATTGGCATCGGACAGTTCGGCGGTGCGCGCGGCGACCTTGGCTTCGAGCGCGTCGCGGGCCTCGATGAGTTCCTCGTTGGCGCGGCGCAGATCGCCGGGGCTCGGCAGCGCGACAAGCGCGGGGATCATCCTGAACAGCAGGATTGCGGTAATGGTCGAGACGATGCCGGTGGCGAGCTTTAGGACGCCGACATAGGGATAGATGGGCACCCACAGGGTGACGATGCCGAACAGATGGGTGAAGCCGCACAAGAGGATGAAGCTGGCGAACAGCATGACGATGCCGCGGTGGGGCACGTCGGTGCGGCGTTTCAGCACCATGAGCAACGCGATCGGGATGGCCATGTAGGAGGCGAAGATGAGCGCATCCGAGCCCGCCCAGAGGAAGACGAGCCATGGCTGCCACAACAGGCACATGCCGTGGGGCATATAATCGGCCACCGTCACGGCATGGCGCATCAGCTCGTCGGTCATTCCATCGTTTCCCTCTCGCAACAAGTTGCCGTTCTAGGGTCGCCCTCGATGGTCGTCCACATTTAAATCGTTCGAAAAAGGGGACTTTCCGTCGCGCCGCGGCGTTTGACGGCACGAAAAAAGGGGCCGGACAGGCGTCCGACCCCCTTGTTCGACATCATGCGACGACGCGGTCTAGTCGTACTGCTTTTCGAGCATGTCGGCGAGACGTTCGCCTTCCTTGACCTCGCGGTAGGCGGCCTCGATGATCGGGCGACAGTCAATGTCGAGATCGTCCATCTTGAGCGCTTCCTCGAACTTGGCGGCGAGATAGTCCTCGCCCTCCTCGACGCGTTCGGTCGCGGCTTCGTCGCCATTTTCAAACAGGTTGGTCACCTCGACCCACAGCTGGTGCATCTTGCCCGCGGCGGTGCCCTTGGTCACGAGCGGTTCGCCGCGACGCTCGAGCTCGGCATTCATTCGCGTGACCAACGCTTCGCGCTTGGTCGCCTGCTCGGTCAGGATTGCCTTGAGGGCGGGGCTGTTGGCCTTGTCGGCGGCGCGGCGATAGCCTTCGACCGAATCGAACGTGGTGTCGGTGAGGGTCTTCAAAATGGACATGGGGTACTCCTTCACGATAATGGATACGCCCCTTCAACGAACGAGCCCCCCCATCCTGTCCCGCGTTCGGCGCGGCGGCCATTCGTTCTGGCGCGTTGCAAGGGCGCGTCTTTTGCGCTAGGGGCGCGGCTGTTCATCCATTGGATTCGGACATTTCGCGCGGGAGGGTCGCCTCGGCGACCCGCTTGTACCGCTTAACATGAGTGCCTCCGGGCACGACAGTGTGAAAGGAACTCTTTGCCATGGCGAAGAAGATTTCGGGCTATATCAAGCTCCAGGTGCCTGCGGGCGTCGCCAACCCCTCCCCGCCGATCGGCCCCGCGCTCGGTCAGCGCGGTGTCAACATCATGGAATTCTGCAAGGCCTTCAACGCCGCCACGCAGGACATGGAAAAGAACATGCCGATCCCGACGACCATCACGGTCTATGCGGATCGCAGCTTCAGCTTCACCATGAA
Source organism: Sphingomicrobium arenosum (assembly GCF_026157085.1). Taxonomy (NCBI): domain Bacteria; kingdom Pseudomonadati; phylum Pseudomonadota; class Alphaproteobacteria; order Sphingomonadales; family Sphingomicrobiaceae; genus Sphingomicrobium; species Sphingomicrobium arenosum. The sequence continues at coordinate 1,343,181 of NZ_JANPVN010000001.1, forward strand.
GACCCCGCCCGCCAGCTTCCTCCTGAAGCGCGCCGCCAAGCTCAAGTCGGGTTCGAAGGAACCGGGCAAGGTCTCGGCCGGCACGATCAAGCGCAGCGACGTTGCCAAGATCGCGGAAACCAAGATGGCCGACCTCAATGCCAATGACATCGAGGCCGCCACGAAGATCATCGAAGGCTCGGCGCGCGCCATGGGCCTCGAAGTGGTGGAGGGTTAATCATGGCCAAGCTGACCAAGAAGCAGAAGTCGCTCCTCGACAAGGTCGATTCGGAAAAGCTGTACGGCGTCGATGAAGCCATCAAGCTGGTCAAGGAACTGGCGACCTCGAAGTTCGACGAGACCGTCGAGATCGCGATGAACCTCGGTGTCGACCCGCGTCACGCCGACCAGATGGTCCGCGGCGTCGTCGCCATGCCCAGCGGCACCGGCAAGACCTTGAAGGTCGCCGTGTTCGCCAAGGGCGACAAGGCCGACGCGGCCAAGGAAGCCGGCGCGGACGTCGTCGGTGCCGAAGACCTCATGGAAGACATGCAGAACGGCAACCTCGACTATGACCGCGTCATCGCCACGCCGGACATGATGGGTGTCGTCGGTCGCCTCGGCAAGGTGCTGGGTCCCAAGGGCCTGATGCCGAACCCGAAGCTGGGCACGGTCACGCCGAACCCCGCCGAAGCGGTCAAGAACGCCAAGGCCGGCGAAGTCCAGTATCGCGCCGAGAAGAACGGCATCGTCCATGCCGGCATCGGCAAGGCGAGCTTCGCCGACAAGGACCTCAAGGCCAATTTCGATGCGTTCGTGAACGCGATCGTCAAGGCCAAGCCGTCGGGCGCCAAGGGCAAATATGTCCAGAAGGTCGCGCTGTCCTCGACCATGGGTCGCGGCGTGCGCATCGACACCGCCGAGGTCGAAGGCGCCTAAGCGCCGAGGATCTGGCACGAACGGTCCGCCGTTCGTCGAAAAGTGAAGCCGGTGGGGCGACCCGCCGGCTTTTCTTTTGCGCGCGAAGCTGCGAAGGCGGGAGCGGATTACAGGTGTAAGCGGGGGATGGTGCCGTGTTGAGATTGCTTGCAGGGGCCGCCGTACTGGCGCTCGCCATGCCGATGAGCGCCGCGGCGCTGGCCATGCCGGGGGGCGCGATCCCGGCGGCGGGCGAGATGGACCGCTTCATCGACGCGCAGCTCGAGGCGCTGGAAATGCCCGGCGTGTCGGTGGCGCTGATCGAGGACGGCGAGATCGTCTATGCCCGCCAGACGGGGCAGGCCGACTACTGGAGCGATCGGGTGATCGACGAGAAGTCGATCTTCGAGATGGGGTCGCTGTCCAAGCCCGTGTTTGCCTATTTCACGCTGAAGCTGGCCGACCAGGGGGTGATCGACATGGATCGCCCGCTGATGGAGGTGCGCCCGATCCCCGAACTGGCGGACAGCGCGGCCTTTGCCACGATTACGCCGCGCCATGTGCTGTCGCATCGCACCGGCCTGCCCAACTGGCGCTGGTTCGATCCACGGCCCGAGGGGCTCGATGTGCCGCGCGGGCAGCTCTATCTGCGGCAGGAGCCCGGCACCTTCGGCTATTCGGGCGAGGGCTTTCGCTATCTCGCCGAGACGATCGCTGCAACGACGGGGCATGATCTGTTCAACCTCGATGCGCTGTTCCAATATCAGGTGGCGCAGCCGCTGGGGCTCCAGCCGATGAGCTTTGTCGCCACCCCCGAAGTGTCGCGGCACAAGGTGGCGGGGCACAAGGATGGGGCGCGCAACATCAAGGCGTGGCCGCAAACCTTTCCCGACGACCAGCCGCAGACCTTTGGCGCGGCGGGACGGCTCCATGCCAATGCGCCGCTCTATGCGCGCTTCCTGATCGCGCTGATGGAGGGTGAAGGGCTGAGCGAGGACGCGCATGAGGCGATGTTCACCTCGGCGGTGACCATCGCCGAAGACGATCCGGGACGGCTCGCCGGGGGCGAGGTCGGCTGGACCATGGGGCTGTCGATCAAGGACGGGCCCGGCGGGCGCCATTTCGCGCATGGCGGCAACAATGGCGACTTCCAGTCGGGCTTCGCCATCTGGCCCGCGACGCGCTCGGGCTATGTGTTCGTGACCAATTCGGACAAGGGAGAGGCGTTCGAGGCGGCGTTGCAGGACCTGCTGTTCGCCGATTGAGCGCGCTCATTTGCAAGCGTTGGACATGAAAAAAGCCGGGGCGCGAACCCCGGCCTTTCTCGTTGGTGGCAGCGTTGCCTAGAGGTCGAGCAGGTCGACTTCCTCGGCGGTCATGCGGACCGCGTCGGGGCGCAGCGCCTTCACCTCGTCCCAGAACTCGTCGGCCTGGCCGACGATGATCAGGCTGAGCTGATCGGGGTTGGCGACCGTTCCGAAGACCTGCCCCGGCGTGGTGCCGTCGGCCGCGTTGATGCGGTTGACGAAGTCGAGTTCGCGTTCGACGTCGATGCCGTCGAGCAGCGCGCCGGCGATCAGCGAGCTGTAGCCGTTGCTGCTCTCGGTGCGGCGGGCAAAGCTGCCCGTCTGGACGACGCGGCGCTCGTCGATCTCGCTCGCCGGGATGCCGTTATCGGCGATATCCTCGAAGTTGGCGATGAGCGCGGCAGCGACCTCGTCGGCGGTGGCATTGGCGGTCTGCACCGTGGCGAGCGTATAGCCCGTCTGGCTGGTGAAGCCGGTCTGTGAATAAGCGCCATAGGCGAGCGCCTTTTCCCCGCGAATGTCCATGAACAGACGCGAGGAAGACGTGCCGCCGAGCGCGTCATTGGCGAGGATCATGTCGATGACGCGCGGATCGTCGGCGCGCACGCCAGGCGCGAGCGCGAAGACGGCGGCCTGCTGGGTCGGCAGGTCGACGACGATGGTCTTGCCCTTGGCCTCGTGGGTCGAGGGGCGGCTTTGCGGGCGTGCGACGCTGCCATCGTCGGTCCAGTCGCCGAACAGGCTGTTGGCGATGCGCGTGGCCTCGTCGAGGTCGAGCCCGCCGGTCATTACGATCGAGGCGTGCGAGGGGCGCAGATAGGCGCGGTGGAAGGCGAGCAGATCGTCGCGGCCCATCCCCTCGATCATTTCGGTCGGACCCCAGCTCGGCAGGTCGAGCGGCCCATCGGCGAACAGCACCGGGAAGGCCATCATCCCCGCCAGCCCCGCTGCGGAGGCGCGCTGGCGCTGGATATTGTCGACGATCTGGGTCTTTTCACGCGCGACGACGTCGGCGGGATAAGCGGCATTGTCGAGGATGTCGCGCAGGATGTCGCCCGCCGCCTCGATGTTGGCTGCCGGCGCGCGCACGGCGAGCGTGGTGCCGTCGGACGAGGCGCTGCCCGACAGGCTGGCCCCGAGGCGTTCGAGCATGGCCGCGATCTCGGCCTCGCTGCGGGTCTCGGTGCCCTTCTCGATGGCGGCGATGGCAAGGTCGGCGCGGCCGATCTTGTCGGCCGGGTCGGTGTTGTTGCCGCCGGCGAAGACGAGGCTCATGCTGGCGAGCGGCACGTCACCCGTCTTGGCGTGATAGAGGGTCATGCCGTTGGCGAGCGTGACGGTGTTGAGCGCGGGCGCGGCCACGGCAGGCACGTCGAGCTGCGCGGGCATGGCCATCCGGTCGGCCTCGGCCGCCAGTTCGAGCGCGGGCCGGGTCGCGGCGGGCACGGTGGCAAAGGTCGGCATGGGCGCGGGGTTCTTCCAGCTTTCCCAATCGTCGGGACCCTTTTCCACGATCATCTCGACGCGGTTGGTGGTGCCGAGATACTGGCGCGCGACGCGCAGCACGTCATCGGCGGTCACCGCGAGCACGCCTTCGAGGCGGGCATTGGCCTCGTCGACCGATCCGTTGGTGTAATAAGCTTCGCCCAGCGCATTGGCGCGCCCGACGATGCCCTCGCGCTGCGCCAGGTTGGAGGCGAGGATCTCGTTCTTCGCTTCCTCAAGCGTGGCGGCGTCGACCGGGCCCGAGAGCAGCTGGGCGAGCGCGGTGTCGATCGCGGCGAAGGCGGTGCTGGTCTCGGTGCCCGTGGCGAGGTCGGCCTGGACGATGAAGGCGCTCTGTTCGGCGCCCTCGAAGGAGAAGGCATAGCCGTTGCTCGCCAGCCCCGAGCGGATCAGTCGCTCGTTCAATAGCGAATTGTCGCCGCCCGACATGATCTGCTGGATAACCTGGAGCGCGGCCATGTCGGGATGGTCGGCGGGGACGGTCTGATAGCCGAGCGCGACCTGCGGCAGGTTGGCGCCGGGCGAGGTCACGACGATCTGACGACGCTCGGTGATCGGGGTCTCTCGCTGCTGGATGTCGAGGCTGAGCTGATTTTCGCGCGGCGCGATGTCGGCGAAATGCTTCTCGGCGAGGCGGAACATCTCATCGGTGTCGAAATTGCCGGAGACGATGATCATCGCCGTGTCGGGACCATAATAGGCCTCGTGGAAGGCGAGCACGTCGGCATAGGTGGCGCGGTCGAGGTCTTCCATCGTGCCGATCGGCAGGCGGCGCATCGGCGAGGAGGTGAAGATGTTGTCGATGAGCGCGAGGAGCCCGCGGCCATAAGGCGGGGCGAGATAGCGCATGCGCATCTCTTCCTTCACGATGTCGCGCTGGCGCTCGAACTCGGCCTCGCTGATCACCGGGCGGGCGAGGCGCTCGGATTGCAGCCACAGCGCGCGGTCGAGCTCGCTGGCGGGGAGCACCTCATAATAGTTGGTGCGGTCAAAGCCGGTCGAGGCGTTGTAATAGCCGCCCGCGAGCGAGACATATTTGGCGGTGTCGCCCTGCGGCATGTTGACCGTTTGGTCGCCGAGGAGATGTTCGAACAGGTGAGCAAAGCCCGACTTGCCGTCGGGATCGTGCTTGGCGCCGACGTCGAACCACATGGACACGAAGATGTTGGGGGTCGAATTGTCAGGGAGCGCGATGACGGTCAGGCCGTTGTCGAGCACGCGCTTTTCATAGTCGATGGCGGGCACTTCGATGGCGGCGGCGTCCTGCGCCTGCGCCTGCGACCCGAGCGGCAGCGCCACGGCGGCGAGCGCGGCCCCGGCGAGAAGGATGGTTTTCACGATGTTACTCTCCCGATGGAATGATCGTTGCGAATTCGTCTCCACGCTAGAGGCGTGGCCGCGAGCCGCCATCGCCGTTTCGACAGGCGACATGATTCCTTCGCCCTAGATCGGGCAAGGAACCTTGCCGCCTCCTGCCGACTTGGTGGAGGGCCGCTCGTCCATGTCGGAGAAAAGCAGGTAAACGGCAGGAAGCCAATGGAAAATATCGGTGCCGACCTCGAAGAGATGAAGCGGGTGCCGCTGGAGCGCGCGCATGTCGACGCCATCGCCGCCATCGGCGAGACGCGCGATTATGAAGAAGGCGAGATGGTCGCCGAGGTGGGCGACCCGATGGATCGCTTCGTCTATGTGCTGACCGGCGAGATCGAGGTGGTCGATCCCTATTCGGGCGCGCGCATGCTCGAGAGCAGCCTGGGGCCGACGCAGTTCATGGGCGAATTGGCGTTTCTCAATGCCGGCAGCTTCACCCTGCCGATGCGCGCCGCCAAGCCGACCCGCACCCTCGAGGCGCCGCGCGAGGCGATGCTCGACCTGATGAGCAAGCGGCCCGAACTGTCCGATCATGTCATCGGCGTGTTCTCGGCGCGGCGCCGCAAGCAGTTCGAGGATCATCGCAGCGCGATCAAGCTGATCGGCGCCGACCAGGACAGCAAGGTGCAGGAGGTGGCGCGGTTCCTGTCACGCAACCGCATCCCCTTCCAGAGCTTCGATCTCGACAATCCCGAGGGCGAGGGCATCCAGCTGTGCCAGCTCGCCGATCACGAACCGGCGGTGATCTTCAACGAGGGCATGATCCTCGATGATCCCACGCCGCGCGCGGTGGCGCGTTTGTTGGGGCTCGACCTCAACGTGTGCGAACGCGCCGAGGTCGACCTGCTGATTGTCGGCGGCGGGCCCGCCGGGGTGGCGGCGGCGGTCTATGCGGGCGCCGAGGGATTGAAGGCGCTGGTCATCGAGGACCGGGCGATCGGCGGCCAGGCCGGCACGTCGAGCCGGATCGAGAATTACATGGGCTTTCCGACCGGCATCTCGGGCGCCGACCTCGTCTATCGCGGGCAGGTGCAGGCGATGAAGTTCGGCACGCGCTTCGTCATGCCGCGCCGGGTGGTGGAGCTGTGCCGCACCGAGGACGGGCGCTTTTGCGCGCGGCTCGACGATGATGGCGACGAAGTGTGCGCCCATGCGGTGCTGGTCGCGACCGGCGTACAATATCGCCGCCTGCCGCTGGAGAATTTACGCACGTTCGAGGGCGCGGGCGTCTATTATGCCGCCACCGAGATGGAGGCCCGCTTCTGCGCGGGCAAGATCGCCTATATCATCGGCGGCGGCAACAGCGCGGGCCAGGCGGCGATGTTCCTGTCGCGTCATGCGGCTTGCGTGAAACTGGTGGTGCGCGGCGACAGCCTGGCGGACAGCATGTCCTCTTATTTGCGCGACCGGCTCGAGGCCGACCCGGCGATCGAGATTCATTATGATTGCGAGATCAGCGCGCTGCACGGCGAGGAGCGGCTCGAGGAGGTCACGCGCGCCTGCGGCGACGAGGAATTGCGCGAGCCCTGCGGCGGGCTGTTCATCATGATCGGCGCCGCGCCCAACACCGACTGGCTGTCGGGCCTCGTCGAGCTCGACGAAAAGGGCTTCGTGAAAACCGGCGAGGCGGCGGGCAAGGCCTCGCCCTTCGAGACCAGCTGCGAGGGCATCTTCGCGGTGGGCGACGTGCGCGCGAGTTCGATCAAGCGGGTCGCCAGCGCGGTCGGCGAGGGATCGGTGGTGGTCAGCGCCATCTGGAGCCATGTCGCCGCGCGGCGCGAGGAATTGGGCGAGGATGCGCCCGGCGAGATGGAGGACTGAAGGCCCCTGCCCTAGCGCAGTTGGCTGTCCTTGGAGCCGCGGCGGTTGATGGTGGTGTGGCGGATATGCGCATCGCGGCCCGACTGGCACTCGACACAGGTGCGAACGCCGGGCAGCGCCTCGCGGCGGCGCGGCGGGATGGGCTCGCCGCATTCCTCGCACTCCTCGAGGCTTTCGCCCTGCGCGAGGCGCGCGCGGGCGGCCGCGACGGCATCGTTCACCGTGTCATCGATCTGATCCTGTACCGCGCCGTCGCGTGTCCATCCGCCTGCCATCACTGTCTCCTACCCTGCCCTAACGAACGGAAGCGGCGTTATTTTCCGGCCGCGGCGCTTGACTGGCACGGTGAAATCGCTAGGTAGCCCTTCGAAGCCGTCCTTCGGGGCGGTTTTCTCTGTCCGAGACAGCTGCTGACCGCATGGTCTTAATTTGCAGCCTAGACGGGGATGACGAGAGATTTGCGGACCAGCCATCTGCTGAGTGCCGCCTGTCGATCCCAACCCCAACGGACTTTTCGCTGCGTCGGCCTGGCCGGTGCGGCAACCGCTTTTGGCAATGGTGCGAAAAGCGGAACGATTGGGAGTATGGCATGGATCGTTCGCAAAAAGCCGATCTGGTTGCCGAGCTGAAGAGCGTCTTTGCGGAGACGGGTGTGGTGGTCGTGACTCGGAACAACGGGTTGTCGGTCTCGCAGTCGACTGAACTTCGCAACCAGATGCGCGACGCCGGTGCCCAGTTCAAGGTCGCGAAGAACCGCCTTGCCAAGATCGCGCTCGAGGGCAGCGACTACCAGCCGATCTCGGACTTGCTTCAGGGTCCGACCGCGCTGGCGACGTCGTCCGACCCCGTCGCGGCCGCGAAGATCGCGGTCAACTTCGCCAAGGACAACGAAGATTTCGAAATCCTCGGCGGGGCGATGGGGACCACCGTCCTCGACGTGAACGGCATCAAGGCCCTGGCCGAACTGCCCTCGCTCGACGAACTGCGTGGCACGCTGGTCGGCCTTATCCAGGCCCCGGCGACGAAGATCGCGCGGATCGCCAAGGAACCGGGCGGCATGCTCGCCCGCGTCCTGAGCGCCAAGGCTGCGGCCTAACTTTTAGGTTTGGTTCAAAAACAATAGATCGACAGGGCGGAATATCAGCGCCCTCTCAAATGGAGTGAATATAATGGCTGATCTGGAAAAGATTGTTGACCAGCTTTCGGAACTGACCGTTCTCGAAGCTGCCGAGCTCGCCAAGATGCTCGAAGACAAGTGGGGCGTGAGCGCCTCGGCCGCCGTCGCCGTTGCTGGCCCGGCCGCTGGTGGTGGCGAAGCCGCCGCTGAAGAAAAGGACGAGTTCGACGTGATCCTCACCGGCGACGGTGGCAAGAAGATCAACGTCATCAAGGAAGTCCGTGCCATCACCGGTCTCGGCCTCGGCGAAGCCAAGGCGCTCGTCGAAGGCGCCCCGAAGCCCCTCAAGGAAGGTGCTTCGAAGGCGGAAGCCGAAGAAATCAAGGGTAAGATCGAAGCCGCTGGCGGCACCGTCGAGCTCAAGTAAGCTCTTCGCGATCTTCCGAAGATTTTCGGAACAGGGAAAGGGCGGTCCTTCGGGGCCGCCCTTTTTCGTTGCCGCAAAGGAGCGCCCTGCCCCGGCTAGCGATAGCGACCAGCCGAGATGAACTCCTCGAAGCGCTCGCACCAGATCACGACGGTGTCATAATCCTCGATGTCGACGCCTTCGGGCAGGTCTAGCGCGAAGCCGTCGAAGCTCTTCACCGCGCCGATCCGCGCCGCTGCGTCCTTGACCGCGAGGAAGGCCGCCTCGTCCTCGACGAAGCCGTCGACGAGATAGACTTTATAGTCGGGCCCGGGCGCGAGTTCGCCTTGGAACGAGATACCGTCCGGCGACACGCTGATCTCACCCTCGCCCCAATGGAAGCGGTCGCTGCCCCCAAGGTCGCGGACAAGCGTGGCCCAGTAGGTGGCGGCGGCGGCCTTGCGTTCGAGCAGGGCTCTGTCGGGGGCGGCCTCGGCAGTGATGATGGGAAGCGTGTAGACGCCAGCCGCAAAGCCGATTGCGAGCGCGACGAGATGCGTGAGGGCGAGGAGAAGAAGACGTTTCATCCTGTGACTTTCATGAAAGAGTTCTGAGGGCCGGTTCGGCCCGAAGGCCAGGAAGGTTACAGTCCCCACCCCGCGGCGCCCCGACATTCGGCCATACCGACCTAGGTCCGCTTTCCGCCGCCCCCCCCTTTTTGTTAACTATGCGGCCGAGGTTGCGGGGCCTGTCGATCTTCCGGGTGGGGGCAAAGAGGAATAACCCGCCATGAAGCAACGCCTTGTCCTCACCGCCATCGCCGCCATCGGGCTTGCCGGACCATCGCTCGCGCAGGATGCCAATGGCATCGACAATCGCCCCGATATCGTCGACGCCGCCATCGCTGCCGGCAGTTTCGAAACGCTGGTCCAGCTGGTCAGCGAGAACAATCTCGTCGACCTCCTCCAGTCGAACGGCCCCTTCACCGTCTTCGCGCCGACCGACGACGCCTTTGCCGAGGCGCTCGGCAATGGCGAGGTGGACGATCAGGTCGCGACCGTGCTGGCCTATCATGTGGTGGCCGGGCGCTACCCCTCGGGCAAGGTGATCGCCGCGGCCAAGCGCAGCCCGGGCGGGATCGATCTCGAGACGCTGCAGGGCAACACGATAAACATCCGCCTCGCCAATGGCGCGGTGATCCTGACCGACCAGGATGGCGTCGAGCATGGGCTGGTGATCACCGATGTGAACAGCTCGAACGGCGTCATCCATGCCATCGACGGCGTGCTCGACCCGATCGCCGACTGAATAGCCAACCCTTTCCCCTGCCTGGGGCGTCCGGCGACGGACGCCCTTTTTTTTGCCGCCCCTACGGTGCGGGACACGATGCTCGGAAAATCGCTGGGCGCGCGTCCGGTTTTTATTGAACCGCAACCACTTGGCGCTAATCTGGAGCCATGTTCGGGGGTTCGCTTTTTCCATTCGCGGCGAGTTTTGCCGCGCTTTTTCTCATCGCCCTGATGCAGGTCGTCGGGATCGGCGAGCTCATGGGCGATGCGGATGCCGAGGTGGACGTCGAAGCCGAGGCGTCGGGCGGTGCCATTGCGGGGCTGCTGGCCTTCCTGGGGCTGGGCAAATTGCCGCTCCTGATGTGGCTGGCGCTCCTGCTGTTCCTCTTCTCGGGCATCGGTTTCAGCCTGCAACTCATATTGGACGAAATGGCCGGTTTCATGCTATCGCCGTTGCTGGCGGTAGCGGCGAGCCTGACGATCGCCCTGCCCCTCACCGGACGCCTGAGCGGCGCGTTCGCGCGCATCCTGCCGAGGGACGAAACCACCGCCATCGCCCGTGCCCAACTGGTGGGCAAGAGAGGCGAACTCGACATCGGAACGGCAAGCCGCGGCAATCCCGCCCGGGCCCGCATCACCGACTTTCACGGCCAGACGCACCACGTCATGGTCGAACCGCATGAAGATGGGGCCGCCATCCACGCTGGCGACGCGCTGCTGCTCGTCCGCCGCGAGGGCGACACCTTCTTTGCCATCACCGAGGCTGACCGCCGGCTCGGGCCGGTCGCCGACGCTTAAAGGGGAATAGTTATGCTTAGCAACGAAGTGATCCTGCCCGTCGTGTGGGGCGGCGGAGGCCTCCTCCTCCTCTTCATCTTCGGATGGATGATCGCCAAGCTCTACCTGCGCGCGACCAAGGAAGTCGCCTTCGTGCGCACCGGGTTCGGCGGGGAAAAGGTCGTGATGAACGGCGGCGCGATGGTGCTGCCGGTGCTGCACGAGACGATGCCCGTCAACATGAACACGGTGCGCCTCGCGGTCGAGCGCAAGAATGCCGATGCGCTGATCACGCTCGACCGCTTGCGGATCGACGTGAAGGCGGAATTCTATGTTCGCGTGCGGCCCGATGCGGGCTCGATCGCGATGGCGGCGCAGACGCTGGGCCAGCGCACCATGCAGCCCGAATTGCTGAAGGACCTCGTCGAGGGCAAGTTCGTCGACGCGCTGCGCTCGGTCGCGGCGGGGATGAGCATGAACCAGCTGCACGAGCAGCGCGCCGACTTCGTGCAGAAGGTGCAGCAGGTGTCGAGTTCGGACCTGGCGATGAACGGGCTCGAACTGGAATCGGTCTCGCTGACCGGGCTCGACCAGACGAGCATCGAGCATTTCAACGCCAATAACGCCTTCGACGCGGAAGGCCTGACCAAGCTCACCGAGCAGATCGAGGCGCGCAAGAAGATCCGCAACGACATCGAGCAGGACACGCGTGTCCAGATGGAGACGAAGAACCTCGAGGCGGACAAGACGAGCTATCAGATCAGCCGCGACAACGAATTCGCGCAGCTCGAGCAGCAGCGCGAGGTCGAGGTGCGCCGCGCCGAGCAGAGCTCGGAGATCGCGCGCGAACAGGCCAAGCGCGAACAGGAAGCGCAGGCCGCACGGATCGAGGCGAAGAAGCTGGTCGACAGCCAGCAGATCGAGGCCGACCGCGCGGTGCGCGAGGCCGAGATCGACCAGCAGCGCGCGATCGAGATCGCCCGGCAGGAGCAGCAGATCGCGATCCAGAACAAGAGCCGCGAGGAAAGCCAGGCCAAGGCCGAGGCCGACGAGGCGCGCGCCAAGGCGGTCGAGGCGGAAGAACGCGTCATGACCAGCCGCGAGACCGAGATCGCCGAGCGCGACAAGCGCATCGAGCTGATCGAGGCGGCCAAGCAGGCCGAGCGCGATGCCATCCGCATCAAGGTCGATGCCGAGGCCGAGAAGGATGCGGCGGTCAATCGCGCCGAGGCGGTGCGCCGCGAGGCCGAGGGCGAGGCCGAGGCCGAGAAGCTGCGCGCCGAGGCCGCGCGGATCCGCTTCGAAGTGGAAGCGGCGGGCCAGCAGGCGATCAACGAGGCCGCCAACATCCTGTCGAACGAGCAGATCGGGCTGAAGATGAAGATGGCGCTCCTCGAGGTGCTGCCGCAGGTCATCCGCGAGAGCGCCAAGCCGATGGAAGCGATCGATTCGATCAAGATCGTCAAGGTCGACGGGCTGACGGGCCATGGCGGCGCGAGCGCGGCGAATGCGCCGGCAGTGGCCGGCGGCGGCTCGGGCGGGCTGGCGCAGGACGCGGTCGCCGCCGCGCTGGCCTATCGCGCGCAGGCGCCGATGATCGACGGGCTGATGAAGGAGCTCGGCCTCGAGGGCAGCTCGCTCGGCGGCATGGCACCGCCCAGCCTTGTCGGGATCGTCGAGGAAGCGGCGCAGGACAAGCAGCCTGCCGCCAATGAAGATGGCGACGAACCGCCCGAGGCCAAGCCGGCCGAATAAGCGGCTTGACCTTGCGGGATGAAAAGGGGCGGTGTCCGGCGACGGGCGCCGCCCCTTCTTCATCTTCCGTCAAACACTCTCGGTTACCGTGGCGCGATGAACGCCGATTCACCGACCGGTCGCTATGACAGCGAGATCGAACGCGAGCTCATTCGTGCGCTGATCCAACGCGCGCGCCATTCGATCATCGCCAATATCATCGGCATCGGCATCCTGATCATCGCGGCGCTGCTGGCGCCCTATGGCGAGTTGCTGTCGATCGGCATCCTGTTTCGCATGTTCGCGGTGTCCGTCACCGCGCTCAACACCAACCGCATCCGCGATGCCTTCGATCATGATCGGCCGATCACCCCGGCGGTCGACCGCTTCGCCTGGGGCATGGGTTTCGCCGGGGTGACGTGGGGCGGATTGTTGTTCTGCCTGCCGCTGTCGGCGTTCGAGACGCTGGGCGCGACGCTGATCCTCGCGGTCGTGCTGACCGGCGTGTGCCTGATCATCGCGGTGGCGAGCCCGGTGCCGCGGGTGATGTGGAGCTATGCGCTGGGCTTTGCCGGACCGTTGTTCGCGTGGCTCGCGCTGCTCGCCCCCGTGCATGGCATCGTGCCCGCCATTGCCACCGTCGGGCTGGGCGCGGCGGCGTTGAGCCTCGGGGTCGGCATGGGGCGCGAATCGCGCGACACCGCCAAGGTGGCGATCGAGAACCAGATCCTCGCCAACAAGCTGTCCGACCTCAACGAGGAGCTGCGCGCCACGGTGGCCGAGAAGGATCACCTCGCCTTGCACGACGTGTTGACGGGGTTGCCCAACCGGCGCCATTTCGAGGCCCGCACGCAGGCCATCGCGGCGAGCGGCGGGGAGCAGCGCTGGAGCCTGCTGCTCATCGACCTCGACCATTTCAAGCGGATCAACGATGCGGCAGGCCATGGCGGCGGCGATGAAGTGTTGCGCGCGATGGGGCATCTGCTCGGCTCGCTCATCCATGCGCTGCCCGGCGAGGCCTTTGCCGCGCGCATCGGCGGCGAGGAATTCGCGTTGCTGGTCGAGGGAGTGCGCGACAGTGCGGTCAAGGACATCGGCATTTCGCTGGGCGCGAGCACGCGGGTGATCCCCGCGCCGGCGGGCTATGACGGCACCATCTCGGCCTCGATCGGGGTGACGCGCTGGGCGGCGGGCGAAGCGGTCGACCGGGTGCTGCGCCGCGCCGACGAGGCGCTGTACGACGCCAAGGAAGGCGGGCGCAATCGGGTGATGGTGCGCGATGCCGGCGTGCCCGATCTTCCCTATGAAGCGCCCAAGGCGCGTCCCGCGGGCGGCTGAACGGCCTACCGTAACGGGTCCGAAATTAAAGGAACTTCATATCTCTTCCTCGATTGGTTCGGCAAATGCGAATTGACGAGAAGGTGTTTGAAATGAAGTCCTTGGCGTATCTTGCCAGCGCGGCCGCCGCGCTTGCCCTTGCCGCTCCCCAGCCCGCCGTCGCGGGATCCGCCAATGCCGCCGCGATGGCGAGCGAAGAGGCGCTGGCCGACCTCTATCATGCCGCCGGCACGACCGACTTGGCGGCTGGCGATTATCGTTGGTTCGACGGGGCCGATGTGGCCGATGCCGCCACCATCGTGGTCGACCTGTCCGAGCAGATGGCGTTCGTTTATGACGGTCATCGCCTCGTCGGCGTGTCGACCGTGTCGACCGGCAAGCGCGGACACGAGACCCCGACCGGCAGCTTCGAGATCTTGCAAAAGCGCGAGGAGCATTATTCGAACCTTTATGACGATGCGCCCATGCCTTTCATGCAGCGGCTGACGTGGGACGGCATCGCGCTCCATGCCGGGGCGGTGAAGCCCGAGCCCGCGAGCCATGGCTGCGTGCGCCTGCCCTATGAATTTGCGCAGGCGCTGTTCGACAAGACCGATGGCAAGACGATGGTGCACATCGTCGCCTGAGGAAGCGACCCGCAAGCGAGAGAACCCGGTGGTGCCAAGGCGCCGCCGGGTTTTTTCATAGGCCGCGCCGGACCGAATGGAATTCGGCGCCGAGCAGGACGGCATAGGCCGAAATGTAGAGCCACATCTGGAGCACGACGACCGCGCCCAGCGCGCCATAGGTCGCGTTGTAATTGCCGAATTGGGCGACATAGACGGCAAAGCCCAAGGTGGCGACGAGGAGCAGGATGGTGGCGAGCACCGCGCCGGGAAAGGTGCCGCGGATCGGCGGCATGGGATGATTGGGGGCGCGGGCATAGAGAGCGGCGAGGCTGACGGTCGCGCCGAGCCCGAGAAGCAACCACAGCCCCATGCGAAGGATCGTATAGGCGAAGGCAGGAAGGCCCGGCACCATGGCCTCGGCAAAGCCCAACGCGGAGATGGCCGCGAGCGCGCCCAATGCGGCGAGCACGCCCATGGCGGTAATGGCGAGCGCGGTCAGCGTCTGGCGCACGAGGCCGCGGCTTTCCTCCACCCGTTCGATGATGTTGAGAGCGACGAGCAACGCCTTGCCGCCCTTGCTCGCGCCATAAAGCGCGGTGGCGAGCGCGATGGCGAGGCCGAGCGCGGTCTTGCCACTGTCGCCCGATGCGACCTCCATCATCTGGTCATCGACGATTCCCGCCGCGCTGGGCGGGAGCAGCGCGGTGAGGCGCGCGGCATGGGCGACGGCGTCGGACGGGTCGGCGAACAGGCCATAAGCGAGCACCAGCGCGGCGATGGTGGGCACGAGCGCGAGGAAGGCGTAGAAAGCGACGCCCGCGGCGATGAGGCCGAGATTGTCCCCTGCCCCGCGCGTCCAGGCGGCTTTCAGATGTTCGATCAACTGCATGCCAGCGCCAACGCGCGAGGGGCCGCTCCTATCCGAACAGGGTGAGATCGAGCTTTTCGCTCGGCCCGAACCAGATGACATGGTCGCGGTGATCGGCGAGATCATTGCCGGTCGAGGCATGGGCGAAGACGGTAAGCCCGGCGCGGTTGACGCCGAGCCAGCTGGCGACCTCGCCGAAGCACGGTGTCGGCACGGTCAACTGGACCGAGCCGCGTGGGTGGGGACCGACGGGGCGCGTGTGGAAATGACCGACGGGCAGGTCGAAGCGGGCCGCCAGCGCCTGCGCCAACGCGCGGGCGCGGTCCACCTCCTCGGCATCGAAATAGAGATGGACATGGAAGTCCCGGATCGTCATTTTCACCTCCCGATAAGCATTTCGTGGCATGTCGGATCGACCAGCCGAGGCTGCAAGAAGGCACAATGTTGTGCCCCCTCTTGCAATCCTATGGGCAGGCGCTAGATAGACCCCATCCAACATGATGTGGCTCCGCCGCAGGTCCGCCTGCGTCCCGGGGCCTCCTGCCTTTTCCGGGCCACGTCCCACCCGCGCACGGGACGAACGAATGGAAAAGGGGTCACAGGAAAAGCGCCCGACCTGACACCCGAGGGTCCGCGAGCATGTTCGCGCGCCCGCTGCGCTGAGGAAAACCATGGCTACCCAGGCAAAAGACGTCCCCACCCAGATGGGCCGCTCGCTGAAATCGCGTCGTATTCGCAAGATTTTCGGCAACATCCACGAAGTCTCCGAAATGCCGAACCTCATCGAGGTTCAGCGCGAGTCGTATGAAGACTTCCTGCGCTCGGACGCCGAGCGTGCCCATGTAAGCGGCCTCGAGAAGACCCTGCGTTCGGTCTTCCCCATCCAGGACTTTGCCGGCACCGCCCATCTCGACTTCGACGGCTATGTCCTCGAAGAGCCCAAGTTCGACACCGACGAATGCCGCCAGCGCGGGCTGACCTATGCCGCGCCGATGCGCGTCACGCTGCGCCTCACCAGCTTCGAGATCGATCCCGACACCGAAGCCAAGTCGGTCATCGATATCAAGGAGCAGGACGTCTACATGGGCGACATGCCGCTCATGACCGACAACGGCACCTTCATCATCAACGGCACCGAGCGCGTCATCGTCAGCCAGATGCACCGGTCGCCGGGCGTCCTGTTCGACCATGACCGCGGCAAGACGCACTCGTCGGGCAAGTATCTCTTCGCCGCGCGCGTCATTCCCTATCGCGGCTCGTGGCTCGACTTCGAGTTCGACGCCAAGGACATCGTCAACGTGCGCATCGATCGCAAGCGCAAGCTGCCGGTCACCACGCTGCTCTATGCGCTCGGCCTGAACCAGGAAGAAATCCTGTCGCACTTCTACGAGAAGGTGACCTACAAGCGCGGCAAGAACGGCTGGGAAATCCCCTTCCGTCCCGAAGCCTGGCGCGCGCAGAAGCCGGCGTTCGACATCGTCGATGCCAAGACCGGCGAAGTCGTGTTCGAAGCGGGCCAGAAGATCACCCCGCGCAAGGCCAACAAGGCCAAGAGCGACGGGCTCGAAAATCTCGTCATCCCGGCCGAGGAAATCTTCGGCCGCTTCTCGGCCTATGACCTCATCAACGAGAAGACGGGCGAGATCTACATCGAGGCCGGTCAGGAAGTGACCGCCGAGAATCTCGAGAAGCTCGACAAGGCGGGGATCGATCATATCGACCTGTTGGACATCGACTATGTCACCACGGGTCCGTGGATCCGCAACACGCTGGAAGCCGACAAGGCCGAGGACACCGACCAGGCGCTGGCCGACATCTATCGCGTCATGCGCCCGGGCGAACCGCCCACGCGCGAGACCGCCGATGCGCTCTTCTATGGCCTGTTCTTCGATCCCGAGCGCTACGACCTGTCGGCCGTGGGCCGCGTCAAGTTGAACATGCGCCTCGACCTCGATGCCGAGGACACCGTCACCACGCTGCGCCGCGAGGACATCATGGCGGTGGTGAAGACCCTCGTCGACCTGAAGGACGGCAAGGGCGAGATCGACGATATCGATAACCTCGCCAACCGCCGCGTGCGGTCGGTCGGCGAATTGCTGGAAAACCAGTATCGCGTCGGCCTCCTGCGCATGGAGCGCGCGGTCAAGGAGCGCATGAGCAGCGTCGACGTGTCGACCGTGATGCCCAACGACCTCATCAACGCCAAGCCCTCGGTGGCGGCGGTGCGCGAGTTCTTTGGTTCATCGCAGCTCTCGCAGTTCATGGATCAGACCAATCCGCTCTCGGAAGTCACCCACAAGCGTCGTGTCTCGGCGCTCGGCCCGGGTGGTCTGACGCGTGAACGCGCGGGCTTCGAAGTGCGCGACGTTCACCCGACGCACTATGGTCGTATCTGTCCGATCGAGACGCCCGAAGGTCCGAACATCGGCCTTATCAACAGCCTCGCCAGCTTCAGCCGCGTCAACAAGTACGGCTTCATCGAGACGCCGTACCGCAAGGTCGTCGACAATAAGGTGACCGACGAGGTCGTGTACCTGTCGGCGATGGAAGAGCAGAAGCACACCATCGCGCAGGCCAACGCCGATCTCAACGACGACGGCAGCTTCGTCGAGGAAATCGTCTCGAGCCGCCAGGCCGGCGAATTCCTGATGGCGCAGCGCGAGGCGATCACGCTGATGGACGTCAGCCCCAAGCAGCTCGTCTCGGTCGCCGCCTCGCTCATTCCGTTCCTGGAAAACGATGACGCCAACCGCGCGCTGATGGGCTCGAACATGCAGCGCCAGGCCGTGCCGCTCGTCCAGGCCGATGCGCCGCTGGTCGGCACCGGCATGGAAGAAACGGTCGCCCGCGATTCGGGCGCCGCGATCGCTGCGCGCCGCGCCGGCGTGATCGACCAGGTCGATGCGACCCGTATCGTCATCCGCGTGACCGAAAAGGTCGCGGCGGGCGAAAGCGGCGTCGACATCTACACGCTGCAGAAGTTCCAGCGGTCGAACCAGAACACCTGCATCAACCAGCGTCCGCTGGTGAAGGTGGGCGAGACGGTCGAGGCCGGCGAGATCATCGCCGACGGTCCCTCGACCCAGTTCGGCGAACTGGCGCTGGGCCGCAACGTGCTCGTCGCCTTCATGCCTTGGAACGGCTACAACTATGAGGACAGTATCCTCATCTCCGAACGCATCGTGAAGGACGACATCTTCACCTCGATCCACATCGAGGAATTCGAAGTCGCCGCGCGCGATACCAAGCTGGGGCCGGAAGACATCACCCGCGACATCCCCAACGTCGGCGAGGAAGCACTGCGCAACCTCGACGAAGCCGGGATCGTCTACATCGGTGCCGAAGTGCATCCGGGCGACATCCTCGTCGGCAAGATCACGCCGAAGGGCGAAAGCCCGATGACGCCGGAAGAAAAGCTGCTGCGTGCCATCTTCGGTGAAAAGGCCTCGGACGTTCGCGACACCTCGCTGCGCCTGCCCCCGGGCGTGGCCGGCACTATCGTCGACGTGCGCACCTTCAACCGTCACGGCATCGACATCGACGACCGTACGCGTGCCATCCAGGCCGAGGAAAAGGACCGGTTGAAGAAGGACGCCAACGACGAGAAGGCGATCCTCAACCGCGCGACCTACAACCGCCTTGCCGAGCTGCTCGTCGGCCAGACCGCGACCGCGGTCCCCAAGGGCATCAAGAAGGGCGCCAAGCTCGATCCCGAGATGCTCGAAGGCGTCGAGCGCAAGCTGTGGTGGAAGGTCGCCGTCGCCGACGACGAGGCGCAGGCCGATCTCGAAGCCATGAAGGCGCAGTATGACGAGGCGATCCAGCGCATCGAGGACAAGCTCGACGATCGTATCGGCAAGCTGGAAGCGGGCGATGAACTGCCGCCGGGCGTGCTCAAGATGGTCAAGGTCTTCGTCGCGGTGAAGCGCAAGCTGCAGCCGGGCGACAAGATGGCCGGCCGTCACGGCAACAAGGGTGTCATCAGCCGGATCCTTCCGGTCGAGGACATGCCGTTCCTCGAGGACGGCACCCATGCCGACATCGTGCTCAACCCGCTGGGCGTGCCGTCGCGCATGAACGTCGGGCAGATCTTCGAGACGCACCTCGGCTGGGCCGCGCGTGGTCTCGGCCAGCAGATCGGCGCGATGCTCGAGGACATCCACCACAAGGGCAAGGATGTCGCCAAGAAGGATGTCGACGGCATCCGCACGCGCCTGAAGGGCATCTATGGCGACAAATATGCCGAGGAGATCGATGGCCGCTCGGAAGAGAAGGTCATGGAGCTCGCCCAGCACCTCGTCTACGGCGTCCCGATGGGCACCCCGGTGTTCGACGGTGCGCGCGAGGCGGACGTTGCCGACATGCTCGAGAAGGCCGGTCTCGACCGCTCGGGCCAGGTGACGCTGTTCGACGGCCGCACCGGCGAGCCGTTCGACCGCAAGGTGACCGTGGGCTATATCTACATGCTCAAGCTGCACCATCTCGTCGACGACAAGATCCACGCGCGCTCGATCGGGCCGTACAGCCTCGTCACCCAGCAGCCGCTGGGCGGCAAGGCCCAGTTCGGCGGTCAGCGCTTCGGGGAAATGGAAGTCTGGGCGCTGCAGGCCTATGGCGCTGCCTACACCCTGCAGGAAATGCTCACCGTCAAGTCGGATGACGTCGTCGGCCGTACCAAGGTCTACGAAGCCATCGTCAAGGGCGACGACACGTTCGAAGCCGGTATTCCGGAAAGCTTCAACGTGCTGGTCAAGGAAATGCGTTCGCTCGGTATGAGCGTCGACCTCACCTCCGTCTCGGACGGGGAAGAGGATGATGGCGACACCCCCGCCATCGCGGCCGAATAATCGAGCGGAAGGGAAAGAAGACAATGAACGAACTGACCAACTTCGCGAACCCGGCCGCCAAGCCGGAAACCTTCGACCAGATCCGCATCGGCATCGCGTCGCCGGACAAGATCCGCTCGTGGAGCTTCGGCGAGATCAAGAAGCCCGAGACGATCAACTATCGCACGTTCAAGCCCGAGCGTGACGGCCTGTTCTGCGCGCGCATCTTCGGTCCGATCAAGGATTACGAATGCCTGTGCGGCAAGTATAAGCGCATGAAGTACAAGGGCATCGTGTGCGAAAAGTGCGGCGTGGAAGTCACCGTCTCGAAGGTCCGCCGGGAGCGCATGGGCCACATCGAGCTGGCCGCGCCGGTCGCGCACATCTGGTACCTGAAGTCGCTGCCGAGCCGCATCGGCCTTCTCATGGACATGCAGCTCAAGCAGCTCGAGCGTGTGCTGTACTTTGAATCCTATGTCGTCATCGAGCCGGGCCTCACCCCGCTCGAGAAGTATCAGCTGCTCACCGAGGACGAACTTCTTGAGGCGCAGGATGAATATGGCGAAGACGCCTTCAGCGCCGGCATCGGCGCCGAGGCCGTCAAGCAGATGATGATGGACCTCGACCTCGAACAGGAACTCGAAGACCTCAAGAAGGAACTCGAGGAAACCAAGTCGACGCTGAAGCCCAAGAAGATCATCAAGCGCATGAAGATCGTCGAGAGCTTCATCGAAAGCGGCAACAAGCCCGAGTGGATGATCCTCGACGTCGTGCCGGTCATTCCGCCCGATCTTCGCCCGCTGGTCCCGCTGGACGGCGGCCGCTTCGCGACGTCGGATCTGAACGACCTCTATCGCCGCGTCATCAACCGTAACAACCGCCTGAAGCGCCTCATGGAGCTGCGCGCGCCAGACATCATCGTGCGCAACGAAAAGCGCATGCTGCAGGAAGCGGTCGATGCGCTGTTCGACAACGGTCGCCGTGGCCGCACCATCACCGGTGCCAACAAGCGCCCGCTGAAGTCGCTGTCCGACATGCTCAAGGGCAAGCAGGGCCGCTTCCGCCAGAACCTGCTCGGCAAGCGCGTCGATTATTCGGGTCGTTCGGTCATCGTGACCGGGCCGGAATTGAAGCTGCACCAGTGCGGTCTTCCCAAGAAAATGGCCTTGGAGCTGTTCAAGCCGTTCATCTACTCGCGTCTCGACGCCAAGGGTCTGTCGATGACCCTCAAGCAGGCCAAGAAATGGGTGGAAAAGGAGCGCAAGGAAGTCTGGGACATCCTCGACGAGGTGATCCGCGAACATCCCGTGCTGCTGAACCGCGCGCCGACGCTTCACCGCCTCGGCATCCAGGCGTTCGAACCCGTGCTGATCGAGGGCAAGGCGATCCAGCTTCACCCGCTGGTCTGCGCCGCCTTCAACGCCGACTTCGACGGCGACCAGATGGCCGTGCACGTGCCGCTGAGCCTCGAGGCGCAGCTGGAAGCGCGCGTGCTCATGATGAGCACCAACAACATCCTCTCGCCCGCCAACGGCAAGCCGATCATCGTTCCCTCGCAGGACATGATCCTGGGGCTCTATTACATCTCGATGGAGAAGGAAGGCGAGCCGGGCGAAGGCTCGATCTTCACCGACATGACCGAAGTGCACCAGGCACTGAACGTCGGTGCCGTCACGCTTCACACCAAGATCGTCGCGCGCGTGCCGCAGACGAACGAGAAGGGTGAAGTCGAGATGAAGCGCTTCGAGACGACGCCCGGGCGCATGCTGCTCGGCGAAACGCTCCCGAAGAGCCACAAGGTGCCGTTCGAGACCGTCAACAAGCTGCTGACCAAGAAGGACATCGGCGACGTGATCGACGAGGTCTATCGTCACACCGGTCAGAAGGCGACGGTCATCTTCGCCGACCAGATCATGGGGCTTGGTTTCCGCAACGCCTTCAAGGCGGGCATTTCCTTCGGCATGGACGACATGGTCATCCCCGCCGCCAAGGAACGCCTCGTCGAGGAAACCCGCAGCCTGGTGGCCGATTACGAGCAGCAGTATCAGGACGGCCTGATCACGCAGCAGGAAAAGTATAACAAGGTGATCGACGCCTGGAGCCGTTGCGGTGACCAGGTGGCGACCGAGATGATGACCGAGATCCAGACCATCAACAAGGACGAGAATGGCCGCGAAGAGCCGGTCAACTCGATCTACATGATGGCCCACTCGGGTGCGCGTGGTTCACAGGCGCAGATCAAGCAGCTCGCCGGGATGCGCGGCCTCATGGCCAAGCCGTCGGGCGAGATCATCGAGACCCCGATCATCTCGAACTTCAAGGAAGGCCTGACCGTCCTTGAATACTTCAACTCGACCCACGGCGCGCGCAAGGGCCTCGCGGATACGGCGTTGAAGACGGCGAACTCGGGCTACCTGACCCGCCGCCTCGTCGACGTGTCGCAGGACTGCACGATCGTCGAAGTCGACTGCAAGACCTCGAACGCATTGGAAATGCGCGCGATCGTCCAGGGCGGCAGCGTCATCGCGTCGCTGTCCGACCGCGTGCTGGGTCGCACCACCGCCGAGGACATCATGGATGGCGATGGCGAGAAGGTCGCGATCAAGTCGGGCACGATGATCGACGAGCCGATGGCCAAGATGATCGACGATCTGGGCGTCCAGGCGCTCAAGATCCGCTCGCCGCTGATCTGCGAAAGCAAGCAGGGCGTGTGCGGCAAGTGCTACGGGCGCGACCTTGCCCGCGGCACCCCGGTCAACATCGGCGAAGCGGTCGGCGTCATCGCGGCGCAGTCGATCGGCGAGCCGGGCACGCAGCTGACCATGCGTACCTTCCACATCGGCGGCGCGGCGCAGCTCAACGAGCAGTCGAACCTCGAAGCCCCCGTGGAAGGCAAGATCGAATATCGCGACATGCCGACCATCGTCGACGCCAAGGGCCGCACGCTCTCGCTGTCGCGTTCGGGCGAACTGGCGATCCTCGACATGGACGGCCGCGAACTGTCGGCGCACAAGATCCCCTACGGCGCGCACCTCATCCACGACACCGGTCACACCGTGTCGCGTGGTGACAAGCTGGCCGAATGGGATCCCTCGTTCTCGCCGGTCATCACCGAGCATGGCGGCGTCGTGAAGTATCAGGACATCGTCGACAATCGCACGCTGGCCGAGGAAACCGACGAATCGACGGGGATCACGCAGCGCGTCATCACCGACGATCAGGCCAAGTCGAAGAAGGACGACCTTCGTCCGCGCCTCACCATGGGCGGCGACGGCGAGGATGCGGGCGTCTATCGCCTCGCGCCCGGTGCCATCGTCGCGGTCGAGGACGGGGCGACCGTCGAGGCCGGCACGGTGCTCGCGCGTATGCCGCGTGAAGCCGCCAAGACCCGCGACATCACCGGTGGTCTGCCGCGCGTCGCCGAACTGTTCGAGGCGCGCAAGCCCAAGGACAATGCGGTCATCGCCAAGGTCTCGGGCAAGTTCACCTTCGTTCGCGACTATAAGGCCAAGCGCAAGGTCGCCATCATTCCCGAGGATGGCGGCGATGCGGTCGAATATCTGATCCCCAAGGCGAAGGTCATCGACGTCCAGGAAGGCGATTATGTGAAGAAGGGCGACAACCTCGTCGCAGGGAGCCCCGATCCGCATGACATCCTCGAGGTCATGGGCGTGGAAGCGCTGGCCGAATATCTCGTCAACGAGATCCAGGAAGTCTATCGACTGCAGGGCGTGAAGATCAACGACAAGCACATCGAGGTGATCGTTCGCCAGATGCTGCAGAAGGTCGAGATCACCGTCGAGGGCGACACCACCTTGCTCAAGGGCGAGCAGGTCGATCGCGCCGAGATGGACGAGATCAATGCCAAGCTGCCGCCGCGCAAGAAGAAGGCGGATGGCGTGCCGATCCTGTTGGGCATCACCAAGGCGTCGCTGCAGACCCGCAGCTTCATCTCGGCCGCCTCGTTCCAGGAAACGACGCGCGTGCTCACCGAAGCCTCGGTGCAGGGCAAGGCGGACACGCTCAACGGTCTCAAGGAGAATGTCATCGTCGGTCGCCTCATCCCCGCCGGTACCGGCGCGGGCATGAACCGCGTTCGCATCGCCGCGAGCTCGCGCGATGCGGCACTGCGCGCCCAGCAGAAGAAGCTCGCCGAGAGCCTCGCTGCCGCGCAGACCGCCGAGGAACTGCGTGAGGCCGAAGCCGCCGAGCGCGACGCCGATCCGGAAATCGTTGCCGAAGCGACCAAGGATCCGCTGGCCGAAGTCGCACCCTCGGGTGACGGTTCGGACGCGGCCGCCGGCGATTATGCCGACGCGGGCGAGGACAAGGAGTAATAGCGACGGGGGCTCCGGCCCCCTCGCCTCTCCGACCTGAACAAAAAAGCCCCCGGTGCCGCATGGCGCCGGGGGTTTTTTTTGCTTAGTCCGCGTAGCGGTGGTCGCCGGGACCGTCGTAGAGAAGCGGCCATTGCATCGTCAGGCGCTGTGCCCTTGCGCCCTCCTCTCCCCTCAGTGACGCCGAGATGAGCAGCGTCTCTCCGTCGTCGCCGCAAATACCCCGCACCTCGAGGATCCTGGCCGCCTGGCCCACGAACGCTCGGATGGTGCCCAGTTCCGGGTAGGTCAGCGCGCGCCCGCCGATAATCACCTGATCGAGCCGATAGGAACCGGTCTCGCCGCGCTGCCGCGACAGGGAGAGTGATGACCCGGCATGTCCGGCGCATTGCCAATCGACCGTCCGGGTGGTCGGTTCGGGCGTGGACGCTGCCAAGGTGCCCCCCATCGCCGCGACGATCATACTCATGAGCATTCGTTATGTCCCCCGTTACGCAGACAGCGCGAGAAGCGCTCTCCGGATCGCTGTCGACCCGGATAGCGCCTTCTTGCATCGTAAGAGTTAATCGTTAGCAGCCGTCGCCGTTGATCACGTCCTCGCCGCATTCGCCGGCCGACTTGATGTCCTCGCCCAGCCCCTGGACCGCATTGCATGCCGACAGGGCCAGACCGGCGGTGATCATGGCCATGGCCATCAGTTTGCGCATTTCATTTCCTCCCAAAATGCATTCATTTCGCGCTTCTTTTGGAAGGGCGAAGCAGGACTGTCCAGCCGCCATGGGGGCGGCACGACAAGAGCCTCGCGGCTGCGGCATTGACGCATCATGAACCACGAAAAACCCCGCCCTTCCGAGGGGGGGAAGGACGGGGTATTCGCTTGTCGCTGTAAAGCGGTGCTTAGCAGTCGCCGCCGTTGATGACGTCTTCGCCGCATTCGCCAGCCGAGCTGATATCTTCGCCGACACCCTGAACGGTGTTGCAGGCCGAAATGGCGAAGGCACCGGCGATCACCGGAATCATGAGGAACTTGCGGATCATGCACTTTCTCCCTGTCTAGGTAGGGAGGAAACGTCAACGCGCGCAAATTGGTTGCCGTTGCGGCGGCGAAATGTCTTCAGACCGCGACCGGCGCCTTGATGTGCGGATGCGGATCGTAACCGATGAAGCTGAAATCGGTCGGTTCGTAGTCGAACAGGCCCTGCCCGCGATCCTCGATGACGAGTTGCGGGAGGGCACGCGGATCGCGCGACAATTGCGTGCGCGCCTGTTCGAGATGGTTCGAATAGAGATGCACGTCGCCGCCGGTCCAGACGAAGTCGCCGACCTCGAGCCCCGTCTCGCGCGCGAGCATGTGGGTGAGGAGCGCGTAGCTGGCGATGTTGAAGGGCACGCCGAGGAAGAGGTCGGCGCTGCGCTGGTAAAGCTGGAGCGACAATTTGCCGTTCGCGACATGGGTCTGGAACAGGCAGTGGCAGGGTGCGAGCGCCATTGCCTCGAGCTCGCCGGGGTTCCACGCGCTGACGATCTGGCGGCGCGAGGCGGGGTTGGTGCGGATCTGCTCGACGAGAAGCTTGATCTGGTCGATCGTCTCGCCGTCGGGGGTTTCCCAGCGGCGCCATTGCTTGCCGTAGACGGGGCCGAGATCGCCCTTGTCGTCGGCCCATTCGTCCCAGATGCTGACCTTATTGTCCTGGAGGTAGCGCACGTTGGTGTCCCCGGCGAGGAACCACAGCAGCTCGACGATGATCGAGCGCAAGTGCAGCTTCTTGGTGGTGAGGAGCGGGAAGCCCTTCGAGAGGTCGAAGCGCATCTGCGCGCCGAAGACCGAGAGGGTGCCGACGCCGGTGCGGTCGTCCTGGGCGGCGCCCTCGTCGAGTATGCGCTGCATGAGATCGAGATATTGCTGCATGGGTTCAGCCTAGGCGAACCCGCCTCAATCGCAAGGCTCGATCATGCTCGGCACGGGCAATTCGCCGACGACCTTGAACGTCGCGAAATAGGCATCGCCGCCTTCGAGCTGGCTCATGTCGACACGTTCGAGGCCGAGGGCATTGAATTCGCAGTCGAGGCGCCTTGGCGGCATGCCGTGACGCTTGACCGGGCGGTCGGCGTCGACGACGACGACGAGGCCGTCTTCCTTCAAGGCCTGGCGCAGGTTCCAGAGGAACTGATAGGGCTCGGCGACCTCGTGATACATGTGGACGAGGAAGATGCGATCGAAGCTGGCGTGCGGCAGGCGCGGATCGTCGGCCTCGCCCAATTGCACCGCGACATTGTCGAGTTCCTCGCGCTGGACGCGCTGGGCGAGCGCGTCGCGCACGACGGGCTGGATGTCCTGCGCGACGACGCGGCCGCGCGGGCCGACCGCGCGCGCGAGGCGGACGGTATAATAGCCCTCGCCCGCGCCGATGTCGGCGACGCTCATGCCTTCGGTGATGCCGGCGAGGTCCATCACGGCCTCGGCCTCGCCCAGCCGGTCGCGCGCATCCTCGGTCGAGAAGCGGTCGGAGACGATGGGGGCGACCGGGCGGTCGATGGTGGGAAAACCGTCCTCATCGACCTGCGGGGCCTTGTCGCAGGCGGTGAGGGCGAGGGAGAGTGCGAGGGCGATGGCGGTGGTGCGGGGAACGAGGTGGCTCCCCTCCCCTCGATCCCCTCCCCTGAAGGGGCGGGGAAGGTTTTTTGTTCTATTCGACATCGTCGTCGTCCACGACCTCGACCGCCTCGCCGGTGACGCGCTGCGACAGCGCGGCGGCCATGAAGCGATCGAGATCGCCGTCGAGGACGTCGCCCGGCGCGGTGGAGACGACGCCGGTGCGAAGGTCCTTCACCTGCTGATAGGGCTGGAGGACATAGGAGCGGATCTGGTGGCCCCAGCCGATCTCGGTCTTGGAGGCGTTGGCGGCATTGGCTTCTTCCTCGCGGCGCTGCAGTTCGGCCTCGTAGAGGCGGGCTTTCAGCTGCTTCATCGCCTCGGCCTTGTTCTTGTGCTGCGAGCGCTGCGACTGCGAGGCGACGACGATGTTGGTGGGAATATGGGTGATGCGCACCGCGCTGTCGGTCGTGTTGATATGCTGACCGCCCGCGCCAGAGGCACGGTAGGTGTCGATGCGAAGGTCGCTCTCGACGATCTCGATGTCGATGTCGTCGTCGACTTCCGGGTAGACCCAGACGCTCGAGAAGCTGGTGTGGCGGCGCGCCGAGCTGTCGTAGGGGCTGATGCGCACGAGGCGGTGCACGCCGCTCTCGGTCTTGGCATAGCCATAGGCATTTTCGCCCTTGAGGAGGAGCGTCGCCGACTTGATGCCCGCCTGTTCGCCGGCGTGATGGTCGACCAGTTCGACCTTCATGCCGCGCCGCTCGGCCCAGCGGGTGTACATTCGGCTGAGCATCTCGGCCCAGTCCTGGCTCTCGGTGCCGCCCGCGCCGGCATGGACTTCGACATAGGCGTTATTGGCATCGGCCTCGCCCGCGAGCAGCGCCTCGACCTTGTCCTTCTCGGCCTTGTCGGCGAGTTCGCCGAGGCTTTTCAGAGCATCGTCGACCATGGCGTCATCGCCCTCGGCCTCGGCCATTTCGATGAGTTCCAAGGTGTCTGCGAGCTCGCGCTCCATCCGCTCGGTGGCCTTGATGGCGGTGTCGAGGCGGGTGCGCTCGCGCATCACCTCCTGCGCCGCCTTGGGGTCGTCCCACAGCGTCGGATCCTCGACCTTGTCGTTGAGCTCCTTCAATCGCTTCTTGGCCTTGTCCCAGTCGAGGAAGCGCCGCAAGAGGTTGGTGGCGGCGTCGATCTGGTCGGCAAAACTTTGCGCTTCTGCGCGCATGGGCAAATTCCGTTCGTCAGTGGCGCCGAAAAAACCTTCGGCGCGATCATCAAGATGCGGTCGGGCGCGGGGTTAGTAAATCCCGCCCTCCCTTTGCAAGAAATCGCTTGCGTCGGGCTGCGCCTCGGGCTGCGGGGCCTGGCGCACGACGGCGGGGCGGACGGCGACCTGTTCCTCCTCTTCTTCCTCGCGCTGGCGGAAGGAACGGCGGGGTTCGGTCTTGGGCTGGAACGCCTCCCAGATGACGGTCGAGAGGCGCTCTTCCTCACGCGGGAAGGCGCCATAGACGCGCTCGCCCGTGCGGCGGTCGATGCGCACGAAGCTGATGCCCTCGGGTGCGACAAAGGGCGTCTTGGGCGCATCGGCGAGCGCCTTTTCGGCGAATTGCAGGAAGACGGGGCCCGCGACGCTGCCGCCCTGGACCCAATTGCCGCCCATGTCGCGATTGTCATCATAGCCGATATAGGTGCCGGTCACGACGTCGGGGGTGCCCCCGACGAACCAGACGTTGGTCGGGCCGGTGGTGGTGCCGGTCTTGCCGAACAAGGGGCGGTCGAGCGCGGCGAGGCGCTGGGCGGTGCCGCGGGTGACGACGCCTTCCATGACATGGACCATCTGATAGGCGGCCATGGCGTCGACCAGCTGGCGGCCCCGCTTGGGCGGGCGCGGCATGGCGCCGCCGTCCCAGTCAGCCGCGTTGCAATTCTCCATCGCGGCGCAGCGATTGTCGGCGCGGTAGATGACCTTGCCCGAGCGGTCCTGGACATAGTCGATGAGGCTGGGGCGCACTTCGCGGCCATGGTTGGCGAGGATGGCATAGGCGTTGGTGAGCGCCATCGGCGTGACCTCGCCCGCGCCCAGCGCCATGGAGAGATATTCGGGATGATCGCCGAGACCGAGCTTCCTGGCATTGGCCATGACCTTGCCGATGCCGGTGTCGCTGGCGACGCGCACGGTCATGAGGTTGCGCGACTGTTCGACCCCCCAGCGCAGCGTCTTGGGGCCGGCATATTTGCCGTCGAAGTTGCGGAAGCATTTCTCGCCCAGCGCCGCACCCTGCCAGACGCAGAAGGGCGCATCGACCACGGTCGAGGCGGGCGTGTAGCCATTTTCGAGCGCGGTCAGGTAGACGATCGGCTTGAAGGCCGAACCCGGCTGGCGATTGGCCTGGGTGGCGCGGTTGAAGCTTGACCCCAAGACATCGAAGCCGCCCTGCATGGCGAGGACGCGGCCGGTGTCGACCTCCTGCGCCACGAAGGCGCCGCCGACGAGCGGGATCGAGCGCAGCGCGAAGCTGCCGTCGCCCTCGTCCTTGACGACGATGATCATGCCGGCGCTGAACTGGTCGAAGGCGATCCCGCCGCCACCGCGCACCGGCATGGTCGCGGCCGAGCGCGGCAGGGTCGCGGTCTCGCCGCCGACGAAGCCGATGGTGGCGCTGCCGCCTTCCTTGGACAGGACGACGGCCTTGCGCCAGTCGCCGAAACCGGTGCCGACATTGGCGATCCGGAGCTGGCTTTCCCAATCCTCGGTCATGTCGACGGTCATGCCCAGATCGCGCCAGCCGCGCGGCCCGTCGAAGCGGGCGAGTGCTTCGCGCAGCGCCTCGGCGGCGGCGTCCTGCATGACAGGCTTCATCGAGGTGCGGACCCACAGGCCGCCCGAATAGATGCCATTCTCGCCGTCCTCGGCATCCTCGCCATAGCGATCGAGCAGGTCGCGGCGCACTTCCTCGAGAAAATAGCCGCCGCGCTCGACGAAGGCCTGCGCACTGCCGGTGGGAATGGCGGTCAGGTCGGTGGCGATGGCGGTATCGCGCTGGGCGTCGGTGATGAAATTGTTGGCCGCCATCTGGGTGAGCACATAGTTGCGCCGCGCGGTGGCGCGCTCCTTGTTGCGCACGGGATGATAGTTGCTCGGCCCCTTGGGGATGGCGGCGAGATAGGCGACCTCGTGGAGGTCGAGTTCATCGACATCCTTGTCGAAATAGGCACGGGCAGCGGCCTGGACGCCATAGGCGTTGCGGCCGAGGAAGATCTCGTTGAGGTAGAGGGCGAGGATTTCCTGCTTGGTCAGCGTGTCCTCGATGCGGAAGGCGAGGACGGCCTCGCGGATCTTGCGGAGCACCGAATAATCGTCATCGCCCGACAGGTTCTTGGCGACCTGCTGGGTGATGGTCGAGGAGCCGCGCGAGCGCCCGCCGCCGGTGACGGTCTTGACGGTGAATTCGCCGATCGCCGCGACGAGGCCGGGATAATCGATGCCGCCGTGGGAGAAGAAGGTCTTGTCCTCGGCGGAGATGAAGGCCTGCACGACCTGGTCGGGATAATCTTCATAGGCCAGTTCGACGCGGCGCTGGCGCGCATAGGAGCCGACCAGTTCGCCGTCATAGCCGCGCACCATGGTCGGCAGGCTCGGGCGATAGGCGAGAATTTCCTCGCGGCTCATGGTGTTGGCGGCGGCGAGGAACATCACGCCCATGAGAAGGAGGAAGCCGGCCAGCGCGGCATAGGCGCCGAAGCGGAACCAGCGCTTCTCGCGCCAGGGGTCGAGATGCCGGTGCACGCGCGCGTTGAACGCGACCATATCGGGAAGACGGGCCATGCCTTGCTCCTAGCGCCGCGCGCCCGGCCTTACAATGAACCGAATCGGGCGGGCGCGATCAGTTGCCGGCGCGGCGCGCAAGGTCGGCCTCGATCGCCTGCGCCAGCGCCTCGACCAGCGGGGCGCGCCCGCCGGCGCTGCCCAGCCGCGCACCGTCGGCGCTGTTGGTGATATAGCCCGCCTCGAGCAGCACGCCGGGGACCTGGCCGAAGCGCAGGACGTAGAAATTGGCGAATTGGTGCGGGGTCGGGCGCAGCGGCACGTCGCCCACCGCCTCGGCGCGCCGGAGGATGCGGCGGGCGAAGGCGGCCGACTGGCTCATCTGATCGCGCAGGGCGAGGTCGGTGAGGAGGAATTCGACGGGCGCATCGGCATCGGACACGACCTGTCCGACGCGCTCGGCCTCGGCCTGCGCCAATGCGGCGGCCTCGGTGGTGGAGGCGATGTCGGCGAGCGAATAGACGGTGACGCCGGTGGCGCCCGCATTGGGCGCGGCGTCCATGTGGATGGAGACGAACAGGTCGGGCGACAAGCGCCGGGCGAGGTCGGCGCGCTGGTCGAGGGTCAGGGTGGCATCGCCGTCGCGCGACAGGGCGACACGCACCTGACCGCGCTGCGCCAGTCGGTCGCGCACCTCGCGCGCCATGGCCAGCGTCAGGTCCTTTTCGCGGGTGCCGCCCACCCCCACCGCGCCGCCGTCGCGCCCGCCATGGCCGGGGTCGATGAGGACGAGCGGCGCATCGGGACGCGCGGCCTCGCTGATGGTGATCTCGGCGATGGCATCGCTGAGTTCGAGCCGGACGCCGCCGCGCCGCGCCTCGCCGATCAGCGCGGTCTCGGCCTCGCGCCGCTGCGCCTCGGCACTGTCGTGCTCGGGCGCGGGGGCGAGTAGCCAGAGTCCGCCGAAGACGGCCAGCGCGATGAGGGCCAAGGGAAGAAGTCGCTTCATTCCCCTGCCCTATCGCGGCGAGCGTTTCGGAAAAAGGCCTGTCGGCATGGCGACACCATCTTGTAACGGGCGAATCGCGATGCTACCTCGTGAAGCGTCGAACCGGGGATACCCCCGTGCGTTCGACCCCGCGGGCGCCGCCCTGGCACCCCGAGAAGAGGTTGACGCTGCATGAGCCATCAAGGCGCCCATCTGACGCACGCTGCAAAGCGGCGCGGCGCGTGGCCCATGCATGCAGACGCATATTTCCAGTCACTTGCGCCCGTCCCGATGATGCGGACGCGCGCCCCCAACACGCCGGTATGCGAGGCGATCCTCGATCCCGGCCGGAGAATGTTTAATGTCCACGCGCATGTTGATCGATGCGCGCCACCCGGAAGAAACCCGGGTGGCGGTCGCCGACGGAAACCGCATTCAGGAATTTGATTTCGAATCCAGCGAGCACAAGCAGCTCAAAGGGAATATCTATCTGGCCAAGGTGACGCGGGTCGAACCCTCGCTACAGGCGGCCTTCATCGAATATGGCGGCAATCGCCACGGCTTTCTCGCGTTCAGCGAAATCCATCCCGATTATTATCAGATCCCCAAGGAAGATCGCGACCAGCTGCTCGCCGAAGAGGCCGAGCATGCCGCCGAGGAAGCGCGCCTTCGCGACGAGAGCGACGAGGAATCGCTCGATCCGCATCATGACGACGACGGCAAGGACGATCGCCCCGCCGAGCCCGAGGAAGAAGGCCTCGCCTCCGACGCCTCGCCGGTCGACGAGACAGCGGTCGAGCAGGTGCGCAACAAGCGCCGGGCGCTGCGTCGTCGCTACAAGATCCAGGATGTCATCCAGCGCCGCCAGGTGCTGCTCGTCCAGGTCGTCAAGGAAGAGCGCGGCAACAAGGGCGCCGCGCTGACCACCTATCTCAGCCTTGCGGGCCGCTATTGCGTGCTCATGCCCAACACCAGTCATGGCGGGGGCATCAGTCGCAAGATCTCCAACGGCGCCGACCGCAAGCGGTTGAAGCAGATCATGGCGGACCTGAAGCTGCCGCGCTCGATGGGCCTCATCGTGCGCACGGCCGGCCTGTCGCGCACCAAGACCGAGATCAAGCGCGACTTCGATTATCTCGCCCGCCTGTGGGACGAGATCCGCGACAAGACGCTCAAATCCGCTGCGCCCGCGCTCATCTATCGTGACAGCGACCTGGTGAAACGCGCGATCCGCGACCTTTATTCGCGCGAGATCGACGAGGTGCTGGTCGAGGGCGAGGACGGCTACAAGGCGGCGCGCCGCTTCATGAAGCTGCTCATGCCGAGCCATGTGAAGCGCGTGCAGCAATATGACGACCCCACCCCGATCTTCCAGCGCTATGGGATCGAGGACAGCCTGACGGGGATGTACAATCCGACCGTCCAGCTGAAATCGGGTGGCTATCTGGTTATCAACCCGACCGAGGCGCTGGTGTCGATCGACATCAACTCGGGCCGCTCCACCAAGGAGCATAATATCGAACAGACGGCGTTCCAGACGAACCTGGAAGCGGCCAAGGAAATCGCCCGCCAGCTGCGGCTGCGCGACATGGCGGGGCTGATCGTCATCGACTTCATCGACATGGAACAGAACAGCCATGTGCGGAAGGTCGAGCGGGCGATGAAGGATGCCTTGAAGACCGATCGCGCGCGTATCCAGGTCGGGCGGATTTCGTCCTTCGGCCTGTTGGAGATGAGCCGCCAGCGGCTGCGCACCGGGGTGCTCGAGGCCTCGACCCACGCCTGCCCGCATTGCGACGGCACCGGGCTGATGCGCACGGCGAGCTCGTCGGGATTGAGCGCGCTGCGCATGATCGAGGACGAGGCTGCGCGCGGCAAGGGCACGACGATCGTGCTGTGCGCCGGGCGCGAGGCGGCGATCTTCCTGTTGAACAAGAAGCGCGCCGAACTGGCCGAGGTCGAGGAACGCTATGGCGTGACCGTCGAGGTCGAGATCGACGAGCAGTTCGAGGGCGCCAAGATGCGCGTCGAATCGAAGGGCCCCCGCCCTGCCGAACGCCCCAAGAACAAGCCGATCGTCGATACCAAGCCCGAGCCCATCGAGGACGATGAGGACGAGGATGAGGACGATGTCGCGGAAGAACGCGACGAGGAGCGTGACGAGGATGACCGCGAGGATCGTCCCAAGCGTCGTCGCCGTCGTCGCGGCGGTCGGGGCCGTCGCCGCGGTGGCCGCGATCGTGACGAGCGTGCCGATGGCGACAGCGATGGCGACGAGGATGGCGGCGAAGAGGTGAAGGCCAAGGAAGAGGCGCCCATGGAGGACGGCTCGGACGAGGAAGAAAAGCCCAAAAAGCGTCGCACCCGCTCGCGCAAGAAGAAGGACGAGGGCGAAGAAGAGGCCAAAGCCGACGACACGCCCGAAGCCGAGGCCGAAGCAGCCGACGAGGACGTGAAGCCCAAGACCCGCCGTCGTCCGCGCGCCAAGAAGCCCGAGGCCGACACGGCCGACGAGGTGAAGGCGAAAGACGCCAAGCCCGAGCCCGAGGCCGAGACCGAGACCGAGGACAAGCCTGCGCCCAAGAAGCGCCGCAGCCGCGCCAAGAAGGCCGATGCGGACACCGGGGCGAAGGCGGAGGACAAGGCGCCCGAAAGTGCTGCCGAAGAGGGCGAGAAGCCCAAGAAGCGGCGCGCGACGCGGGCCAAGAAGACCGAGGACAAGCCCGACAGCGGCGAAGGCCCGGCAGAGCCGGCCGCCGGTTCGGCGACCACCGCCGCGGGCCGTCGTCCGCGCGCCAAGAAAGCGCCGGCCAAGGCCAAGGACACGGCAACAGCAACCGAGACCAAGGCCGCCAAGGCGCCGGCAGCAACGCCTGAAGCCGAAGCCCCCAAGCCGGCGGCAGATGTCCACAAGGAAATCGCCAGCGCCGACGGCGACAAGCCCGGGCCGCGCAAGGGCTGGTGGCAGCGCACCTTCGGCTAGGCCGAGGCGCACCGCCGCATCATGAACGACGCCGCATCGGGTCCGCCCGGTGCGGCGTTTTTCATGGACCATTCAGCGTCGAGCGCGCACAAGTCGGTCCCATGACGCGGCCCTTCCAACGCATCGCCGCCATTGCCGCGCTTCTCGCGCTGCTCTCGGCGCTCTCCATCCGTCCCGCCATGGCGCAGCAATTCCTGCGCGATGCCGAGACCGAAGCGCTGTTCGAGGACATCAGCGCGCCGCTGGTCGAGGCGGCGGGGATGCAGCCCGGCAATGTCGAATTCGTGCTGATCAACGACGACAGCATCAACGCCTTCGTCGCGGGCGGGCAGCGCGTCTATATCCATTCGGGCCTGATCACCGCATCCGATCATGTCGGCCAGTTGCAGGCGGTGATCGCGCACGAGCTGGGCCATGTGCAGGGCGGGCACATCATCCGCCTCCAGCAGGGCGCCTCCAAATCGACGGTCATTTCGATCGCCAGCCTCGTGCTTGGCGGGCTCGCCATGGCGGCGGGCAGCGGCGAGGCGGGCATGGGCGCGATGATGCTGGGCCAGCAGGTCGCGATGAGCCAGTTCCTCGCCTTCAGCCGCACGCAGGAAACCAGCGCCGATATCGCGGGCGCGCGCTACTTGAAGGCGGCGGGCATCTCGGGGCGCGGCTCGATCGAATTTTTCAAGAAGCTGCAGAACCAGGAATTCCGCCTCGCCATCCCGCAGGACAATAGCTACCAGCGCACCCACCCCCTGTCGGGCGAGCGTATTTCCTACCTCCAGAATATCTACGAGGAAGATGCGGCGTGGGAGCGCCCCAACGACCCCGAGCTCGAGGCGCGTTTCCAGCGAGTGAAGGCCAAGCTCATCGGTTATCTCGACCCGGCGCGGGCGCTGCGCGATTACCCCCCTGCCCAGCAGAGCGACATCGCGCAGGTCGCGCGCGCTTATGCCTATCATCAGGGCGCCTATCCCGAGCAGGCATTGAGCGAGATCGAGGCGCTGGTCGCGGCCGAGCCCGACGATCCCTTCCTTCTCGAACTGCACGGCCAGATCCTGCTCGAATCGGGTCGCCCCGACGAGGCGCTCGAGCCGCTGCGTCGCGCCGCGACGCTGGCGCCGGGCGAGCCGCTTATCGGCACGACGCTGGCGCACGCCTTGATCGCGACCGAGGACGAGGGAAATTTCGCCGAGGCGAAGAGCGTGTTGAAGCGTGCCGTGCTGCTCGATGAATATAACCCCTTCGCCTGGTACCAGCTCGGCGTAGTCTATGATCGCGAGGGCGATACGCCGCGCGCCGCGCTGGCGAGCGCCGAGCGCTATCACATGCTCGGCCAGCACAAGTTGGCGCTGGGGTCGGCCCGGATGGCGATGGCCAATCTGGGCTCGGGTCCGGACTTTATCCGGGCGCAGGATATCGCCATGGTCAGCGAACATGAACTGCGAAAAGCAGGCGAGGAGATTCGTTAGACCATGGCCAAGACTGTTTTCCTGAGCGCCGCCATCGGCGGGCTCGTGGGCGCTGCCGCGAGCGCCGCCATCTTCTATTCCGCCGCGCCCCAGTTGATGGGCGAACGGCTGGTGCGCGCCAGCCTGCTCGAGCATCCCGAGATCATCCTCGAGGCGGGCGACGTGCTGCGCGATCGCCAATATGCGCCGTTGATCGAGGCCAATCGGGCGCTGCTCGAGACGCCGTTCGAAGGCGCGGTGCAGGGCGCCTCGGCCGACGACGCCGATGTCGTGATGGTCGAATTCTACGATTATGCCTGCGGCTATTGTCGCCAGACCAAGCCCGACGTCGATCGGCTGGTCAAGGAGGATGACAAGCTGCGCGTTGTCTATCGCGAATTGCCCGTGCTCGGCCCCGACAGCATCATCGCCGCGCGCGCCAGCCTGGCGGCGGCCAAGGCGGGCAAGTTCACGACCTTCCACGACTTCCTTTATGCGCAGGGCACCCCCAACGAGGAGACGATCACCGCGGCGCTGGCCGAGGTCGGCCTGACGCTGGAGGATGCGCGCGACCCCGCCTTCGAAGCCGAGTTGCAGAAGAATTTCGAGCTCGCCAACGCGCTCGGCGCGAGCGGCACGCCGGTGTTCGTGATCGGCAATCGCGTCATCAATTCGGCCGATGGCTATGATGCCTACAAGCAGGCGATCGAGGCGGCGCGGCGCAGCGCGCAAAGCTAGGCGCTAGTCGGCGTCACCCTCGCGGTCGCGGCCGCGAAAGCCCTTGGCGACGACATACCATTCGCTCGAGCCCTTGCGGCTGGCGGGCGGCTTGGCGTGCTTCACGCTGTCGAAATTCCGGTTGAGCTGGGTGACGAGCGCCTTGTCGGCCCCGCCCGCGAGGACCTTGGCGACGAAAGCGCCGCCCGGTTCGAGCACTTCCAAGGCGAAGTCGAGCCCGGCCTCGACCAGCCCCATGGTGCGCAGATGGTCGGTCTGCTTGTGGCCGATGGTATTGGCCGCCATGTCGGAGATGACGAGATCGGCGGGGCCGCCCAGCGCGTCCTTGAGCATGGCGGGCGCGCTATCGTCCATGAAGTCCATTTCGAGCAGCGTGGCGCCCTCGATCGGGTCGGTCGGCAACAGGTCGATGCCGACGACGCGCGCGTTGGGGCATTTCTGGCGCACGACCTGCGTCCAGCCGCCGGGCGCCACGCCGAGGTCGACGACGCCCTTCACGCCCTTCAGGAGATCGAAGCGTTCGTCGAGTTCGAGCAGCTTGTAGGCGGCGCGGCTGCGATAGCCGTCGGCCTTGGCGGCCTTCACGTAGGGATCGTCCAATTGGCGTTGCAGCCAGCGCGTCGAGGCGGCGCTGCGCCGCCGTGCGGTCTTGACCCGCTGCTTGCCCGTGCCGCCGCGGCCGCGGCCTGTCGTCCTGCTCATAGCTGATATCCATCGCGCGCCATGAGGCTGCGCAAGATGCCTTCGCGAATGCCGCGATCGGCGATGCCGAGGTCGGTCGCGGGCCAGATGTCGAGGATCGCCTCGAGGATCGCGCAGCCCGCCACGACGAGATCGGCGCGCTCGGTGCCGATGCACGGCAGGCTGGCGCGCCCGGCGGGATCGCGCTCGGCGATGGTGGTGGTGATGTGGCGCATCGCATCGACCGGGACGTGCAGGCCGTCGACGGCGCGGCGATCGTAGCTCGGCAGTTCGAGATAGACCGAGGCCAAGGTGGTGACGGTGCCGCTGGTACCGAGGAGGCGGATGTCGCCGCGGTCCTTGGGCAGCCATTCGGCGAAGCGGGCAAAGCCGTCGCGGGCGCGGCGGCGCATCCGGTCATAGGCGGCGACGCGGTCTGGCCCTTCGATATTGGGGCGGCCCTCGCTCTCGGTCAGGCTGACGACGCCCCAGGGGGCCGACCACCAGGCACGGATGCGAGGAATGTCGCCATCGGGCTCGACCAGCACCAGCTCGGTCGAGCCGCCGCCGATGTCGAAGATGACGGCGGGGCCGTCGCCGGGGCCGAGGAGCTTGTGACAGCCGAGCACGGCGAGCCGGGCTTCTTCCTGCGGCGGGATGATGTCGAGGAGGATGCCGGTTTCGCGGCGGACGCGGTCGACGAACTGGCGGCCGTTGGCGGCGCGGCGGCAGGCCTCGGTCGCGACCGAGCGCGAGAGGGTGACGTTGCGGCGCTTCAATTTCTGCGCGCAGACGCCCAGCGCGGCGACGGCGCGGTCCATCGATTCATCGGACAGGCGGCCAGAGGCGGCGAGCCCCTCGCCCAATCGGACGATGCGGCTGAAGGCGTCGATAACCGTAAACCCCTCGCCGCCGTCGGGACGGGCGATGAGCAGACGACAATTATTGGTGCCGAGATCGAGCGCCCCATAGCTGGGGTTGGCCCGGCCACGCGGGGCCGCGTCGCTGCGCGCTCCTCGCGGGCGTCCGGCGCGTCGGCGACGCGGCGGAGCCTGTCTTGCGGCGTCTTGCGCCATAACGATAATCTTCCAACACGACACCGCGGCCGGGAATACGCCCGCGGCTGACCTGAGACTGTTTTAACCCTCTTTTGCCGGTTCGCGCAACCGCATAGCCCACGCATCGGTTGACAGGGTGTCGGCGGGTGATTATCAGCCCGCCCACGCGCTTCGGAGCGGCACCTGCCGCGCCCGTGAGTTGCCCCATCGTCTAATGGTAAGACTACGGACTCTGAATCCGTCAATCGTGGTTCGAATCCACGTGGGGCATCCAGCGCTTTTCCGAAAAATCAGTGAGATGCGCGGCTAGCGCCCGCGTTCGATGACGCGGCGCTCGATGGTGGCGTCGGCGAAGGCATGGCGGATGACCGCGATCGCGCGTTCGACGTCGGCGGCGCCGCACATGAAGATGTCGAAGGCGGCAAAGCCATGTTCGGGCCAGCTGTGGACGCTGATGTGCGATTCGGCGAGCATCAGCATGCCGGTCACCCCCTGCCCTTCCCCGAAATGATGGAAATGGGCGGCGATGACGCGGGCGCGGGCGGCCTCGGCGGCCTCGCGCATGATGCGTTCGAGCTGCGCGGGATCATCGAGGCCGTGCGCGATGCCGCGACAGTCGAGCAGCGCGTGATTGCCAGCCGTGCCTATCTCATTCGCCATAGCGGCGCCATTCCCTTGTGAAGAGACGCACCAGCGCCTGGTTGTCGAGCCGATTGATGCCCGGTGGCTCGGCCCGCATGTCGGGGGCGAAATCGTAAAGACGCGCTTCGCCCTCTTCGGTCAGGAAGCGTAGGTCATCGGGGATGAAGAGAAGCTTACGATGGATCGCGGCAGGCGCGCCGGCGAGGTGGAAGCCCCATTCGCCGAAGCTCGGGACGTAGACGTGAAAGGGGCGGACCGGCAGCCCGGCGGCCTCGAGCGTGGCGCCGACCATGGCGAAGCTTTGCGGGGTCACATAGGCCGACCCCGACTGGACCGACGCCACCCCGCCGGGAGCGAGGAGGCGGGCGATGCCGCGATAGAAGGTGCGGCTGTAGAGCTTGCCGATCGAATGGTTGGTCGGATCGGGCAGATCGATGATGACGACGTCGAAGCGGCTGGGTTCATCGCGCACCCAGGTGAACGCATCGGCATTGATGGTGGTGACGCGCGGATCATCGAAGGCGGCCTGGTTGATGGCCGCAAGCGCGGGGGCAGAGGAGAAGAGCTTGGTGATGGCGGGGTCGAGGTCGACCAGCACGGCCTCGCGCACGCCGTCATGCTTGAGCACTTCCCGGAGCGCGAGGCCGTCGCCACCGCCGAGAATGAGGACGCGGGACGGGCGCTGGACGCGGCCCAGCGCGGGCCAGACGAGGGCTTCGTGATAGCGATATTCATCGCGCGCCGAGAATTGGAGGTTGCCGTCGAGATAGAGGCGCAGATCCTCGTGGCGGCGGGTGAGCGCGATGCGCTGATAGGGACTCGACACTGCATAGACGACGGGGTCGTCGTAGAGCTGGCCTTCCGAGAAGGACTGGAGCTTTTCGGAGAAGATGGCGCCCGCGAAGAGGATCAGCGTGACCAGCACGGCGGCGACGCGCTCCGCTGCCAGGAACGGGTCGCGGCGCAGGCGGAAGACGAGCAGCAGCGCGACGAGGATATTGGCAAGCCCGACGATGAAGCCGCCGCGGATGAGCCCGACGAAGGGCACGATGAGCAGCGGGAAGAGGAGGCTGGCCGCCAGCGCACCGATATAGTCGTAGGTCAGCACGTTGGAGACGAGGTCGCCGAAGCTGTAGCGGCCCTTGAGGATGTTGATGAGGAGCGGAATCTCGAGCCCGACGAGGAAGCCGATGAGGAGGACGAGGCCGTAGAGGATGGGCCGGAAGTCGTCGACCAGCGGGAAGAGCAAGAACAGCATCGCGCCCGATGCGCCGCCGATGAGCGCGATCATCACCTCGACGCGCACGAACCAGCGCAGATGGTCACGCTTGACGTAGCGCGAGAACCAGCTGCCGATCCCCATGGCGAAGAGATAGGTGCCGATGACGGTCGAGAATTGGGTGACGCTGTCGCCGAGGAGATAGGTGGCGATGGTGCCCGCGAGCAGTTCGTAAACGAGCCCGCAGGTCGCCACGACGAAGACCGAGACGAGGAGGACGAGGCTGAGATCGGGGGTGTCGCCCCGCACCGCATCTCCGCCGCCGGTTCCAGCGCCGGGGGCGGCGGGCGTGGCCGCCTGCCCCCGCGCGTCGTCAGCCATGGATCGCGGCGGCGACGATGATAGCGATGCCGAGCGCGCCCGCCCCCGCCAGCGTGGCGACGGCGCGGTTCTGCTTCTCGATGATCTCGGCCCACAATTTGCCGGGGGTGAGCAGGTCGATGACGATGAAGGAGACGAGGAAGGTCACGACCCCCATCAGCGAATAAGCGAGGCTGGCGAGGAAGGTATCCATGTTGAGCATGATGCTGCCTTTCGTGTGAATTGGTCGCGTGACTATTTGTGGGTGGGGCCCCCGCCCCGGCTGTAGGCGCCCGCGCCACCCGCCGAGCGGCCGTCGCCGAAGGGCGAATAGCCGGCATAGGCGGCCGCCGCGAAGGCGACGCCCGCGGCCAGCGCCCAGAGGAGGAAGACGATCTTCTTGGTCATGCGCGGCCTTTCCTAGTAAAATTCATCATAATCCTCGCGCCGGTCGGTCTCGAATTTCGACGCCTTGGAAAAGATCCAAAAGAGCGGCGCGCCGAGGGCGAGGAGGAGGAGGATGAAATTGGAGAAGAAGGTGCCGCCGGTGCCTGCGCGCACGGTGATCGAGCGATTGGCCGTGGCGCTGGGATCGGCGGCATTGCGATAACGCAGATTGAGCTGGCTCGCCTCGCTATATTCGTCCTCGGGACGATAGATGATCGCTTCCAGTTCGTAGCGACCGGGGGCGACGGCGGGCAGCTTCAAGGTGCCGCGCGTGCGATCCTCGCGCCAACTGCCTTCGTAATCGCTGCCGAAATAATATTCGACCGGCTGGTTGGCGATGCGCGCGGCGTCGCTGTCCATATTGGTGAGGACATATTCGACGTCGAGCCAATTGTTGTTGCCCGGTACGCCGTGCGTCTCGATGATGAAGGGGCGCGGGCGGCCGGTGATGTCGAAGGTGCCGATGGTGACTTCGGGGCTCTCGCCGGCGGTCGGCACGCGCACGGTGCGCTCGAGCTTCTGCCCGCTGCCGCTGAACAGGATCATGAGGATGATGGCGACCGCGATGACGGCGGCCGAGACCGTGGCGGCAAAGGAGAGAAGCGAGCCCCAGGGATTGGGGTGGTGCGGCAGCGGCGAGTAGCTGGTCGCGGGATATTGACCGCTGTCGTCGGTGCCAAAGGCGGCGGCAATGTCGCGCGAGGGGACGAAGCGCTCCTCGAGCCACTCATATTCGTCGCTCGAGACTTCGCAGGACAGGAGGTGCTCGCCCGAAACGAAGGCCTTATTCTG
This sequence comes from Sphingomicrobium arenosum, assembly GCF_026157085.1. NCBI lineage: Bacteria > Pseudomonadati > Pseudomonadota > Alphaproteobacteria > Sphingomonadales > Sphingomicrobiaceae > Sphingomicrobium > Sphingomicrobium arenosum. Next base: position 1,385,101 of record NZ_JANPVN010000001.1, read on the forward strand.
TGTCTGGTCGCCGCGCTTCACATGCCAGTAAAATTCGCCGAGGACATAGTCGACGCGGGCGTGGGCGAGCTTGTGGCACTGGCGGTATCGGCGTCCGTCATGGTCGAAGTCATAGGCATTGCCTGCAGCGGGCTGCGCCATCAGCGGAGTGCCGAAGCTCCAGCCGGCGTGCTGGTGCACGAGCCAGCGATAGCCGTGATAGGGATTGAACAGGAGATATTCGGACCAGCGGTCGCATTCGCCCGTCTCTTCCTGTAATTCGAGATAGCCGATCACTGCCCATTCGACGTCGAACAGCGGGCCGCGCGTGCCGAGCGGCAGCGTGAGCGCGGCGCCCGCCTGCGCCTTTTCGGCGACGAGCTTGATCTCGGAAGTGGCGACGTCGAGCGCGCTGCCGCAATATTGGCAGACGATGAGGGTGGTGAACCCTGCCGCGCGCAATTCGAGGCTGCCGCCGCAGGACGGGCAGTCGATCGCCTTGACCGACGGGGTCGCGATGGTCTGATAATCGTTCATGCGACCCCCTCGAAACGAGGCGCGGCCCAGTCATCGAAGCGCCGCAGCCCGCGCGGGGCGAGTTCATCGAGGCGGCGATAATCGCCCATCCACAGCCCGGCGCCATTGGCATCGCGCTGATAGGTCAGCGCGACCCCCAGCTTGTGGCGACAGTCGAGCGAGACGCGCTCGAAACGGGCGGGGACGACATGGGGCAGATGCCCTTCGCTGGCGATGCAGCGGATGGTCTTCACGTCGGCGACGGTGAAATATTGGTCGCGCAGCTTGATCTGCTTGCCGAGCGCGGCGCGGCCGCGGCGCGACAGGGCGTCGATGCTCTCCATGACCGCGGGCTCGGGCTCGATCGGCGACATCATCATGTAGAGGCCGGTTTCCTCGGCGACCCAGGCGTGGCGGCCGCCGGGGAGTTCACACAGCCATTCGTTCCAGCTGCCGCGCGTCCAGGCCCAGCGTTCGCGCCCGACGAGGACGCCGCGCGTGCCTTCGATCATGAGGCTGGTGCCGAGTTGCAGGGGGCTGACGTCGAAGGGCATATGGCCGCTGTCGCCGACCTTCTCGATTCCGCCGCGCTCGATCATGAGCATGGAATCGCACGAGGCGCAGGTGACCACCGGCAGGCCGGGCAGCGCGCCCTCGACGCCGGCGCCGCATTGCGGGCAGTTCAACGCATCCACTTTGCCGCTCCCCCCGAAGCCCGCTAGCCCAGCCGGGCCAGCAATTCGGCCTTCTTGGCGTTATATTCCTCTTCGGACAAGGCGCCTGCGACGTGCAGCTTGTGCAGCTTCTCGATCAGTTCGAGCGGATCGCCCTGCGGTTCGGGCGAAGATGCGGCCGGAGCGGAGGACGGCGCGGCGATCTGGGGGGCGTTGCCGAGCCCGCCCGCCATCACCTGCCCCATCGCCATGGCCGCTGCGATGCCAGCGCCAGCGCCAGCGACGCCGCCCGAGGCGCTTGCGGCTTCATCGAGCGTGTCGGCCGCCTTGAAGCGGGCATATTGATCGAGGTCGCCGATGGCGCGCATCGAGCCGCCGCTGTCGATCGCTTCCTGCACCGCCTCGGGCAGCGACAGGCTTTCGACGAACAGGCTGGGTATCTCGATGCCCCACTGGTCGGTGGCATTGTCGGCGGCCTGCCTGAGCTTGTCGGACAAGGCCTGCTGGTTGGCGGCAAGGTCGAGGAAGGGGATGTCGCCCGCGCCCAGCACGGCGGCAAGGCTGGTGGCGATGATCGAGCGCATCTGCGCCTCCATCTCGGCGACATGCAGTTCGGCGAGATTGGCGAAGGTGGTGCGGTAGAAATGCTCGACGTCGCCGATGCGGAAGGAATAGGTGCCGAAGGCGCGGATGCGCAGGACGCCGAATTCGGGGTCGCGGACGGTGATCGGCTGGGCGGTCCCCCATTTGAGGCCGGTCTGTTCGCGCGTCGAGAAGAAGGTGACGTCGGACTTGAAGGGCGATTTGAAGCCCTTGTCCCAATTCTTCAGGTTGGTGAGCAGCGGCAGCGTGTCGGTGTCGAGCTTGAACAGCCCGGCGGGCAGGCAGTCGGTCACCTCGCCATTGTTGAGGAAGATCGCCTGTTGCCCGTCGCGCACCGTGAGCTGGGCGCCATATTGGATTTCATTGTCCTCCATCGGCACGCGCCAGGCGAGTTGGCCGGGGGACTGCTCCCATTCGATGACGTCGATGAACTGCTTGGAAAAGAACCCCATTTTTTCCCCACGCGACAGGCTGAAACACTCGCAGGGGATATCAGCATGAAGCGGCATCGGCGGCAAGGGAAAGCGCGCGCGTCCGACGTGAAAAAGCCGCGCTCGCCACTGTCGGACGAGCGCGGCTTTCGCTGTTTCATCGGGCCAAACGGGGCCGGGTGAGCAAGAGCTCCCCGGCCCCGCCCTCTCAATTGTAACGAGAGAGAGGCCCGTCGGCGCCCCCGCGTGGCGGGGACGAAAACTCTTAGCTCTGGTAGAAGATGTGGGTGCCGACCTTGGCGACTTCGTTGAAGGCGGGAGCCCAATGCGGATTGACGTAGTCGGCATGGTACCAGAGCACCTCGCCACGCACGACTTCATAGGCGTCGTCGATGGCGACCTGGGCGACGGCCTTGGCGGTGTCCCAGGGCTTCATCTCGGTGATGCGCGGGAAGCGACGGTTCTGGACGAAGCTGAACTGCGCCTTCTGCTTGATGACGTCGCACCAATTGTCGGGATAGCGCTCGCTCTCGGTGCGGTTGATCACCACGTCGGCGACCGCCAGCTGCCCCTCGAGGCTCTCGCCGCGCGCTTCGAAATAGATCGCGTTGGCGAGGCACCATTCCTGTTCGGTGAGTTCGCTATCGGCGATGCCGCGATTGTTCTCGACCATCTCGTCGAGCGTGAACTGCTCGTCCTCGGCGATCTCCGCAGCGCGGTCGAGGAAGGCGGCGCGGGTGGCGTCGTCGAGACCCGGACCCGTGGCGGCAGTGATGTGGGCGGAAACCTGGGCGCCACCGGCGGTGGCAAGCAAAGCGGCACCAATGACGGGCGCGAGGCCCGAACTACGAAGCTTGATCAATTGTGTCTCTTATGACGTGCGGCCGTGCGTTCATCCGCCAGCAGGCTCGTCCCTGCTAGTGCGGCGGTTGATCCGACTTGTCCGTCTCGCTCTCGCTCTCCACCAACCCTCCACGGCGGTGCGAGCCCTCGCTCTCTCTCGTTACAAGGATCAATTTAGTTCCTTGTTGAAATAAAAAAAGGCGCCGAGCGGTAAACGGATGTTGCACTGCGACGAAATGTGCAACCCGTTGTTTTTCTTGGGTTTTTCTTTCGAATACATGAACGAATAGCTGTCCGTTAAATGAACGAAAAAGGCCCCCGCCGCAGTTCATCGGCGAGGGCCTTCGGTTCGTCGGCGGGCGATATTTCGCCCTTTTGTCCGAATCAGACGGCAGCAGCGTCCTTGCGGCTCATCTTCTTGCGCTCATGCGTGTCGAGATAGCGCTTGCGCAGGCGGATGGCGCCGGGCGTGACCTCGACCAGTTCATCGTCCTGGATATAGGCGATGGCCTGTTCGAGCGTCATGCGACGCGGCGGGGTGAGGCGGATGCCTTCATCCTTGCCCGAGGCGCGGAAGTTGGTGAGCTGCTTGGACTTCTGGGCGTTGACCTCGAGGTCCTGCGGCTTGGCATTCTCGCCGATCACCATGCCCGCATAGAGCGGGTCGCCGGGCGAGATGAAGAGGATGCCGCGATCTTCGAGCGCGTTCAGCGCATAAGCGACTGCATCGCCTTTCTCCATCGAGATGAGCGCACCATTCTGGCGACCCTCGATCTTGCCCTTGTAGGGGCCGTAGCGTTCGAACACGCGGTTCATGATGCCGGTGCCGCGGGTGTCCGACAGGAACTCGCCGTGATAGCCGATGAGGCCGCGCGAGGGGGCGCTGAAGGTCAGGCGGGTCTTGCCTTGGCCCGAGGGACGCATGTCGGTCATCTCGGCCTTGCGCATCGCCATCTTCTCGACGACGGTGCCCGAATAATCGTCATCGACGTCGACGACGACGGTTTCATAGGGCTCCTCGCGGCCGTCGGGACCGTCCTTGAGGAGGACGCGCGGGCGGCTGATCGACAATTCGAAGCCCTCGCGGCGCATATTCTCGATGAGCACGCCAAGCTGCAGTTCGCCGCGGCCGGCGACCTCGAAGGCATCCTTGTCGGCGCTTTCGCTGACGCGGATCGCGACATTGGTCTCGGCCTCGCGCTCGAGGCGCTCGCGGATGACGCGGCTCTGCACCTTGTCGCCGTCCTGGCCGGCGAAGGGGCTGTCGTTGACCGCGAAGGTCATGCTGAGCGTCGGCGGATCGATTTCCGAGGCCGGGACCGGCTCGGTGATGGTCGGGGTGCCGATGGTATTCGACACGGTCGCGGTCATGAGGCCGGCGATGGCGACGATGTCGCCCGCCTTGGCCGTCTCGACCGGCACGCGTTCGAGGCCCTGGAAGGCGAACAGCTTGGAGATGCGCGCGTCTTCGACCTTGTTGCCGTTGACGTCGATGGCGCGAACGGGATCGCCGACCTTCAAGGTGCCCTGCTCGATGCGGCCGGTCAGGATGCGGCCGAGGAAGTTGTCGCGGTCGAGGAGCGTGGCGAGCATCTTGAACTCGCCCTCGGTGTCGAGACCGGGTGCGGGGACATGGTCGACGATCGTTTCGAACAGCGGCGTGAGATTGCCCTCGCGCGCCGCCGGATCGGTCGAGGCGAAGCCCGAGCGGCCCGAGGCGTAGAGCGCAGGAAAGTCGAGCTGTTCGTCATTGGCATCGAGCGTCAGGAAGAGTTCGAACACCTCGTCGAGCACCTCGGCCTCGCGCGCATCGGGGCGGTCGATCTTGTTGACGACGACGATGGGGCGAAGGCCGAGGCCGAGCGCCTTCTGGCAGACGAACTTGGTCTGGGGCATCGGGCCTTCGGCGGCATCGACGAGCAGGATCACGCCGTCGACCATCGAGAGGATGCGTTCCACCTCGGCGCCGAAGTCGGCGTGGCCGGGAGTGTCGACGATGTTGATGCGCACGGGCTCGCGGCCCTCGCCTTCCCACACGATCGAGGTGCATTTGGCGAGGATGGTGATCCCGCGCTCTTTTTCGAGGTCGTTCGAATCCATCGCGCGTTCTTCCACGCGCTGGTTGTCGCGGAAGGTGCCCGACTGGCGGAAAAGCTGGTCGACGAGGGTAGTCTTGCCATGATCGACGTGCGCGATGATGGCTACGTTGCGAAGCTGCATGTATCTTGTCCGGTTAGGAGGTTTGGCGGCCCCCTAGCCGAAAAGACGGTGCAATCCTAGTCCAATAGCGTCGGTTAGCGCTGAAAGGGCGGCATGCGCCCCGCGGCGGCATCGCGGCGGCTCTGGTGATAGACGGCGGCGAGCAGGTGCACGACGAGCAGCGCACCGAAGGCCCAGACATAGGTCGCATGCGCCTCGCCCGCCCATTCGGCGACCGCCTCGGAGATGCCGGGGACGCTGGGGAAGACGAGCCCGAACTTCAAGTCGACCCAGCCGCCGCCCTTCGACACCGCCATGAGCCCGCCTAGCGGAATGGCGACGAGGAAGACGTAGAGGAGGAAGTGGCTGACCACCGCGGCGACGCGTTCCCATTTCGGCAGGCGCTCGGGCTGCGCCGGCGCGGTGCTGACGAAGCGTGTCGCGAGACGCAGGAAGACGACGAGGATGAGCGCCGCGCCGATGGTCTTGTGCCATTCGAACATGTCGACGCGCGCCGCACTGCCGCGCTCATAGACCTTATGGAAGAGCCAACCGGTAGTGAATTGCGCGATGACCAGCGCGGCGGCAAGCCAGTGCCAGAAGGCGGCGAGCGCGGAATAGCGAATGTGCGGCTTTTGCATGGATCCCCCGAAGACGTGTCGCCGCACTCATGCACGCTCTTGACGGCCATGCAAGCGCAAGTGATCAACAAGGCAACTTCATGGTTATGGGAGAGGGCATGTCTGCCCGGCAATACCGCAAGCTGTCGTTTCGCGCCGCCCTGTCGGCCGGGGTTCTCGTCTCGGTCGCCGGTTGCAGTCCCACATTCGACCAGGAGCTCGTCGAGCAGTTCGAAAAGGAAGCAGCGAGCCTGCTGGTGCCATGCATGCTGACGCCTGCCTCGTGGACGACGCTCGACATCGGCTATGGTTATACGGGCGACGACATCGTCGAGGGTGCGGCTTGGCAGGCACGGCGCGCGCAAGTGGTCGCACTTCTCGAGCGGATCGAGAACATGGGGTTGGAAGACGAACGTCGCGAAGCGATGGATGAAGTGCTGGAATACCTCGCGGTGGTCGAGCTCGATTGCAGCGGAGTCACGCAGGCCCAGTGGGAGGCGGAATTCGACATGAACCTCGCCAGCCTGTCGGGCCTTCTCGATTTGATGGAGGCGGAGCCGGAGGGCCGGCCCCGCCTGACACCGTCTAACGAGTGAACTTCTCGCCCTTCTCGGCCTTGTCGAGGAGGAGCCGCGAGAAGCTGAAGTTGTCGCCGAGATGGTCCTTCTGGCGCTTCAGGCCTGCGACGATCTTGTCGAGGCCGACGCTGTCCGCCCAATACATCGGGCCGCCGCGATAGACGGGCCAGCCGTAGCCATAGACCCAGACGACGTCGATATCGGACGCGCGCTGCGCCTTGCCTTCCTCGAGGATCTTCGCGCCCTCGTTGACCATGGTGTAGAGCGTGCGCTCGATGATTTCCTGGTCGTCGATGTCATGTTGCTCGACGCCCTTCTGCTTGGCGAAATCATCGATGATGGACTGCACCTTTTCCGACGGGCTGGGGCGGCGGTTGTCGTCATAGTCGTAAAAGCCCGCGCCCTTCTTCTGGCCCCAGCGATCGATGGCGCAGAGCGCGTCGCGGATGCTCTCGATGCGGCTGGGGTCGCGGTGCCAGCCGATGTCCACGCCCGCCAGGTCGGCCATCTGGAAAGGGCCCATCGGCATACCGAAGTCGACATGGACCTTGTCGACCTGTGCCGGGGTGGCGCCCTCCATGAGGAGCTTTTCGGCTTCGAGCTGGCGCGGGATCAACATGCGGTTGCCGATGAAGCCGTAGCAGACACCCGCGATGACCGCGACCTTGCGGATTTTCTTGGCCAGCGCCATCGCCGTGACGAGGACGTCGTCGGCGGTTTGATCGCCGCGCACGACCTCGAGCAATTTCATGATGTTGGCGGGCGAGAAGAAGTGCAGGCCCAGCACATCCTGCGGGCGGCTGGTCGCGGCGGCAATCTCGTTGATGTCGAGATAGCTGGTGTTGGAGGCGAGGATCGCGCCCTTCTTGGCAATGCCGTCGAGACGTCCGAAGATGTCCTTCTTCACGTCCATATTCTCGTAAACCGCCTCGATGATGAGGTCGCATTCGGCAAGGTCGTTAAAGTCGAGGCTGGGCTTCAGGAGGCCCATCGCGCTTTCGACCTGCTCGGCGGTCATGCGGCCCTTCTTGGCGGTGCTCTCGTAATTCTTGCGCATGATGCCGGTGCCGCGGTCGAGCGCGTCCTGGTTCATCTCGACGATGGTGACGGGGATGCCCGCGGTGAGGAAGTTCATCGAGATGCCGCCGCCCATGGTGCCCGCACCGATGACGCCGACGCGCTTGATCTCGCGCGGCTGGACGTCGTCGGAGACGCCCTCGATCTTCGAGGCCTTGCGCTCGGCGAAGAAAAAATATTGGCGCGCCTTGGCCTGGTCGCCGACCATCAGTTCCATGAACTTGTTGCGCTCGGCCATGATGCCTTCGTCATAGCTTTTCTCGGTCGCGACCTTGATCATCTCGAGGTTGGCGGCCGGCGCCACGTCGCCGCGGAAGAGCTTGGCGTTTTTCTTCTTGAAGTCTTCGAAGACGGCGGGGTCGACATCGGTGACGCGATCGTCGCGCTGCGAGCTGCGCGGAAGCGGGCGGGTGTCCTTGACCTCATTGGCATAAGCGACGGCGTGTTCGATGAGATCGCCCTCGATGATGCGATCGACGAGACCGGCATCGGCGGCGACCTGCGCCGAGACAGGCTTGCCGGTGACGGCCATCTGGAGCGCGAGCTCGACGCCCGCGACGCGGGGGCCGCGCTGAGTGCCGCCCGCGCCCGGCAGGAGGCCGAGATTGACTTCGGGGAAGCCGAGCTTGGCGCTGGGCAGCGCGACGCGATAGTGGCAGCCCAAGGCGACCTCGCAGCCGCCGCCCAGCGCGGTGCCGTGGATGGCGGCGACGACGGGCTTTTCGCAGGCCTCGATCCGGTCGACGACGGTGGGCAGCCACGGCATCACCGGGGGCTTGCCGAATTCGGAAATGTCGGCGCCCGCGAAGAAGGTGCGGCCCTTGCAGGCGATGACGATCGCCTCGACGCTATCATCGGCCTCGGCGGCCTCGATCTCGCGCACGAGACCCTGGCGCACCGCCGCGCCCAGCGCGTTCACGGGCGGGTTGTCCGACCAGATGATGCGGACGGGGCCGTGGTCTTCGGTGCTGATGGGATCGCTCATCGATATTCTCTCCGTTTAGCTTGCGGTGCGGCCGTAAACCTGCCGCGTATAGGGGTGGGAACTGGAAAGTCCGCCGTCGACGACCAACGCGTGGCCGTTGACGTAAGATGCCTCGTCGGAGGCGAGGAAGAGCGCGGCATGGGCGATCTCTTCGGGCTCGCCGCCGCGCTGCATGGGGTTGAGGCTGCCAATCTCGGCCTCGCGGCCTTTCTGGCGGGCGTGATCGTAGATGAATTGGGTCATGCCGGTCTCGATCAGGCCGGGGCAGATGGCGTTGACGCGCACGCCCGAGCCGGTGAGCTGCTGGGCGCTGATTTTCACGAGGTTGATGACCCCGGCCTTGGACGCCGTATAGGCAGGGCCGCCCGCGCCCGAGCGCAGGCCGGCGACCGAGGCAGTGACGATGATCGAGCCGCCGCCGCGCTTCTTGATGTGCGGGGCGGCATGCTTGATCGCCATGGCGGGGCCGATGAGGTTGACGCGCAGGATCTCGGCCCAGGCGCGCTCGTCCTGGTCGAAGATGCCGTCGAAGCCGCCCGAGACGCCGGCGTTGGCGAAAAGAAGGTCGAGCCCGCCATGCTGGTCGACGGTGCTGTCGATGAGCTGCTTGACCGAGCTTTCCGAGCCTGCATCGACGGTGACGTCGGTGCCGACGAGATCGGCGGCGACGACGGTGGCACCCTCGGCGCGCCACAGGTCGGCGGTGGCGCGGCCTATCCCTGAGCCCGCGCCGGTGATGATGGCGATCTTGCCGTCGAGGCGCTTGGTCATTTCACTTCTCCGTCATCCCAGCGAAGGCTGGGATCCATGTCAGGGCGCTGCGCCTTACCTCGGAGGCATGGGCCCCAGCCTTCGCTGGGGCGACGAGTGGGGGCGCTCACAGGCCCGCTCCGATCGTGCTGCCACCGTCAACGACGATGCTCTGGCCAGTCATGTACGAGGAGGCTGGCGAGGCGAGGTAGACGGCGGCGCCGGCGATTTCCTCGGGCTCGCCGATGCGGCGCAAGGGCATATGGCGGGTGATCTTCTTCAAGAGCTCGGGATTTTCCCATAGCGCCTTGGCGAAGTCGGTGCGGATGAGGCCGGGGGCGATGCAGTTGACGCGCACCTTCTTGGGACCGAATTCGGCGGCGAGGTTGCGCGCGAGCTGGAAGTCGGCGGCTTTGGAGACATTATAGGCGCCGATGGTGGTCGAGGCGGTCATGCCGCCGATCGAGGAGACGATGACGATCGAACCGTCCTCGCGCTCGAGCATGCCGGGGGCGACCATTTGGATCAGCCAGTGATTGGAAATGACGTTGTTCTGAAGAATCTTCTCGAACTGTTCGTCCGAGATGCCGCCCATCGGCCCGAAATAGGGGTTGGAGGCGGCGTTGCAGACGAGGATGTCGACCCGGCCGAACTCGGCGTTGGCCTTGTCGACCATCGCCTGGAGGCCAGCCTTGTCCGAGATGTTGGCGGCGACCGCGATGGCCTTGCCCCGCCCGGCGGCATTGATCGTATTGGCGACCTCTTCGCAGGTCTCCTGTGTGCGGCTGGAGATCACGACATTGGCGCCGCGCATGGCCAGTTGTTCGGCGATCGCCTTGCCGATGCCGCGCGATGAACCGGTCACGATGGTCGTCTTGCCGGTGAGGTCGAAGGGGTCGGTCATCGGGCAATCTCCGCATGTTTGGCATATTCGAGCTTGGCGATGCTCCGTGCATGCACCTCGTCGGGACCGTCGGCGAGGCGCAGCGTGCGGATGCCTGCCCACATGGCGGCGAGCGGGGTGTCCTGGCTGACGCCCGCACCGCCGAAGGCCTGCACCGCATCGTCGATGACCTTGAGCGCCATATTGGGCGCCTTCACCTTGATCATCGCGATCTCGGCCTTGGCAGCCTTGTTGCCATGCTTGTCCATCATGTCGGCGGCCTTCAGACAGAGGAGCCGAGTGCAGTCGATTTCGATCCGCGCGTCGGCGACGCGTTGCTCCCACACCGAATGTTCGGCGATGGTCTTGCCGAAGGCGACACGGCTGTTGAGCCGCTTCACCATCAGTTCGAGCGCTTCCTCGGCCGCGCCGATGGTGCGCATGCAATGGTGGATGCGGCCCGGGCCGAGGCGGCCCTGCGCGATCTCGAACCCGCGCCCTTCGCCCAAGAGCAGGTTGGAGGCGGGCACGCGGACATTGTCGAGCTTGATTTCCATATGGCCGTGCGGCGCGTCGTCATAGCCGTAGACGGTGAGCGGGCGTTCGACCGTCACGCCGTCGGCGTCCAGCGGCATGAGGATCATCGACTGCTGGCGATATTTGTGCTCCTCGGGGTCGGTCTTGCCCATGAGGATGGCGACCTTCGCGCGCGGGTCCCCTGCGCCCGACGACCACCATTTCTTGCCGTTGATGACATAATCGTCGCCGTCACGGCGGATCGAACATTGAATATTGGTCGCATCGGACGAGGCAACGCCCGGTTCGGTCATGAGGAAGGCCGAACGAATCTCGCCGCGCATCAGGGGGGCGAGCCACTGTTCCTTCTGCTCGCGCGTGCCGTAGCGGTGGAAGACTTCCATGTTGCCGGTGTCGGGGGCCGAACAGTTGAAGACCTCGCTAGACCACATGATGCGGCCCATTTCCTCGGCGCAGAGCGCATATTCGAGATTGGTGAGCTGTTCGCCCTCGAATTGGAAAGTCTCGTCGACATGCTGGAGCTGGCCGCCGGGCGGCATGAACAGGTTCCACAAGCCCGCCTTATGGGCGAGCGGTTTCAGCTCCTCGATGACGGGTAGCGGCTGCCAGCGGTCGCCGTCGGCGATCTGCGCATGATAGTCGCCGACTCGTGGCCGAACATGCTCGTCGATGAAGGCTTTCACCTTGTCGCGGAAAAATTGCTGCCTTTCCGTAAGGTCAAAGTCCATCGCCGCTCTCTCCCTGTTGCCAACGCTTCGGTAGCGTTCCAAAACGGAGCTACTTGCCGTTTTCGTAAAGGACAAGGCCATGGCCGATCTGGAGAGGTTTGCGCACGACGTACGGAGCTGGCTGGAGGACAATGTGCCCCCAGCGATGCGCACGCCGGCGACCAGCGAGAAAGATATCTGCTGGGGCGGGCGCGATTTCGTCTTCCAGTCGGAGGATCAGAAGACGTGGCTGGAGAAAGCGGGGGAACGCGGCTGGACCGTGCCCGACTGGCCGAAGGAATATGGCGGCGGCGGCCTCAGCCCCGAGGAAGCCAAGGTCCTCAAGGCCGAGATGAAGAAGATGGGCGTGCGCACGCCGCTCACCAGTTTCGGCATCTCGATGCTTGGCCCGGCGCTCCTCAAATTCGGTACCGAGGAACAGAAGAAACGTTTCCTGCCGGCCATCGCGCGCGGCGAAATTCGCTGGTGCCAGGGCTATTCGGAGCCGGGCGCGGGGAGCGATCTGGCGGGGCTGCGGACCAGCGCCGAGGATGCGGGCGACCATTATGTCGTCAACGGCCAGAAGGTGTGGACGAGCTATGCCGACCAGGCCGACTGGATCTTCTGCCTCGTGCGCACCTCAAAGGAGAGCAAGCATGGCGGGATCAGCTTTCTCCTGTTCGACATGGCGTCCGAGGGCGTGTCGACCAAGCCGATCAAGCTGATCAGCGGCTACAGCCCGTTCTGCGAGACCTTTTTCGACGATGTGAAGGTGCCCAAGGACCAGCTCGTCCACGAGGAGAACAAGGGCTGGACGGTGGCCAAATATCTGCTGGGCCACGAGCGCGAGATGATCAGCGGCATGGGATTGGGCGGCGGCGCTGGGTCGTCCTTGCTGTCCGAGGCCATCGGCGATGCCGACCCGATCCTGGCGGCCGACCTTGCGCGCTTCGATGTCGATGCACTGGCCTTCCAGGCGATGAGCGAGCATTTCATCGACAAACTGAAGGCGGGCGAGGCGCATCCCGCCGAGCCGAGCATGATGAAATATGCGGGCACGGAGCTGAACAAGCGGCGGCACGAACTGGTGATGCAGGGCGGCGGCAGTGATGCGCTCGAATGGGAAAGCGAACGGTCCAAGGGCGGCGCCAAACCGCGCGACTGGCTGCGCACCAAGGCCAATTCGATCGAGGGCGGCACCAGCGAAATCCAGCTCGGCATCATCGCCAAGCATATCCTTCAGCTTCCGGGAGCCTGAAACGCATGATGAAACTCAACGACGACCAGGTCATGCTGCAGGACACGGTCCGCCCCTTCATGGCGGAAGAAGGGAAGATCGAAACCCAGCTCAGGCATTGGCGCGACATCGGTTGCAAGGACGGCTTCGGTCACGGCCTGTGGAAGCAGTTCGCAGAGTTGGGCCTGACCGGCATCCTCATTCCCGAGGAGGAAGGCGGCTCGGGGCTCGGGCAGGTCGAGGCCAATGTCGTGCTCGAGGAAGTGGGGCGCAATCTCACCCCCTCGCCGTTCCTGACGACCGCGGTTGCGACCGTGCGCGCGCTGGAAGGCACCGATCATGCCAGCCGCTGGTTCCCGACCATCCTGTCGGGCGACACCGTCGCCGCGCTGGCGGTCGATGAAGGCGCGCATCATGCCCCCGCCAACACCGCGCTCGAAGCGACCCGTTCGGGCAACGGCTTCACCTTGTCGGGGCATAAACAGTTTGTCGTTCATGGCGCGAGCGCCGACCTGATCCTCGTCGCGGCGCGCACCGGCGGGAGCGTGGGCGAGAGTGAGGGCATCACGCTGTTCGCGGTCGACAAGGACACCAAGGGGCTTGAGATCGAGAATGTGGCCCTGGCCGATGCCTCCAAGGCGGCGCGGCTGACGCTGGACAAGGTCGAGGTCGATGCCGATGCGGTGGTCGGCGAGGTCGATGGCGGCTGGGCGCCCCTGTCGCGCGCGCTTGGCGCGGGAAGCGCGGGGGCGGCGTCGGAGCTGACCGGGGTCGCGGCCGGTGCCTTCGGCATGACCAACGAGTATCTGAAGGAGCGCAAGCAGTTCGGGGTGCCGATCGGCAGCTTCCAGGCCTTGCAGCACCGCGCCGCGCATCTGTGGGGCGAGATCGAGATCGCGCGGGCGGCGACGTTGAAGGCCGCGCAGCTGATGGACGAGGGATCAGGCCGCGCCGAGCTCATGGTCTCGGTCGCCAAGGCTAAGGCGGGCAGCGTGTCGCGCCTCGCGGTGCAGGAAGCGGTGCAGATGTTCGGCGGCATCGGCATGACCGACGAGCATGACATCGGCTTCTACATGAAGCGCCAGGCGGTGGTGGACGAGTTGTTCGGCAGCCCGAATTTCCACGCATTGAAGGTGGCAGGGCGCTAGTCCCTCCCGCTCAGGCGTCGCGTTCGAGGAGGACGTTCATGCGGGCGCTGGCGATCGGCGTGTCGCGGTCGTCTTGCCAGGCGAAAGCGTCAATGTTGGCGAGGCGCCGCCCGAGCCGTTCGATCACGGCTTCGGCATGGGTGTCGCGCGGGCGTCCGCCGCGCATGTAATCGACCGTGACGGTGACCGGCTTGATCCGCACGGCATCGTCCGCGCCCAGACGGTCGCGCAATGTCGCATAAGCGGCGAATTCGAGCAGCGCGGCGATAGCGCCGCCGTGAAGGAAGCCGGGGCGCCCCGTCACATCGTCATGGAAGGGCATGACGAAATGCACGCGCCCGTCCGTCTTCCGGACCGACAGGCGAAGCAATTGCGCATAAGGCGGCAGGTCGGAATAAGGCGCGTCGCTGTCCATGGCGTCGCGCTAGCCCATCATGGGCCTCAAGTCAGCTCTTGGTTTTATAACCGGCGAGGATGCCGAGCACGAAGGAAGAGAAGAGCGCCCATTGGACGCGGCCGTACGGATCGCTCCAGCCGAAATATTCGGCACCCCAGCCGAACAATGCAATGAACATCACCGACGCCAAACCGACGATCATCGTCCCGTCTCCCGAAATAGCCTGGTCGCGGCCCCCTTCCCGGCCGGGCGGCCGGACGGCTCCCATGTCCGCGACCGGGACAATATCGGCGAACAGGGTTACCAAAGTGTAAAGCTTGGCGGGGCGCGGCTTTTGGGCTAGCGGGCGTAGCGCAACGCTCACTCAAAGCATCAGGGGCCCGACATGAAAGCGCGCGTGACCATTACCTTGAAACCCGGTGTCCTCGATCCGCAGGGCAAGGCCATCCACCACGCGCTCGGCGGTCTCGGCTTCGAGGGTGTCGAGGATGTGCGCGCGGGCAAGGTCATCATGCTCGACCTCGCCGACGGCACCAGCGAGGAGACGATCAACAAGATGTGCGAGACGCTGCTCGCCAATACGGTGATCGAGAATTACAAGGTAGACGTGCTGTGACCGCCGCGGTCATCGTCTTTCCAGGGTCGAATTGCGACCGCGACCTCGCCGTCGCCTTCGAGGGCGTGACCGGCAAGAAGCCCAATATGGTCTGGCATGCCGAGACCGAATTGCCAGCTGGCACCGACCTCATCGGGCTCCCGGGCGGCTTTTCCTATGGCGATTATCTGCGCTCGGGCGCGATGGCGGCAGTGAGCCCCGTCATGCGCGCGGTCGCCGCGGCCGCCGACAAGGGGGTGCCGACCATTGGCATCTGCAACGGGTTCCAGCTGCTCACCGAGGCGCGGCTGCTGCCCGGCGCGCTGATGCGCAACGCCAGCCTGCACTTCATCTGCCGCGATGCGCGGCTCACGGTCGAAACGACCGACAGCCCCTTCCTCAAGGGGTATGAAAAGGGCGAGGAAATCGTCATTCCGGTCGCGCATCACGACGGCAATTACCAGGCTGACGCGGAGACGCTCGACCGGCTCGAAGGCGAAGGGCGCGTGGCCTTCCGCTATCACGACAATCCCAACGGGTCGGCGCGGGCAATTGCGGGCATTCTGTCGGAAAAGCGCAATGTGCTCGGCATGATGCCGCACCCCGAACGGGCCTTCGAGGCGGCGCATGGCGGCACCGACGGCAGGCGCCTGTTCGAAGCGCTGGTCAACGAGATCGCCTGACCGCCATCTCCCGCCGCTTTTTGCCGGTTCGCAAGCGCAAGAAAAGCGGGTACCCCCTTGTCCCTCGGATGCGCCCGTAGCTCAGTTGGATAGAGCACGAGACTTCTAATCTTGAGGCCGGTGGTTCGAATCCACCCGGGCGCGCCATTTCCGTTCGATGGTGGGCACTATGCCTTTTTGCATAGTGTCCACCCGACCGATTGCCCGCTCCAAGTCCTTGGTGCCCCCGACAATGCGGATCAGCTTCGTGCCTACCTCCACTCGCTCGACAACTGAGCGGACATAAGCCTGTCGCAGCGCGGGATCGTCCGCCCGAAGCTTTTCTTTCAATAGGGTTGCAAACTGCTCGATGCGTTTTGGCGTAATTCGACGGCTCGAATTAGCAAGCTGGCGCTCCAGCATCACGATTTCGTCTTTGACCTGCGCCAGCTGCCCGGTCTGATCGGCATGTTTTTTGGCGAAGATCGGATCGCTCGACGAAAAGTGACCGTCGGCGACAAGATCGATGAGGCGCTCGAGTCCCGCTTCAAGATGAGTTTGCCGAGAGCGCAGTGATTTGAGTTCGGCACGACGGCCCTCGGCGGCCTTGTCGGAGTGGTCGAGCCAGGATGCCAGAAGAGCGTTTAGACGTTCAGGCTGCAAAAGGCGCCTTTCGAGAGCGTCCAACACGATAGTGTCGAGGTTAGGCATGGGGATGCGCCGTCCGGTACAGGCCGCCTCACCAGCGCGGGCCCGGTTCGAGCAGGCGTAATATTTGTACTGGCCGCTTCTGCCTGTCGACCTCGTCATGCCGCCACCACAGCCATCGCCTTCACATCCGCATTTCGTCAGGCCGATAAGAAGGTTTTTCGTGGTCGTCACACGAGCCGCCGTCATTTTGGGTTGACGCTCCACGAGCCGTTCCTGGACTAGTTCGAAATCGGCGGCCTCGATTATCGCTGGGACGGGGATCGGGATCCACTCCTCCTCGGGTCTCACGATGCCCTTCTTGGAATCGCGCTTATTGTAGAACGCGACACCGATGTACGCGGTATTCCGCAGTATTTTTTGCACGTTCGAGACGTGAAACTTCTTCCCGCGATGCTTGTAGCCATGCTCGTTGAGCCAGCTCGCCAAGCGCGTAATCCCGAGAGGCGAGGCACCCGGGGGTCCGTGGAGGTAGAGGTCATAAAGCTTGCGGACCACGAACGCCTCATCGTCGTCGATCTCGAGCTTTTTCTTGCTTTTCCCACCTCGCCGCTCTGCCTCGTAGGTGCGATAGCCAAGCGGCGGGGTCTGGCCGTTCCAGAACCCCAGCTCCGCATTCTTCTGCATCGCCCGCTTTGTATGCTTGCCGTTCTCGCGTGACTGGTACTCATCGAACAGCGAGAGCATGCCCATGGCGAGATCCGACGCCTCGTCATCGCCAAACTCCTGCGTGATCGAGATGATCTGGACATTTGCCCGCCGTAGCGCTGCGCGATACTGCATAAAGTGAAGTGCGTTGCGAAACAGACGTGAAAGCGAATGTCCGAGGATAACGTCGTAAGGACGATCTTCGGACGTCGCCGCCTCGATCATCTTCTGGAACTGCGGTCGATTGTCGTCAGTCGCCGATGCGCCGCTTTCCACGACGGTTTCGACGAGCTCGGCGCCATTGGCCTCACACCAGCGTTCCGCCCGAGCGATCTGATCGGGGATCGAAAGATCGCTCTTCGCCTGGCGACCGGTCGACACACGAGCATAGACGCACACGCGTCGCACCTGCTTTGCGGTCATCTCCTATTTCCTTTCAAATAGCCTATTCAATTCTCCTCCCATCAGCCTGTCGATCAGGATCAGCTCGGTTTCGAGGACGGCCAGTTCGGCCGGGAGCAAGTCCTCCACCCGGGGACACGCAGCAGCGTCGGGCGCCGAGGAAGCTCCCTGTAAATGTGCTGGATTGTCATCCTTCCGATCCATGCGAATCTTGTCGCACGGATCGGAAGGCGTCAGCGTCAACCTCCCCCCAGACCTTGCTAGGCAGTCTTATGAAAAGGCATTATGTTCAGTGGCTTGAGGGTGAAGAAAAAATGCACTCCACTTATGGCTCAACACTGCGGGCGCGCCAGGCGGCCCAAGCCTTATCAATTTCATCGCGGCCATTTTCACTGAGCAGGGCGCGGACGAACTTGCCGAACCCCGAGGGCAGAAGCTCTCGGGCCAGCATCATCAAATGGACATGGGGATGGCCTGGCCGGCCCGCGCGTGCAGGCACATGCATCACCATCACCAAAGGCGCGCCGTAATTGTCTACCAGCGATCGCGCGAAGCCCCGGGCATCCTCCCAGGCAGCATGCAGGCGCATCGATGACGCGACACCATCGATATCGGGAAAGCGCACCGTCGTGATGATCACGAGATCTCGCAACCCGCCGAACCCCTGTCGGTCGTAGGCCTCGCACAGCTGTCGGGTCTCCCAACAGTCATCGCCGGCGCCGGCCGGAAGCAGGACGTCGGCGCGCAGGCACGTCGGGTGAGGCCATTCGGCTCCCCAGTCGTCGGGCGGACTGACGGGAAACAGTCGCTTGCCGACAAAGCGCGTTGCAGTGAGGCTGCGCTCCCCCCCGGCTTGCGCCACCCCGAACGACAGGTGCTCGGTCTCGCCGACTACCGGGTCGTAATCGAGCCCCGGCGGTGCCTTTACCCTCTTCGCCATCACGCTGCCTCCTTCCCGAGCGTGAGTGCGGCAATCAGCTTGGCGGCAGCGCAAAGGCCCGCGCTTCGATCTTCGTCCGAGCCGTATGGCGCGACATAGGACCCGAGCAGGCCGTCACGGGTGATGAGGTAGTGGACGCGCCCCTGCACGGCCACCAGCCAAGTGCGGCGTCCGCGATCGATGAAGAGACGGTGCCGGGACAGCGTCGCCCCGCGCGCCACGCTGAATAGCACCTCGTCGAGGACCTCGGGGAAGAAGCCGTGGTGGACGAGGATGACATCCGCGCTCTCTTCTTGGTGCGCTTTGAGGACCGCCCTATCGAACGCAGGCGGGGCGCACGGGGTTGCGGCGATCACCACGGTTGCGGCGGGCAACAGAAGCGAGCCCTGGGGCAAGCCGTGGCCGAGCGGCTCGACTTCGGCACGCTCGAAAAGCATCAGCATGAGCGAGATCATCGAATGGCTGACGCTCGAAATGGCGACATCGGGGTTGGGTTTGTTCATTTCCTGGAAGCTCCTTGTTGAGATGGCGGCCCAAGGCCGTCGAGCGTCCCTCTTCATTTCCTCTCCGAAGGAAGCTCACTTCACTGGCTCCCTTTGTCATCGGCCGATCGGCAATCGGCCGCCTATCTCCCTCTAGATTTCCGCCTTTTCTGCTCTTCCAGCAGCTCGAGGTAGCGCTTGTGTTCCTCGTCGAGCCCGGGCGATGCGTTCCGCTGTCTTGGCGACGGCGTCGTCTCGACGGCGGGGTCGTCCGGCTCCTTGGCTGGTGCTCTCGCTCGGATATATTCTTCGCCTTCCTTGGTGGACTGCCACGCCAGAAATGCGTCATGCTCGCGCTGCGTGAACATGCCTTTGCGAGGCTCGGGAATTTGCGACCAGCGATCTCCGAACGGAGATGGCGACGCTTCAATCTTGGCCTTCAAGGCCTCGATCAAGGCGCGAATGATCGGTTCACGCCGCTTCACGTCTTTTCTGAGGCGCTGCATGATGCGGTAATTCTCGCGTGCCTTCCTAGGCTTGGGCGGCTTGGGCTTTGCGGGCCACATCGGACTGCCGTCGATCTTGTGCGCGCGCACCTTTTTGCGCCATTTCGCAGTATAGGGCCCGACCCCGACCATGGCGGTTTGCGACAGCGCCATTTTCAGTTTCTCATCCAAGAGTGGAAGGGTGACAACATACGTCGAACGAATTGGTCGAGCGCGCCAGTCCTCGATCGCGCCGCATGCTCCCGCAAGGAATCGATCCGTTGTCTGCCTCGCACGATCGAGGCGCAAGGAGAGCGCAGGGAGCGTGTTGACGGACTGGCGCATTATCTCGACCCGTTTGCTAGAAGCAGTCACGAGTGCCTCATGCCCTGGAGGGTTGACGCAGAGAGCGCCGACCTCCCTCTTCATGTAGCTCAGCCTTTCGCGCAGCGCCGCTTCAACCTGTTGAAGCTTCTGGTGGCAGCGGCGTAGGTTGAACTCGGTCGTCAGGGTCACCTTGCGTAGGACCCCGAGCTGCTTGATCCGCTGCTCGCGTGCTGCCAGTCGTCTGGCAGCCCAGACCGCGTGCTGTCCCTCCTTGTCGGTGGGACAATCCTCCCCACGGGCGCGGTTCGAACGCGCCGTATAGCGCTTGGCATGTCCGTATTGCGCGAGGCTGGCGTTCAACTGCTCGACGACGCGCTCGCGCCGGCCCTTGATGCCCGACGGGCAATTGATATCAGCCTCCTTCCCCAGTGCGAATGACCAGCAATACGCGTTTGTGCGCGTCGCCGGGCGGAGTGAATAGACGATATGGCAATGAAAATTGCGTTGGTCGCCGCCCGGGTCTGGTTTGTGAAGCGCAGCAACGAAGGGCAGCCCGCGCTCCCGGAAGAACTCGCAGATGCGATCGACTGTCTCGCGGCGTTCGGCCTCGGTCATCTCGAAGGGCAGCGCGACAATCTCGGAGCAGTAGACATTGGCGTTCTTGCGATCGTGTCGTTCGAAATGCTCGAGCGTTCGAAAGAACGCGGTGAGCTCGCGGCGATCGTCAGCGATGTTCGAAAACCAGCCATTTTCCCCGCCTTCAAGGCCGTCTTCTCGCACGATGTAGCGCGCGGCGCGGCTCGCCTCGCCAGGTCGCCAGCGGCGCCCCTTCGACGTGAACCCTCGCGCAGTGAAATCAAAGTGGATTGAATGAAATCCGTCGCGGCCCCGCGTCACACTGGTGCCGACGACGCCCTCAAGAATGCCCTTCTCGCGATGATAAAGGTTGAGAGCCGTCCGGCCTCCAATCCGCGGGCGATGCGTCTCGGGCACCCTGACGATGGCCCGTCGCCGCATCAGTTCTTCGAGTTCGCGTTCGGCTTCGCGCAGGCGACGACGATGAGCACGGGCCTGACCCTCGTCCTCGAACCCTTGCACCGCCCGGGCCTTGGCGGCCCTGAACCGCGCACCCCGCGCCTCGGAAAGAGCCTCTCGCAGAGCCTGATTGCGACTTCTCAGCGACTGGGATTCGAGCTGCATTTTGTGCTTCCTGTGTCAAGGAAGGGGGGTGGCTTGGGGGTTGCTCGGTCCGCGCCGCGGGCGAGCAACACTTTGTTGCGCACCACCCCCCTTCAATCGTTCCACCCGCTTATACCCGTGGCTCGATCCACGACCGTCAACCTCCCCCTGCAGCTTGATGAGCCATCAAGGTTGGGGGGGAGGTTGACGCAGCAGGCTCGGAACCTGCGCTAAACCGATTCGCATGGAACAAGAACCACCACCGACCGACGCGCTTTTCGAGATGCTCGACCATCTTCAAGAACTCGACACGGCGCTGGCAAGCGACGTGGTCATCGCCGAAGAGGAGCTATCCGAACTCCAACGCCAAGCGCGTGCTGCGCCTCATCGGCGTGGCGGGCCGGGCTCGCGCGATGCACAAAAGTACCGTCTCGGCTCTTCGCTGTGGCTTTACGGATTCGAACATTTCGATCCGCAGGAATTAACTGGCATCCTGGCCCATCCGATTCTGCTGTTGCTCTGGGTGGGCGAGATCGCTCTACGGGCACCCAAAGCGCCCCTCGGGGAACTTCTCGACGAGGCGCTGTCGGATCCAGCACGCGCATCGTTTTGCAAGCAGTGGGGCCGCGTTATTGAATGGCGCTACCGCAAGGAGCTGTACAACGAAGAGATCAGATCCTTCGAGCGAAGTGGCAAGACAGGTGCGAACGCATGTTGGCGCAAGGAAAAGCCGTCGAAGAAGCAGGAGGCGCTCATCTCCACCCTTTGCGACGTACTCGAATTGGCAGATCCATGCCTCAAAACCAAGGGGGACGCCTACGAGTGGATCCGCGAGCATGGCGGCAACCCCTCTTTCTGGGAAGAGCCGCCATTGCCGCCCGAGTGGGAGATTTTCCTGTGACCCTTTCATCAAACCTCGACGAGGCATTCGACCTTTTCGAGAAGCTGCGGCACGAGCTCGACGCCGCAATGACGCAGGCCGAAAACGAACAAAGGGAAGGCCGGTCCGGATACGACGCGGTTGTGGAGGCGCAGGCCCTCTCACGCGATCTTAACAAGATGGCGCCAGAGCTGATCTTCATGATCGAGCAAGCGAGGAACAAGCTGTGACCGGTATCCCGGTGTTTCCTGGAAAGAAGGAGGCCAAGAAGCGCAGGCGGACAGTGCAAGAAGAAGCGACCCAGAAGAAGCATCGCGAACTCACCAAGAAGCGGAAAATCGAGCCTCTCAACTTTGCCAGCCTTGTACCCACTGTGCTTCCTTGGGCGGGGGGCGAGCCAGCGTGGGAACATGACATCGATGCATTGCGCGAGCGGACACATCGCGAGGTTGCGTACGGCGGTATCGAGCGATTGGCGATCGGTCGTGCACTCTTTGATCCGAATCTGGCGTGCATCACCGAACTGCCTTTCGGCTTTTTCGACCATAAGCGCGAAGAGATCCCCTCTGAGCTTATCCCTTCGGGCGACGACATCGAGGAAGAACTTTTTTCACTCTGCCAGCGAATGGTCGTTTGCAATGGCGACGACGCCATCCTCGAACTCGTTTTTGAACCCTGGCCGGGCCGAGGGGATTGGTACGACAAGCTCGAAGCGCACGCCTCTAGGCTAGCCCAACTCGAGCGATTTGATCGCCCCGTTTATCAGGCACTGGTTGCAGGATATCACGGCGACGTCATCAACGCGATTGCGAAAGATCGGTTATCACTTTCGATTTCACCCGAGCGAGTGATCGACTTGCTTTATTTCCAGGGCCTCCTCTGGTGCGCGCATGACGTCCAGTTGGCACTGGCGCGCAACGCTTGGGCAGAGGATCTGCAAGTCGAGGACTTCGTCCAGTCCACCTTGCGCAGATTACAGCCAGGCACGTACGTCGATGCCGCCGCGAAGGCGCAAGAGAATCTTGACAAGTTTATCGCCCTCCAGACTCTGCCAGAGAGCGAACGGCAGGCGGCTGTCGATGCGATGTCGGCCTCCATCGGCCGATCCTCCATTAAGGATTTGAAGAAAGCCGTATCTGCAACTGTCCCTGACGTTCTGACTAACACCGATCAAGTGTTGAAGCTGCTCGACAGCTATGCGCAACAGATCCTCTCCGACAATGGCGAACACCATCCGTTAGGACCCCTGCTCGCCGATGAGGCCAGCCTGAAGTCGCTTCGTCCGAGTTTTCACCAACAATGGTTCGGGCATACGCTGCAGGAGGTAACTGCCATCACGCTGGTGCGCTACCTGCAGGCCGAAACCGAACTTCGGGACATAATTTCGAGTGCCATCGAGGCCACGAAAGTCCGTGGGACGTCAGCACCGGTAGCGCCGATGAGGCGGTTCGACTTGGCCATGATTGATGAGCGGCCAGTCTGCGACTTCGGCAAGGTTTTGCAGGCGCGGTTTCGAAGGCTCTTTCATGCTTACCGGGCTGGCCTGATCAAGGACACCGACTACAGCGGAAAGGAGGAAATGCCGGCAAACGCTGGGAAGACGATGTTTGCGCGTGCTGTCGAGATGCTGGCAGAGAGCGGCATTCGCAAGAATGGCGACGAAATAGGACCAAGGGACAGCCAACGCAAAAAATTCTACCTGCTGGACGTCATCCCCGAATATCGATTGAACAATCGTCACGGCTGAGTTGAGTTCGGGTTCTCTCCGAGATGTCCGCTCACGACCCATGATAGGGCGACCAGTGACAACTGCTTTCGTCCGGCCGGGCGGAGCGCATGCTGTCGTTGCAGTCTATCCGCCCGGCCCAGAGATTTTCATGGAAGCTCAACTAAAGTCCACCATCTAGTGGCTTTTGCCGAGATCGGCGACAAGACTATGCAGCTGTGTCCAACCGCATATTTTGCTTTAGCGCTCATAGCGAAGAAGGCGCAGAGCATTGAAAACGACGAGAAGTGTCGACCCCTCATGCATTATAACAGCGGGCCCGATTCCCAAGCCAAATATGGTCGCGGGAACCAGCAGAGCGACCATGCCCAAGCTGACATAAACGTTTTGGCGGATGATGCTGCGGGATTTGCGAGACAGGCCGACAGCGAAGGGCAGATGATGCAGATCGTCTGCCATCAAAGCGACGTCCGCCGTTTCAAGCGCGACGTCGGATCCGGCGGCGCCCATCGCGATGCCCACAGTGGCGCGCGCCATAGCGGGCGCATCATTCACTCCGTCGCCGACCATGGCGACTTTCGCTTCCTGGCTGAGCGCTTCGATAGTCGCGACCTTGTCTTCGGGCATCAGGTCGCCGCGCGCCTCGTCCAGCCCCACTTCGGCGGCGACAGCCTCGGCTACCCTGGCGTGATCGCCCGAGATCATGAGCATCCGTTCAATGCCAAGCTTGCGCAGTTCCGTCAGCGTCTCTTGCGCGCCGTCGCGCGGCGTATCCATCATACCGATTACGCCGAGATCACGCCCGCCGTATCGCACGGCCATGGTCGTACGCCCCTTATCGCGCAGCTTTTCGATGGCGTCGGCTGACGGTGTGCCGAGCGGTTCGAGCCCATCCGCACCGAACATCTCCGCTTTGCCGATCCATGCTGTCTCGCCTTCGAGCATGGCTTTCACACCGCGTCCGGTCAGGCTTTCCAGACCCTCGGCTTTACGATCCGCTGGTGCGTCTAGACGCGCCTTGCCATCCCGAACTACAGCTTCGGCCAGCGGATGGTCGCTCAGCGCCTCGACGGCGACAGCGACCTGCAGCAGCTCACTTTCGTTGGCTCCCATGGCCGGGATAACATCGGTAATCCGCGGCCTACCCTCGGTGAGCGTGCCGGTCTTGTCGAAGGCGATGGCCTTTAGCGTGCCAAGATCTTCTAGCGCTGCACCGCCTTTCACAAGTACGCCGCCACGTGCTGCGCGCGCTACGCCGGACAGCACGGCACTGGGAGTGGCGATTGCCAGTGCACAGGGACTGGCCGCGACCAGCACGGCCATGGCACGATAGAAGCTCTCGCTGAAAGGCTCGTCGATCACCAGCGGCGCACAGAGCAACAGCGCGGCCAGCAGTAGCACGAGCGGCACGAAAATTCGCTCGAACTTGTCGGTCATCCGCTGGGTGGGAGAGCGTTCTGTCTCCGCTGCAGCCACCAACGCGGCAACCTTGCTGAGCGTGCTTTCGTTCGATCTACGCGTAACTTCGATCTCTAGCGCGCCCATACCATTGATAGTCCCGGCAAAAGTCCGCGAGACCTCATCAACGGCGTCGGTGGCTGTACGCGCCGCAGCACGATCTTCGACCGGACGTTTATCGACTGGAATGCTTTCGCCCGTAACGGACGCCTGATTGATGGCCGACTGCCCCTTGATGATGAACCCATCGGCTGGCAGGCGCTCGTTGGGGCGGACTAGCACAACGTCGCCGACGACAAGTTCCTCGACCGCGACATCGACTGGCGATCCGTTGCGCAGAACGGTCGCGCGTTCGGGTGCAAGTTCCGCCAGCGCGTCGATCGAGCGTTTTGCGCGGCTCATGGCGAAACTTTCGAGCGCGTGACCCAGGCTGAACAGGAAAAGCAGCAGCGCGCCTTCCGCGAATTCACCTAAGATCGCCGCGCCCGCCGCCGCGACTAGCATGAGTGAATCGATTTTGAACCGGCGGTACAGCGCATTCTCGATTGCTTCGCGCAGCGTGAACAATCCGCCGAAAAAATACGCGGCGACATACCCTGACACAGGTAACCAATTCGGCGCGCTCGGCACCAGCGTTCCCACCGCGAACCCAACGGCCAGAGTAATACCGGAAAGGATAGCGAAGGCCAGCTCCATCGGGAGGCCAAAAAGCCTAGCATCCCCATGCTCGTGATTATGCTTCTCAATCATGTCTTTATAATTCTCCAATGGGATATTCGCGGCGTTCGTCGCGAGTAAAATTGCTCCGGAGCCTTGCTCGCCATTGCTCACGCCATCCGACATCTTGACCCTTCTCGCGCAGCACCAGGCGGGCAATTGCGGGAAGGACGAAGAGGGTGAGCGCTGTCGCGGTAATCAATCCGCCGATCACGACAGTGGCCAGCGGACGCTGGACTTCCGCGCCAGTGCCGGTTGCAAGGGCCATAGGCACGAAGCCGAGCGAGGCCACAAACGCTGTCATCAGGACCGGTCGCAACCTCGCCAATGCGCCATCGGAGATCGCCTCATCGAGAGACATTCCCTTTTGGAGGCGCTGGCGTATCGCGGTCATCATAACGAGACCGTTCAATACCGCGACGCCCGATAAGGCGATGAAGCCCACTGCGGCGGACACCGAGAACGGCATCGCCCTTAAGGCAAGCGCGAAGACCCCGCCTGCCAACGCCATCGGAATCGCGCTGAAGACCGCGAGTGCCGGAACCCACCCGCCGAGCGCCATGAACAGGAGCAGCAGCACCAGCGCGAAGCAGACCGGAACGACGAGTGCGAGCCTTGCCTGCGCGGCCTGGAGGTTCTGGTATTGCCCGCCCCATTCGATGAAGGAAGCAGCCGGCAGATCGACGCTTTCAGAGACGCCTGCCCGGGCCTCCTCGACAAACGACCCGAGGTCGCGTTCGCGCACGTTCGCCGACACGATCACCAATCGGCGACCCTGCTCCCGGCGAACCTCGGCGAGACCATCGACCACCTGGAAATCCACCAGCGTGCGAAGCGGAACCGTGACCCCGCTTTCGAGAACTATTGGAAGAGCGCCCAGCTGATCGAAATCGTCCCGGGTCGCATCTTCGAGCCGCACGACGACATCAAAACGGCGGTCACCCTCGAATACCAGGCCCGCCGGGCGACCACCCAGCGCGATGGCCACTGATTGCGCGACCTCCTCCACGGTCAGACCGTATCGAGCGATCGTTGGGCGATCGAAGGCGATGTCCAGCGTAGGAAAGCCAGTGACCTGCTGGACCTTGACGTCGGCAGCACCCTCGACGCCGCGCAGTACCTCGGCCACTTCTCCGGCTGACCGGGTCAGCGCGGTGAGGTCGTCTCCGTAGAGCTTGACCGCCACGTCGCCGCGAACACCCGCGATTAGTTCGTTGAACCGCAGTTCGATGGGTTGGCTGAACTCGTAGAGGTTGCCCACCAGACCGCTGAGCGACTCCTCCATCTGTGCGATGAGTTCATCCTTCGACAGGTCGGGATCGGGCCACTCCTTGCGCGGCTTCAGGATCACGTAGGCGTCGGACGCGTTCGGCGGCATCGGATCACTCGCGACCTCGGCCGTGCCGGTGCGCGAGAAAACCAGCTCGACTTGCGGGAAGGTCTCGAGCCTGTCCTCCACCTGTCTCTGCATGGCGAGCGATCGTTCGAGCGAGGTCGACGGAATCCGCAGCGACTGAACCGCGATGTCGCGTTCATCCAGCTGCGGTGTGAACTCGCTGCCAAGGAAGGTGAACACGAAAGCCGCTACGGCGAAGAGCCCGGCGCCCGCTCCGATCACCGGCCAAGGACGAGCAATGGCCCGGCGCACCGCCGGGCCATAGCGTTCCTTCGCCATTCGAACAGGCTTGACCTCCTTCTCGGTCAGCTTCCGATTAAGGAGCACCGCGATCATCGCCGGCACGAAGGTCAGGGACAGCACGAAGGCGGAAGCGAGTGCCAGCATGACCGTGATGGCCATGGGCGAGAACGTCTTGCCCTCGACCCCCGTGAAGGTGAGAAGCGGCGCATAGACCAAGAGGATGATCGCCTGACCGTAGACGGTCGGCTTGATCATCTCCTGCGCAGCCAGCCGTGTCTCCGTCAGCCGTTCGCCGAGGCTGAGCAATCGACCTTCGCGGTGCTGCCTGGCGGCGAGCCGCGCGACGCTGTTCTCGACGATGATAACGGCGCCATCGACGATAAGCCCGAAGTCCAGTGCCCCGAGGCTCATCAGGTTGCCCGAGACACCAAGCCTGTTCATTCCCACGGCGGCCATCAGCATGGATATCGGAATGACCAATGCGGCGATGATCGCAGCACGGATATTGCCGAGCATCAGGAACAAGACTGCGATCACCAGAAGCGCGCCCTCGACGAGATTCTTCTCGACCGTGGCGATGGTCGCATCGACGAGCGACGAGCGGTTGTAGACGATCTCGGCGACCACTCCGGCAGGGAGCGAGGCGCGGACTTCTTCCAGTCGCTCGGCCGAGGCGGCAGCCACGGTGCGGCTGTTCTCGCCGCTGCGCATGAGGACCGTGCCCACGACCGCTTCTTCTCCATTGAGCGAGGCAGCACCGGTTCGCAGATCGCCGCCGATGCGAACCGAGGCGACATCCCCGATCCGGATCGGAACGCCCTCGCGGGTCGCGACCACTGCCTGTTCGATGTCCTGGGTGCCCCCAAGTCGCGCATCGACGCGGACGAGCAGAGCCTCTCCGGCACGATCGACAAAGTTGGCGCCTTCGGCGAGGTTCGCCGCTTCCAAGGCCTCGATCAGGGAGTCGAACGACAGGCCGTAGCCGGTGAGACGAGCAGGATCGGGCTGGACGAGGAACTGTTTCTCATAGCCGCCGATCGAGTCCACGCCCGCCACCCCGTCGATGGAGCGCATGAGCGGAGCAACGACCCAGTCCTGCACCGTGCGAAGATAGGCTGCCTTCGCGACCTCGGTGTCGAGGCGATCGCCGCGTTCGGTGATGAAGCTCCCGTCCGGCTGCCACCCTGTTCGACCACCCTTGGGCGCATCGCGACCTCCCGGATACTCGTATTCGATCGTATACATGAGCACTTCGCCCAGGCCGGTCGAGATCGGTCCCATCGTAGGCTCCGCTCCCTCCGGCAGCGACGCACCGATCGGGGCTAGCCGTTCGTTCACTTGGCTGCGCGCGAAGTAGATGTCGGTGCCTTCTTCGAAGATCGCAGTGACCTGGCTGAAGCCGTTGCGCGAGATCGAGCGGGTCATCTCCAACCCCTCGATCCCGGCAAGCCCGGTCTCGATAGGGAAGGTCACCTGCGTCTCCACCTGAGAGGGAGAGAGCGCAGGGGCGCTGGTGTTAATTTGCACCTGCGTGTTGGTGATGTCCGGCACCGCATCGATCGGAAGGCGCAAAAGGTTCATGGCGCCGTAGATGGCTGCGAAAACGGTGAGGACGATGACCGCCCAGCGGAACCGCACGGCGATGTCGAGGATGGCCCCGATCAGACCGTGGCGATGGCTGGCCGTATCGGTGTGGGTATCCACGGCGGGCTCGTTCTGAGTCTCAGTGACCATGGGTCGCGCCCTCCTTCCCGAGTTCGGCCTTGAGTAGGAAGGCATTGGCGACGGCTATCCGCCATCCCTCCTGAAGGCCCGAAAGGATCGTCACTTGACCAGCGGATCGTGTCCCGAGCTCAACAGCGCGGGCCTGGAAGCCGGTCTTCGTCCGGACGAAGACCACGTCTCGTCCTTCGACAACCTGGATAGCGTCTTCGGGCACCGCGATGCGGTCGCGGTCTATCTCACCCGAAGGCCTGATCCGCGCCTGAAGGAAGGCACCTGGCTGAAGCCCCGGAACGCCGCGCGATAACGACAGGACCGCGGTCGCACTGCGGCTCTCCGGATCGAGCGAAGGCGTCACCGAACGAACCCGGGCGCCGATTTCCCGACCGTCGCCAACCACCAGCACGGCCTCGTCACCAGGTTGGATGCGAGAGGCTTCGGCCGAAGGCAGCGCCACCTCGATTTGGAGACCATTGGGATCGACCACGCGGTAGAGTTCCTCGCCGGCATCGACGAAGGCCCCGAGCACAATCGGTGCCGCGGTGATCCTGCCAGCCAAGGGAGAGGTTACCGCCAGCGAACGCCCGTCGCCGCTGACGCCAGCGGCCGCCACCGCGGCCTGCGCCCGCTGAAGTTCCGAACGTGCTACGCTGAGGTTCGCCCGCGCGGCTTCCAAATCCTGGCGGGCCGTGACATTTTCCTCGAACAGACGCCGCTCGCGTTCGTAGGCGGCAGACAGCTCGCTCACCCGCGCGCTTGCTGCGCTCACCTGGGAGGCGAGAGCAGCGGCATCCGCGCTCTCAATGCGGGCGACGGTCTCGCCGCGTGCCACATAATCGCCCAGCGTCTTGCCGACGGAGCGGACGACCCCCGAGGCGCGGGCATCGATACGAGCGGATGCAGTGGGGCTCGCCGCGACCGTCGCTGGGAAGACGAGCTCGACAGCGGCCCCAGACCGGACGGCGGCCATCTGTATCCCGCCCTCGCTGATCTGCTCTTCGCTAAGGGTGATCACCCCTTCGGGTGTCTCGGCCGCCGTCTCCTCCTGTGCATGGTCGTCGACCTCGGATGTTGGCCAGAATATCAGCGCCATAGCGCCAATCGC
Source organism: Sphingomicrobium arenosum (assembly GCF_026157085.1). Taxonomy (NCBI): domain Bacteria; kingdom Pseudomonadati; phylum Pseudomonadota; class Alphaproteobacteria; order Sphingomonadales; family Sphingomicrobiaceae; genus Sphingomicrobium; species Sphingomicrobium arenosum. The sequence goes on from NZ_JANPVN010000001.1 coordinate 1,414,940, forward strand.
GATCACGATACCGACGAGGATCGCCAGCTTTCTGCGTGTCATTGATATATCCTTCATTGTGCGGCCAGCCCGATCAGTTCGGCTGCGGCCAGACCCCTTTGTTCGCGGGCGGCGATGAGCGCCTCGCGGATCGTGTCACGTGCCTCTGCGGCAGCGAGCACTTCGATCAGGGGAAAACGTCCGTTGCGATACCCGATGCGAACGAGACGCAATGCCTCCTCCGCCTGCGGGAGCGATGTCTGCGACAGGGTTTCGACGCGCGCTTCCGCACCAAGATACCTTGCCCGGGCCGTGGCGACCGCCTGCTCGTAATCCGCGCGAGCTACAGCTTCGCGAGCGTTCGCTGCACGCAACCGAGCCTCGGCAGCAGCGATGTTGCCCGAATTCCGGTCCCGAAAAGGAAGGGGGATTGAAACGCCGACGAGGAAGGCATTGTCGCCGCTTTCCCCGAAGCGCCGCACGCCCGCAGAGACCGTCGGATCGGGAATACGCAAACTTCGCTGCCGCTCGACTTCCGCCGCCGCAGCAGTGCTCTCGGCTCGCGCGACCCTATAGGCGAGGCTTTCCTGCGCCTCCGACATAAGCGATGCGGGGGGAAGGATATCCGGAAATTGCGCCGGAACGAGCGGCGCTTCACCGCCAGTCCATAAAGTTGCGAGCGCTGTTCGAGCCGACAGGCTCTCCGCCTCTGCCTCAACCAGGCTAGCGCGCGCTTCGGCGAGCGCCGCATCCGCCCTCAATGCGCGCAGAGGCGGCTCACGACCGACCTCGACCAGGACACCAGCAATGCGAGCCAGTTCCTCGTTACGCGCCACGACATCTTCGGCAAGTTCGACCCGCGCAGCCGCTGCAGCAGCTGCGAGATATCGCTCGCGCACCAGCTGTCCCAGTTCGATCGTGGTAAGGTCGGCCCTGAGAGATGCCAGTTCGGCCTGGGCTTCTGCCGCACCGATCCGCGCGGATCGCTTGCCGCCGAGTTCGAGACGCTGGCCGACGGAGAGCGTATATTCGGTAGACTGGAGACCCGAGAATGCGCCGCTGCCGGCGACGTTCTCGACGTCGAACGAGATTTCCGGGTTCGGGCTCAGGCGAGCCTGATCGATAAGCGCGACCGCCGCGTCGGTTTCAGCGCGGGGCCCCACGAGGCGGGGGTTGGTGATGGCGGTGTCGGCCTCAGCGGCGACCCCGCTGAGTTCAAGGGCGTCGTCGAGCGTGACGACACGCGGGTCCTGCGCGCTGGCAGGTCCGGTGGACAGGGCGAGTATCAGCCCCCAGACGGGGGCTGCTCGCCACGATATGGCGAACATGGATGGGTATTCCTCTGCTGACGTTCAGTTCGGCGTCGGAAAACAGGTCCGACGCGCGGCGAACGTCAGGCGCGAGGAGGGGGTGTTGCCAGTTCGATCAGGTTGGATGCGAATGTGGGTTGGGTGCCAGAGCGTAGGATGCTTACATCCGACACCAAAGCAAAGGATTCAGTTGGCCGCCCAACTGCCTGCGATGAATGATGGCAGTGGCCATGGGCACAGGCTTCGTGTTTTTCCGAACCCGTTTCATCAGTGTCACCATCTTTGTGCTGCTTAAGCTGCAATGCAACCGGAGGTTCGCCAGCACAAACCGCCGCTTCGGCTACTGGAGCCCATAGAGCCCCTAGCGCAATACATAGCGCTATGACCTGAAGCATCAAAGAGCGGGGAAAGCGCCATTTCATCACGCGGATCACTAACATGGGAGCCGCCTTTTGCAAGCATCGTCTGAGTTTGGGCCGGTTGCTGACGTTCTGCTCCGAGGTCGAAAGACCTACAACCTGCCCTCAAGACGCGCAATTTGGCGAGGGCCGAGTGAAGTGTCCATTGCGATTAGGCCTTGGCGATGCCTAATTGACCCCATGTCCGCAGATTGTTGTTCCGCCAAGGCCGCAGAGTTGGAGAAGGTCGCTCGTCAAATCGAGCAGCGGCGGGTGCTAGTCGCCGTTCTGGTCATCAACGTGGCCATGTTCGTTTTAGAGTTCGGCGCAGGGGTGGTCGCAGGCTCGACCGCGCTGATGGCAGACGCTTCCGACATGCTGGGTGACGCAATAGTTTATGCGGTTAGTCTCTATGCTCTAGCTCGATCTAATCGGTGGAAGGCGGGAGCCGCGATGCTCAAAGGCGTCGTGATCTGTGCGCTCGGCATCGGAATTGCATTCAACGTGGTGGCCAAGGTCAACAGCGGGGTCGCTCCCTCGTCCGCGTTGATGCTGTGTTTCGGCGGGCTTGCCCTCGTCGCTAACCTGGTTTGCCTACGGCTGCTGACACGCTTTCGTCACCAAGACGTCAACATGGCGAGCACCTTCGAATGCTCGCGCAACGACGTGATCAACAATTGCGGGGTGCTGCTCGCGGCCGTGCTTGTCTGGTGGCTGGCCTCGCCTTGGCCCGACGTCATCATTGGCAGTCTCATGGCACTCATTTTTCTGCGCTCCGCCATCCGAGTTATTCGCGAGGCCGCGCCGCAACTACGGCCGGCGTAACAACTTGCTCTCGTTCCGATTCAGCCGCCTGGCAGAGCATTTCAGCCAAACCTGCAACTCCAGCGATTTATGCTCAATTCTCGGTCATCATATCTTGGCGATTATCGAGAATAATGAATTGCTGGGACGCCCGATCAATTACCGAGCTGCACATTGTCGTGTATGCACCTAAGTCCTGCGAAACCGGTGACGAGGGATTATCATGAGGGCACATGCCCAGCATCTTGCCGGACAAGGCGCAGCGCTAAGATGGTCTGCGCTGCTTACCGGAACCTACTTCCTGATCGAATTGGCGGTAGGTATCGCTACCGGATCGGTCGCCGTACTCTCGGACGCTTTCCACACCTTTTCGGCGGTCGGCGGCGTCGTGGTGGCCATGGCAGCAGCCCGCATCGCCGCGCGCAGCGGCTCGACAAATCGGACTTTTGGGTACTTTCGGGCAGAAATCATCGGCGCGCTGGTGAATGGTGTCTTCTTGTTCGGTATGGCTATTCTTGTGCTTTGGATGGGTGTCATGCGCCTACGCAGCCCGGTCGATCTGCCTACGGGGCCAATGCTCTGGGTGGCGCTGGGAGGTCTCGTGACCGAAGTCATTTCATTATGGCTTCTTCATTCCCATCAGAAGGCCGACCTCAATATCAAGGGGGCCTATTGGCATGTGCTCCAGACCTTCGTCGGCAGCTTCATCATCATCATCGCCGCGCTGGTCATTCGATTTACCGGCTTTGCCGCGATCGACCCTATCCTCGGCATGGTGTTTGGGGTCGTTCTGTTACTGGCGTCGATGCAAATCATGCGCGAAGCTGTCCATGTCCTCATGGAAGGGGCACCGCGGGATATCGATCTGGAAGAGTTGATACGACATCTCGCCGCGATATCGCACGTGATCGACATTCATCATGCCCACGCTTGGGAACTGACATCGGGCAAGGCTATTTTCAGTTCTCACCTCCGCGTCGACGAGGCCGCCGATGTAGCCGACGTCCTTGAATTGACGCACGCGAAAGTCAAAGACGCCGGCTTTTATTCGGCGACAATCCAGATCGAAACCGCCTGTCTGGACGAGGAAGCCGATCGTGACATCGACGTCGTTGGGAAGGGCACCTGACCGTTACAGGCAGATCCCGACCGCTTAGTCGAGTTGGCCAGACAGTTTATCCGAGCGCTCAAAAAATTTGCGAACGTCAGCCGCGGCCAATTCAGTTAGCGGATGACGTTGGCCGCCATCCTTCGGACTGATGGTGAGGGCGAGTTGCTCGATTGCTGCGCGCTGCTGTGTTGAGATGTCGCATAACAAACCCGTCACTATCGTTTCCAGCGCAATGAGCCTGATACGCATCTGGACGAGTTCGGAATGATCGAGCGGGGGGACATCCCATTGCCCATCCGTCCTGCTCTTCCCGGCTTCATTATCGGTGGTCATGCTTGTCTGCTCCTTCCGGTCTTCGGCGGAGTACGAAGTCACCTCTCCGCCCAGTGCAACGAAGCGGGCGGCAAGCGCAGAGATACTGGACGCAGAACGTCACCACTGCCGCCTGCCAGGGAAACTGCGGCGCAGCCGTCCCTAACGGGGAGCGCGCGACGAGCTGTGGTAGCGCACGATCTTCCAGCCATCCTTGTCATGATGCAGCACCGAGGTGGCGACGCCGTCGCGGGCGATTTCGCGCCCGTCCTTCAGCTTGATGTCGTAGCGGTAGGTTTCGCGGCCGAGCGCCATATGTCCCATCACCTCGACCTCGAGCGTGGGGTCGGTGAAGGTGAAGCTCTCGATGGCGTCGAGCTCGGGGCCGATATGGTGCGCGAGATAGTTGGCGAAGTTGCCTTCATCCTTCCCGTTCTCGAACACGCGGCTTTTCTCGGCGAAAAGCGGGGTCATCGCCTCGGCGTCACGCGCAACCAGCGCCGCGCGGTAGGATTCGAGCGTCGTCGCCGCGCCCTTGCGCATCATCTCGGCATGCATTGCGTGGTCCATGCCCTCATGCCCGACCTTCTCGGCATCTTGCATGCCGTGCTTCTCGTGGCCGGCTTCGACAACCGCCTCGGTCTGGTGACCGGCATGATCGGAATGGTCCTGCGCGAGCGAGGGTGTGGCCATCGCCGCGAGGGCGATGGGTAGCGCGGCAAATCCAGTCTTCAACATGGTGATTTCCTTTCATCAAAGCCAACGCCACGATCCCGCAACGGCGCGGGTGTCGCGGGAATTTTCGCCGTCGGCGCGAACACTATCGAGGCTTGCAGGGCTAAAATTCTGCTCGACCCCCAGACCGTGAATTCGCTTTGGACTGTGTCATGGACATGCAATCCCGGTCCAGTACTTCTGTTGTCGCACCGGGCTTGCTCGCATGCTCTCGCTCAGCAAGCTCAGTGGCGCGAGGCCGCAGGGTCAAGCTTTCTGTTGCCCCTCATGGCAGCCCAGCCGCCTTCCCTGCTACAATCGCGCTCTCGCACGATCTACTTCCCGATGCCATGGGGGCGGGCGGGTATCAGGTCATCATCCACAAGGCCGCCATAGTGATGGAGCCAAAGGCCAGCAGCTTCAGAATATGTGGAAAGCCCGTTTTGAAGAGGTAATCGTCCAACCGGCTCGTCACCCGCAAGATCGACGGCTTGTGCTGATCGATGACCGTGACATCCTTCTCGAAATTACCGACGGCACGAAGTCCGCTCTCGATAGCACCTTCGATGCTCCAGATGTCGGCCTGCGTCTCCGTGTGCGCGCCAGCTAGGACGAGGTTAGAGATCGCTGTCCTTTGGTTCGGTCTGTGCAAACGCGTATTCGTCGTCGTAACCCACTTGGGTTGGTCTGGCTGAATTCCATTCTGCGAGAACTGCCACTCGTCCCACACCTCGATCCGAGACATTTCGAAGTCGAGAAGGCCGCGCCCCCCATTGGCCGAACGGATCATAAAGTCGAGGGCGTCCGACGCGCGGATCTGCGCAAGGACCTCGTCGATGAATTGCTCCTTGGTGCAGGTGGCAAGAGGCTTGCCATGCACCGGGCCGCGGATGCTCGCTACACATGCGGTGCATGTCCACAAGGACGTGACACCTTCGCCTAGATCAATATCCGAAGGCCAGCACTGTTCCGTGGCGAACAGGGTGATGTCAAAGGCGGAATCGGTCAGTGCAACGGCGGTGCGCTCGCGCGGCCACGCCATTGGCTCGGCAAAAGCAATGCGAAATGAAACCTGCGTATGAGGGCCGTCTTGCACCAGTGCAGGAAGCTTGGAGAGTTGCGGGTCGGCTTTCAGGCTTGGTGTGATCTCCAGGAGATCGCGAGCGTGAAAAGGAGTCGTAGCAAGAACATAGACATCAGCCGCCACATTTTTTCCGCCAACGCGCGCGTTGGTGATTAGTCCGCCGTCATGGTCAAGTCGTTCCAAAGGTGTCTCCCAGTGAAACTCGACGCCTCGGGAATGAAGGTATCCCACCCATGGATTGAACCACGCTTCATTGCTCGGTCCCCTTAGAAGCGACCAGCCGCCCCCGGCTTCATGCGCCCATGCAGGGCCCTCGGCGTCGGCGCTATGGTGATGCGGTGGTCCCGAAAAGAGGTTCCGCCCGAAGAATAGCCCGACATGGTGAAGCGAAGCATAGGGCCAATCGGAACCGATCCAGGGTCCGAAAAGCGCGCGCCAGGTTTGGTGGCCGCGCTTGCTCATCTTGCCCTCCCAATAAGCGGCGGCATTAATTTGGGAATAGTCTCGAACTGAACGTTTGCCGACCGACCAGCTCTTCAAGATTCCCCAGAACAGCCAAATCTTGTCCTTGAAAGTCATATTGAAGGCGCGCGGTTTCTCGAAGAAATCATCCGGCGTTGCGCCGTGCTCGATCCGGTCGGGAACGACAGCATATTCGATGGGTCGCGACAGGATGACGTCGTAGAGCGAACGCTGATCGTCGAATGGGATTTCCTGAAGCAGGGAAAAGGTGTTGTGGTACCAAGGGCCAAAGCCGTGCCAACTATATTCAGTCGGCATGCCGTCTTCCGGCCGACGGGCGCTCCGGAAGAAACCTCCCGCCTTCTCATTACGTTCGAAGACGGATACTCGATAACCGCGCTTCGCAAATTCGTGGGCAGCCGTGAGGCCGGCGACACCAGCGCCGAAAATTGCAACGTGTTTTGTCATGCGTGATTCCTAACCGCGCATCGTCGCCGGTAGCCGCGGCTTGTCGGGGACCAGACTTCACAACCTTGACGATTCACCAAGGCGTTAGCAGCGATGCTACGGCCAAAAGCCGAAATGAGCTCGCAACGAGGTGAGCCCGGGCTGTAAGCCGGGCATCACCATCTAGTGCGAGCCATTTCCGTGCCGTCTGTCAGCTCGTCTGAAGCGGCGCGGCTTACTCGCCCACTTCCACTTCATCGCGAACGTCGGCATCGACTGGCGCGACGGGTTTCTTCGCTTTTTCAAGCAACTCCGGCGTAAGGTCGGCGGTGCGGGGCGGCAAGGCGGTGCCATCCCCCTGCTCGCCATTATTCTCTATGTCCTCGAGCAGCATCTTCATCTCGGCGATCTCCTTGACCTGCGCCTTGATGATCTCGTCGGCGAGCTCTCGGACACGGGGATCGGTGATCGTCGCCTTGCGCGAGTTATTGATTGCAATGGAATGGTGCGGGATCATCGAGCGCATGAAGCCCTGATCGTTGATCAGCACCTGCTGGCGATTGAGGAAGAGCAGAGCGACGAATGCGATCGCAGCACCCGCCATCACCATCTTCTTGAGGGCAGGGTCGCGATACATGCTCCACATGAAGCCGAGCATGATGATGACCATGCTCGCCCCTGACACAAGCGACGACATGAAGCGATTGAGGCTGAACGTCAGATGGTCTGCCTCGTACACGAGTTGGTGCATCAGGACGAACATGACCAAGGTCGATGTCACGATCATGCCCGCAAACTTCAGCCACATATGTTTCTGGTCTTTGTGACCTAGATGTTCCTTTTCCATTGTCGTCCCTCTGTTACGCAAGATTTCAAAGGCACAATGGCTCGGAACCGCGATTGTTTCGGATCTGGTGACTAATAATTGCTGTCGGGGGCAGGCGGCTCGCCAGATGGGGCTTGCAAGTATTCACTGCCATCAGAACCAGAAACGGACGCCGACGACGTAGTTCGTCACGCTCGGGTCTTCATCCTCGAGACGGGCATAGTCGGCGCTCGTCCCCACTTTCCACTCCTGCTCTACCCCGATGTAGGGCGCGATTTCGCGGGCGATTTCGTAGCGTAGGCGCAAGCCGACCTCGACCGAATCTACGCCGGCTCCAATTCCCAGTTCGGGTACGTCCTGCGCAGACACGTTCAATTCGGCGCGCGGCTGCAGGATGAGACGCTGCGTGATCCGCTGATCGAGCTCCGCTTCGACCCTCGCCGTCAAGTCACCCTTGGTCGACAGGAAGGCGGCCGCATCGACCTCGAACATGTAGGGCGCCAGTCCCTGCACCCCGACGACCGCATGAGTGCGTTCGGGCCCGGTCAGGTCCTGCCGGATGCCCATTTGCAAATCCCACCAGGGTCCGATCGCATGGCTCCACAGGCCTTGGACTTCTGCGGACTCCAAGCTCTCGCCCAAGGCGCCTTCGCCTTCGGACTTGAACCAGAATTTGTCGAGGTCGCCACCATAGTAGCCCTGCACGTCCCACAGGTAGCCATCGTCGCCGGCACGCGCGCGATATTCGAGGCGGTCACCTTGCAACCAGAAGGTGGTCATACCGCCAGCTTCGACCCGCAGTGCCTCTCGCGACGCGCGCATGGCGTCGGCACCCCAGATCGCATCGGCGGCGCGCGGAGGTCCCGATCCCGCCGACGCCGGAGGGGGGGCGTCGGGGATCGCCATGTCCATCGCGCCATGGTCCATCGCGCCGTGATCGACAGTGCCATGGTCCGCGGTTTCGTGCTCGACGGGGTCCTGTCCGGTCGCTTGCATCCCGTCATGACCCATCGTGGAATGGTTCATGCCTTCCATCTGCCCATGTTCCGTCGCGGAGTGGTCCATGGTCGAATGATCCATGGAATGGCACTCCGTCTGATCGGCGGCAACAGGATCGACGTCCTGCGTTGCGGGCTTGCAAGCCCCTTCGGGGACCGGATGCCCCATTGCGCGATGGCGCGCGGCCTCCTGTTCGCACTCATCCTGTGCTGTCGGTGGGGCTGGTGGCACGGAGTGGTGGGAATGATCCTGCGCGAGTGCTGGCGTGGCGGCGCTGGCGAGGAGCATGGCAGTAAATAGACGCATCAATCTTCTCCCACCCGCTTCAGGTCCGGGGCCGCAGGCGGCTTGCGTACCGTGACCACCTGAAACATGCCCGAATGCATGTGATAGAGAAGGTGGCAGTGAAACGCCCAATCGCCCTCTTCGTCGGCAGTGAGGTCGAAGGTGGCGCTGCCGCCAGGTTGGACGATTACCGTGTGCTTCTGAGGCTGCCGATCAGCGGGCGCGCCATTCACCAGCTCGAAGAAATGTCCATGCAGGTGGATCGGGTGGGCCATCATGGTGTCGTTCACCAGTTTGACCCGCACCCGTTCGTCATAAGCGAAGCGGATCGGATCGTCGCTCACGGCGGTGTATTTCTGGCCGTCGAATGACCACATGTAGCGTTCCATGTTGCCAGTGAGATGGATCTCCATCTTTCGGGACGGACGCCGCAGGTCGTCGTTCGGCGACAGCGCGACGAGGTCCTTGTAGGTCAGCACCTTGTGCGGGACCTTGTCGAGGCCGATACCGGGGTCGCCCATGCGATCGACGGGGTTCATCGCGACCATGTCGACGCCGGGGCCGACCTTCACATCGGGCGGGAGCTTCGAGGTGTCGCGCATGTCCATGCCGCCCATGTCCATCGCTCCGCTCGGTTCCTCACCGGCGGTGTGCGATGACATGTCGTGACCCATGGCGGAATGATCGGTGCCGGCATCGCCGCCGTGGTTCATGCCCATGTCCGCCATCGTGAGGAGGGGCGGGTCGCGCAATGCGGGGACATGCGCCCGCGCGCCCGGCCGCGAAGCGAGGGTCGCGACGGCCATGCCCGAACGATCCATGCTCTCGGCAACGATCGTCTGCGCCTCGCCGGTCGGTTCGACCACGATGTCGTAGGTCTCCGCCGTCCCGATCTGGAATTCCTCTACCTCGACCGGTCGCACATTCTGTCCGTCGGCGGCGACAACCCAAAACTTCATGCCGGGAATGCGGACGTTGAAGAAGGTCATCGCGCTGCCGTTGATGATGCGAAGCCGCACGCGTTCGCCGGGATTGAACAGATATTCCAGTCCCTCTTGCGGCCCCCTCCCATTGGCAAGGTAGGTGTAGGTCGAACCGGTCACGTCGAGGATATCCGTCGCCATCATCCGCATCCGTGCCCACATGCGGCGATCCTCGACCGTCAGCGGATAATCGTCTGTCCACGTGTTCTGCTGGTAGTTGAAGTAGCCCTCGCCCTTCTTGAGCTTGTCCATGATCGTATGCGGATGCATCGGGGTGAACTCGCTCAACAGGAGGACATAATCGCGGTCCACCTGCACGGGATCGGGGCCCGCGGGATCGACCACGATGGGGCCGTAATGCCCTGCCTGTTCCTGCAACCCCGAATGGCTGTGCCACCAATAGGTGCCGTGCTGACGCAGCGCCGGGATATCGTAGACGAACGTTTCGCCCGGCCTGATGCCCGGAAAACTCACCCCCGGGACACCGTCGAACTGGAAGGGGAGAAGCAGGCCGTGCCAGTGGATCGAACTATCCTCATCCAGAGTGTTGGTCACGGCGAGGCGGACAGGCTGACCCTCGCGAAGGCGCACGAGCGGTCCGGGAACACTGCCATTCACGGCGATCGCATGGCCTCGCCGGCCCTCCACGATACGAGGGCCTTCCCCGATCGTCAGCGAGATGTCGCGGCCCGAAACCTCGTCGAAGCCCGGCTTGATCATGTCCCCGCGAAGGCTCGCACCCCTGGCCCAGGCCGGCAGTGCCAGCACACTAGCCCCAAGCGCCCCCGCACCAAGAAAGTGGCGACGGGAAACCCTAAGATCGGACATGACTTTTTTCTCCTTTGCCACCTTGCCTTACATACCCCCCTGGAGTATTGCAATACACCCTTTCGGCTTATGGCAGTGTTCGGAGTGCAATGATGTCTGCAGCGCATGGTTCCCAGATCATCAATCGTCTTCGTCGTATCGAGGGGCAGGTCGGCGGCATTGCGCGCATGGTCGAGGAGGATCGCTACTGTATCGACGTTCTCAACCAAGTGCAGGCGGTGAGAGCGGCGCTGAACCGTGTCGAAAGCGAAATCCTCAAGCGTCACGCCGCCTGTTGTGTATCGGAAGCAATCGCGAGCGGCGACCCCGAGGAGCAAAAGCAGAAGTTCGGCGAACTGGTGGACCTTTTCGAAAGGTCGAAACGATGACTTCCGCCCTCCGCCTTGTCCTTAGCCTGCTCTTGCTCCTGTCGGCGCAGGCCGCGTTGGCGCATGGCGGTGAGAAGCATGGCGCGGCCAAGGAGCAATCGGCCGTTACCGAGGTAGCGCCTATGCAGCCAGATCATGACATGGCGGCCATGGACCACGCCATGACCGTGAATGACGCGCCCGTGATCGACGACGAGGTGTCGGCGTCGGAGGGTGGGGTCATGGGCGCCCTCGAAAGCCTCCATCCCGCCACGGTCCACTTTCCGATCGCGCTGTTCCTAATGGCCGCGATCACCGAATTTTTCGTGGTTGCCCGCCCAAAGCCCGAGCGAGAGGGTGCCGTCAGGATCATGCTATATGGCGGTGCTTTCGGTGGCGTCGTCGCCGCGCTGTTCGGCTGGATCCACACAGGTCTGTGGTTCGCGGGCGATACTGTCATGCAGATCCATCGATGGAATGGGGTGCTCATCGCGGTCCTCGGTGTCGTGGCAGCGTGGATCGCACACCGTCGGCCACGGTCCCGCCTTGCGCTTCGCTTGCTTCTCTTCCCGATCGCGGGTCTGCTGATCGTCCAGGGTTTCATGGGCGGGGAGCTCGCCCACGGTTTCAATCATCTCCAATTCTGACGGAGCCTGTCATGCAACATCGTTTCTTCCCCCACGCAGTGAAATCGCTGCTCTTTCCTGCGCTGCTTCTTAGTCTCGCCGGGTGCGACGAGGCGTCGGCGCCTGCGGCCGACGCGGCTCCCGAGGCGACGGTGGTCGAGGCTCCGGCGTCCCCAGTCGACATGCCGGCCCCGGCCGCTCCGCAAGCCGATGTCTCGCCCGCAGCCGAACCAGGCGTGACGGCGGCCCCGAAGGCTGCCCCCGCGCCCCAGCCTGCGGCGCGTCCGAAGCCGTCGGCGGCGCCTGCGCCCGCGGAAAAAGCCCCGGCCGAGACGGCGCCCGCCGATCCCCATGCCGGGCACGATATGTCGGAAATGTCCGACGATGAAATGAAGGCCATGGGCCACTAGGAGGCATCGTGATCGGAAGAAGGAAAGCGCGCACCCTGCTCCCCCTGTTCGGGGGTCTCCTGCTGGCAGCCTGCACGGTTGCTGCCGAAGCGTCGAGTTTCACCATGTACCGCGATCCCAATTGCGGATGTTGCGAAGAGTGGGCGGCGCATATGGAAATGGGCGAACGGCACGACGTCGCCACGGTCGACCATCCCGACATGCTGGCGCTGAAGACAGCGCATGGTGTGCCTGATGACCTACGCTCCTGTCACACGGCGATCGGGGGCGGCCTGGTGATCGAGGGCCACGTGCCCGCCGCCGACATCGAGCGGATTATGGTCGACAAGCCGGACTGGGTTGAAGGACTTGCGGTTGCCGGAATGCCGCTCGGATCGCCGGGCATGGAGGTCGAGGGGCCGAGCCAGCCCTATGAGGTGATCGCCTTCGGCAACGGGCGCCGCGAGGTGTTTGCGTCCTACCCCTGATACCGATCGGGCCGAGCCGGCCAGACAGAAGGAGCGAGCAATGAGCTGTTGCGACACCCAATCCCCGGATGGAGCGAATTCCGAAGGGACCGCGATCGACCCCGTCTGCGGGATGAGCGTCACGATCGAGGGGGCGTCGCATATCGCCAAGCACGATGGGGCGACGCATTATTTCTGTTCGGCCCGGTGCAAGGACAAGTTCCTTGCCGACCCTAAACACTATCTTTCCCGTGCTCATCTCGATCAGGTCGAGGACCTTCCCGAAGGCACGATCTATACCTGTCCGATGCATCCCGAGATCCGGCAGGTCGGACCGGGAAGCTGCCCTATCTGCGGGATGGCGCTCGAACCCGAGACGGTCGGTCTCGGCGATGGCCCCGATCCCGAACTAGTCGATATGACGCGCCGCTTCTGGGTCAGCGCTTTCTTCACGCTGCCGCTCTTCGTTTATGCGATGAGCGATATGATTCCGGGGGTGAGTTTCGACCAGCTGATCGAACCCGCGCGCGCGCAATGGGCGCAGCTCGCGCTCGCCACACCAGTGGTGCTGTGGGGCGGCTGGCCTTTCTTCGTGCGTGCATGGCAGTCGTTAAGGACCCGCAACCTCAACATGTTCACGCTGATCGGCTTCGGGGTCGCCATCGCTTATCTGTTCAGCCTCGTGGCCACGCTCGTGCCGGACGTGTTCCCGCCCGCTTTCCGCGATCACTCCGGGCGGGTAGGCGTCTACTTCGAGGCGGCTGCAGTGATCACCACGCTCGTGTTGCTGGGCCAGGTGCTCGAACTCCGGGCGCGCGGATCGACGTCGAGCGCGCTGCGGGCCCTGCTCGAGCTCGCACCGCCTACCGCGCTCAAGATCTTCGGCAGGGGCGACGAGCGCGAAGTCTCGCTCGACCAGGTGGCAAGCGGCGACCTACTTCGCGTTCGCCCCGGGGACAAGGTGCCCGTGGACGGCGAGGTGACCGAGGGGGCTAGCGCCATCGATGAATCCATGATCAGCGGCGAGCCGCTACCCGTTTCCAAGCAGGCGGGCGACCGGGTTATCGGCGGGACCGTCAACCAGACAGGCGGGTTCGTCATGCGGGCGGACGCGGTCGGAAAGGACACGATGTTGTCCAAGATCGTCCAGATGGTGGCCGAGGCACAGCGCAGCCGCGCTCCCATCCAGCGGCTGGCCGACCAGGTGGCGGCATGGTTCGTTCCCGCGGTCGTCGTGATCGCGATCGTCACCTTCGCCGTCTGGGCCCTCTGGGGGCCGTTCCCCGCTCTTGCCTATGCTCTCGTGAATGCGATCGCCGTCCTGATTATTGCCTGTCCCTGTGCGCTCGGCCTCGCAACGCCGATGTCGATCATGACTGGCACCGGCAAGGGCGCACAGCATGGCATTCTCATCCGGAATGCCGAGGCGCTCGAAACGCTCGAGAAGATCGACACGCTTGTGGTCGATAAGACGGGGACGCTCACCATGGGCAAGCCCGACCTCGTTGCCGTCAGCCCTCATGGTGGGCTCGATGAGACAGAGTTCCTCTCTGCAGTCGCCGCCGTCGAGGCGGGTAGCGAGCACCCGCTCGCCCACGCCATCGTCGAAGGCGCCAAGGCGCGCGGCGTACCCGTCATTGCGGCATCGGATCTCTCATCGACCACAGGGGAAGGCGTGGAGGCGCGTGTGGGGTCGAAGACCGTCGCGATCGGGAACGAGAAACTGATGCGGCGGATCGGCATCGAGGACACGGCGTGGCTCGATTCAGCCGACGCAGGCCGCTCGCTCGGCCAGACCGTGATGTTTGTGGCAATAGACGGCGTGCCCGCGGGGCTGATCGCGGTCGCCGACCCGATCAAGCCCACGAGCGCGGCGGCGATCCGGGCCTTGCACGATCGCGGCATCGAAGTGGTAATGTTGACAGGCGACAGCCACGCAACGGCGCAAGCGGTTGCCGACCAACTCGGGATCGATCAGGTTGAAGCCAACGTCTCCCCCGAAGAGAAACATCGCAAGATCGAGGCGCTGAAGGCCGCAGGCAAGCGCGTCGCCATGGCCGGCGATGGCATCAACGATGCGCCTGCGCTGGCCGCGGCCGACGTGGGCATCGCGATGGGGACGGGCACCGACGTGGCCATCGAGAGCGCCGGTGTCACGCTGGTGCGCGGCGATCTTACCGGGGTTCTCCAGGCCATCGTCCTGTCGCGTGCGACCATGCGCAATATCCGCGAAAATTTGGTCTTCGCCTTCGGTTACAACGCGCTCGGCATCCCGGTGGCAGCCGGCGTCCTCTTTCCCGCCTTCGGCTTATTGCTGAACCCCATGATCGCTGCGGCGGCGATGAGTCTCTCATCCGTGTCCGTCATTGCCAATGCGCTGCGGCTACGTGGGCTAGCTCTACCCAAGCTTCAGGAAGCTTCGTCATGATTGAAGCGACCGCTATCGGGATATCGCTGTTTCTAGCATCGCTGACATTGCACCTTGCGATGTTGCGACTGGCGAAAAAGGTCTCGCCACCCGGCGTCGCGCCCGCGAACTTGCGGCTGACTGCCGGTTCGCTGCTCGTCCTGCTCAGTCACATGCTCGTTGCCGTCGTTTTCGCTTCGGGTTTCGCATGGGCGGCATCGCTCGGACTGGGCGATTTTGCGAAAGAGCCGAGCATGTCAGCCATGGACTACTACTATTTTGCGCTGATTACTGTCACGACGGTCGGACTGGGCGACATCTATCCGACCGAGCATCTGAGAGTCATCACGGGCATCGCATCGCTGACCGGATTCATCCTGATCAGTTGCACGGCCCAATACGTCTATAAGACAATGAACCATCAGCAGAACTGATCTCTTCTCCTCGAGCAGGAAAAAGGAAGGTAATCATGGTCCTTAGGATTATTGGCCTCGGTCTTATCGGCTTTGTCGGCTATAAGTTCTTGAGGCCGAAGCCGCATCGTGTGAACGCCGCCTATGCGCCCGACCAGCCCCACAACAGCCTTACCGACGTTCGCGATGCGGGCCCTCAAGCGATGCGCGATCCACCCACCGAATGGACCGAGACCGACGAAGATCTCGATGAGAGTTTTCCCGCCAGCGATCCACCGGGCGGATACTGAAGAGAGTTAATGTGCGCCGATCTGGCCCCAAGGAAAGATTCACAACCGGCCGAGCAGTCGGCAATTGGGCCGACTGCCGACGGACCGGTTCTGGTCGGCAGGGAGCGGGAAGCAGACGCTTTCCAGCTAGCTAGCAAGGGTGGAATGACCAGCAGCCATTCGTTTCGGCACCCCCTCTAGGCTCATCAGCTTCAGCCATGGTTTATTGGTGACCCATATCGCAAACTATCAGCCATCACCGAATGCAGGACCGGCAACGTAGCGTTGCATCTGCGAAGCGGTCGTGATCCTGTCATTTTGAGTGTCGAGCTACAGATTGCTATCTGGGCAATACAGGGATATGTTCTTGAATCGTTCTAGGGAAACGGCATGGCTGATGGAAGCTCAATCGAATGGACAGATGCAACGTGGAATCCTGTAACGGGTTGCACGAAAATCACGGCTGGCTGCGACAATTGCTATGCCGAGCGCTTCGCCGAACGGTGGCGAGGCATTCCGGGCCATCCTTTTGAATTTGGTTTCGACCTAACCCTCCGCCCAGACCGTCTAGACCAACCGCTCCGTTGGAAGCGAAGCCGGATGATATTCGTCAATTCCATGAGTGATCTCTTCCATAAGGAAGTGCCGTTCCCATTCGTCGACTCCGTATTCAACACCATGGAGGAAGCGCATTGGCATGTGTTTCAGGTGCTGACGAAACGCAGCTCCCGGATGCGTGACTACTTGCAAAGGCGTTATGCGGATCGCCAACCTCCCAAGCATATCTGGCTTGGCGTGTCGGTCGAGGACGCGAGAGGCGCCACACGCATCAAGCACCTGAGCGAAGCTCCGGCCGGCATTCGCTTCCTCTCCGTTGAACCGCTGATCGGGCCAGTCGGGCCAGTCGATCTCTCGGGCATCCATTGGGTGATTGCCGGCGGGGAGAGCGGCCCGGGAGCGCGCATCCTCAATATCGAGTGGGCTCGCCAGATTCGCGATGAGTGCGCTCGGCAGGGCGTGGCATTCTTCTTCAAGCAATGGGGCGGAATTCGACCAAAAAGTGGTGGCCGCGAACTTGATGGTCGCGAGTGGAATGAGTTTCCTTCGAACATGACAGCGTTTGGCTAATGGCGATCGACGTCGCGCATTACGAGGGTCGCGAACAGGCTTTCGTCAAACATACATTCTTGGACAAGTACCTACCCGCGCTCATCGGGAAGGTGTGCTCGAGATACGACGAGTTTGTGTATGTCGATGGGTTCGCCGGGCCTTGGAAATCCGCGGCGGGCGAGAACTTCGACGATACCTCGTTTGGTATCGCACTCAATCACATGACGAGCCAGCGTCTGCTTTATCTGTCTCGCGGCCGCAATGTGCGAATGCGGGCGTTTCTAGTAGAGAAAGACCCATCATCATTTGCACAGCTGCAACGAGCGGTAGCTCTCTATCCAAAGATCGAGATCACGCCCCTCAACGGCAAGATGGAAGACCATGTGGCAGCCATTGTCGCCTCAATTCCTCAGGAATCTTTTTCATTCACGTTGATCGATCCCAAAGGATTTCCGGCGATCGGTTCGATGATGCCGCTTCTGCAGCGTCAGAATGCCGAAGCCCTCGTCAACTTCATGTTTGATTTCGCAAACCGGTTCGGCGGGACTGACCTTATCCCGGCTTTGGAGGAGTGGCTATCCACGAGCGCACCAGATGATTGGCGCAAGCGGATCAAGGCGGTCAGCGGCGAGCAGCGCGAGCGACTCTACGAAGAATTGGCGGTTCAAGCGCTTCGGCAAACGTCAGGCTATGTCTATGCGCCCGTCATCACAGTCGACAAGGTTTTGCACAACCGTCCCCTGTACAAACTCATCTTTCTCACACGTCATTCGGAGGGGCTAAAAGTTTTTCGCGATAGCGAGCGCAGCGCACTTGATGCGCAGGCCATCACGCGATCGGCATCAAAAGCTAAGAAGCGAGAAGCCTGCACACTGATGGGCGATCTGTTTGCAGATGGTTTTGACGCTGTGCCCAATGACCGCAGCACGCAGGTCATTCGACGCAGCGAGGAGGAGGCATCACGCCGGCTACAAGCGATGCTGACGACTGCAAACTCCGGCTTCTGTAAGTGGAAGGAATGCTGGCCACCAATACTCGAGGAGCTTTCGGTAACGCATTCGTGGCTCGGCAGGCATGTCAACGATCGTCGAAAGGCGGGGCAGATTTCAGCCCCAGCTTGGCCAAGCGAAAGAACTCAAATTCCTCGCGATGAGCAGCAGTTAAGATGGAACGGGTGATTCAAGCTGGCGCTTAGCTGACCGGCAGTTCACAGGTTCTACCGCGTGCGTTCTGAATGACCGGACTGGGGCGCTAAGCGGACATCAATTTCGTCTCCGGACATAAATTTCCCAATGATTTGAGTGCCCATCTTTGTTACGCCGGGCGCACCACCGAGGGGCAAGAGGGGGAAGAGTGATGAACAGGCCATCCGACAGCGCGCCGACCGGCGCCAATGCGCAGATCCCCGCGGCGCTCGTCCGGGCGGGGCGTCTCGAACAGGCCGGCAAGACGCAGCAGGCCGTACAGCTTTATCGCAAGATCGCTGCCCAGCCGCGGCTCACCTTACCGCATTGCCGCCAGATCATCGCCGGGCTGGTGCGTTGCGGCGAGACGTCACTCGCCGGGCAGATCAACCGCAGGCTGGTCGAGATTCGTGCCGCCAAGCTGCCCGATACGATCGAAGCGGCGCTTGAGCGCGTGTGGGAGGATATCGACGCCGACGCGCTCGACCAGGCGGTGGTCGACTGGGCCTGGTCCAATCGAGACCCCGAGTTCAAGGGTAACCGCGAAGAATTCGAACGTCGGGCCAAATGGGGCATCCGGGCCGAACGCGTGTTGCTCGATTGGCTCGAATGTCGGCCCGACGACGATAGCGCGAAAAGCCTCTTTATCGATGGCGATGCGTCCGCGCAGCAATATTCGGCGATCGGCGCCCATTGCCGCGCCGCCGCCCATGTCGGGCCAATCTTCGCAGGACCGCTTCTCTACGAACTATACGACATCGACGTCAAATATATCGGCTCGTTCCCGGCGCTGCCGGGGAGCGTCCTGTCGCGCCGCCTGATCAGCACCAGCACCAACGACAAGCAGAGCGTTCGCCGGATGGCCGAAGATGTGGTGCGCGATGGCAGCGTGCTTGTCATGGCGGCCGATGGCAATAGCGGAGGGCCGCCGCTCGAGGATGCCAGCGAGGAAGAGCTGGCGCTGCGCATCTCGCCGCTCATCCCGCGCCTCGTGCATCGCCATGGGGTGACCTCGTCCTATGGCATGGCGCAATGGGTCGACTGCAAGAAAATCCAACTGAGCGTGACGGCGCTGCCCCAGCCCGAAGACGGTGAAAGCGAAGAGGGTTTCATCGCGCGCTGGCGGCAGGCCTATCGCGACCATGCCCTCGCCCAGACCAAGGCGGCGCCGGAGAATTTGCGGCTTCACCGGGGTCTCTGGCGCGATATCGCCCCGGCCAAGGCTTGAGCGCCGCGATCGGCAGGGACTCAGGCGGCGGCGATGGCGCCCTGCCCCGTCCCCCAGCTGCGGTCGAGCAGCATGTGCGGGATCAGCGCGGCAAGCGCGAGGGCGGTGAAGACGAGCGGTGGGACAGCGCCCGACAGCACGGCGGCGACGAGAAGGGCAGCGCCAGCGAGCGCGGCAAGACCGAAAGGGAGGATCGCGGCGGCGGCGCGATGACGCCCCAGCCGCGCCACCAGTTCCTCGATCCGCACGAGCGCGTGCAGCATGGTGAAATGCAAGGCGATGGCGAGAAGCGGGTCGAGCAGCGCATAGGCCGCGAGGAGGAGGAGCGCGCGAAGGCGATGCCCGCCGAGCACGAGCATGGCGGGACCTGCAAGGCCGATGAGCGCGAGGGGCATGGCCAACGGCGCGGCCCCGTCCACGCCCATCCATTCGAGGATCGCGTGGGTCGAGACCGGGCGCAAGAGAAACACGCCGCCGATCAGCATCAACCCCTCGCCCCATGCGGCGGCGAGCGACACGCCGCGCTGGCGGTTCTCATGCGCGAAATGCCATGCCGACAGGGCGAAGAACAGCATCAGCCCGTTGACGGGCGCAGCAATGAAATAGGCCGCGGCGCAGCCGATGAGCGCGAGATAGACGAGGCTGTAACCAAGGCCCGGTCGAACCAGCCGTTCGGCCTCGGCATCGATCGCGCCATGAAAGACGCCGACCGCCAGCAGGGCCCCGGCCAGCAGGAGCGACGGGACGCCCAGCCCCGCCAGGATCGCGGCGGCGATCCCGACGAGGCCGAAGCGTACCTCCGCGCGGGTCACGCGCCACGCGGCTTGTCGGCAACCGCAGGCGCCTCGCCCAGCGCCTCGGCGGCGGGCAGATAGCCTCCAAGCGCGCTACGACGCAGAAGATAGCGCGACAGGATGACGCCATAGACCAGCTTGGTCGACAAATCGGCGATGCTGAACAGCAACTGGCGTGCGATCACCACTTCGCCGTTGAAGCCCAGTTGGGGCAGCGCATAGGCGATGGGGTAGAGGCCCCAGGTGGCAAGGAAATACCACCACAGCTTGTCGGGAAAGCCCTTCAACGGCGCAGGCGAATTGACGACCCCCGCCTTGATCGTGGCGCGCACCTCGATCAGCAGCCACACGAAGAAGAGGGTCGAGATGACGCCCCACAGGTTGAGCTGCGCCCAGTCGCCGGTTTCGCCGAACTGGCCTACCAACCCGGTCCAGATCATCAGCACGGCGGGAATGCTCATGCGGATGGCGCGGCGACGGATTTCCGGACGTGCCAATCCGAAAGCGAGCGGCAATTGGGTCAGCAGCAGCGGCACCGTGATGGTCCAGTTGCCGTAGCGGAAGGCGTTGGTGAAGGTCTGTCCCTCGGTCGCGGGCACGTATGCGCCGCCGGAGAAGGTATAGGCCTCGTTCCAGAAACTGAATTCGCGCAGCAGGCTGAGACCCGCCGACGCCATGACCAGCGCGGAGAGCAACGGCACCAGCCGATAGCGGGGCGCGAGGTCCTTTTGCGTCCAGAGGAAATAGAGGATGAAGGCGAAATGCGCACCGTAGCTGACCATCAGGATCAGCGATCCCAAGGTGAACTGCGTGTCGCTTAACGTGACCAGATTTTCGATGTTCGCGAAGACCGAGGGGTCCATACAGATACTCCTCCACCCGGGCGTATCGTCGTGATGCGGCCGGACGAGCCCCCTGTTTGCTCGGGGAACTCAAGACGCGAGGCTGCCGTTCGGTTCCCCGTGAGGCAGCGAGTGACCAGCGACGAACCCAAGAACCTCGGCGGGCTCGTCGCGTCGGT
This sequence comes from Sphingomicrobium arenosum, assembly GCF_026157085.1. Lineage (NCBI taxonomy): Bacteria > Pseudomonadati > Pseudomonadota > Alphaproteobacteria > Sphingomonadales > Sphingomicrobiaceae > Sphingomicrobium > Sphingomicrobium arenosum. The sequence continues at coordinate 1,435,737 of NZ_JANPVN010000001.1, forward strand.
GGTGCGTGCCTGGAAGAGCTTCTGGGCCCTGCCTGCGCTCATCATTCTTGTCGCCATCGGCGTGATGTTCGCGCTCACCGCAGTGGACGGCAGCGGGTGGTCGCGATGGTTGTGGGCGCAGGGCGTCGTGCTCGTCGAGACGAGCGATGGCTATCGTGAGGCGGTGTCGGTGATGACCGGCGTCAATGTCGCCTTCACCACGCTCTATTTCTCGATCACGCTCCTTGTGCTCACGCTCGCGGCGAGCAACCTCGGGGTGCGGCTCATCGATCGCTGGATCGCCCGGACCTTCGTGCGCGCCACGCTGGGCCTGCTGCTGGCCGCGACCGCCGCCAGCCTGTTGCTCCTCATGCTGTTCGATGGCGAGGGCGATGGCGCGAGCCTGCCGCATGCCAGCCTCTTGTTCCTGTCGCTGCTGATGCTGGTCGAACTGGTGTGGCTGGCGGTGGCGCTCAACGACCTCGGGCGCGCGATCTTCGTCGATACCGCAATCGGCAAAATCGGGCGCGACAGTTGCGCGGTCGGCAATGGCGCGTTGCGCGCGGTCCTCGCCCCCGACTGGCCCCGCGCGACGCCCATCCGCTCGGTCCGAGATGCCTATATCGTCACAACCGATATCGAGCGCCTCTCGCGGCTCGCCGCACGGTGGGACAGTGAATTCCGCATCGACCGCGCCGCAGGGGACCGGGTGATGGACGGCGAGCCCATTCTTTTCAGCCGCGAACCGCTGTCGCAGGAGCAGACCGACGAGGTGCGCGACTGCTTCACCTTTGCCGCCACGCGGTCGGACCAGGAAGGGCTGAGCTATCGCATCCGCCTGCTGGTCGAGATCGCCGCGCGGGCGCTGTCGCCCGCCGTCAACGATTTCTACACCGCGCGCGCGTGCGTCGATGAACTGGCGACCATCATGCTGCATCACCGCGAACGGCTCACCCCGCCCGGCCATATCCTGATGGAGGTGGAGCGCGTCTATTGTCCGACCGCCTCGTTCGACCGATTGTTCGACAAGCCCGTGGCGGCGCTGCGACAGGGCGCGGCGCCCTATCCCGCGATCGTCATTCGCCTAATCGAGCGGCTCGGGGTCGCGTCGCGCTGTGCCGACAGCGCCGACTTCACCGGGCGTCTTCGCGAGTATGCGGCAGCGGCGCGGCAGCATGGCCTCGACAGAGCCGAGACCGACATCGATCGCGAGGACATCGAACGCGCCTTCGCTACCGCTTTTGGTCCGGGGGCATCGTCGGGACAGGTCGCCGGCTGACGACCAAGCGCCGCAACGCCGCGCCCCGCCGAGCAACGAGGAGTGCAAGCGGTCCGTTCTCTTTTCGAACCGACATTCGACGAGAAGGACCTGCCATGAGCGAGCGTATCACCACCATCAACCCCGCCACCGAGGAAGAGATCGACCATTTCGACCTCATTTCCGATGGGGACGCCGAAGCCGCGATCCAGCGTTGCCACGACGCCTTCGTCCTGTGGTCGCAGCGCCCCGCCGAGGAGCGCGCCGAGATCATCGGGTCGATCGGCGAGACGCTGGCGAAGAACAAGGAGGCGCTGGCGACCAAGATGACTGAGGAGGTCGGCAAGCTGATCGGCGACAGCCGCGACGAGGTCGACCTGTGCGCCGCCATCTGCAAGTTCACCGCCGAGAATGGGCCCGAGCAGCTGAAGGAGGAAGAGCGTCCGCTGTTCGCCAATGAGGGCCGCGGCGTGGTCGCACATCGTCCGATCGGGGTCATCTATGGCATTCAGCCGTGGAATTTCCCCTCCTATCAGGTGATCCGCTATTCGATCGCCAACCTGATGGCGGGCAATGGCGTGCTGTTGAAGCACGCGTCCAACTGCACCGGCACGGGCATCATGTTGCGCCATCTGTACGAGGAGGCGGGTCTCCCCGAGGATCTGTTCAGTGTGCTTGTGATCGACCATGACCAGTCGAACAAGGTGATCGACAACGACCTCGTGCGCGGGGTGACGCTGACGGGGTCGGACGCGGCGGGGCACAAGATCGGCGAACGGGCGGGCGCGGCACTGAAAAAGACCGTGCTCGAGCTGGGGTCGAACGATGCCTATCTGGTGCTCGACGATGCCGACTTGGACGTCGCGGTGAAGACCAGCGTCCAAGGGCGGCTCTATAATAATGCGCAGACCTGCATCAACGCCAAGCGCTTCATCGCGACCGAGGCGGTCTATGACGAATTCCTCGAGCGTTTCGTCGAGGCGATGAAGGCGGTGAAGGTCGGCGATCCGATGGACGAGGACAGCGAACTCGGGCCGATGGCGCGCGGCGATCTGCGCGACAAGCTGATCGGCCAGATGGAGGAAAGCGTCGAGAAAGGCGCGCGCATCGAGACGGGCGGCAAGAAGCTCGATCGCACCGGCTTCTATTTCGAGCCGACCATCCTGTCGGGTGTGGCGCCGGGTATGCCGGCCTATGAGGACGAATTCTTCGGTCCCGTCGCCAGCGTCATCAAGGCGGTCGACGATGTCGATGCGGTGCGCATCGCCAACGAGAGCCGCTATGGCCTTGGCGGCGGCATCTTCAGCCGCGACGAGGAGCGCGCCAAGCGCATCGCCATCGACCATTTCGACACGGGCATGGTGTTTATCAACAGCTTCGGGCTGGCCGATCCGAACATGCCCTTCGGCGGGGTGAAGGATTCAGGCTATGGCCGCGAACATGGCGGTTTCGGCATGAAGGAATTCACCAATGCCAAGGCGGTCTTCCTCGGCGCCTAGGGGATCAGTTTTCCCGGATTGAAAATGCCCTCGGGGTCCATTGCGGCCTTGAGGGCTTTCAATGTCTGGAGACGCGCGGGATCGCCGAGGCGGGCAAATTCGCCGCGCTTCATCTGGCCGATGCCATGTTCGGCGCTGATCGAGCCGCCATGGTCGACGACCATGTCGTGGACGACCTGCTCGATCGCCGCGCCCTCGTTGTCGCGCCAGCCCTGCCACGCGCGCTCCATCGCGCGAACGTGGAGGTGGATATTGCCATCGCCGAGGTGGCCGTAGCCCGAGACGCTGACGCCAGGCCATTGCCCCTCGACCCAGCCTTTCACCGCGTCGAGAAAGGCGGGCATGGCGTCGACGGGGACCGAGATGTCGTGGCTGCCCGCCATGCCGTAATGTTTCTTTTCCGCTTCGGAGAGCGAATGGCGGATGTGCCAGAAGGCGTCGGCCTGCGCCTCGGCGCGGGCGATGACAGCGTCGGTCGCGAGGCCGCGTTCGAGGGCATCGGCGAGCAGGCCTTCGAGCGTGGCGGTGAGCGTTCCGGGGGCGCCGTCGCCCTTGGCCTCGATGAGCACGTGCCACGGCGCCTCGAGCGGGCGCTGGACGCCCATGACCGCGACCGCCGCATCGAGAACGTCGTCGGGGATGAGTTCGAAGCCTTCGATCGCGTCGGTGCGCGCCTCGGCGAAACGCAGGAGGTCGAGCGCGGCCTGCGGGGTCTTCACCCCGACCCAGGCGGTGGCGCGGTCGCGGGGGACGGGTGCGAGTTGGAGGCGCAGCGCGGTGATGATCCCAAACTGCCCCTCCCCGCCGATCAGCAGCCGGTCCACGCGCGGGCCGCGATTGTCCTTCTTGAGGGGCGAGAGCGTGTCGAGGATCTCGCCGCCGGACAGTACGGCCTCCAATCCCACGACCATCTGGCCCATGGTGCCGTGGCGCAGCACTTCGGTGCCGCCGGCATTGGTGCTGGCGAGCCCGCCGATGGTGGCCGAGCCGCGCGCGCCGAGGTCGAGGGGCAAGCGCAGCCCTTCATCGGCGAGCAGCGCCTGCATCGCCTCGAGCACCAGCCCCGCTTCGGCGACAACCTGCCGCGTGGCGGGGTCGATGCGGCGCACCGCCTTCATCCGGCGCAGCGACAGGATGGCGGCACTGCCGCTGTCGTCGGGGGTGGCGCCGCCGACCATCGATGTATTGCCGCCTTGCGGGACGAGCGGCACGCCATGTGCTTCGGCCGCGCGCACGATGGCCTGCACCTCGGCTGTGGTGGCGGGCTGGAGCAAGGCGATGGCCTTGCCTGTCCAACGCCCGCGCCAGTCGGTCGTCCACGCGTCGATGTCGGCGGGATCGATGACCACGGCCTTGTCACCGAGCGTGGTGGTCAGTTCGAGAAGGAAATCGTCGCTGGCGCTCATATGCTGCCTCTTAGCCCTTCCCTCGCCCCATCAAAAGCCGCATGAATGCGGCGCATGAGCGACCGGCCCGTCAACATGATCATCGCGCGCGCGACAAATGGCGTCATCGGCAAGGATGGCGACATGCCGTGGCATTTGCCCGCCGACCTTAAGCGCTTCAAGCGGCTGACGATGGGCGGGGCGATGATCATGGGACGCAAGACCTTCGAGAGCCTGCCGGGTCTGCTGCCGGGACGGCGGCACATCGTGCTGACGCGCGGCACCTATTGGAAGGCGCAAGGGGCCGAGGTGGTGCATGACGTCGAGGGTGCGCTCCGCCAAGCGGGCGAGGAACCCGTGTGGGTCATCGGCGGGGCGGAGATCTTCGGCCTGTTCGTGCCGCTGGCCAAGCGCATCGAGCTGACCGAACTCATGATCGAGCCCGAAGGCGACACCTTTCTGGACGATCCGCGCGAGGAAGAGGGCTGGCGCATGACGGCCTGCGAAGAGCATGCGGCAGAAGGCGACGCCCCTGCCCATCGCTTCATCACGCTGGAACGCGACTAGCGGCGCGGCAAGGCGGCGGCGGCGGTGCGGAAGCGCAAGCCCTGCTCGGCCAGTACCGCATCGACGCGGCTTGCCCAGTCGGCGGCATCGCTCTCGGCAAAGCCAGTGACCTTGTAATCGATGGTGAGGATCGCGCCGGTGCCGCCGTCCTCGACCTTCCAGATCATGGTGCCGGTGGCGGGGGCATAGAGGAGCGGGCCGAGGCCGCCCGTCATCACGATCTGTTCGCCCGGCGTGACGGCGGCGACCCGCAAATGCTCGACCGCGCCGCCGTCCCAGATTTCGCAAAAGCAACCGCCGGGGCGCAGCTCCAAGCGCATATTGGCGGCATCGCCCGAATAGCTGTGCGACCCATTCCACCAGGCACCGGGCCGAGTAAGCAGGTCGAAGGCGCGCGCGGCGGGGACGACCAGCGGGATTTCGTGGCGCAGGTGAAAGCTGTTGGTGGTGGTATTGATGACGTCCGCGTGCGCCGCGCCCGGCAGGGCGAGGCTCGCGGCGGCAAGGCTCAGCAGGGTCGGCAAGTGGCGCATGGGTCGTTCCCCTCCAAATGGATGGACGAGCCTAAGCGCCAAAAGCCCTAGCTGTCGAGGATGGCGTCGATCGCGGCGGCGACCTCGTCGACGCTGCCCATGCCATCGACGTGACGGACGAGGCCCTGGTCCTCGTAGAAGGGCAGGATGGGCGCGGTCTTGGCGCGATATTCGGCCATGCGGTTGCGCACCGTTTCCTCATTGTCGTCGGGACGCTTCTTGAAGTCGTGCTCGCCGCAGACATCGCAGGTCCCCTCGACCTTCGGCGGCTTGGCGGTCTCGTGATAGAGCGCGCCGCAATTGGCGCAGCTGAAGCGGCCGCAGATGCGGGTCACCAGCGCGTCCTCGTCGACCTTGAGTTCGATCACATGGGCCAGCTTGCGGCCACGATCGGCGAGCAGCATCTCGAGCGCTTCGGCCTGGTGCTGGGTGCGCGGATAACCATCGAAGATGGCGCCGTTGGTGGCATCCTCAAGATGCTCGCCGATCAGCGCCGAGACGATGGCGTCGGAGACGAGTTCGCCCCGCTCCATGACTTCCTTGGCCTGTTTGCCGACGGGGGTGCCCGCCTTGATCGCGGCGCGCAGCATGTCGCCGGTCGAGAGCTGTTTCATGCCGCGGGTCGCTTCGAGACGATGCGCCTGCGTCCCCTTGCCGGCGCCCGGGGGGCCAAGAAGGATGATGTCCATGTGAAGGCCTCGCTTCGAATCGTTACCGTCTTGCGACAGGGCTAGCGGCTAGCGGCGGCGACCGCCACCCTTGAGCTTCGCCTTCTTGATGAGGTCGCCATATTGATGCGCGATGAGATGGCTCTGCACCTGGCTGACGAAATCGACCGTCACGTTGACGATGATGAGCAGGCTGGTGCCGCCGAGAAGCGCGCTGCCGACATCGAGGTTCGAGAAGAGGATCTCGGGGATGAGGCAGATGGTGACGAGGTACGCCGCGCCGATGACGGTGATGCGGTTGAGCAGGTAATCGAAATATTGCTCGGTCGCCTTGCCCGGACGGATGCCGGGGACGAAGCCGCCCGCGCGCTTCAAATTCTCCGACGTGTCCTCGCTGTTGAACTGCACCGAGGCGTAGAAGAAGCAGAAGAAGGCGATGCCGGCCCCGTAGAGGAACAGGTAGAGCGGCGCGCCGCGCTGGAGGAAGGTCGAGATGGTGATAAGCCAGTCGCTCGAATCCGACGCGGGGTCCGCACCGCCGCCCGCGAACTGTAGGACGGTGAGCGGCATGAGCAGGATCGAGCTGGCGAAAATCGGCGGGATGACGCCCGCGATATTGACCTTCATCGGCAGGTGGCTGCGCTCCTGCTGCATCATGCCGCGCGCGGTGGCGCGCTTGGGATATTGCACGAGGACGCGGCGCTGGGCGCGCTCCATGAAGCAGATGAAGAGAACGAGGACGACCAGCAGCAGGATGACCGAGACGACGACCAGCGGGTCGACCGCGCCCGAACGGCCGCTTTCGAACAGCTGGGCGAGCAGGCCCGGCATGGAGGCGACGATGCCCGCCATGATGATGAGGCTGATGCCGTTGCCGATCCCGCGGCTGGTGATCTGTTCACCCAGCCACATGAGGAAGAGCGTGCCGCCGATGAGGCTGATCGTGGCCGCGATGCGGAAGGTCATGCCCGGTTCGACCACGGCGGCGATGCCCTGGTTGGCCCCGAGGCCTTCGAGGCCGGTGGCGATGACATAGCCCTGCACGGTCGTCAGCAGCACGGTCAGGTAGCGGGTGTATTGGTTGAGCTTCTTGCGCCCGACTTCGCCTTCCTTCTTGAGCTGCTTCCACGGTTCGTGGAGCGCGGCACCGAGTTGGACGACGATCGAGGCGGTGATGTAGGGCATGATGCCGAGCGCGATGATGCTCATGCGCTCGAGGCTGCCGCCCGAGAAAGTGTTGAAGAAGTCGAGGACGCCGCCGCGCTGCGTGTCGAACAGCTGCTGCAGCGAGCGCGGATCGATGCCGGGAATGGGCACGAAGGAGAGGAAGCGGAAGAGCACCAGCACGCCGAGCGTGAACCAGAGGCGCTTCTTCAGGTCGGTGGCCTTGCGAAAGCTGTCGAAGCTGATGCCGGCAGCCATGTTCTCGGCGGAGGTCGCCATGTGCTATTCCCTTGTCTTCAAGCCGGGCGGCACAAGACGCCACCCCCCCAGGAGGCTCGATATAGGAAGGGGTGGGACGATGCCCACCCCTTCACGGTTCTTTTTAGGCGTCGGCCTTGTCGTCGGTCTTGACCGGCGCGGTCACTTCGACCTTGCCGCCAGCCTTCTCGACCGCCTCGATGGCGCCCTTGGAGGCACCGGCGACCTTGAAGCTGACCTTCGACTTGAGTTCGCCCTTGGCAAGGAGGCGCACGCCATGCTTGCCGCCACGGGTCAGGCCGATGGCGTTGAGGGCTTCCTGGTCGACGACCTTCTTGGCGTCGAGCTTCTTCTCGTCGATGGCCTTCTGGACCATGCCGATGTTGACGATCGCATAGTCCTTGCCGAACGGGTTGTTGAAGCCGCGCTTCGGCAGGCGCATGTGGAGCGGCATCTGGCCGCCTTCGAACCCGTTGATCGAGACGCCCGAACGGCTCTTCTGGCCCTTCTGGCCGCGACCGCCGGTCTTGCCCTTGCCCGAGCCGATACCGCGGCCGACGCGCATGCGGCCCTTGCGGGCGCCGTCATTGTCCTTGAGGTCGTTGATCTTGATGGTCATGTCTTGCACTCGCTTTCGCTTTTCATCGCGCTTGGATTGGATAAAGGGAGGCCTTCCAGCGACTTGATCGGAAGCTCCCGGCGCGCTGCCTCTAGGACAGGTCGCCTGAACGGGCAAGAGGGGCCGTCACCGAAGTGCTAGCCCCTCTCCCCTTTGCTACCCGGCTCGAGGGCCCGGCAGCGGATCCTTGCTTACGCGTCTTCGACGGTGACGAGGTGCTGGACCTTCTTCACCTGGCCGAGGACTTCCGGGGTCGCCTTGACTTCGACGGTCCGGTGCATCTTGTTGAGACCGAGGCCGACGAGGGTCGCGCGCTGGGTCTTGTCACGACGGATCGGCGAACCGGTCTGCGTGATCTTGATCGTCTTGGTGTCGTTCTTGGCCATGGGGCTTACTCCGTCACCGCGTCGGCGGTCGCTTCGGCCTCGGCCTTGTCCATGCCACCACGGCCGAGAAGGTCGGCGACCTTCTTGCCGCGACGCTGGGCGACGCTGCGCGGGCTGGTCTGATCCTTGAGCGCCTCGAAGGTGGCGCGGATCATGTTGAACGGGTTGGCGGTGCCGTTCGACTTGGTCACGACGTCGGCGACGCCGAGCGCTTCGAACACGGCACGCATCGGACCGCCGGCGATGATGCCGGTCCCCGGAGGCGCGGTGCGAACCACGACCTTGCCGGCACCGAAGTGGCCCTTGCCGTCATGATGAAGGGTGCGACCTTCCTTCAGCGGCACGCGGACCATCGCCTTTTTGGCGGCGGCCGTCGCCTTGTTGATCGCTTCGGGCACTTCGCGGGCCTTGCCCGAGCCGAAGCCCGCGCGGCCCTTGCCGTCACCGACCACGACGAGCGCGGCGAAACCGAAGCGCTTACCGCCCTTCACGGTCTTCGAGACGCGGTTGATGTGAACGAGCTTTTCAATGAGCTCTTCGCCATCTTCCTCATTGCGGCGGTTGTCACGACCACCGCGACCGCGGCCACGGCCACCGTCGCGACCGCCACGACCGCCATCACGGCCACCGCCGCGACCGCCGCGACCGCCGCGGGGCTTGTCGTCACCGGCGACGCCGGCAGCAGCCTGGGCAACGGCAACCTCGGGGGTTTCCGCGACGCCGGGGGCCTGTTCGCCGTGGGCCGTTTCGGTGGCGGGCGTTTCGGTCGCCTGCACGTCGTCGGTCTTCTTTTCGTCAGCCATATTAGAACTCCAGCCCTTCTTCACGGGCGGCTTCGGCCAGCGCCTTGACGCGGCCATGGAAGAGGAACCCGCCACGGTCGAACACGACCGTGCTCACGCCGGCCTTCTTGGCCTTGGCGGCGACGGTCTTGCCGACGGTGGTCGCGGCATCGACATTCGCACCCGACTTGACCTTGACGTCCTTGTCGAGGGTCGAGGCCGAAGCGATCGTCTTGCCGGCGGCATCGTCGATGACCTGGGCGTAGATGTGCTTGCCCGAGCGGTGCACCGACAGGCGGGGCTTACCGGCGGAGCGCGCCTTGAGCGCCGAGCGGACCCGGCGACGGCGGCGTTCGAAGAGGGACAGTTTAGCCATCTTACTTCTTCTTGCCTTCCTTGCGGAAAATATATTCCCCGCGATATTTGATGCCCTTGCCCTTATAGGGTTCAGGCTTGCGCCACTTGCGGATTTCCGCCGCGAAGTGCCCGACGAGCTGCTTGTCGATCCCCGAGACTTCCACCGTGGTGTTGTCCGGGGTCTTCACCTCGACGCCTTCCGGTACGTCGAGATCGACATCGTGGCTGTAGCCGAGCTGAAGCTTGAGCTTCTTGCCCTGCGCCTGCGCACGGTAACCGACGCCGTTGATCTCGAGGACCTTCTGGTAGCCCTCGGTGACGCCGTCGACGAGGTTCTGCACGAGCGTGCGCTGCATGCCCCAAACCTGGCGGCTACGCTGCGACATGTTGTGCGGCGTGACCTTGATCTCGCCGTCCTCGATGTCGAACTTGATGAGGTCGTCCATCATCTCCATCGCCAAGGTGCCTTTGGGCCCCTTGACGGAGAGGGTGGTGCCTTCGGTGCTGGCGGTGACGCCAGCAGGAAGCACGACCGGTTTTTTCCCGATGCGGCTCATTAGAACACCTCCGCCAGCACTTCGCCGCCGACATTGTTCTCGCGCGCTTCGGCGTCCGAGAGGACACCGCGCGGGGTCGACACGATGGTGATGCCAAGGCCGTTGCGAATGCGGGGCAGATCCTGCGAACCCGAGTAGACGCGGCGGCCCGGCTTGGAGACGCGGGCCACGTGCTTGATCGCCGGCTGGCCTTCGAAATATTTCAGCTCGATCCGCAAGCCGGCCTTGCCCGCCAGCTCTTCTTCCGAATAGCCGCGGATGAAGCCTTCGCGCTGCAGCACGTCGAGAACGCGCGCACGCAGCTTGGACGCGGGCGACAGGATCGAGTCCTTGCGCGCCTGCTGGCCGTTGCGGATGCGGGTGAGCATATCACCCAGGGGGTCGGTCATCGCCATGCCAGATTCCTTACCAGCTCGACTTGGTGAAGCCCGGGATCAGGCCCTTGTTGCCCAATTCACGGATCATGATGCGCGAAAGACGGAACTTGCGGTAGTAACCGCGGCTCCGGCCGGTCAGCTCGCAGCGGTTGCGGATCCGGGTCGGATTCGCGTTGCGCGGCAGTTCGGCCATCTTCAGGCGGGCAATCAGGCGCTCGGTTTCATCGAGCGACTTGTCGTTCGCCTGTTCCTTCAGCTTTGCGTACTTCGGCGCATATTGCTTCGCGAGCTTCTTGCGCTTCTCGTTCTTGTTCACGGAACTCAGTTTCGCCATGACTTAAGTTCTCTCTTTCCTGTTTGAGGGATCGAGAGACCGCGTATGTTTACGCGGCCTCCTCTTCCTTCTTTTCCGCGGGGAACGGGAAGTTGAAGAGACGCAGCAGTTCGCGCGCTTCCTCGTCCGTCTTCGCGGTGGTGGTCACGATGATGTCCATGCCCCGGACCTTGTCGACATTGTCGTAGGAGATTTCCGGGAAGACGATCTGTTCCTTGAGGCCCATCGCATAGTTGCCACGGCCGTCGAACGACTTCGGGTTCAACCCACGGAAGTCGCGCACGCGCGGCAGCGCGATGGTCACGAGGCGGTCGACGAATTCGTACATGCGCTCGCGGCGAAGGGTCACCTTCGCGCCGATCGGCATGCCTTCACGCAGCTTGAACTGCGCGATCGACTTCTTCGCCTTGGTGATGACGGGCTTCTGGCCCGAGATCAGTTCCATTTCGGCGGCCGCGTTCTGGACCTTCTTCTTGTCCTGCGTGGCTTCGCCGACGCCCATGTTGATGACGACCTTCTCGAGCTTGGGAACCTCCATGTGGTTCTTGTAGCCGAACTTTTCGGTCATCGCCTTCACGATGCGCTCGTCATAGTCCTTCTTCAGGCGCGGAGTGTAATCCTTAGCCATCGATCTTCTCCCCGGAACGCGTCGCGACGCGAACCTTCTTGCCGTCGACCGTCTCGAAGCGGACGCGGGTCGCCTTGCCGTCCTTGGGATCGGCGAGCGCCACCTTGGAGGCGAACATCGGCGCCTCGCGCTTCTCCAGACCGCCATTGGGGTCCATCTGGGTCGGCTTCTTGTGACGGGTGATGATGTTCACACCCTCGACGACGAGCTTGCCTTCCTTGGGGAGGACCTTGGTGACCGTACCGGTCTTGCCCTTGTCCTTGCCCGACAGGATGACGACGCTGTCGCCCTTCTTGATCTTCGCGGCGGCCATTACAGCACCTCCGGAGCCAGGCTGATGATCTTCATGTGCTTCTTGGCGCGCAGTTCGCGCACCACCGGGCCGAAGATACGAGTGCCGATGGGCTCTTCATTCTTGTTGACGAGGACCGCGGCATTGCCGTCGAAACGGATCACCGTCCCGTCGGGGCGGCGAATGTCCTTGGCGGTGCGGACGATGACGGCACGGTGCACGTCACCCTTCTTCACCTTGCCACGCGGTGCGGCTTCCTTGACCGACACGACGATCGTGTCGCCGACGCTGGCGAAACGACGCTTGGACCCGCCCAGTACCTTAATGCACTGGACGCGCTTGGCGCCGCTGTTGTCCGCAACGTCGAGGTTCGATTGCATCTGGATCATGGTTGACCCTTCCTACCTTCCTTAACGCTGCTCAGCCTTCGACCGGGGTGTCGAGGTCGGCCGGATTGGCCGCCGCGACGCGATCGAGAACTTTCCAGCTCTTGGTCTTCGAAATCGGCTTGCATTCCTCGATGCGCACCGTCTCGCCCATCGAGATCTCGTTGTTCTCGTCATGGGCGTGATACTTTTTCGACAGCTTGATGATCTTGCCGTAGAGCGGGTGCTTCACCCGGCGCTCGACACGAACCACCACCGTCTTGTCTCCCTTGTCGGAGACGACCGTTCCCTGAAGGATACGTTTCGGCATTCTTCGTCTCCTACCTTACGCCTTGGCCGCTTCGACCTGGCGCTGGTTCTGCAGCGTCATGATCTGCGCGATCGAACGACGCACTTCACGGACGCGGGCGGGCTTTTCGAGCTGACCGGTGGCAGCCTGGAAGCGCAGGTTGAACTGCTCCTTCTTCAGCTGCGACAGCTCGTCGGCGAGCTGGTCGTCGCTCTTGGCTTTGAGATCGTCGATCTTGGCCATTACTTCTTCTCCTCGATCAGGCTCTCGCCGAGGCGGGCCACGACCTTGGTCTTGATCGGCAGCTTCTCCGCGGCACGCTCGAAGGCGGCCTTGGCGAGCGGACCCGAAACCCCGTCCAGTTCGAACAGGATACGACCCGGCTTGACGCGAGCGGCCCAGAATTCGGGGCTGCCCTTGCCCTTGCCCATGCGGACTTCGGCGGGCTTCTTCGAGACCGGAAGGTCCGGGAAGATGCGGATCCACAGGCGGCCCTGACGGCGCATGTGGCGGGTGATCGCACGGCGGGCGGCTTCGATCTGGCGCGCGGTGATGCGCTCCGGCTCGAGGGCCTTCAGACCGTAGGCGCCGAAGTTCAGTTCGGTCCCACCCTTGGCATTGCCATGGATGCGGCCCTTGAACGCCTTGCGGAATTTGGTGCGCTTGGGTTGCAGCATCTCAAATCACTCCTATCGACGGTCGCGCGCCGGGCGAACGCCCGAAGTCTGCGCATCCATCATCAGCTTTTCCTGCGCCAGCGGGTCGTGGCCGAGGATCTCGCCCTTGAAGACCCAGCACTTGATGCCGCACACGCCATAAGCGGTGTGCGCCTGCGCTTCGGCATAGTCGACGTTACCGCGCAGCGTGTGCAGCGGGACGCGGCCTTCGCGATACCATTCGGTACGCGCGATTTCGGCACCGCCGAGACGACCCGCACAGGTGATGCGGATGCCTTCGGCACCAAGACGCAGCGCCGACTGGACGGCACGCTTCATGGCACGGCGGAAGGCGACACGGCGCTCGAGCTGGTCGGCCACACCCTGCGCGACGAGGCGCGCATCGATTTCCGGCTTGCGGATCTCGACGATGTTGAGGCTGACTTCGCTGTCGGTCATCTTGCCGAGCTTGGCCTTCAGCTTCTCGATGTCCGCGCCCTTCTTGCCGATGATGACACCGGGACGGGCAGCGTAGATCGAGATGCGGCACAGCTTGGCCGGACGCTCGATGACCACCTTGGAGATCGCCGCCTGGGGCAGTTCTTCCATGATGAACCGACGGATCTTGAGATCCTCGAGGAGCTGCTTGCCATAGTCCTGGCCTTCCGCGAACCAACGCGAATCCCAGGTGCGGTTGATCTGCAACCGCAGGCCGATGGGGGAACTCTTGTGACCCATTAGGCTTCTTCCTGCTCGCGAACGACGACACGCAGACGGCTGAACGGCTTTTCGATCCGGGTCGAACGGCCGCGCGCACGGGTCGCGAAACGCTTCATGGTGAGCGACTTGCCGACCGAGGCTTCGGCCACGATCAGGCTGTCGACGTCGAGATTGTGGTTGTTTTCCGCATTGGCCACGGCGCTGGCGAGCACCTTATAGGCGTCCTCGGCCATCCCCTTGTTCGAAAACTTGAGGATGTTGAGGGCTTCCTCGACCTTGCGGCCACGGATCAGGCCCGCGACGAGGTTGAGCTTGCGGCTCGACCCACGGATCATGGAGCCGACCGCGAGCGCCTCGTTATCGGCGACCTTGCGGGGGGATTTCGCTTTCGACATTAGCGCTTACCCTTCTTGTCGGCGGCGTGGCCCGGGAAGCTGCGCGTCGGCGCGAACTCGCCAAGCTTCATGCCGACCATCTCTTCGGAGACGGCGACCGGCACGAATTTCTTGCCGTTGTAGACGTTGAACGTGAGGCCCACGAACTGCGGCAGGATCGTCGAGCGGCGCGACCAGGTCTTGATCGGCTTGGCGTTCGACTGTTCCTGCGCCGCTTCCGCCTTCTTCAGAAGCGACAGTTCGACAAAGGGACCTTTCCAGATGGAACGAGCCATGTTCGTTTAGCCCTTCTTCTTGGCGTGACGCGAACGGATGATGAACTTATCCGTCTGCTTGTTCTTGCGGGTACGCGCACCCTTGGTCGGCTTGCCCCACGGGGTGACCGGGTGACGGCCGCCCGAGGTGCGGCCTTCACCACCGCCGTGCGGGTGGTCGACCGGGTTCTTGGCGACACCGCGGGTGAGCGGACGCTTGCCCATCCAGCGGGTACGACCCGCCTTGGCCAGCGTCTGGTTCGAATTGTCCGGGTTCGAGACCGCACCGACCGAAGCCATGCAGTCCGAGCGGATGTAGCGCTGCTCGCCCGAGTTCATGCGAACGATGACCATGCCCTTGTCGCGGCCGACGACCTGGCAATAGGTGCCAGCGGCGCGCGCGATCTGACCGCCCTTGCCGGGCTTCAGCTCGATGTTGTGGACGATGGTACCGACCGGCATCTGGCCGATCTTCATCGCATTGCCCGGCTTCACGTCGACCTTGTCGCCCGCAACCACCTTGTCACCCGGCGCGAGGCGCTGCGGAGCCAGGATGTAGCTCTGCGTGCCGTCGGCGTAGGTGATCAGCGCGATGAACGCCGAACGGTTGGGATCATATTCCAGGCGCTCGACCGTGGCTTCGCCCTCGGTCCGACGCTTGAAGTCGATGATGCGATACTTCTGCTTGTGACCGCCGCCGATGCCGCGGGCCGTGACATGGCCCTTGTTGTTGCGGCCGCCCGACTTGGTCTTGCCTTCGGTCAGCGCCTTGACGGGCTTGCCCTTGTGCAGCGCCGAACGATCCACGAGGATCAGGCCACGGCGCGCGGGGCTCGTCGGTTTATATGCCTTGAGTGCCATTGGTCCTTACACCCCGCTCGTATAGTCGATCATCTGCCCGTCTTTCAGGGTGATGACCGCCTTCTTCTCGTCCGAACGCTTGTAGGGCTTGCCCTTCCAGCGCTTGGTCTTGCCCTTCACGTTGATGGTGTTCACCTTGGTGACCTCCACCCCGTAAAGCGCTTCGACCGCTGCCTTGATCTGCGGCTTGGTCGCGTCGCCCGCGACCTTGAACACCACCGCATTATGTTCGGCGGCCATGGTCGCCTTTTCGGTGATGTGCGGCGCGCGGATCACGTCATAGTGACGGTTCTCGACCGCTTTCTTCTCTGCCTTAGCCATTGAAACGGGCCTCCAGCTTTTCGATGCCGGCCTTGGTAAGGACCAGCGTGTCGTGACGCAGGATGTCGTAGACGTTGGCACCGACGGCCGGCAGCAGGTTGATGCCGGGGATGTTGGCGCTGGCGCGGGCGAAGCCCACGTTCACCGCATCGCCGTCGACGACCAGGTTGGTCTTGCCGAAGCCGAGCTTGTCGAGCTTGGCGACCAGCGCCTTGGTCTTGGCGTCACCGTTCATGTCGAGATTGTCGAGCACGATCAGCTTGCCGCCCTTGGCCTTGGCCGAGAGCGCCATCTTCAGGCCGAGCGCGCGAACCTTTTTGTTGAGACTCGAGCTGAACGTGCGGGCACGGGCGCCGTGCGCCTTGCCGCCGCCGATGAAGATCGGCGCCTTGCGATCGCCGTGACGAGCGGTACCGCCGCCCTTCTGGCGACCGAACTTCTTGCCGGTGCGCGCGACATCCGAGCGCTCGCGGGTCGCACGCGCCGGGGCGCGGCGGTTGACGAGCTGCCAGGTGACGACGCGGTGCAGGATGTCTTCGCGCGGCTCGACACCGAAGATGGTGTCGTCGAGCTGCACGTCGCCGCCTGCTTTCGCATCGAGGGTCTGAACCTTGACCTTCATGGCTTAGCCTTCCTTGCTTTCGTCGGCCGCGACCGCGTTGTCCGCAGTCTGGTCGGCGCCAGCTTCATTGTTCGACTTCGCGTCGCTCTTGAGCGCGGCCGGATAGGGCGCGTCCGAGTGGCGCGGAAGCTTGACCGCGTCCGAGACCATCAGCCAGCCACCCTTCGAACCGGGCACCGAGCCCTTGACGAAGAGAAGCCCGCGCTCGGCATCGGTGCGGACGATTTCGAGATTCTGCTGCGTACGGGTGCGAGCACCCATGTGACCGGCCATCTTCTTGTTCTTGAAGACGCGGCCCGGATCCTGGCGGTTACCCGTCGAACCGTGCGCACGGTGGCTGATCGACACGCCGTGCGTGGCGCGCATGCCGCCGAAGCCCCAGCGCTTCATGGCGCCGGCGAAGCCCTTACCCTGGGTCACGCCCTGGATGTCGACCTTCTGGCCCGGAACGAAATGCTCGGCCGAGATCTCGGCGCCGATGTCGAGGAGCGCATCCTCGTCGACGCGGAATTCCGCGACCTGCATCTTGGGTTCGACTTCGGCCTTGCCGAAGGCTTCGCGCTGCGGCTTGTTGACGTTCTTCGCCTTCGCCTTGCCGGCGCCGAGCGCCACAGCGGTGTAACCGTCTTTGTCTTTTTCGCGACGACCGACGACCTGGACGCCGTCGAGGTGAAGGACGGTAACCGGCACGTGCCGACCGTCCGCCTCGAACAGGCGGGTCATCCCCATCTTCTTCGCGATCACGCCAGTGCGCATGATCATATGCTCCCATCAGAGGCCCGCGCCGCTTCATTGCGACGAGGGCGTGCGACCCGTTGAAATGTGCGAAACCCCCGCTTGGGTCGTTCCTGCCGAT
Source organism: Sphingomicrobium arenosum (assembly GCF_026157085.1). Lineage (NCBI taxonomy): Bacteria > Pseudomonadati > Pseudomonadota > Alphaproteobacteria > Sphingomonadales > Sphingomicrobiaceae > Sphingomicrobium > Sphingomicrobium arenosum. Next base: position 1,452,740 of record NZ_JANPVN010000001.1, read on the forward strand.
GGGGCAGGAGGCGGGGGACGCATGACCACGGCCTTGCCGTGCGGTATCCCAGTGCCTCGAAGGCGCCGATCGGGACCGGCGCCCAGAGTATGCAGCTTTGAGGGCTGCAAATCCTTGATTTTGCTGGCTCCCGGCGCGCGCCGGGCGACTCACAAAGCCTTCCCGCGGGAAGTCTTGCGCGCCCTTTAGGCCAGTTTGATCTCCACGTCCACCCCTGCGGCGAGGTCGAGCTTCATCAGCGCATCTACCGTCTGCGGCGTGGGCTGCACGATATCGAGGAGGCGCTTGTAGGTGCGGACCTCGAACTGCTCGCGCGACTTCTTGTCGATGTGCGGACCGCGGTTCACGGTGAACTTCTCGATGCGCGTCGGCAGCGGAATAGGACCGCGAATAAGGGCACCGGTACGGCGCGCCGTGTCAGCAATGTCGCCCGTGGCCTGGTCGAGGACACGATGGTCGAAGGCCTTCAGACGAATACGAATATTCTGCGTTTCCATTTTCCACTCACCGATGCGAAAGAGCCAGGCCCTTCAGGCAGCCGCCGTCCGGGCCAAACATGTTCAAACCAAAAAATCGAAGCCCCTGTTCTTCTAGGTGCGTTGTATATCGCAACCCATCTGAACGGGGCCTGAAACCTGTACTCGAGGACCGAAAATCTCCGGGCCTCAAAACAATCGCGGGGGTCGATGACGAATCACCGACCCCCGCGGCTGTGTGGGCCTATATTAGGCTTTGATCGAGCCGACAACCCCCGCGCCGACGGTACGACCGCCTTCACGGATGGCGAAGCGCAGGCCCTGGTCCATCGCGATCGGCGCGATGAGCTTGACGCCCAGCTTCACATTGTCACCCGGCATGACCATCTCGGTGCCTTCCGGCAGCGTGACTTCGCCGGTGACGTCGGTGGTGCGGAAGTAGAACTGCGGACGATAGTTCGCAAAGAACGGCGTGTGACGGCCGCCCTCGTCCTTCGACAGGACGTAGACTTCGGCATCGAACTCGGTGTGCGGGGTGATCGAACCCGGCTTGGCCAGAACCTGGCCACGCTCGACGTCGTCACGACCAACGCCGCGGATCAGCGCGCCGATGTTGTCGCCAGCCTGGCCCTGGTCGAGCAGCTTGCGGAACATTTCGACGCCGGTCACGGTCGTCTTGGTGGTGTCCTTGATGCCGACGATTTCGACTTCGTCACCCACGTTGACGATGCCGGTTTCGACACGGCCGGTCACGACGGTGCCGCGGCCCGAGATCGAGAACACGTCTTCGATCGGCATGAGGAAGTCCTTGTCGAGGGGACGTTCCGGCTCGGGGATCCACTCGTCGACCGCAGCCATGAGCTTCATGATCGCGTCCTGGCCGATTTCACGGTTGCTGTCTTCCAGCGCCGCAAGCGCCGAACCGGCGATGATCGGAATGTTGTCGCCGTCGAAGTCGCGCTTCGAGAGTTCTTCGCGGATTTCGAGTTCGACGAGTTCGAGCAGCTCGGGATCGTCGACCTGGTCGACCTTGTTGAGGAAGACGACCATGGTGGGGACGCCGACCTGCTTGGCGAGCAGGATGTGCTCCTTGGTCTGCGGCATCGGGCCGTCAGCGGCCGAGACGACGAGGATCGCGCCGTCCATCTGGGCGGCACCGGTGATCATGTTCTTCACATAGTCGGCGTGACCCGGGCAGTCGACGTGCGCATAGTGACGGTTTTCGGTTTCATACTCGACGTGCGCGGTCGAGATGGTGATGCCACGCTCGCGCTCTTCCGGAGCCTTGTCGATGTTCGCGAAATCGACGGCTTCCGAAGTGCCATGCTCCGCGAGCGTCTTGGTGATCGCCGCGGTGAGCGAGGTCTTGCCGTGGTCGACGTGACCGATGGTGCCGATGTTGACGTGCGGTTTGTTCCGCTCGAATTTTGCCTTCGCCATTATACGCCTCTTTGTCTGTTCGTATGTCTTCAGTTGGTTGGGCGGGCGCCCTAAGACGCGCCGCCCATAACGCCTAATTTGCGGTTACGCCAGCCCTTTAGGCGAGCTTCGCCTTGAGTTCGTCCGCGACATTCTGCGGGACTTCGTCATAGTGCGAGAACTGCATGCTGTACTGGGCACGGCCCGAGGTGAAGCTGCGCAGTTCGTTGATGTAACCGAACATGTTCGCCAGCGGGACCATGGCCTCGACCGCCTGGGCGTTGCCCCGGCTGTCGGTACCTTGGATCTGGCCACGGCGGCTGTTCAAGTCGCCGATCACATCGCCGAGATAGTCCTCGGGGGTCACGACTTCAACCTTCATGACCGGCTCCAAGAGCTTGATGCCCGCCTTCTGCGCGATTTCGCGCATGGCGGCACGGCCGGCGATTTCGAACGCGAGCGCGCTCGAGTCGACGTCGTGATACTTGCCGTCGGTCAGTTCGATGTCGAAGTCGATGATCGGGAAGCCGATGAGCGACCCCGTCTCGGCGGTCTCGCGCATGCCCTTCTCGACCGACGGGATATATTCCTTGGGAATATTGCCGCCCTTGACGTTGTCGGTGAAGGTGATGCCCGCGCCGCGTTCACCCGGCGTGACATTGATCTTCACCTCGGCGAACTGACCCGAACCACCCGACTGCTTCTTGTGGGTGTAGGTCATTTCGGCCGACTTCTTGAGCGATTCGCGATAGGCGACCTGCGGGGCGCCGACATTGGCGTCCACCTTGAACTCGCGCTTCATGCGATCGACGATGATGTCGAGGTGCAGTTCGCCCATGCCCTTGATGATGGTCTGGCCCGATTCATGGTCGGTCGAGACGCGGAACGAGGGATCCTCGGCGGCCAGGCGGTTGAGCGCGATGCCCATCTTTTCCTGGTCGGCCTTGGTCTTGGGTTCGACCGACAGCTCGATGACGGGATCGGGGAATTCCATCCGCTCGAGGATGATCGGCGCGCGTTCGGCGCACAGCGTGTCCCCGGTGGTGGTGTCCTTGAGGCCGGCGATGGCGACGATGTCGCCCGCATAGGCCTCATCGATGTCTTCGCGGTTGTTCGAGTGCATGAGCAGCATGCGCCCGATCTTTTCCTTCTTGTCCTTCACGGTGTTGAGCACCGAGCCCTTGGTGAGCTTGCCCGAATAGATGCGGGCGAAGGTCAAGGAGCCGACGAACGGGTCGTTCATGATCTTGAAGGCGAGCGCCGCGAAGGGCGCATCGTCGCTCGAGGGACGCGTGTCGGTCTTTTCGGTGTCGGGGATGACACCTTCGATGGCCGGAACGTCGATCGGGCTCGGCATATATTCGACGACGGCGTCGAGCAGGGGCTGGACGCCCTTGTTCTTGAACGCCGAGCCGCACAGCACCGGCACGAACGCCCGCGCCAGCGTGCCCTTGCGAATGAGCTTCTTGAGCGTGTCGACGTCGGGCTGTTCGCCTTCGAGATAGGCCATCATCGCATCGTCGTCCTGTTCGACGGCGAGCTCGACGAGCTTCTCGCGATATTCATTGGCCTTGTCGGCCATGTCGGCCGGGATGTCGGTGTAGGTGAACTTGGCACCGAGGCTCTCGTCTTCCCACACCACGCCGCGCATCTCGACGAGGTCGACAATGCCCTTGAGCTGGTCTTCGGCGCCGATCGGCAGCGCGAGGACGAGCGGGGTCGCGCCGAGGCGCTCAACGATCGAGTTGACGCAATAATAGAAGTCGGCACCGGTACGGTCGAGCTTGTTGATGAAGCACATCCGCGGGACCTTGTACTTGTCCGCCTGGCGCCACACGGTTTCCGACTGCGGTTCGACACCGGCGACGCCATCGAACACGGCAACCGCACCGTCGAGCACGCGGAGCGAACGCTCGACTTCGATGGTGAAGTCGACGTGGCCCGGGGTGTCGATGATGTTGATGCGATGCTCTTCACCGCCCTCGACGGTCCAGAAGGTGGTGGTCGCAGCCGACGTGATCGTGATCCCGCGCTCCTGCTCCTGCTCCATCCAGTCCATGGTGGCGGCGCCGTCATGGACTTCGCCGATCTTGTAGGACTTGCCGGTGTAGTAAAGGATACGCTCGGTCGTGGTGGTCTTGCCGGCGTCGATGTGCGCCATGATACCGATGTTGCGGTAGCGCTCGATGGGATGGCTGCGGGCCATGGGATCAGTCTCCGAAGATCAAGGGGTGGCCGCCGAATGGCGACCCCCCGTTACAGTTTGAATGCGAACTACCAGCGATAGTGGCTGAAGGCGCGGTTCGCTTCGGCCATGCGGTGCGTGTCTTCGCGCTTCTTGACGGCGTTGCCACGGTTGTTGGCGGCATCCATCAGCTCGCCCGACAGGCGCGCGGCCATGGTCTTTTCGGGACGCGCACGCGCGGCACCGATAAGCCAGCGAATGGCCAGCGCCTGGGCGCGGTCCGGACGGACCTCGACGGGCACCTGGTAGGTCGCACCACCGACGCGGCGCGAACGCACTTCGACGGCAGGCTTGATGTTGTTGAGGGCGTCGTGGAAGACGGCCAGCGGATCGTTCTTTAGGCGCGCTTCGACGCTGTCGAGGGCACCGTAGACGATGCTTTCGGCGACCGACTTCTTACCATCGAGCATGACCGAGTTCATGAACTTGGACAGCACCAGATCCCCGAACTTGGGATCGGGAAGGATGACGCGCTTCTCAGGGCGACGACGACGGGACATAGGAAATTCCTTTTTCAGTTCCACCGGCCCACCGGCCCGACCCCTGTCGGACCCTCGTGGCGAGCGGCGGACGATCAACCTGTCATCCGGTCAGGCAAGGCCGACCGGACGCGAAGCGCTTACTTGGGACGCTTGGCGCCGTACTTCGAACGGCTCTGCTTGCGGTCCTTGACGCCCTGCGTGTCGAGCACGCCGCGCAGCACGTGATAGCGCACGCCCGGAAGGTCGCGCACACGGCCGCCGCGGATCAGCACGACGCTGTGCTCCTGGAGGTTGTGGCCTTCGCCCGGGATGTAGGAAATCACTTCGCGGCTGTTCGTCAGACGCACCTTGGCGACCTTGCGAAGCGCCGAGTTCGGCTTCTTCGGGGTCGTGGTGTAGACGCGGGTGCAGACACCGCGCTTCTGCGGGTTCTGTTCCATCGCAGGGACCTTCGATTTGGCCTTCTGGATGGTGCGACCCTTGCGGATCAACTGGTTAATCGTGGGCATGAAGCCTTCACCTTTCATCGTGCCGGGCAACCCCCGGCGGTTACTTTGCTCCAACAGGCAATAGCGAAGACCCCTCCCCGATCGTTCGAAGAAGGCCTCCGCGTCCCATGCTGCAAGCAATGTTCAGCTCTGTCCGTGGTTTAGGTCGATCAGAATCGCCATCCGCCCCGGACGAGCGCGCCTTTAAAGGAGCTTGGGGCAAGCGTCAATGGCACCGGCGGAACAAGACGGCGAGGCGAGACGCTGGCACGAGCGATGACGCTCTATCTCGTGCTGCTCCCCGCCGACGTGTCGGTCGATTTCGCCGACGATGCCCACCCGCTCAGCGAGACGCTGTGGCTGGTTCGCTCGGCCCGCGACCGCTCGCGGCTCTTTCACGACCTGCGCGACCAGTTCGCGCGCGGCCTGCCGTTGATGGTGGCGCCGCTCGAGGATTGCCCCGAGGGCTGGCCCAAGTTCAAGCATCTCGCCCCCGGCGCCCTCGCGTGGCTGCGCGCGGGCGCGCCGAGCCAAGGCTAGGGCCGCTCGCCCGCCTCGATCCGTGCGATCATGGCAGAGGCATTCTCAAGGTTCGGGTCGAGCGCGAGGGCGCTGCGATAGGCCGCGATCGCGTCGGCATCGCGCCCGGCATGCCACAGCGCCTCGCCATAGCTGTCGCGCATATTGGCGCTTTGCGGATGCGCCTCGATCCCGCGTTCGAGCAGGGCGATCGCTTCATCCGGTCGGCCGCGGCCGAGGAACTGATAGGCCATCCAGTTGATCGAGCCCTCGTCCATCTCGCCCGCGAGCTGCGTGGCCTCGTCGTCAGCGCCGGTGCGCAGCGCCATCGCCGCGCGGCGCCACAGGCTCGCCTCGGGCGGCGCGACGGGCTCGCCATGGGCAAGGCTTTCGAGTGCGTCGGAGACGTGCGTGACCGCCATCGAGCCGTCCATTTCGTCGCCGTTGATAAGCACCACGGTGGTGATGTCGCTCTGCGGGAAATAGCGCAGGTCCGAATAATAAGGCCCGATATGGCCGTCGTGATAGATGAAGGTGCGGCCATTGGCGCGTTCGGCGCGGAACAGGCCGCGCCCGGTCGCCACCTTGCCGTACCAGTCGCTATCGACCCACGGTTCGGCGGGCTCGGTCATGACGGTGAGCATGGCGGGATCCTCGAACACTTCGCCGCCGTGCAGCGCGCGGGTCCAGCGGAACAGGTCGCCGACGGTCGAGACGATCATCCCGGCGGCATAAGGCGCGCCATGGTCGTCCATATAATCCGCGGCCTCCCAGCCGAGCACGGTAGGGGCCATGCCGCGCGCTTCCATCGCGATGGGCTCGTCCGCCTCGGGCAGGCTGGTCTCGTCGAGCCCAAGCGGATCGAGCAGCAGGGTGCGCACCGCCTCCTTGTAGGACAGGCCGCTCGCCTCCTCGATGATCGCGCCGAGGATCCAGTAATTGGCATTGGAATAATGCGACTGCCCCTCGCCGCGCGCCGCCGCGCCGGGCTCGCCGCGCAGCGGATCGCTCATGATGCGGCGGATGTGCGGTTCGGGATCCTCGACCTTCAGCACCCGGACATCGGCGCGGCGACCGGCGCGGCGGTCGATCCCGCTGTCATGCGCCATCAGCTGGGCGATGGTGATGCGATTGCCGGCCGCCGGTTCGTAATAGGGCAAGTGATCGGTGATGACATCGTCGAGCGAGAGCTTGCCCTGCTCGGCCAGCTTGAGCGCGGCCGCGACGGTGAACTGCTTGGAGACGGACGCGATACGGAAGCGATGGTCGGCGGTGAGCGGCTCGCCGTCGACGCCGCCCAAGCCATGGCCTGCGGCATAGAGGATCTTGTCGCCCTTGCCGATCAGCACCGCGCCATTGAGGACCCCGGCCTCGCGATAGCGCTCGAGTTCGGTGGCGGGATCGCCCGCGATCGCGAAGGCCGCGGCCTCGCGCGTTTCGGTGCAGCCCGCGCTCGGCACGGCCATCGCAAGTGCCGCCACCGTCATCCATGCCCTGACCATGCCACTCTCCGTCAATTTTCGCCCCCGGCTATCGCCGCCACGCAGGGCTGGCCACCGGGCTTTCGACAAACGTCATGGACGCTCCCATCGGCGGCGATTCAATTCTCCAGGTCGACCACCTGCCCGCGCGCCATGACGAAGGCGGGCGCCTTGTAGACTTCGACGTCGGCGAGCGGGTCGCCGGTGACGGCGAGGATATCGGCGCTCTTGCCCGGCTCGATGGTGCCGACTTCGTCCGACAGCCCCAAGAGGTCGGCGGCGTTGATGGTGGCGGCCACCAGCGCGGCCTCGGGGGTCATGCCATTGGCCACCATCAAGGTGAACTCATCGGCGTTGCGACCATGTTTCCACACGCCCGCATCGGTGCCGAAAGCGATTTTCACCCCGGCGGGCACGAGCCGCTGGAGCGACTTGCCGGTGATGCCGATGCGCCACTGGATCTTCTCGGCGACCGAGGGGGCTTCATTCTCGATCCCCGCTGCGACGCGCGCGTGATAGCTGTTCACGGTCATCAGCGTGGGAACGTAATAGGTGTCGCTCGCCGCCCAGGCGCGCACCAGTTCATCGGACAGGATGGTGCCATGTTCGATACTGTCGACGCCAAGCTGGACTGCCATCAGCGCGCCGTCGGCGCCATGGGCGTGGACCGCGATCCTTTTGTCGTAGAGCCGCGCGGTCTCGACGATGGCACGCGCCTCGTCCATGTGCATCTGCGCGCCGAGGCCAGCGCCGATGCGGCTGTTGACCCCGCCGGTGATGGCGAACTTGATGACGTCGGCGCCATTGGCGACCTGTTCGCGCACCGCGCGGCGGCAATCGGCGGGCCCGTCGCAGGTATTGCCGTTCAACTCCATCATCGGACGAAAGTCGGGACGCAGCCCGACCGCGCCGTCCATGTGACCGGCGGTGGTCGAGATGGGCATGCCGGCATCGAGGATGCGCGGTCCCATGACGAGCCCTTCGGCCACCGCGGTGGAGAGCGCTTCGGTCGCGCCGGTGCCATCGCCGAGATTGCGCACCGTGGTGAAACCCGCGCGCAACGTCTTCATGCCGTTGACGTAAGCGTTCAACGTGTACCAATTGTCGGTGCGCACGAAGCCTTCGAGGAAGCCCGCATTGCCGGTGCTGTCGCTGGTGAGATGGACATGGGCATCGATGAGGCCGGGAAGCACCGTCTTGTCCGACAGGTCGATCAGCGTGGCGCCTGCGGGCACGTCGGCAAAGCCGTCGGCGAGCGAGATGATGCGGCCGTCATCGACGATGATGGTCGAGGGGCCGCGCACCGCCTCGCCCGGCACGGCGATCAGCCGTCCGGCGTGAATCACCTGCGGCGCGGCCTGCGCCCCGCTCGCGAGCAGGGCGGCGACCAGCCCGCCGATCAGTCCTTTGGTTGCAATGCCCATGGCACCATCTCCTCCACGGGCGTGCCGCCCTTCAATACCTGTTGCACATCCTCGAGCAGCGTCACGTCGGCGAGCGGATCGCCCGCCACCGCCACCATGTCGGCATAGCGCCCGACGGCGATGGCACCGACATCGTCCTCGCGGCCCAATGCCTCGGCGGCATTCCATGTCGCCGCGCGGATCGCCTCGAGCGGCGTCATGCCATAGTCCACCATGACCGCGAACTGGCCGGGCACCCAGGCGGGCGGCATGACGCCCACGTCGCTGGCGAAGACCATGCGGACCCCGGCCTCGTGCGCGGCGCGGAAATTGTCGCGCTGCGCCTGCGCGATTTCGCGGTCCTTGCGCAAATTCTCGGGCAGGGTGCCGGTGCTCTCCCCCATCGCCTGCGTATAGTCGGTGTTGCGGATATCCATCGCGAACCAGACCGGGCGGTCGCGGTTCACGGCCATGGCGATGCCTTCGGCATCGACGAGGCTGGCATGTTCGATGGTGTCGATTCCGGCCGTGATGGCGCGCTTGATCCCTTCGGCCCCATGCGCATGCGCGGCGGCGCGAAGGCCCCATTGGTGCGCTTCCTCGGCGATGGCGGACAGTTCGGCGACCGACAGCTGTGGCTGCCCCGGCTCGGTATTGAGCGAAAACACCCCGCCGGTAGCGCAGACCTTGATGACCTCGGCGCCATATTTGCGCTGGCGGCGGACCTGGTAGCGCAGTTCCTCGGGCGTATCGCCGATCCCCTCGCCTTTTTCCTCGGGATCGAGGCTGGGCGGCAGGAAGCTGCTATCGCAATGTCCGCCGGTGGCGCCGAGCGAATAGCCTGCCGGGACGATGCGAGGGCCGACGACATAGCCGTCCTCGATCGCTTGGCGGAGGCCGACACCGATGCGGTCGCGGCTGCCGACCATGCGCACGGTGGTGAAGCCCAGTTCGAGCATCGCCTGCGCGGTCGGCACGCTGGTGATGGCCCAGAAACTGTCGGTCTTTTGATAACGGCGATAGCCGCGAATGTCGGCGGGCGAAGAGAAATGGACGTGCATGTCGATCAGCCCCGGCAGCAGCGTCATGCCGGGGTAGGTCCACACCGTATCACCGGGGCGTGCGCCAAGCGTTTGGCCCTCGCCCAGCTCCTCGATCGAGACGATGCGCCCGTCCGCGCCGACCCGGATTACCGGATTGTCGACATAGCGCCCCGCCGCCACATCGAGATAGCGTTCGGCGGTAATATAGGTGTCGGCGCTGGCCGCCTGCGGCAGCATCATCGCCGCAGCGATCGTCAAGGCAAGGCGCATGGTTCGTCCCCCATTTCGTCACGGAAGACTAGGGCGCGGGGGTGGCCGCCTGTCAATCCTTAGGCGCGCATCAATCCTTGAGCGGGTCGTGGCCCCAGTTCATGAGGCTGTAGCGCCAGTCCGAATGTTCGACATCGCCGTCGGGTCCTTGCGCGCAGTGGCGGTGCACATAGCCGATGACCTTTTCCATATGGTCGTGATCGGCATCGGTGAGCTCGTCGACATTCTTGCGCTTGATCTCGACGATGCGGCGGCCCGAACGGTGGCCGGTGCTCTCGCCGGAGTCATTGTCGCCGACCGATTTCGATTCCTCGGTGTCGAGCCAGTCTTCGAGTTCGGACGGGCTCATGTTGACGACGTCGCGAAATTCCTTGCGGATGTCGACGCGGTCTTTCTGGTCGCTGTCACTCATGTCCGTGTCTCCTTCGCCCGATTGAACGGGCGAAGAGCCGCGTGGGTTCAGGCGAGCTTGCGACCGAAGGCCATCGAGCGCTGGACGAAGGGGTCGAGCGGGGTGTCGAGTTCGAGCACTTCTTCGTTGGCCGCCTTGCGCTCGCGCGCCTCGGCCTGTTCGGATTTCTCGGCCTCGCGCGCGGCCTTGGCCGCGGCGGCGGCGCGTTGGCGCTCCTGCTTGTAGCGGGCGATGGCCTCGTCGGCCTCGAAACCGTCGAACTGGCCGGGCGCGGCCTTGGGGCGCGGGTCATCGGCGAACAGCGCGGCGATCTCACTGCCCATGTCGAGCAGCTTGGGCAGGGCGAGCAGCAGGCAGGCACCGCCGATGGCGACGATGAACGCACGCATATTGCCGATGATGCCGTCATCGGAGCCGAGGAGGAGGATGGCGAGCGTGCCGAGGATGACGACGCCGACGCCGGAGCGAACGGGGGTGACGATCTTCTGGTCCATGACCCAGCGTTAAACAAAGAGCGGGCTACCACGAGGTAACCGATTGGCGTTAATCGTGATTTAATCCTGTTCGGGACCCGTTTCCTCACCCGCCTGCGCCTGCGCCAGTGCGGCGGCGGCAGCCTCGGCGGCGGCCTGGCTGTTGACCGTGACCAGCTTGGGCCGTGCCCCGGTCTCGGGCACGACGAGCCACAGCGCGCCGAGATCGAAGAAAGCGCCCTTGTCGGGGATGACGGTCATCTGTTCGAGCGCCAGCGAGCGCATCCGGTCGAGCGTATTTTGCGTGAAGACTTCGTCGAAGGCCTCCTCGAGCATGGCAGCCTCGGTCAGTTCGCGGATCGTCCCATCCTCGCCGATGAAGAGGAGCGGGATGCCTGCCTCGGCGAGCGTGGCGGCGCGGTCGCCGCTGGTGGCGGCATCGCGCAGCGCCTTCAGCGTCTTTTCAAATTGCGAGGCGCTGGTGGCGGTGGCGCAACTGATCGCCCCGCCCTCGGCCGCGTCATGGCTGCGGTCATAGTCGCGTTCGCTTTCACCGACGAAATCGCCGGCTTTTTCGCGCGCGTCCCAGATGACGAGCAGGCAATCCTCGGCGGCGCTGCTGCCCGCGGCCTCGCGGCTGCCGTCGACCTGCGCCTCGTCGAGCGCCTGCATCGCCGGGCTCTCGCCTTCGCCGCAGCCCGTCAGCGCCAGTGCGAACGCGGCCAGAAAAGCCCATTCAACCTTCACGCGGATCACCATATTCCCCTCTTTCGAACATTCGTCGCCGCCGTTCGGAGCGGTTGACGAGCCCGCCCGCGCGCCGGCCGTCGCGCGCTTTGCTATAGCTCAATTCGCGCGCGACCCCGGCATAATCGCCCCTTGCCAGCGCCTCGTTGAGCTTGGGGCTCTTGGACGGCAGCACATTGCCCGGGCCGACGTTATAGACGAGATCGACCAGCGCATCGAATTCGTTCTGGCTCAGCGGCGTCGCCTTGGCGATGCGTCGCACGCCGTCCTCGGCCTGTTTGAGGTCGCCTTTCAGGAACTCGCGCATCTGCGCCTCGGTGATGCGGTCGCCCACGCGCAGCCCGTCCTCGGGGCGGACGAGATGCCCCGCGCCGACGGTCGGCAGGCCGGTGATGTCGCGATAGACGGTAAGGACCTTGCCCTCTTCCTCCTGGATTGCGTCGACTAGGTCGTCGGAGGCGAACAATTCCTCGGCGAGGAAACGCTGCCCCTCATCGAGCACGTCACCGACTTCCTGGTCGATGTCTTCTTCGAGGTCCCGAAGGTCCTCGACAGGCGTTTCGCTCACCGTGAAGAAGGCGATCAGGGGGGCGAGCAATTGCGACCTGCCGGTGAAGGGCATGACGGTCCTTGGGAAAGGGGACGACCCCTGCCCTACGAACCAGCATCAACCCGCGTTCCCCCGATCGGCGGGGCCGACCCGGCCTCATCGACCCAAGCCTAGATGTGCAGCACGCGCCCTTCGGCCGACAGCACCGCCTCGTGCATCATTTCCGACAGGGTCGGATGCGCGAAAACGGTGTTGATGAAGTCGGTCTCGACCAGTTCGGCGGTCTTGCCGATGGTATAGCCCTGGATGAGCTCGGTCACCTCGGCGCCGATCATGTGCGCGCCCAAGAGTTCGCCCGTCTTGGCGTCGAACACGGTCTTGATGAAGCCCTGCGTCTCGCCCAGCGCGATCGCCTTGCCATTACCGATGAAGGGGAATTTGCCGACCTTGACGGTGTAGCCCTCTTCCTTGGCCTTGGCCTCGGTCAGGCCGACGCTGGCGATCTGCGGATGGCAATAGGTGCAGCCCGGAATATTGCGCACGTCCATCGCGTGGGGATGGACGTCCTTGTTGCCCATTTCCTTGGCGATGGCCTCGACGCAGATGATGCCCTCGTGGCTGGCCTTGTGCGCGAGCCACGGCGGCGCGGTGACGTCGCCGATCGCCCAGATGCCCTTGACGTTGGTGCGGCACATTTCGTCGGTGTTGATATGCCCCTTGGTGGTCGCGACCTTGAGCTTTTCCAGCCCGATATTCTCGGTGTTGGGGACGATGCCGATGGCGACAATGCAGTGCGAGAACTGCTTCTTCTCGACCTTGCCCGCCGCATCCTTGATCTCGGCGGTGACGCCGCCCTTGTCGGCCTTGAGGCTGTTGACGCCGGCCTTCGGCAGGATGGTCATGCCCTGCTTCTTGAGCTGCTTCAGGAGTTCGGCACTGATGTCGGCATCCTCGACCGGCACGATGCGGTCCATCACCTCGACCACGGTCACATTGGCGCCCATGTCGTTGTAGAAGCTGGCGAACTCGATGCCGATCGCGCCCGAGCCGATGACCAGCAGGTCCTTGGGCATCGCAGGCGGGGTCATGGCGGTGCGATAGGTCCAGATGCGGTCCCCATCGGCGGGGGCGAAGGGCAGGTCGCGGGCACGCGCGCCCGTCGCGACGATAATATGCTTGGCGGAAAGCTGCGTTTTCTTGCCGTCCTTCTCGACGGTCATCTTGCCCGGCGCGTCGATCGAGCCATTGCCCATATGCACGTCGATCTTGTTCTTCTTCATCAGCCCGGTGACGCCCTGGTTGAGCTGCTTTGCCACCGCACGGCTGCGCGCCACCACTTTCTCGAGGTCCATGCTCACGCCCTCGGCCTTCAGCCCGAAGCTCTCGGCGTGCTTCATATGGTGAAAAATCTCGCCCGAGCGCAGCAGCGCCTTGGTCGGGATGCAGCCCCAGTTGAGGCAGATGCCGCCCAGATTCTCGCGCTCGACGATCGCTGTCTTGAGGCCCAATTGCGACGCCCGGATCGCCGCGACATAGCCGCCGGGGCCCGAACCGAGGACGATGAGGTCGTAAGTATTGGCCATCTTGCCGCGTCTCCTAACTGATCAGGAGCCGGTTAGCTGGCCAGCCCGACAGCGACAAGTCCCCCGCTACAGGCCGAGTACGGTCAGCGCGGCGTAGAGGAGGCCGAGGACGAGGCCGATGGCGCCGAGGATGTTGAACTTGAAGGCGAATTCGCGCCAGTCGTCCATCTTCACCTTGAAGATCAACGCCCAGATGGTCATCAGCGCCCGCGGCACGACGATCCAGATGGTCATGCCGACGACCCCGCCGATAGGAAATTTGAGCCATGGGCTGTCGGGCAGGACGGCCGCGCCGAACCCCATGTCGATGGGCACGAACCCCAGCGCGAGGAAGAAGGCCATGAAGGTGCCGAACATCAGCGCGCGGGCCCAATTGCCCCGCGACCCCTCCGCGCCCAGCGCGACGAAGGGGGTGGCAAGGAGGACGGGCTTGATGAACATGCCGACCTCGCCCGTGGGCGGATCGGCGAGCGCGATCGCCCAGCCGGCCATGGCGGTGAGATAGGCTGCCGCCCCGGTCATGAAGAGCGCGGTGCAGCCCTTCAAACCCTTGGGGTTCTGCTGGATCATCAGGATCCACCAAGCGATGCCGACTGCGGCGCCGATGGCCCAGCCCGACAGCGGCAAGGGGATGGCAAGCAGGATGGGGAGGAAGAAGAGCGAGACGAAGGCGGCCAGTCCCGCGGGAATGCCGACGAGGATGCCCGAGCCGACGACCAGCTCGAACGGGTCCTTCATTGAAAAGGCTTTCTTGCCGAGCAAGGCGCCGACGCCATAGACGAGGATGAACACCCCCACCGCGCTCGCCCAGGCGAGCCCCGCGATCTGCGGCACGATCTCGCCCATCTCCAGTCCGCTCATGCTGTGATGCGCCCCCACGCCTTTCGTCCGATGTCCACCCTGCCGCCAGCGCGGCCCGTGATCAAGCGCCGATCAGGCGAGCCCGCGATCGAGGTGCCGCGCCGCGCCCTCGGCGTCCTTGCGCTTCTTGCCGTGCCAGGCAGCTGCCACGCTGCACAGGATGATATTGGCGGGCGGGAACCACCACGCGCGCCAGAAAATCTCGCGCAGGTCGTGGAACAGCGGCGAGAGAAAATCGATCACGAAGAGCGCCTGCACGTACCAGACGAACAGGAAGACCATCGCGAAATGCGCCACCCAGCGCCAGCGCGCTTCATGGTCGGAGCGCTTGTTGGCGATATGCGCGGCGAGGATGTTGGGCAGGATGCTGAGGAACAGCGGCACCGAGAAGACCATGGCGAAGAAGACCGGCGCCATCAGCGCCTCCATGGGGCCGAAGGCGGGGTCGTTCCAATTGTCGGGATTGCTCAGCACTTCGACCGCGCCATAGGCGAGGAGGAGGCAGAGCCCGACCTGCAGCGTCAGGACGGCAGCGATCCGGCGCGGCAGGTGCATCCAGCCGCGATCGTTCCAGAACCGCACCGTCGTCGCCACGACCGGCGCGCGCTTTAGTTATGCCAGCTGAACAGCATCTTCAGCCCGAAGGTGGTGAAGAGCAAGGCGGGGACCGAGATGAGGAGGCCCGGCGAATGATCGAAGGGCCGGATCGTGCCGACGCCGAAATCGCTCGCCATCCAGACGCCGCCGCGTCCCCCGAACGCCATCGGCAGCGCGACCGCGAGGATCAGCCCGATGATGATGCACGTCGAAAGTTTCATGTCCGTTCCCTTTTCTCCCTGGTGCGCGAGATTCTGCCCCCGACAGGGTAAAGAGAAGGTTACGAGGCGAGGAGGCGCGGCTGTTTTTCGCGCAGGCGGTCGACGTTGAAAAGGCAGCAGGCCAGCGCGGTCAGCATGCCGGTGGGCGCCGTGACGATGAAATAGGGGAAGAAGACGAGGCTGGGGATGGCGCCGCCGATCATCGTGAGGAGGAGGGTGCGCCAGGCGAACCCCGTTTCGCGCGCGGTGACCCAGCGCGCCACCGGCAGGCCGATGAGGAGCGCGCCGAGGCTGAGCATCGTGCCGACCCAGAGGATGGCTTCGGGATCGAAGATGCCTTGTGACGGATCATCGACCATGCCGCCCGCCCAGCCGGTCACCAGCATGACCAGTGGCGCGACAAGGAAACAGGGCGCGATGATACGCAATGCGAGCACCGCGACCGCGCGCAGCGTCCTGCTCATCCCTTGACCGGGCGCTTCTGGTTGTCGGCGGTGGTGGCGACGAAGGTGAAGGTGCCGCTGGCGACGTCGAATTCGCGCTCGCCATCGCGCTCGCGACCCTTGGCGGTGGCGCGGATGGTCATCGAGGTCGTGCCCTCTTTCACCAGCTCGGCGTAGACGGAGAGCTCGTCCCCCACCTCCATCGCGCCGGGAAAGGCGAGGTCGGTGGCGGCGACGACGACGGCCTTGCCCTTGCTGTGCCGCGAAGCGAGCGAGCCCGCCGCCAGCGCCATCTGGCTCATCAGCCAGCCACCGAAAATCCCGCCATAGGGATTGGTGTCGGCCGGCATAGCGGTGACGCGGATGAGGGGGTCAGGCATCGCGAAAACTTTTCATCCCATTCCACCAGATGAGCGCTCCAACGGCTCCTGCGATACCGCAAGCGACAGTAGTCCTAAATATGGGAGGCCTGAAAGCGTGCGGATTATCGGGAAGAGCTAGGATGTTAGCGAAATATGCAAGAGAGAACGCAACTACTGCTCCGATCACAGAGCCTACGAGCATTGTCACCAACAAGTTGGCTCGAAGCTGGCGAGGAGCGCATCTTTCATAAAGAAGCGCAGTTGGCACCGCGACCGTCCCAAACAAAAGTGCAAGAAAAAACCAGAAAAGGGGGACCACAATCGTCAAAGCCAACAAGGCGATAAAGTCTTCCTCTGTCGAAGGAAAAAATAGCGCTTCGCTCCAATCGAAATAGGCAAAACTGAATGCCAAGCCAGCCCCGACACACATTGCGGGCAAAATGCGCTTGCGTGCCGCAACAGACGTTCCTGTTACGGCTTTTCGATATTGAACAGTTATAACCGCTATCACCACCAGCGCCACGCTGGAGATGATTGCCAAAGGTAGCACTAAGCCACCAACCCCATCGGGTTTTCGACCAGCTTCTTGAACGCCTGCATGAACTTGGCCCCGTCGGCGCCGTCGATAGCGCGGTGGTCGAAGCTGCCGGTGGCGCTCATGATGGTGGCGATCTGGACGCTGTCGTCGATGATATACGGCCGCTTCTCGCCCGCGCCGACGGCGAGGATCATCGCCTGCGGGGGGTTGATGACCGCGTCGAACGACTTGATGCCGAACATGCCCATGTTGGAGATGCTCGCGGTGCCGCCCTGATATTCCTCAGGGGCGAGCTTGCCTTCCTTGGCACGGCCCGCGAGGTCCTTCACCTCGGTCGAAATCTTGGACAGCGACTTGTCGTTGGCGCCCGCGACGATGGGGGTGATCAGCCCGCCGTCGATCGACACGGCGACCGAGATGTCGGCGCGGCTATATTTGATGAGGTTCGAGCCCGCGAAGCTGACGTTGCACTCGGGCACCTCGATCAGCGCGAGGGCCTGTGCCTTGATCAGCATGTCGTTGACCGACAGCTTGATGCCGCGATCCTCGAGGCTCTTGTTCAATTGGCTGCGTAGCTTGAGCAGCGCGTCGAGCTGGATATCGACGGTGAGATAGATGTGCGGGATCTGCTGCTTGGCCTCGGTGAGGCGGCGCGCGATCGTCTTGCGCATGTTCGAGAGCTTCTCGACCTCGTGCGGGATGTCGAGCGGTTCGACCTCGGCGGGGGCGGCAGCGGGCGCGGGTGCACTGGCGGCGGGGGCAGCGGCGGCTTTGGCTCCGCCCTTGCCCGCGGCGGCGTCAATATCGGCGCGCACGATCCGGCCGCTGGGGCCCGAGCCGGTCAGCGAGGTAAGGTCGATGCCCTGCGCCTCGGCGAGGCGACGCGCGAGCGGGCTCGCCTTGATCCGCTCGCCGTCCTTCTTGGGGGCGGCGGGGGCGACGGCCTTCGATTCCGGCGCAGGCGCGCTGTCGCGGCCATAGCCCTTGTCGGGGGTCGGCGCGGCTTCGGGGGCGGACTTCTCCTCGGGGGCGGCCTGCGAGACATCGCCGACCTCTTCGCCTTCCTCGCCGATCATGGCGATGACGGTGCCGACCGCGACCCCGTCCGTGCCTTCCTCGACGAGGATCTTGAGGAGCGTACCTTCATCGACCGCCTCGAATTCCATCGTCGCCTTGTCGGTTTCGATCTCGGCGAGAATGTCGCCCGAACTGATCGCATCGCCCTCTTTCACGAGCCACTTGGCCAGCGTGCCTTCTTCCATCGTCGGCGAGAGGGCGGGCATCTTCAGTTCGGTCGGCATGAAAGTCTCCTTGGGTCTTGAAGCGCTCAAAGCGAAGCTCCCGTTCCCCGTCAAGCCTTGCATGGCGGCATGAATTGGGTCAGCACTCTTGTTCGGAGGGGAAAATGGACCAGCATTATCTCGTGATCGTCAACGAGAGCGACGAGGCCAGGGTCTCGCTGCGCTTCGCGGCAAAACGCGCCTTGAAGACCGATCGCGGTGTCGAGGTGCTTGCCATCGTCGAGCCGCAGGAGTTCGTCTCCTGGGGCGGGGTGCAGGCGGCGATCGAGGAAGAGGACATGCACCGCGTCGAGGCGGCCATCGCCGCGACAGTGGGCGAGATCGTCGAGACGAGCGGGCTTAAGCCCAAGATCACCATCCGCCAGGGCGATCCCGTCAAGGTGATCAAGGAGATCATCGCGGGCCGCGACGACATTGCCGCGCTGGTGCTGGGCGCGGCGGCGGGCAAGAACCCCGGCCCCATCGTCAAGCATTTCACGGGCGAGGGCGCGGGCGACCTGCCCTGCCCCGTGCTGCTGGTGCCGGGCGGGCTGGACGATGAGCGGATCGAGTTGCTGGCTTAAGCTTTTACCGTCATCCTAGCGCAGGCTGGGATCCATGCCATCGAGATTATTCGACAAGACATGGGCCCCAGCCTTCGCTGGGGCGACGGGAATTTAGAGCGCGGCCTCGAGCACCTTGACCAATTTCTCGCAGCCTGCCTGATCCTCGGCGTCGAAGCGCGCGGGGGTGGGGCTGTCGAGGTCGAGAACGCCGAACAATTCGCCGTCCTTCATGATGGGCACGACGAGTTCGGAGCGCGAGGCGGCGTCGCAAGCGATGTGGCCGGGGAAGGCGTGGACGTTCTCGACCAGCTGCGTCTCGCGCGTCGCTGCGGCGGCACCGCACACGCCCTTGTCGAAGGGAATGCGGATGCAGGCGGCGCGGCCCTGGAAGGGACCGAGCACCAGCGTGCCATCAACGTTGCGATAGAAGCCCGCCCAGTTGAGGTCGGCCATCTGCTCCATGATGAGCGCCGAGGCATTGGCCATGTTGGCGATCGCGTCGGGTTCGCCCGCGACCAGCGCTTCGAGCGCCTTGGCCATTTCGTCGTAGAAAGCGGCCTTGTCGGTCGCATCGATCTTGAAGTCGTACATTTCAGTCCTTCTTCTCGTCGCCCCAGCGCAGGCTGGGATCCGTGCCGTGGGGAATATTCTCCATGCCATGGGCCCCAGCCGTCGCTGGGGCGACGCTTCTAATAATCCACTTTCCCGCGCATCTTCTTGACCGCGCCGCGCTTGACCTTGCTGTCGGTGCGGCGCGCCTTGGCGGCTCTACTCGGCTTGGTCTTGCGGCGGGCCTTGGGCATGACATGGGCCTTGGCGATGAGCTCGGCAAGCCGGGCACGCGCCTCGCGGCGATTGTCCTCGCGGCTGCGCGAACCCTTCGCGGTAATGATCATCGCGGCGCGGTCCTTGGTGACCTTCGAGCCCGCGAGGTGACGCAGGCGGTTGAGGACGCGGCCCGAGAGGCCGAGCGCGGTGAGGTCGACGCGCATCTGCACGCCGGTCTCGGTCGTATTTGCATGCTGCCCGCCCGGGCCCGAGGCGGCGAGATAGCTTTCCTCGAGCGCTTCCTCGGGGATCGACACGTCCTCGGGCTTCACGACGACACGCCTGCAAAGGCGGCCCATTCACCGAAATGGTCGGGCAGCGGAGCCTCCAGCTTGATCGTCTTTCCCTTGGGGCGCGGGACTTCGAGGCGGTGGGCGTGGAGCAGCATGGGGCCGCCGGGAAAGCCGTAGACGCGGTCGCCGACGATGCCCGCGCCCAGCCCCTCGCGCGCGTGCACGCGGATCTGGTGGGTGCGGCCCGTTTCGGGGACGAATTCGACGAGCGTGCGCCCTTCGGCCTCGTGGAGCTTCTTCCAATTGGTCACGGCAGGCTTGCCCGAAGCGTCGGCGACCATGCGCCAGCCCGCCTTTTCGCTCGACACCTTGGCAATGGGCAGGTCGATGACGCCTTCCTCGCCCTCGACCGTGCCGCCGAGCAGCGCGACATAGCGCTTGCGTACCTCATGCGCCTCGAAGGCGGCCTGCACCCATTTGCGAGCGGGCGGGTTGCGCGCGAGGAGGAGGCAACCCGACGTATCCTGGTCGAGACGGTGCATGATCGCGGGCAGGCGCTTGTAGCCCTGACGCAATTGGTGAAGGCGATTCTCGACCGAATCACCCCCGCGCCGCGGCGTGTCGACGGGCAAACCGGCGGGTTTGTCGATGGCGACGACGGCGGCGTCGATAAAAATGATGCGCGATTCCAGGTCCATGGCGCTCCCGTACCGATCCCCGCCTTTCGGGGGAAGAGGGCGACTTCCTCCATTATGAGTCTTTTTCGCCACAGGGTGGATCGTAAATGGCTCGCGTTAACCTTTATGACTTTGTTAACTTTTCCAAGTCAGATACGGAATGGTTAATGGACGCTTAGACGACGTTAAGCGCCGGTTACTTTTTAGGTTGGTAAACGCCCTTAACGACGGACTAATCGGGGGAATTACTTATGCGTGTACTGCTGATCGAGGATGACGCCACCATCGCCAAGAGCATCGAGATGATGCTCTCGACGGAAGGCTTCAATACCTATGTCACCGATCTTGGCGAAGAGGGCTTGGATCTTGGCAAGCTCTACGATTACGACATCATCCTTCTCGACCTCAATCTGCCGGACATGCACGGCTATGACGTCCTGAAGAAGCTGCGCACGGCGAAGGTGCAGACGCCGGTCCTCATCCTGTCGGGCATCGGCGAGATGGATTCGAAGGTCCGCGCGCTGGGCTTCGGCGCCGACGACTATGTCACCAAGCCCTTCCACCGCGACGAGCTGGTAGCGCGCATCCACGCCATCGTGCGCCGTTCGAAGGGTCACAGCCAGTCGGTCATCCGCACCGGCAAGCTCGCGGTCAATCTCGATGCCAAGACGGTCGAAGTGGACGGCAACCGCGTCCACCTCACCGGCAAGGAATATGCGATGCTCGAGCTCCTGAGCCTGCGCAAGGGCACGACGCTCACCAAGGAAATGTTCCTCAACCACCTTTATGGCGGGATGGACGAGCCCGAATTGAAGATCATCGACGTCTTCATCTGCAAGCTCAGGAAGAAGCTGTCGCTGGCCTGCGGCGGCGAGAATTATATCGAGACCGTCTGGGGCCGCGGCTATGTGCTGCGCGACGCCGAAGAAGACAAGGCGGCGGGCGAAGCGGCCGCGTAAAACAGTTACGCTCGAGAGCGAGCGGGCAAAAGAGGCGGCGGCGCTGGGGAGAGCGCCGCCGCCTTTTTTCGTGGCTAAAGCACCCGCTCCATCGCGAAGCGGCGAAAGCGCTGGTCGGCGATGCTGACCTCTTCCTCCTGCGTCACCTCGAAGCCGCAGGCGGCGAAGGCGGGCTGGGCCATCAGGCTGGCGTGCACCGTGATCTTCTCGAACCCGCGCGCCCGGCCGCGCGCGAGGATGCGGGTCAGTAGCTCGCGGAACAGGCCCGTGCCCTGCGCGGCGGGTCGGATATAGGCGAAGTCGAGATAACCGCTGTCACGTTCGAGGCTCATGAAGCCCAGCGCCTCGCTTTCATCCTCGGCGATGAGCACGTCCTGCGCGGCGAGCCGCTGGCTCCATTCGGGACCTTTTCGCGGGGCGGGCACCCAGGCGGCGCGCTGCGCCTCGCTATAGTGGCTGCGCCCGTTGCGCACGGCGTCGTGCATGATCTCGCCCAGCAATATATCGTCCGCCGGGCTTGCCCAGCGAAAGGTCCGGCTCATCGCGCCCTCCTCCGTCGCTCCATCGAAAGCGCGCGCCTCTGCCCGCGACGTCGGCCGGGGTCAAGAGTTGCCGAGCGCTCGCCAATTGCTAAGGCTGGTCTCATGACACGACTGGCCTCACTTCTTGCCGCCGCCGCCCTTGCCGCCTGCTCGGGCGCGGCGGCCGTCCCCGATGGCATGACCGCCATCCCCGGCCATCCCGGCAGTGCCTTTGCGCGCATCGACCTCGCGACCAAATTGGCCAGCCCCTACCGGGGCGGGCGCGAGGCCGTCGAGGCGGCAGCACGCGCGACGCTCGGTCCCGACGTCACGCTCACCGCCTTCGACTTTGGCGACTATCACTTCCCGGTGATGGCGGAGGTGGACGGCAAGCGGCATTATTTCATCCTTGCCGACGATCAATTCGGCCAGCACCCCGCTTACGACCATGAACCACGGCTCGAGATCGGAGAGGCCGTCTGCCATGTCATGATCGACGGCGTCTCGCTCGGGGCCGAGATGGTGCTGGACGAACAGGCGCTGCTCGGCGGTATCGGGATCGGACAGGGCTGCGCCTTGCCGCGCGAGGGATATTCGGTCGGGCCGTGGACGGTTGAACAACTGGGCGAGGCGAAGGCCAGCATCGAGGAGGAAGTGGTGGTCGAGATAGGCGGCACGCCGTATCGCGCGGCGCTGGTCGATCTCGATCCTTCGGACGAGGTGCCGCACCTCCTCGCAATGGCGGCCGCCCTGGTCGACCCCAGCATGCTCGAACGCGTCCGCGCCGCGGCACCGCCGAAAGGGCGCCGCAAGCTGCGCGCGACCCTGATCGAGCGCCGCTCGGGCGGCGATATTCTGTACTTTCCTGCGGATTGCATGCTGGTCCCGCTCGACGTGCCGACGGGGGCACTCGACATGGACGCACTGGCGGCGGCCTGTGACGAGCTCGACGAGAAGCGCAAGGAGCGCCGCAGGGCGCAATGGCGCCGTGACGGTTCGCCCGCGCCCATCGCGGTCGACCCGCCCCAGCCCCCACGCGACTAGCGCGTTGCCGCGACCAGTGCGTCGTAGCAGTCGCCGTCGACCGCCTTGCCGATGTCGCGCTCGATGATCGCGAGTGCGTCCTCGCGGGACATGGCGGCGCGATAGGGGCGGTCGGCGGTGAGCGCGTCGTAGAAGTCGCAGGCGGTGATGATGCGCGTTTCGAGCGTGATCTCGCGCGCTTCAAGCCCCAAGGGATAGCCGGTGCCGTCGAGCCTTTCATGATGCGCCGCGGCGACATCGGCCATGTCGGCCATGCAGCCGATGCGCGCCAGCACATCGCGCGTGTGTCGAGCGTGATCGCGCATCTCGGCCCATTCCTCTTCGGCCAGCTTTCCCGGTTTTTCGAGGAGGCGGCTCGACACGCCCAGCTTGCCGATGTCGTGGAGCAATGCGGCGCGGTGCAGCCAGCGGCGGCGCGCGGGGTCGACCTGCATCGCTCCGCTCATCGCGTCGGCATAGGAGGCAACGCGCCCCGAATGGCCGCCGGTGAAGGGGCTCTTGGCATCGACCACCGCGCCGAAGGCGGCCGCGATGGCGTCGAGATAGTCCTCGTCGACGCCGACCTCTTCCTCGGGCGGGGCGAGCCGCGCCACGACGGCGTCGATCGCGGGGCTTTCATAGTCGCGCCAGAAGCCCTCGTCACTGCTCACCATCTGGAAGCAGGCGGCGAGCTGCGGGTCGAGCCAGCTGCCGGCGCGGCGGGCGACTTCGGCGCGCGCGGCGTCGCGCCCGCCGACCTGGTGGAAGACGTCGGCAACCTGCGCGAGCAGCGCGACGCGCGCCTCGAGCGGGATGGCATCGCCAGCGAGCCCCTCGGGGCGTCCCGATCCGTCGAAATGTTCATCGAGGCTGAAGACCCCCGCCGCCACGCCCTCGTCGAAGCGCAGCATCCGCGCGATCTCGGCGCCGCGGGTGCAACGGGTCTCGATCATTTCCTGCGCGACCGCATCGCCGTTCTTGAGGATATGGGCGATGCGGCCGATCTTGGTGCGAAGCCCCGCCCCCTCGCCCGTCTTGGCGAAGACGAATTTGAGCGTCGCGGGGAGACCTTCGGGGATGGTCTTCCAGCTCGCCTTGAAGCCGCGATCGTCGGTAGCATACAGCTCGGCGATGCGAGCCGCATTACTCGAACAGCCGAGATCCTTGAGGAGGACGGCATAATGGAGCCGGCGACGCGCGGGCGCCGACAGCCCGAGCGACATGCCGAGCCAGGCGGCGGTGCAGGCACAGCGCAGGCTGTGCCCGGCGGGCTGCCCTTCGGTCAGGTCGAGCGCATGGCTGAACGCCCCCAGCAGTTCGGCGAGGCTCGTCGTGGCGGCGCGATCCGCGTCGATCCGGTCATGGCGAATGGGAGCTCTCCCGCTGCGTCAACCTGCGGGATAGACGTTTCGGGTTAACAACGCTCTAAGCGCCTATTTGACGGGGAGCACCTTGTCCGAGCGAGTGCGGGCGGGCAGCGGCTTGCCGCGATCGGCATAGTCGACCGTCAGGCTTTCCTCCATCGGGCGCCAGCCGTCGCGACCCAACCGCTCCATCGGCTTGAAGCGGGTCTTGTAGGCCATGCGGTCCGAGCCCTCGACCCAATAGCCGAGATAGACGTAGGGCAGGCCGGCGCGCTGGGCGCGCAGGATATGGTCGAGGATGATGTAGGTGCCGAGCCCCTTGCGCGCATCCTCGGCGGTGTCGAAGAAGCTGTAGATCATCGACAGGCCGTCCGACTGCTGGTCCGACAGGCAGGAGCCGACGAGCTTGCCCGGGCGGCCATATTCGTCGGCAGGTTCGCGATATTCGATGACATAGGTGCGCACCGGCGTCTGCTCGACCATGTCGGCATAATCCTGCTCGTCCATCTCGGCCATGCCGCCACCGGGGTGGCGATCGGTGAGATAGCGGGCGAGCAGCTCATATTGCTCGGCGGTGGTCCACGGCTTGCAGGCGGTGACGTCCAAGTCGGCATGCTGGCGCATCAGGCGGCGATGGGTGCGGCTGGGCGCGAAATCCTCGGTGCGCACGCGGACCGAGACGCAGGCGTTGCAGTCGGCGCAGCTCGGGCGATAGGCGACCGATTGCGAGCGGCGAAAGCCGATCCGCCCCAGCGCCTCGTTCAATTCGGCGGCGTTGCGACCCGACAGTTCGGTGAACACCTTCCGCTCCACCTTGCCCGGCAGATAGGGGCAGGGTGCAGGGTTGGTGACGAAAAATTTGGGAAAGCGAAATGGTGCGCTCACCCCGGGCCTCCTGCGTCTTATCCTTACCGAAATGATGTGGAAGGAAGTTAACAGGTCTGCAACGTTTTTGCACGACGCGCGGTGCCCAAGAGTGAATCAAAATGTGCCGCTTCGACACGCTTCTTAGTTAATCGCCATTTTTGACGGTGAGAGGCGGCATTTTTACAGCACCGCCTCGCGCCGGACCTTGAATCCGCCCTCGGTCAACTTGTCGATGAGATTGTCGATCGCGGCGGCGTCGCGCGCCTCGCATTCGACCTCGATCAACGTGTCCTTGGCGGGTAGTGCGGTGAAGACGCGGTGGTGGTTGGTCTCGATGATATTGACCCCGCATTCGTGGAAGGTGCGGGTGATGGCGGCGAGCGCGCCGGGGCGATCCTCCGCCTCGATCTTGAGCCTCGCGATACGGCCGCAGCGCACCAGCTCGCGCACGAGAACGTTGGAGAGGAGGTGCGGGTCGATATTGCCGCCGCACAGGACGGTGCCGACCTTCTTGCCTTCGTAGCGCCCCGGCTCGGCGAGGAGGTGCGCGAGGCCCGCGGCCCCTGCCCCCTCGACCACGGTCTTCTCGATCCCGACGAGCAGCGCGACGGCATGTTCGATCGCCGCTTCCTCGACCAGTTCGATGCGATCGACGAGGTCTCGGATGATCGCCCGCGTGATCCTGCCCGGCTCCTTGACCGCGATGCCCTCGGCCAGCGTGTCGCCGCCCATCACGCTCTTCTTGCCCTCGATGATGTTCTTCATCGCGGGGAACATGGCGGCCTCGACGCCGACGATCTCGATGTCGGGATTGTGGTCCTTGGCGGCAATCGCGATGCCGCTCATCAGCCCGCCGCCGCCGATCGGCACGACCAGCACGTCGAGGTCGGGCACCTTGGCCAGCATCTCGAGGCCCACTGTCCCCTGCCCGGCGATCACGTCGGGATCATCGAAGGGGTGGACGAAGACATAGCCTTTCTCGTCGGCGAGCATCTGGGCATGGGCATAGGCATCATCGAACACCTTGCCTTCGAGCACGACATTGGCGCCATGGCCCTCGGTCTGCTCGACCTTGATGGTCGGGGTGGGGCGCGGCATCACGATGGTGACGGGAATGCCCAATCGTGCGCCGTGATAGGCGACCGCCTGGGCATGGTTGCCGGCGCTCGCCGCGATCACGCCGCGTTTCTTTTCGGCATCGGTCAGCTGGCACAGCTTGTTCAGGGCGCCGCGCTCCTTGTAGGCGGCGGTGAACTGGTAATTCTCGAACTTGAGCCAGACCTCGGTCCCGATGATCTCGCTCAGCGTGCGCGACTTGGCCATCGGCGTTTTCACGACATGGCCCTCGATCCGTGCGGCGGCGGCGCGCACGTCCTCGACAGTGATATCCTTCTCCATGGCCAAGCCGCCTAGCCCTTTCCCCCGGCCCAGACAATGCTATGCGAGAGGGCATGACCCGCATGATCCTCCTCGCGGCGAGCACCGCCGCCACCGCCCTCCTCGCCGCGCCCGCGCAGGCCGACACGCTCTATCACAATCTCGATGGGCTCCATGCCAGCGCGTCGGGCGAGCTCCAGCGTTTTGCCGGGATGATCGTCGACGATGACGGGCGCATCGTGGCGCTTGTCGAGCCGGGCGGCGCGCTGCCCTCGGCGGTGGACGAAATGGTCGACCTTCAAGGAGCGCATGTGCTGCCCGGCCTGATCGATGCGCATGGCCATGTCATGGGGCTCGGTCTCGCCGCGCTCGACACCGAGCTCGACCTCACCGGTACCGCCTCGATCGAGGAGCTCCAGCAGCGGGTGGCCGCCCATGCCGCCGCGCATCCCGATTTGCCGTGGATCACCGGGCGCGGCTGGAACCAGGAATTGTTCAGCGATGGACGCCTGCCCAGCGCCGCCGATCTCGACGCGGTGGTGGCGGACCGGCCCGTCTGGCTCGGCCGCGTCGATGGCCATGCCGCCGTCGGCAACAGCGCGGCCATGCGCCTTGCGGGCATCACTGCCGAGACCGCCGATCCCGATGGCGGCGCGGTCCTGCGCGATGAGGCTGGCCAAGCGACCGGCGTGTTCGTCGATGCCGCCGAGGCGCTGGTCAATGTGCATATCCCCGCCCCCGATGCGGCGCGGATGGACGCCGCGCTGATCGCCGCGCAGGACTTCCTGCTCAGCCAGGGCATCACCGCCATCGCCGACATGGGCACGAGCATTGCCGACTGGCACGCCTTTCGCCGCGCGGGCGATGCCGATGCGCTGAATGTTCGGATCATGAGCTATGCGGCGGCAAGCGCACCCGCCGCCGCCATCGCGGGGACGGGGCCGACGCCGTGGCTTTATGACGATCGGCTGCGCATGGGGGGCATCAAGCTCTATTCGGACGGTGCGCTGGGGTCGCGCGGCGCGCTGTTGAAGGCCGATTACGAGGACGATCATGGCAATCGCGGCCTGCCCGTCATGTCGGGCGAGCAATTGCGCGAACAAGCAGGCTGGGCCGCCGAGCGCGGCTTCCAACTCGCCATCCACGCCATCGGCGATGCCGCCAATGCCGAGGTGATCTCAATCTTCGAGGAACTGGGTAGCGGCCACGAGGCGCGCCACCGCATCGAGCATGTCCAGATCCTCGACCCCGCCGACCTCCCCCGCCTGTCCGCCGCCGGGATCATCGCCTCGATGCAGCCGGTGCACCAGACCTCGGACTGGCAGATGGCGGAAAAGCGGCTCGGGATGGATCGCCTCGGCGGGGCCTATGCGTGGAAGAGCCTGCTCGATGCGGGCACGCGGCTCGCGCTCGGCTCGGACGTCCCGGTCGAGCATCCCAACCCCTTCGTCGGCTTGAAGGTCGCGGTGACCCGCGAGGATGCGCAAGGGTCGCCGCGCGGCGGCTGGCGCGCGCAGGAGGCGCTGACGCTGGGGCAGGCGCTGGCAGGCTTCACCGGCTGGGCGGCCTATGCGGGGATGGCCGACGGGCGCTTCGGCAGCCTTCAGCCCGGCGCGCATGCCGATTTCATCATCGTCGATCGCGACATCTCGGCGGTGTCGCCGCAGGCCATCGCCGACACTGAGGTCATCGCCACCTATGTCGACGGCGAGGCGGTCTGGGTCGCGCCCTAGGTCGCGGCCTCCTCTTTGGCCGCTTCGGCGCGCTCGACGAGCATGCCGGGGGTGAGGATCTGCGGCAGTTCCTCGGGCACCGTCGCGCCCGGCGCATACCAAAGGTAGACCGGCACTGCCGCGCGCCCGCGTTTCTCGAGGAAGCGGGTGATGCTGTCATTGCCGTCGGTCCAGTCGGCGACATAGACGGCGACATCGGCGGCCTCGAACGCCTCGCGCACGTCGTCGCGGTCGATGGCGATCTTTTCGTTGGCCTTGCAGGTGAGGCACCAGTCGGCGGTGAAATAGACGAACACCGGGCGCCCGGCGCCGCTCGCCGCCGCGACGCGCTGGGGCGACCAGCTGGTGGCGCCGGCCACCGCCTGCGTGCGCTGGACGGGCTCCGAGGGTAGCGCGAAGAGGCCGAGGACCGCGATGAGGACGCTTCCGCCGACGGCATAGCGCAGCAGGCCGAGGCGTCGCCCGAGCAATCCGAAGAGACCGATCATCAGCCCCAGCGCGACCATGCCGCTGGTCAGGCCGATGGGGCCTGCGAGCCGCCACAGGAGCCACAGGCAGGCCGCGACCGTGGCCGCCATCGGAATGGCGAGATAGCGCTTCAACCGGTCCATCCACGGCCCCGGGCGCGGCAGGCGGTTGCGCAAGGCGGGCACGAAACCGATGGCGAGGAAGGGCAGCGCGAGCCCCAGCCCGAGCATCGCGAAAATGCCGAGCGCAGCGGCGGGCGGCAAAATCAGCGCGGTGCCGAGCGCGGTGCCGAGGAAGGGGCCGGCGCAGGGGGTGGCGACGAAGGCGGCGAGCGCGCCGGTGCCGATCGAGCTGCGCGCCTCGACCTCGCCCGCCACGACGGGAAGTTCGAACAGGCCGATGAGGTTCAAGGTGATGGCCGCCGCGAGCAGCAGCAGGAGGAAGATGGTGCGCGGATCCTGCAGCTGGAAGGCCCAGCCGACCGCATCGCCGCCCGCGCGCAGGAAGAGGAGCATGACGCCGAGCGCGGCAGTGCCTGCGACCGCGCCCAGCGTATAGCCGAGCGCATCGCGTCGCGCGCGCGTCTCGTCGGTGCCGCTCCGCGCGAGGTGCAGCGCCTTCATGGTGAGCACGGGAAAGACGCAGGGCATGAGGTTGAGGATGAGCCCGCCGACCAGCGCACCGAGCATGGCGGCGAGGATCGCGGCGGCACTGGTATCGGCGAGCGGCGACCCGCCCGTCGGCACATCGCCGGGACGCGCGGTGAATTCGAGGCCCTGGCCGCTACCGAGCTTGACGACCCCTTCGATGGTCTCGGGCAGCTTGGCGGGGTCGGCGCGCGGGTGCAGTGCGAGTTCGGCGATCAGCTGGTCGCCCTCGCGGCGGAAGACGGGCTCGACCGCCGTGTCGATGATCCGGTTCTGCGCGATGAACAGGTCGGGGCTGCCGAGCGCGAGGTCGGCGGGAATGGGCACGGCGATGCCGAGCATGGACCGGCTCGGCTCGTAGAAGGCATCGCCCGCCAGCGGGCGCGGCAGGGCGCTGCGCCAACGCGCGAAATCCGCGTCGGGCTCGGCGCGCGGGCGGCCGCGACCGACGACGGTGGCAAAGCGCCCGCGTTCGGGCACGCAAACCTTGTCGGTGCAGGCGAGCCACGTCGCCTCGCCCTCGACGGTGAAACTCATCGGCGCATCGCCCGTCACGCGGATTTCGGTGAGGAAGGCATGTTCGCCGCGATAGACGTAGCTGGTCAGCCCGGCCGCCTCGTAGCGCATCGGAGTGGGGAAACGGATCGGCCCCATGGTGACGCCCTCGGGCACGTCCCATTCGACCGTGAAGGGCAGGCCAGCATCGCCGGGGTTCTTCCAATAGCCGTGCCAGCCGGGCTCGGATTCGAAGACGATCGCCGCCTCGACCTTGTCCTCGACGATCCCGCCCTCGACCTCGAGCCGGGGGGTGAGATGCGTGCTCGTCTGCGCGCTCGCGGGGAGCGCGGAAAGGAGCAGGGCGAGGCTGAGGAGTAGGCGCTGGATCACGCCACCCGCCCTAGCCTGCCGCTGCCTCTTCGTCGAGATTGGGCGACAACCGCTTTTTGGCGGTATCGAGGTCGATGCCGCATCGCGTCGCATAGTCCTCGAGCTGGTCGCGCCCGACCCGCGCCACGCCGAAATAGGCGGCGTCGCGATGGCCGAAATAGAAGCCCGAGACTGCGCTCGCGGGCCACATCGCCATGCTCTCGGTCAGGCTGATCCCGGCAGGGTTGCCGCCCAAGAGGTCGAACAGGATCGGTTTCAGCCCATGGTCGGGACAGGCGGGGTAGCCGGGCGCGGGGCGGATGCCGCGATAACGCTCGGCGATGAGCTCGTCGTTCGAGCATTGCTCGCCGGCGGCATAGCCCCATTGGCGGGTGCGGACATGCTGGTGCAGCCGTTCGGCGAAGGCCTCGGCGAAGCGGTCGGCGAGCGATTTCAGGAGGATCGCGCGATAATCGTCGCCTGCGGCCTCATAGACCTTGGCGCGCTCTTCGGCGCCATGGATGGCGACCGCGAAGCCGCCGACATGATCGTCCTTGTCGGCGATGAAATCGGCGAGGCACATGTTGGGGCGACCCTCGCGCTTCTTCACCTGCTGGCGCAGCATCGGCAGGCGGGTGTCGCCCGCGATGATGTCATCGCCGTCGCGGCGCGCTGGCCACAGCTGCGCGACGCCGCGCGCGGTGAGCCATTGGCCCGCGACGATGTCGTCGAGCATCGCCTGTGCATCGGCGAAGAGCGCGCGCGCCGCCTCGCCGACGACTGCATCCTCGAGAATCGCGGGATAATTGCCGTGCAATTCCCAGGCACGGAAGAAGGGCGTCCAGTCGATCGCCTCGCGCAGGTCGGCGAGGTCCCAGGCGTCCCATTGATGACGTTCGAGGCTGGCGGGCGCGTGCGCCACGCCCTCGGGATCGAGGGTGAAACCGTTGGCGCGCGCAGCGGCGAGGGTAGCGATGGCGCCCTTGCCCTTGCCCTCGCGCCCGGCGCGCACCTTGGCATAATCGTCCGCCACCTCGGCGGCATAGGACGCGCGCTCCTCGCCCATGAGCCTGGCGGCCACGCCGACCGCGCGGCTCGCGTCGTTCACATGGATGACCGGCCCCGAATAAGCGGGCGCGATCTTGAGCGCGGTATGTACCCGGCTGGTCGTCGCCCCGCCGATGAGCAGCGGCAGGTCCAGCCCCTCGCGCTCCATCTCGCTGGCATTATGGACCATTTCATCGAGGCTAGGCGTGATGAGGCCCGACAGGCCAATGATGTCGCATTCGTGGCGTCTGGCCGCGGCGAGGATGTCGGGCCAGCCGACCATCACGCCGAGGTCGACGATCTCGTACCCGTTGCACTGGAGCACGACGCCGACGATATTCTTGCCGATATCGTGGACGTCGCCCTTCACGGTGGCGAGCAGAATTCGACCCTTGGCCGCGCGCTGGCCGCCTGCATTCTCGGCCTCGATATGGGGCAGCAGCACCGCCACCGCCTTTTTCATGACGCGCGCCGATTTCACGACCTGGGGCAGGAACATCTTGCCCGAGCCGAACAGGTCGCCGACGCGGTTCATGCCGTCCATCAGCGGGCCTTCGATGACGTCGAGCGCCCGGGCCGCCTGCTGCCGCGCCTCCTCGACATCAGCCTCGATCTGCGCGTCGAGCCCCTTGACCAGCGCATGTTCGAGCCGCGCCTCGACGGGCAGTTCGCGCCAGCTGTCGTCCTTGGCCGAAGCCTTCGCCCCCTGCCCCTGATAACTCTGCGCCAGCTCGATCAGCCGGTCGGTGGCCCCCTCGTCGCGGTCGAACAGCACATCCTCGCAGGCGTCGCGCAATTCGGGGTCGATCTCGTCATAGACGTCCAATTGCCCCGCATTGACGATCGCCATCGACAGCCCCGCCGGGATGGCGTGGTAGAGAAAGACGCTGTGCAGCGCGCGGCGCACCGTCTCGTTGCCGCGAAAGGAGAAGCTGAGGTTCGACAGCCCGCCCGAGATTTGCACTTCAGGACACCCGGCCTTGATCTCGCGCACTGCCTCGATGAAGTCGACGCCATAGCGGCGATGCTCGTCGATCCCCGTCGCCACCGCGAAGATATTGGGGTCGAAGATGATGTCATGCGCGGGAAAGTCGTTGGCGACGAGCAGGTCGTAGGCGCGCTTGCAGATCTCGACCTTGCGCGCCTTGGTGTCGGCCTGGCCCGTCTCGTCAAAGGCCATGACCACGACGGCGGCCCCATAATCGCGCACCTTGGCGGCGAGGCGCAGAAATTCCGCTTCCCCTTCCTTCAGGCTGATCGAGTTGACGATGGGCTTGCCCGAAACGCATTGGAGCCCTGCCTCGATCACCGACCATTTGGAGCTGTCGACCATGACGGGCACGCGGGCGATGTCGGGCTCGGCGGTGATGCGCTTCAAAAAAGTCGCCATCGCCTCGGCGCCGTCCAAGAGCGCCTCGTCCATGTTGACGTCGACGACCATCGCGCCATTTTCGACCTGTTGGCGCGCGACCTCGACGGCGGCCTCGTAATCGCCTGACAGGATGAGTTTCTTGAAGCGCGCGGAGCCGGTGACATTGGTCCGCTCGCCGATCATCACGAAGCGGCTGGCATCCACGCTCATGCGCGCACCTCGAGCGGTTCGAGCCCGGCGAGCAGCATGGAATCCTGGGGCGCGGCAAGCTGGCGCGGCGCGGCGCCTGCGACCGCGCTGGCGATCTCGGCGATATGCGCGGGCGTGGTGCCACAGCAGCCGCCGACCACATCGACGAGCCCTTCGTCCAGCCATTCGGCGACCTGCGCGCGGGTTTCGCCCGGCCCCTCGTCATATTGGCCGAGATCGTTGGGCAGCCCCGCATTGGGATAGGCCATGACGAGCGTATCGGCCTCAGCGCTCAACACCTTCAAATGCGGGCGCAGCGCTTCGGCGCCGAAGGAGCAGTTGAGGCCGATGGTGAGCGGGCGGGCGTGGCGCACGCTGGCCCAGAAGGCCTCGACCGTATGGCCCGACAGGTTGCGGCCCGACAGGTCGGTCAGCGTCATCGACAGCATGATCGGCAGGTCGCGGCCCAATTCGCGCTCGACATTCCTGACCGCCATGATGCCCGCCTTGGCATTCAGCGTGTCGAAGACGGTTTCGATGAGGATGAAATCCACCCCGCCCTCGGCAAGGCTGCGCACCTGGCCTTCATAGACCTGCACCACTTCATCGAAGCCGACCTCGCGATAGCCGGGGTCGGCGACGTCGGGCGACAGCGACAGCGTCTTGTTGGTCGGCCCCACCGCGCCCGCGACGAAACGCGGTGCCTCGGGAGTGGCGAAGCGGTCCGCCACCGCGCGCACGATCCGCGCGCCCTCGACATTGATGTCGTGGACGAGATGCGCGGCGCCATAATCGGCCTGGCTGATCGCATTGGCGTTGAAGCTGTTGGTCGCGAGCACATGCGCCCCGGCCTGCGCATAAGCGGTGCAAATCGTCTCGATCGCCTCGGGCTGGGTGAGGTTCAACAGGTCGTTGTTGCCGCGTTGCTCGCGTTCCAGCGCGACACACCCACGAAATTGCGTTTCGCCGAGCCCCAGTGCCTGGATGGCGGTGCCATAGGCGCCGTCCTTCACCAGCACGCGGGTGCGGCTGAGCGCCCTCAGTTCGTCGGCCTTGCTCATTCGGGGATCGGTCCTGGCTGGACCCCCAACAGGCGACAGATCGCATAGGACAGGTTCGCGCGGTTGAGAGTGTAGAAGTGGAAATGGCGAACGCCGCCAGCATAGAGCTGGCCGCACAGTTCGGCGGCGATGGTCGCGGCGACCAGTTCGCGCGCCTGCGGATTGTCGTCGAGCCCGTCGAAGCGGCGCTCCATCCACCCCGGGATCTGCGCGCCGCAAAGCCCCGCGAACTTGCGCGTCTGCGCGACGTTCGAGACCGGCAGGATGCCCGGCACCAATTCGATCTCGCGCCCGCGCGCGGCGAGCGCGTCGCGTAGCCGGAAGAAGGGCGCGGGGTCGAAGAAGAACTGGCTGATCGCGCGGGTCGCCCCGGCGTCGATCTTTCGCAGGAGATGGTCGAGATCCTTCTCGAAGCTCAGCGCCTCGGGATGGCATTCGGGATAGGCGGCGACCGACAGGTCGAAATCGGCGACCTCTTTCAGCCCCGCGACCAGCTCGGCGGCATTGGCATAGCCGTCCGGGTGCGGCGCGAAGGCCTCGCCCTCGGGCGCATCGCCGCGCAGCGCGACGATATGGCGCACGCCCGCCTCCCAATAGTCGCGCGCGATGCCCTGCACTTCCGCGCGGCTCGCGCCGACGCAGGTGAGGTGCGCGGCGGGAGTGAGGCTCGTTTCCTCGACGATGCGCTTGACCGTCTGGTGCGTACGTTCTCGCGTCGAGCCGCCAGCGCCATAGGTGACCGAGACGAAACGCGGGGCAAGCGGTTCGAGCTTCTCGACCGCGTCCCACAGTTTCTCGTTCATCTTCTCGGTCTTGGGCGGGAAGAATTCGAAGCTGACATCGATGTCGCCCGCGGGGCGTTCGAACAGCGGCGGGGGGGCATCGGCGGTGGTGTCGGTCATGCCGCCCTCCGCTTCTTTGCGGGCCGATCGGCAGTCCAGATCGTGACCGTCAGTTCGCCGCCTTCGACCTTGACCGGCGCGCGCGGCGCAAGTCCCGCGAAGCTCAACATCTGTTCGATCCCTTCATCCGAAAAACCCAATCGCTGATGGCCGTGGTCCCGGCGCAATTCCTCGCGGCCATGCGCCTCGAAATCGACCAGCACGAGCCGCCCCCCCGGCCCCAGCACCCGCGCGGCCTCGTCGATCGCGGCGCGCGGCTGGTGCGCGAAATGCAGCACCTGGTGGAGGATAACCGTGTCGGCGGCGCCGTCGCTCAGCGGCAGCGCGAACATGTCGCCCTGCCGCAGGCTCGCCTGCACGTCGTCACCCGCCGCCTCGAGGCGAACCCGCGCGATGCGCAGCATGTCGGGCGAGCGATCGATGCCGATCGCTTCGGCCGCGCCCGGCGAAAACAGTTCGAG
This sequence comes from Sphingomicrobium arenosum, assembly GCF_026157085.1. Taxonomy (NCBI): domain Bacteria; kingdom Pseudomonadati; phylum Pseudomonadota; class Alphaproteobacteria; order Sphingomonadales; family Sphingomicrobiaceae; genus Sphingomicrobium; species Sphingomicrobium arenosum. The sequence continues at coordinate 1,487,795 of NZ_JANPVN010000001.1, forward strand.
CATACGCCCGGTGCCAGTGCCGACATCGACCAGCCGCCCGAGCGGGCGCCCTTTCAGCGCCTTCACCATGGCCGCCTCGATCTTCTCCTCGGGCGCGTGGAGCTTGCTCAACAGTCCCCATTGCTCCGCGCGCGCGTTGAACCAGCGGCTCGCGGTCTCGGCACGCTCGATGCGGATCGCTTCCAATCGCTTGGCGTCGGCGGCGATGGCGCGGGCGATATCGCCATCGGCGGCGTCGAGAAGCTGCCGCACCGGCGAGCCTTCCTCGAGCCGCAGCGTGACGAAGGTCCACGCCCCTTCCTTGCGACGCGCGACGATTCCCGCCTCGTCGAGGATTCGCAAATGACGCGACACGCGCGGCTGCGATTGGCCGAGCGCCTGCGCGATCTCGCCGACCGTCAACTCCATCTCGGTGAGGAGCCTGCAGATGCGCAAGCGGCTCTCATCGGCGAGGGCTTGGAAAAGTGCCAATATGTCCATTGCTTGGCTCATGACTTAAAGACATAAAGAAACCTTTATCTTCTTCAAGTGAGAAATTCACCGCCCCCGGGAACCCGATATGTGAAAAGATCGTTGCACCCGTCTTCCGAACCAATTAAGTCTCGTTGCAGGCCCGCCCTAGAAATAGGCGCGGGTCGTGCCTTGTGCGCGCGACGAGCGGGCACGCTAACAAGGAATGGGAATACGTTATGAAGAAGATTGCTCTGACCGCTGCGGTCCTCGGCCTCGGCCTCGCCGCTTGCGAAGCGCAGACCGACGAAGCCGCGGAAACCGGCATCGAAAACACCGGTGAAGCCATGGAAGCGGACGCTGAAGCCGCTGGCGAAGCCACCGAAGCTGCCATGGAAGAAATGGCCGCCGAAGCCGACGAAACTGCGACCGAAGTCGAAGCTGCCGTCGAAGGCGAAACCGAAGCGGAAGCCGCTGCCGAGTAATTGGCTGCCTTCCACCTTCGGGTGAGATCAGGGTCGTCCGGTTCGCCGGGCGGCCCTTTTCTTTTGCGGGTTGCTAGGCCTCGTCGCGCGGGGCCCGCAGCCGGTCGAGGTCACGCTCGACTTCGAGCGCCTCCAAATCGCACCCCGCGCCCAGATCGAGCGCTTCCACCTGCGCTTCGGCGAGCCTCGCTGCACGCTCGCGCGCCTCGGCCTTCGCCATCGCTGCCTCGGCAAGCGTGCCGTGGACGAGCTGTCGTGCCCGGATCGTGTCGCGCGCGCTAGCGATCCGCGCCTGCGCCAGCACCTCGCGGCGAAAATCATCGCCGATCCGTCCTTCGAGCGCTTCGATCTCGCGGCACAGGGCGGACAAGGTTTCTTCGCCCTTGGCGATATCCTCGCGCAGCGCGTCGTGGCGCCGATCGAGGCTGCGCCGTTCGGTGACGAGGCCGCGCGCGCGCTCCTCCTCGCCCGCCGCCAGCGCATTGGCCGCATCGGCCTCCATCTCGCTGGCCTGTCGGACGAGATCGCGCTCGATCGCGCGCCAGCTGGTGATATTGGCGCCCAGCCGCGCCGCATTGTCGGTGAGGCGCTTCAATTCCTGTTGCGCCTGCCAGGCCAAACCATGGCTACCGGCCATTGCATCGGCAGAATCGATCCGCTTCGACCAAGCGCGATATTCGGCGTCGGTCCATTGCTCGCGCACGACCATCGGCAACACCCGCCGCCGTGCCTTGGCGAGGAGTTGCCCGAACCCCATCCAGGCGAGCGTCGCGATACCGACCACCGTGCCTGTCAGGAAAAGAAGATCGAGCGCATCCATACCTCGCTGCTAGCAGCAATGCCTTGCCAATCTCTTTACCTTCGCAAGCCGTGGATTTGCGCTATCATGGCCGCCATGATCCGTACTCTTCCCCTCGCCATCTGCCTGAGCCTTGCTGGCTGCGGCACGAAGGACGAGGCGCCGCCGCGTCCCGACGAGCGGGCGAGCGAGCGGCTTGCTTCGATCGAGGAGCGACTCGATGCGGCGGAGGCGGCCGATCCGACGGTGCGCGCGCCAAAAGAAAAAGGGCCGGATGCCGAAGCACCCGACCCATATTCTTCCGACTGAGCAGTCGGCGGGAGGACTTAGAAGTCCATGCCGCCCATGCCGCCCATGCCGCCCATGCCACCGGGCATGCCGCCACCGGCCTTGTCGTCGCTCGGCAGGTCGGCGACGGTGGCTTCGGTGGTGATCAGCAGGCCCGCGACCGAGGCGGCGTCCTGCAGCGCGGTGCGCACGACCTTGGTGGGGTCGACGACACCGGCCGAGACGAGGTTCTCGTAGGTGTCGTTGGCAGCGTTGAAGCCCAGCGTCTCGTCATTGCCGTCGATCAGCTTGCCCGCGACGACGGCGCCGTCGAAGCCCGCATTCGAGGCAATCTGACGAACCGGCGCCTGCAGCGCGCGACGGATGATGTCGATACCGCGGGTCTGGTCGTCATTGGCGCCCGAGAGGCCGTCGAGGGCCTTGGTGGCGTAGAGCAGCGCGGTACCGCCGCCCGGGACGATGCCTTCTTCAACGGCGGCGCGGGTCGCATGCAGCGCGTCGTCGACGCGATCCTTGCGCTCCTTCACTTCGACCTCGGTGGCACCGCCGACCTTGATCACGGCAACGCCGCCGGCGAGCTTGGCGAGGCGCTCCTGGAGCTTCTCGCGGTCATAGTCGCTGGTGGTATTCTCAATCTGCTGGCGGATCGCGCCGGTACGCGCGTCGATCGCGTCCTTGGCACCCGCGCCGTCGACGATGGTCGTGTTGTCCTTGTCGATGGTGACGCGCTTGGCGGTGCCGAGCATGTTGAGGTTCACGTTCTCGAGCTTGATGCCGAGGTCTTCCGAGATCATCTCGCCGCCCGTCAGGATGGCGATGTCTTCGAGCATCGCCTTGCGACGATCACCGAAGCCCGGCGCCTTGACGGCCGCGACCTTGAGGCCGCCGCGCAGCTTGTTGACGACGAGGGTCGCGAGCGCTTCGCCTTCGATGTCTTCCGCGATGATCAGGAGCGGACGACCCGACTGGACGGCCGCTTCGAGGATCGGGAGCATCGCCTGCAGGTTCGAGAGCTTCTTCTCGTGGATGAGGATGTAGGGGTCGTTCAGTTCGACCTGCATCTTCTCGGGATCGGTGATGAAGTAGGGCGACAGGTAGCCACGGTCGAACTGCATGCCTTCGACGACGTCGAGTTCGAACTCGAGGCCCTTGGCTTCCTCGACGGTGATCACGCCTTCCTTGCCGACCTTGTCCATCGCTTCGGCGATCTTCTCGCCGACTTCACGATCGCCATTGGCCGAGATGATGCCGACCTGCGCGACTTCTTCGCTGCCCGAAACCGGCTTGGAACGGCCCTTGAGGTCTTCGACGACCTTGGTGACCGCGAGGTCGATGCCGCGCTTGAGATCCATCGGATTCATGCCCGCGGCGACCGACTTCATGCCTTCGCGCACGATCGACTGCGCCAGCACGGTCGCGGTGGTGGTGCCGTCACCGGCGAGGTCGTTGGTCTTCGAGGCCACTTCGCGCAGCATCTGCGCGCCCATGTTCTCGAACTTGTCCTTGAGCTCGATTTCCTTGGCGACCGAGACACCGTCCTTGGTGATGCGCGGCGCGCCGAAGCTCTTTTCGATGACGACGTTGCGACCCTTGGGGCCGAGCGTCACTTTCACGGCGTCGGCGAGAATGTCGACGCCCTTGAGGATGCGTTCACGAGCGTCACGCCCGAATTTCACGTCTTTGGCAGCCATGTGATTGCCTTTCTTCAAATAGGATTTCTACGAAGGGGGAAGTTGAGAAAGTTGACGGTGGTCACCGCCCTTTCCCAATCCGGAATCAGCTGACGATCCCGAGGATGTCGCTTTCCTTCATGATGATGAGGTCTTCACCGTCGATCTTGACCTCGGTGCCCGACCATTTGCCGAACAGGATCTTGTCGCCGGCCTTGACGTCCAGCGGCGTCACCTTGCCGTCCTCGGTCTTCAGCCCCGAGCCGACGGCGACGACTTCGCCTTCCTGCGGCTTTTCCTTTGCGCTGTCGGGGATGATGATCCCGCCGGCGGTCTTTTCATCGGCCTCGACACGGCGGACGAGGACACGGTCGTGAAGCGGTTTGAAACCCATGGTTTCCTCTCACTTTCCTGGTTGTTGATCTCATAGGCAGCTGGCACTCCTACAAGAAGAGTGCCAGCATCGAACACGCATCTGGGATGCGCTTTCCAACACGTCAACGGGTCAGGCGGAGATTTTTTTGCTCGGGTCGTCCCGGGTCAGCCCCAACGCCTCGCGGCGCGACCAGCGCCAGGCCATGAGCACGGCGACGATGGCGAGGCCGATGGCGAGGCCGGTCCAGATGCCGATGCCGTCCCAGCCCTGGGTGAAGGCGAGCCAGACGCCGACGCCGATACCGATCACCCAATAGCCGAGGAAGGTGTAGATCATCGGCACCTTGGTGTCGTGGATGCCGCGCAGCGCGCCTGCGCCCGCGACCTGCGCCCCGTCGACCAGCTGGAAGATGGCGGCGACACCGAGATAGGCGACGCCCAAGGCGATGACCGGCGCGTTTTCGGCGCTGTCCTCGAGGAAGATGGTGATGAGCTCGCGCGGGAAGGTCAGCAGGACGATCGCCATCATCCCCATGAAGCCGACCGCCAGCGCCCAGCCGGTCCAGCCGGCGCGGCCGATGCCGTCATGGTCCTGCCGCCCATACATGATGCCGGTGCGCACGGTCGTCGCCTGGCTGATCCCCCAGGGGACCATGAAGGACAAAGCGGCGATCTGGAGCGCGACCGAATGCGCCGCCAGTTCCTGTTCGCCGATGAGGCCCATGAGATAGGCGGCGGCCGAAAAAACTCCGCCCTCGAACCCCAGCGCGAGGCCGATGGGCAGGCCGAGGCGCCACATTTCGCGATAGCGCGGCCAATCGGCTTTCCAGAAGCGCCCGAACAGGTGGAAACGGCGAAACTGGCGGTCGCGCACGACCACGAGGCTGAGCATCGCGGCGAGGATCGACCAGGTGATGGTCCCCGCGATGCCGCCGCCGAGCACGCCCAGTTCGGGCAGGCCGAAGGCGCCGAAGATGAGGCCGTAGCCGAAGAAGGCATTGAGGAGCACGCCCGCCACGCTCATCACCAGCACCCAGCCCGGGCGCTCGAGCGCGGCAACGAAATTCCTCAATGTGTTGAAGAAGAGGAAGGGAAAGAGCGACCACATATAGCCGCGCAGGAAGGTCTGGGCGATGGCCGCCAGCTCGGGATCCTGCCCCAGTGCGATGATGATGCCTTGCGCATTCCACATGACGAGCCAGAAGGGCAGGACATAGGTGAAGACAAGCCATACCGACTGGCGAAAGCTGCGCCGCACGTCGGTCACGCTCTTCAGCTTTCGGCCCAGCGCGCTCGCCATCATCGGCGAGGCGGCGGTGACGAGGCCCAGCGCGACGAGCGAGAAGGCGAAATAGAGGTTCACCGCCAGCGCCACGCCCGCGATCGCCTTTGGCCCCACCTGCCCCATCAGCCACACGTCGGTCGCGTTGATCGAGGCCATGGTGAGGTTCGACAGAATGAGCGGCCAGGCGAGCCGCAGCGTGGCCTTCAGTTCATGGCGCCACGGATGCGCTGTCGGGGTGACGGGAACGGCGGACATGATCTGAGCGGCTAGCCGCGAGCCGCGGCGGCGTCCAGCGAATAAGGCCAGAGAATAAAGGTGGAGCGCGCGCGCCGCCCGGCCTAAGGTAGTCCGCAAAAGCTCCTGGGAGATTTGCACGTGAGTTTCGCCCGTTCGCTCTGGAAACTGCTGGTCGGCATCAAGGATTTGCTGGTGCTCATCTTCATGCTGCTCTTCTTCGGGCTGCTCTATGTCGCACTGCGCGCGTCGCCCGATCCGGTGCTCGGCGACGGCGTCCTGCTGGTCGATCTCGACGGTTCGGTGGTCGAGGAAGCGCAGCCTGCCGATCCTTTCGCCGAGCTGGCGGGCCAGCCCGCGATCCGCGAATGGGCGCTGCCCGACGTGCTCGCCGCGCTGAAGGCGGCCAAGGAGGATGATCGCGTCGCGGCGGTGGCGCTCGACCTCGACGGCTTCATGGGCGGCGGCCAGCCGGCGATGGAGGAAATCGGCGAGGCGCTCGACGCGATTCGGGCCGAGGGCAAGACGGTCACGGCCTTTGCCACCGGCTATGTCGGCGACAGCTACCAACTGGCCGCCCATGCCGACGAAGTGCATTTGAACCCGATGGGCGCGGTGGCGCTCGCGGGACCGGGCGGCAGCCAGCTCTATTTCGCCGAACTGCTCGAGCGTCTCGGCGTGACCGCCAATGTCTACAAGGTCGGCACTTACAAGGCGGCGGTCGAACCCTTTACCGAGCGGTCGATGTCCGAGCCTGCGCGCGAGAATATGCGTGCGTTGGTCGAGGCGCTGGGCGAACAGTGGCGCGACGACGTCAAGGCCGCGCGCCCTGCCGCGCAGCTCGACCTCGTCATGGACGATCCGGTGAGCGCCTTTGCCGGGTCGAGCGACCTTGCCGCGCGCGCGGTCGAACTGGGGCTCGTCGACCAGCTGTCGAGCCGCCGCGAATGGGAAGCGCGGCTCGCCGAACTGGGCGGCGCCGATGATGACGCACCGGGCGGTTTCAAGCGCATCGAGCTGGCCGATTATATCGCGCTCGAGACGCCGCGCGAGAAGGGCGGCGAGATCGCCATCGTCACCGTGGCGGGCAATATCGTCGATGGCAGCGCCGATCCGGGCACCGCGGCGGGCGAGAGCCTCGTCGACGCGCTCGAACGCGCCAAGGAACGCGATTACAAGGCGCTGGTCGTGCGCATCGACAGCCCCGGCGGCTCGGCGCTGGCGTCCGAACGCATCCGCAACGCGATCCTCGACCTGAAGGCCGAGCAGGATATTCCGGTCATCGCCAGCTTCGGCACCTATGCGGCGAGCGGCGGCTATTGGGTCGCCACGGCGGCCGACAAGATCGTCGCGCCGACTTCGACGCTGACGGGCTCGATCGGCGTGTTCGCGGTGCTGCCGAGCTTCGAGGGCAGCCTCGACAAGCTCGGCATCGGGGTCGATGGCGTGCGCACCACGCCGCTGTCGGGTGAGCCCGATCTGCTCGCGGGGCCCTCGGAGGCGGCAGACACGCTGTTCCAGGCGGGAGTCGAGAGCACCTATGCCAAGTTCCTCGCCATCGTCGCCGAGGCGCGCGGGCTTCCGGTCGAGCGGGTCGCGACCATCGCCGAAGGGCGCGTGTGGGACGGCGGCACGGCGCGGCAGCTGGGGCTGGTCGACCAATATGGCGGCTTGGACGACGCCATCGCGCTCGCCGCTGCCGAAGCGGGGATCGAGGGCGAGCCGAGCGTGCATTGGATTGCGCGGGAATTGAGCTTCTCGGCCAAGCTCGCCGACATGTTCGGCGGCGCCAATGAAGAAGCGCCCGCGCCCGACGCCTTCGCGCGGATCGCGGGGCGGCCCGACGCGCTGATGCTGCGCGCGGTGTCGACGCTGGAGGAGTTGCTCGCCGGGCCGACGATCCAGGCGCGTTGCCTCGAGTGCGCGCCGGTGACGCCGCCGCAGGCCGCCGAGACGGCGGCGACGCGATCGTGGCTGGCTCGGGTCTTGTTCGACTAGGCGTTGCGGCGGGTCTTGCGGCGGGTCGCGAGCGGGAGCAGCACCAGCGCCATGAGCGTCGCGAGCGTCGCCAGCGCGGCGAAGATGCGCAGCCAGTTGTTGTTGATGTCCTCGCGCGTCTGGAGGTCCATGATGTGGAGGCCCCACATGAAGTCGAAGGCGCGCCACCAGCCGGTGCGGACCGCGCCGATGCGGCCCGTGGCCTGTTCGACGTAGAAGCGGGTGCCGTCCTTGTCCTCGACCGCCCAGGCCGCGGTCGGGCGGCGCCAGTCGAGCGGCGGGTCCTGCGCATCGGTGAGCGTCACATTCGCCAGTTCAAAGCCGCCGACGTGGCGGGCCTCGACCTCGGCGACCGCCTCGGCGGCGTTCCACGGCTGTAGCCAGTCGCCGCTCATGGGATCGGCGACGCGGACCATGCCCGACAAAGGGATGACCCAGACGGGGCCGCGGGCGCGGGGTTCGAGACTGATGCCCGACAGAGGCACCGCCTCGATGCCCTCGGGCAGGCGCGGCGCGGCGGCGAGGCGCACGGCGTCCTCGCCCTTGAGGAGATGCGAGCCGCGCACTTCCTCGATCGGCTTCAGGACCATGAAGAAGCCCGACAGCGTCCAGAAGAGGATCGGCACGCCGACCAGCCAGCCGGTCCACAGGTGCCAGCGCCGCAAGGTCTTGCGCATGTTCGCCATCAATTCCCCCCGTTCTTATGCCCTGTCGTCATCCCAGCATAGGCCGGGATCCATGTCGCCGAGAACAGGCGACACGGCATGGGCCCCAGCCTGCGCTGGGGCGACGGTCAAGGCAATGACGTTGCTCGCGCCTAGATGTGGATCGGCTTGCCCTGCACCGCCATCGCGGCTTCCTTGATCGCTTCCGAATGGGTCGGGTGGGCGTGGCAGGTGTAGGCGATGTCCTCGGAGGTGGCGCCGAATTCCATCGCCTGCGTGACCTGCGCGATCATGGTGCCGGCGAGGCTCGAGATGATCCACACGCCGAGCACGCGGTCGCTATTGGCATCGGCGATGACCTTGACGAGCCCGTCGGTGTCGCGGTTGGTTTTGGCGCGGCTGTTGGCCATGAAGGGGAACTTGCCGACCTTGACGGTGTAGCCCTGTTCCTTGGCCTGTTCCTCGGTGAGGCCGACGCCCGCGATCTCGGGCATGGTGTAGACGACGCTGGGGATGAGGTCGTGGTTCACGATGCCGACCTCGCCCGCGATATTCTCGGCCACGGCAATGCCTTCGTCTTCGGCCTTATGCGCGAGCATCGGGCCCGGGACGACGTCGCCGATCGCCCAGACGCCATCGACGCTGGTGGCGAAATCATGGTCGGTCTCGATCTGGCCGCGCTCGTTGGTCGTGAGGCCGATCGCATCGAGCCCGAGCCTGTCGGTATTGGCCTTGCGTCCGATCGAGACGAGCACGGCATCGACTTCCATCGTCTCCGTGTCGCCGCCCTTGGCAGGCTCCATCGACAAGATGGCCTTGTCGCCCTTCACTTCGCAGCCGGTGACCTTTGTGCCGAGCTTGTAGTTGAAGCCCTGTTTCTTGAAGACCTTGTTGGCTTCCTTGCGGATTTCCTCGTCCATGCCGGGGAGGATCTGCGGCAGATATTCGATCACCGTGACCTCGGCGCCGAGACGGCGCCAGACGCTGCCCAGTTCGAGCCCGATGACGCCGCCGCCGATGACGACCATCTTTTCGGGCACCTTGGGGAGCTTCAATGCGCCGGTCGAATCGACGACGATCCCCTTGTCATTGTCGACCTCGACGCCGGGGAGCGGCATCACGCTCGACCCGGTCGCGATGACGATGTCCTTGGCGGTGACGCTCTTGCCATTCACCTCGACGCTGTTCTTGCCGGTGAAGGTGGCGTGGCCCTTGAGCCAGTCGACCTTGTTCTTCTTGAACAGGAATTCGATGCCGCCGGTCAGTTCGCCCACGGCCTTGGTCTTCTCGGCCATCATCTGGTCGAGGTTGAGGCTGGTGCCCTGGAGATCGATGCCGAACTTGGCGAGATGGCCCGCGGTGGCTTCCTCATAGAGTTCGGACGCGTGGAGCAGCGCTTTCGACGGGATGCAGCCGACATTGAGGCAGGTGCCGCCCAAGGTCTCGCGGCTTTCGGCACAGGCCGTCTTGAGGCCCAGCTGCGCGGCGCGGATCGCCGCCACATAACCGCCCGGACCCGCACCGATCACGAGGACGTCATAATCAAAGTCAGCCATGTTCACCTGCTCGTCGTGCAATGAAAAAAAGAATGCCGCCCACATAGGACTTTTGGCGGCGAGCGCAACCGAGCGTGACGAAAGCCCGTCGGCGGGGATGCATTGTGAGCGATCTCTTAACCCTTTGGGGCCTATGCCTTTTCCCGGACAGGGGTGACGATAAAGGGATAGAATATGGATCAGCGTAATTGGCTCATCATCGATACGAGCGCCTCCGAAGGCATTCGTTTCAGCGAGGTCGTGCCCGCCGCGCGCCCCGTGCTGGGCCCGGTCCATGTCGTGTCGCCCGAGGGTAAGCCGACCTTCACCGACGTCCTCCAGACCTATGCGCGCGAGGCGGGCAAGGATCTGACCAAGCTCGAGCCGCTGCTCGTTATCGCGGGCGCGGCATCGGGCGAGATGATCAGCCTGTCGCGCGCCAATTGGACCATCACGCGTTCGGGGCTGACCAGCCTGTTTGGCACCAAGGTGCGCGTCATCAACGATGTCGTCGCCATGGCCTGGGCCGCGCAGGCAAGCACTAGCCGCGCCGCCACCGTGCGCGGCACCAAGCCCGCCCCCGACTTCAAGTCGCCGGGGCGTATGAGCATGCTGTTCGTTGGTGACGGCGTCGGTGCCTCGATCGTGGATGTCGACCGCGACGGCTATCAGCGCGTGATGGAAACCGAGGCCGGGCACGGTGATTTCGCGCCGCAGAGCGAGCGCGAACTCAAGCTTGCCGAACTGCGCCGCGGCGAGTTCACGCAGACCAGCTGGGAGCGCATGCTCACCACCGATCGCAATGATGAATGCTGGAAGGCCTTCCCCGAGATGCGCGACATGGAGCGCGACCGGATGCTCGGCGAATGGTTCGGCCGCTTCCTCGCCAACCTCATCCACATCCATGGATCATGGAGCGGCGTTATGCTGACCGGCCCGCGCGCCAGCCAGCTAACGACCGGCAGCGCCAAGATCGCCTTCGAGGGCATTTTCACCAAGCGCCGCCAGTTCCAGCGCCTCCTGCTCCAGACACCGGTGTGGACGCTGTCGCAGACCGATGCCGTCATGCACGGCGGCGCCGCGCTGATGGCGGTGCGCGCCGCGCAGGAGGGGCCGCGCATCGCGGCCTAGCCCCACGCCGCGCGTTCGGTCTTCCGCATTGTCTGCCGCCGTTCGTCGAAAACTTGCTTGACGACCCCAGTTTTGGAGCCGCATTAGCATAAGCCATTATATAGGCACTTATGCAAAGGCGATTTCGGAGATGACACCTGTTGATGTGGGACTGGGCACCGCGTTGCGCGCGCTGATCCATGCGCTCGATGGGGCGGTGCAGCGCGTCTATGATGCACATGGCGTGGATTTTCGCCCGCGCTTCTATGTCGTGTTGCGGCATCTGGAGGAAGCGGGCGAGGCACCGGTCTCCATGCTTGCCGAGACTGCGGGCGTGAGCCAGCCCGCGATGACGCAGACGATCGCCAAGATGCTCGAAAAGGGTCTTGTCGCCCCGGTGCGCAACAGCGACGGGCGGCGCCATGTCGTCACCCTGTCGGACAAGGGCCGCCTGCTGGCCGCCGACATCGCCCCCGTTTTCGCCGCCACCCGGCGCGCTGCCGAGAAGCTCGAAGCCGAGACCGGCGTCGACCTGTCGGGCGCGATTGCCAAGACCCTCGATGCCCTGCGGACCGACGATTTCGCTGCGCGTATCGAACGCGAACTCTCCTACCCCGAAGGACATGCCCGATGAAGACACTTTTCCTGCCCGTGCTGGCCCTCGCGAGCCTGCTCGCCGCCCCGGCCTGCGCCGCCCCGATCAGCCAGGCCGAGCGCATCGAGGCGCTCGATCAGGCAGCGATCCTGCTCGAAGAGCGCTATACCTATGCCGACAAGGGCGCCGCGCTCGCGGCGGGGTTGCGCGCCTCGCGTGAGCAATTCGCCGCCCACAACGAGGGTGAGGCGTTCGCCGCAGCGGTGACCGACTGGCTGCGCGCGCAGAGCGGGGATGGGCATCTCGGGCTGTCCTACAGCGAGGCCGTGATCCCCGAGCCCGAGGAGCAGCCGGGCGAGGACCTCGCGCTCAACGACGATATGGAAGAATGGTATGGCGCCGGGGTCAATCACGGCGTCGAGAAGATCGAGCGGCTCGAGGACAATATCATGCTGTTCGACCTGCGCGTCTTTCCGCCGCCCGCGATGGGCGCGGAGGTGATCTCGGCGGCGATGGTGACGGTGGCGCAGGGCGATGCGCTGATCATCGATCTGCGCAAGAATGGCGGCGGGGCGGAGACGGTGAACCTCATCCTCGGCTATCTGGTGAAGCCCGGCTCGCCCGCCATGTCGACCTATCATCGCGCCACCGACAGCTGGACGCATGAGAGCGTCCCCGACTGGGTGCCGGGTCGCCGCTTCGGCGAGGACAAGCCGCTCTATGTGCTGACGTCCAAGCGCACCTTTTCGGCCGCCGAAGCGCTGGCCTACAGCCTGCGGGCGCTCGGCCGTGCGACCATCATCGGCGAGGTCACCGGCGGCGGCGCGCACCCGTTCGAATATCGCAAGGTCAGCGACCATTTCGCGCTCGACCTGCCCGAATGGCGCTCCGAGCATCCGCTGACCGGGGCGAATTGGCAGGATGTGGGGGTGACGCCCGATGTGGCGGTGCCCGCCGAAGAGGCGCTGGACAGGGCGCTCGAACTGGCGCGGGCGGCGATCGCTCGCTAGCTCTTCAGCGCAAAAGCGAAAGGGGCGCCGGACCGACCGTCCGACGCCCCTTTTTCGTACCGTGTGACGAACGACCTTAAAGGTCGATCAGCAGGCGGGTCGGATCTTCCAATGCTTCCTTGATGCGGACGAGGAAGGTCACTGCCTCGCGGCCGTCGATCAGGCGGTGATCGTAGCTGAGCGCGAGATACATCATCGGCTTGATGACGACTTCGCCGTTCACCGCGATCGGGCGCTCCTCGATGCGGTGCATGCCGAGCACCGCCGACTGGGGCGGGTTGATGATCGGGGTCGACAGGAGCGAGCCGAACACGCCGCCGTTCGAGATGGTGAAGGTGCCGCCCGCCATGTCTTCCATGCCGAGCGTGCCTTCCTTGGCGCGCTTGCCATAATCGGCGATGGCCTGCTCGATCTGGGCAAAGCTCATCTGGTCGGCCGAGCGGATGACGGGGACGACGAGGCCCTTGGGCGCCGAGACCGCGACCGAGACGTCGAGATAGTCGTGATAGATGATCTCGTCGCCCTCGATGCGCGCGTTGACCGCGGGCACGTCCTTGGCGGCGAGGCTGACGGCCTTGATGAAGAAGCTCATGAAGCCGAGGCGGATGCCGTGCTTCTTGGCGAAGTGGTCCTTGTACTTCGAACGCGCTTCCATCACCGCCGACATGTCGACGTCGTTGAAGGTGGTGAGCAGCGCGGCGGTGTTCTGCGCGTCCTTCAGCCGCTTGGCGATGGTCTGGCGAAGGCGGCTCATCTTGACGCGTTCCTCGCGGCGTTCGCCCGAGACGGTGACGCTGGTCGGGGCCGAAGCCTGGCCGCCCGATGCCGCAGCCGCCTTGGCAGCGGGCTCGGCGCTCTTGTCCTTGGCGGCGGCGAGGACGTCGTCCTTGGTGATGCGCCCGTCCTTGCCGGTGCCGGTGATCCTGGAGGGGTCGACGCCATGTTCGAGCACCGCGCGGCGCACGGCGGGCGAGAGGGTGAGGTCGCTTTGCAGCGCCTGTTCGTCGGTCTTGCCCTGCTCGATCACGCTATTGTTCTCGGTGATCGCGTCGGGGCCTTCGGAGGACTGCGCGTCGCCCGCCGGCCTGGGGGCATCGGCGACCGCGCCCGAGCCTTCGCCCACGGTGGCGATGACCTGGCCGACCTCGACCGTGTCTCCCGCGCCGAACGCCTGGCTTTCGAGCACGCCCGCGACCGGGCTCGGCACGTCGACCGAGACCTTGTCGGTCTCGAGGCTGACGATCGGCTCGTCCTGCTCGACCGGGTCGCCCGGCTGTTTCAGCCATTCGCCGACAGTGGCTTCGGTAATCGATTCGCCCAGCGTGGGGACGGTGACGTCGGTCGCCATGGAAACGTGTCTCTCTTCTTCGTCTATGTCCTGCCCGGGACCCTTAGAGCCCGAGCGCGTCTTCGATCAAGGCGGCCTGCTGCGCGGCGTGGCGCTTGGCGAGGCCGGTGGCGGGCGAGGCCGCCGCATCGCGTCCCGCATAGCGCGGTCGCATGCCCGTCTTGCCCGCCTCGTCGAGGCAGCGTTCGAGCAGTTCGTGGACCAGCAGCCAGCTGCCCTGGTTGCGCGGCTCTTCCTGGCACCAGATCAGGCTTTCCAGCTGCGGCATTTCCGACAGGCGCTTGATGAGCGGCTCGATCGGGAAGGGATAGAGCTGCTCGATGCGGATGATCTGCGTGTCGGTCACCCCCGCCTCGTCGCGTTTGTCCATGAGGTCGTAAGCGACCTTGCCCGAACAGAGGACGACCTTCCTGACCGTGTCGCTCGGCGCGCCGTCGGGGTCCGACAGGATGCGGAAGAAGTGGCCTTCGCCGACGAAATCCTCGCGCGCCGACACCGCGCGTTTGTGCCGGAGCAGCGACTTGGGCGTCATGATGACCAGCGGCTTCCTGAAGTCGCGGCGCATCTGGCGCCTGAGGACGTGGAAATAATTGGCCGGCGTTGTGATGTTGCACACCTGCATATTGTCTTCGGCGCACAGCTGGAGGAAGCGTTCAAGGCGCGCGCTACTATGCTCCGGCCCCTGCCCTTCATAGCCGTGCGGCAGGAGCAGGACGAGGCCCGAGGCGCGCAGCCACTTGGCCTCGCCGCTAGCGATGAACTGGTCGATCATGATCTGCGCGCCATTGGCGAAGTCGCCGAACTGCGCTTCCCATAGCGTCATCGTCATCGGATCGGCGATCGAATAGCCATATTCGAAGCCCATCACGCCATATTCGGACAAGGGCGAGTCGCGCACTTCGAAGCGCGGGCCCGGCACCTCCATCTCGCGCAGCGGGATGAACTTCTCGCCGGTTTTCTGATCGACCCAGACGGCGTGGCGCTGCGAGAAGGTGCCGCGGCCGCTGTCCTGCCCCGACAGGCGGATGCCATAGCCATCGAGCAGCAGGCTGCCGAAGGCGAGCGCTTCGCCGGTCGCCCAGTCGATGCCCTCGCCGCTCTCCAGCGCCTTGTGCTTGGCCTTGAGGATGCGGGTCAGCGTCTTGTGCACGTCCAGTTCGGCGGGGACGTGGGTCAGCACCTCGGTGAGCTTGTCATAGGCGTCGGCGTCGATCGCGGTATCGGTGTTGCGCCGTCCCGACACACTTTCATCGGGCATCTTGAGCTTGGACCAGCGCCCGCCGAACCAGTCGGCCTGCTGCGGTTCATAGTGGTTGCCCGCCTCGAACTCCTCTTCGAGGTGGCGGGTGAAGTCGGCGACCTTCTGGTCGACCCAATCCTTCGACACGACATTCTCGGCGATCAGCCGTTCAGCATAGACCTTGGAGATGGGCGGATGCTGGCGGATCTCGGCATACATGAGCGGCTGGGTGAAGCTCGGCTCATCGCCCTCATTATGGCCGAAGCGGCGATAGCACCACATGTCGATGACGACGTCGCGCCCGAAGGTCTGACGAAATTCGATCGCGACCTTGCAGGCCCAGGTGACCGCCTCGGGATCATCGCCATTCACGTGCAGGATGGGCGCCTGAATCGATTTGGCGATGTCGGACGGATAGGGGCTGGAGCGCGCGAATTGCGGGCTGGTGGTAAAGCCGACCTGGTTGTTGATGACGAAATGGATGGTACCGCCGGTGCCATAGCCCGGCAGCCCGCTCATCATCAGACATTCGGCGACCACGCCCTGCCCTGCGAAAGCGGCATCGCCGTGGAGCAGGATGGGCAGCACGGTCTTGCCATGCTTGTCGCCGCGGATGGTCATGATGGCGCGGCTCTTGCCGAGCACGACGGGGTCGACCGCCTCGAGGTGCGAGGGGTTGGGCACGAGGCTCAAATGGACGTCATTGCCATCGAAGCTGCGATCGGACGAGGTGCCGAGGTGATATTTCACATCGCCCGACCCGCCGACATCCTCGGGGTTGGAGGCGCCGCCCGCAAATTCGTGGAAGATGGCGCGATAGGGCTTGCCCATGACATTGGCGAGGACGTTCAATCGCCCGCGATGCGCCATGCCGATGGTCATCTCGGTGACGCCCATCTGACCGCCATATTTGATGATCGCTTCCAGCGCCGGGATCATGCTTTCGCCGCCGTCGAGGCCGAAGCGCTTGGTGCCGACATATTTGCGGGCGAGGAATTTTTCCCACTGCTCGCCCTCGATCACCTTGTCGAGGATCGCGGTCTTGCCCTCGGGGGTGAAATGGATCTCGGCATTCTTGCCCTCGACGCGCTCCTGCAGGAAGCGGCGCTCATCGAGGTCGTTGATGTGCATATATTCGACGCCGACGGTGCCGCAGTAGTTGTTCTGCAGCACGCCGACGATCTGGCGGATGGTGGCGCGGTCGAAGCCGAGCACCCCGCCGAGCCAGACTTCCTGGTCAAGATCGGGGAAGCCGTGGTGCGCGGGGCTGAGTTCCTTGGGGAAGTCGTGGTGCGACAGGCCGAGCGGATCGAGCCGCGCGGCAAGGTGGCCGCGCACGCGATAGGTGCGGATGAGCATCATCGCGCGGATCGAATTGTCGGCGACGCGAATGAGGTCCTTCTCGGCATATTCGCCCGAGGCCCGCGCGGCTTCCTTCGCCTGCTCGACAAAATTGGCCTCGACCGGATCGAGCCCCAGATTGGCATCGTCGAGTTCGCTGATCGGCCAATTGGGCCGGGCCCAGCTCGGGCCTTGTTTCACGTCGGGCGAGATCGCGTCCATGATCACCTTTTCTTCGAGGGTTCGTGCCCCCTTGTCCTTACGTCCCGGCACCGCCCCCGGTTGCACCGCGAGCGGCTTTAACCAGATGGAGGGCGGCTGGCTAGGCCCGCCGTGGCCCCATCTTGCTGCATTGCGACATAGGAAGGACGCGCGTCCTTTGCCACTGGAAAAAGGGCGGGTCGCGCCCTAGCCTTCGCAGATGATGTACCGCCCCCTCCTCGCCACTGTGGCGCTGCTTGGCCTCGCGGGCTGCCAGCATGATGCGGCGCCCCGCATCATCGCCGCCGACCTGCCCGAACCCGCGCTCGCGCTCGACCTGTCGCGGGTCGGTCTGGGCGGCTTTCTCGACTGTTTGCAGGATCGCGAGACGACCATCCTCGCCGCCCATCGCGGCGGCCCGGCGGAGGGCTATCCCGAGAACCATCTCGCCACGCTGGCCTATAATAGCGCGGCCGCGCCGATGCTGTTCGAGGTGGACGTGCAGGAAACGGCCGACGGGCATTACGTCCTCTATCATGACGAGACGCTGGAAGAGGACAGCAACGGCAGCGGGCGGATCGCCGATCATACGCTCGCCGAGCTCGGGTCGGTCGCCTATGACAATGGCGGGCTCGGCCTGTCGACGCTGGCAGAGGTGCTCGACTGGGCGCGGGGGCGCACGATCCTCCAGCTCGATATCAAGCCCGGGGTCGACCTGCCCCGCCTGCTGCGCTGGCTCGATGCGCGCGATGCCGAGGAGTTCGCGCTGGTGATCACCTATAATCTCGAGCAGGCGCGCGTGGTGGCGGCGCATCACGACAGCATCATGATCTCGGCGAGCGTGGATGAGGAGAGCGATCTCGACGCGCTCAATGCCGCCGGGATAAGCGATGAGCGCATCGCCGCCTGGACCGGGCTGGAGGCGCCGCGCCCGCCGCTGTGGAACATGCTCGACCGCCGCGACATCAGCGCCAATTACGCCACCTATCGCTCGCTCGACACGTGGACGGGGTCGCCCAGCAATGGCGCGGGCTATATGCGGTTGGGCGGGGTCGGGCTCGAGATCCTGTCGACCGACCACCCGCTCTATGTCCATCGCTGGATGGAGGATCGGCAGGACATCATGGCCGCCGCGAGCGCCTGCCTCGCGCCATAAAAAAGGCCCCCGCATCGCTGCGAGGGCCATTTTTTGTCGGCGATGCGCGGGGCCTTAGCCCTGCAGCACCTTCTTGAGGGTGGTGCCGAGTTCGCTGGGCGAGGGCGAGACGGTGATGCCCGCCGCTTCCATCGCCGCGATCTTGTCCTCGGCGCCGCCCTGGCCGCCCGAGACGATCGCGCCGGCATGGCCCATGCGGCGCCCGGGAGGCGCGGTGCGGCCGGCGATGAAGCCGACGGTGGGCTTCTTGCGACCGCGCTTGGCCTCGTCGGCGAGGAACTGCGCGGCTTCTTCCTCGGCGCTGCCGCCGATTTCGCCGATCATGATGATGCTTGTCGTGGCATCGTCGGCGAGGAAGAGTTCGAGGCAGTCGATGAAGTTGGTGCCGTTGACGGGATCGCCGCCGATGCCGACCGCGGTGGTCTGGCCAAGGCCCTCGTTGGTGGTCTGGAACACGGCCTCATAGGTGAGCGTGCCCGAGCGCGAGACGACGCCGACCGAGCCCTTGGAGAAGATCTTGCCCGGCATGATGCCGATCTTGCACTCGCCGGGGGTGAGGACGCCGGGGCAATTGGGGCCGATGAGGCGCGACTTCGAGCCGTCCAAGGCGCGCTTCACCTTGACCATGTCGAGCACCGGGATGCCTTCGGTGATGGCGACGATAAGCGGAATTTCCGCGTCGATCGCCTCGAGGATCGAATCCGCCGCGAAGGGGGGCGGGACGTAGATGACGCTCGCATCGGCGCCGGTCTTCTCGGCCGCTTCGCGCACGGTGTCGTAGACCGGCAAGCCGAGGTGGGTCATGCCGCCTTTGCCCGGGGTGACGCCGGCGACCATGTTGGTGCCGTAATCCATCGCCTGCTGGGTGTGGAAGGTGCCGGTGTCACCGGTCATCCCCTGGGTGATGACCTTGGTGTTTTTGTCGACGAGAATGCTCATTCATTTGTCTCCGTCGCAGTGCCAACTACGAGATTGAGGCGGGGTTTGTCCTGGGTGCCGGCCAGCCTGAAGAGGATCGGCTGGCCCTCGGCGAAAAAGCTCACCTGTCCATCCTCGAAGGCGGGGAAATTTTCGCCCCAGGCGGACAGGAACTGGTTGATCGAGGCCACGTCGGAAAAGGCGGCCATGACGACGCAGATGCCACCGCCATTGTCCGACCCGTTGACCAGCAACAGGGGCGCACGATCGCTATGCGAAAAGAAGGACGGGCCGTCCGATGCCCCGCCCGACTGTTCTGCCTCGCGCCAGCCGAGATCGGTCAGCGCCGCCGGGTTCAGCACCCCATCGCTCGTCGCCGCGAAGCAGTCGTTATAGCTCTGATAGATGTCCTCCAGAGGGCCGACACGACCCATCGGATCATCCTGCGCGACCATCAGCGCGGCGAGAAGAGGAGCGGCAAGGATCATTCGGCGGCCGGTTCCACGGCGGCGGGGACATTGTCCTCGCCCGTCTTGGTCATGGTGAAGCGCGCGAAGGGCGCGTCCTGTTCGCCTTCGGGCTGGACCACGAGGCGATGATCGTCGAGCTGCCAGACATAGCTATAGCCTTCCTGGCCGACGGGCATGCCGATGATCGCCGACAGTTCCTGCGCGAGCACGCCATAAGCGGCAGTATCGGGCAGGCTGGCCGAGACGACGCAGCTCTTTTCCTTCAACTGGTCACGCATGGTGATGATCGAACTGGGGTTGCCGCGCTTCTGGTAGAGGCCGGTGACGCTCGCGCCCGAGCGACGACCGCCGGCGCGGCGACGCGCCTGATCGTAGCCCAAGGAGGCGAGCCGATCGAGGTGGATCCAGTCGGTGTCGGTGATCAGCTGGCAGGCGGCGATCGATTCGGCGACCTGCTGGGCGGTCGGATGCTCGTCCGCCGCCATTGCCGGGCTCGCCACGGCCATCGCGGCCAGCGCCGCCATCGATCCAAACGCAACTTTCATCATCGTCCCTACTCCTGTGTCACGGGCCATCCGTCGGCCCATTCCTTAAGCTCGCGCCGCTGAAAGCAGCCTCAGGCGAGGCTTTCGTCCATCGCCTTGCAGGCGCCGACCAGTTCCTCGACCGCGTCGACCGAGACCTTGAGGTTCGAGGCTTCCTCGTCCGACAGTTCGATCTCGATGACGTCCTCGATGCCGTTCGCGCCGATCATCGCGGGCACGCCCACATAAAGGCCGTCGAGGCCGTACTTGCCCTCGACATAGGCGGCGACGGGAAGGATGCGCTTCTGGTCGCCGAGATAGGCTTCGGCCATCGCGATCGCGCTGGTCGCCGGGGCGTAATAGGCCGAACCGGTCTTCAAGAGGCCGACGATCTCGCCGCCACCGCCGCGGGTGCGCTTGACGATCTCGTCGAGGCGCGCCTCATCGACGCCCTTGATCTTGGCCATGTCGGCCACCGGGATGCCGTTGATGGTCGAATAGGAGAGCACGGGCACCATCGTGTCGCCGTGGCCGCCGAGCACGAAGGCGTTGACGTCCTTCACGCTGACATCGAATTCCCAGGCGAGGAAGGTGGCGAAGCGCGCGCTGTCGAGGACGCCGGCCATGCCGACGACCTTGTTGTGCGGCAGGCCCGAAAATTCGCGCAGCGCCCAGACCATCGCGTCCAAGGGGTTGGTGATGCAGATGACGAAGGCGTCGGGGGCGTAGGTCTTGATGCCCTCGCCGACCGCCTTCATGACCTTCAGGTTGATGCCGAGGAGATCATCGCGGCTCATGCCGGGCTTGCGCGGCACGCCGGCGGTGACGATGATCACGTCGGCGCCCGCGATATCGGCATAATCGTTGGTGCCCGTGATCTTGGCATCGAAGCCCTCGACGGGGCCGCACTGCGACAGGTCCAGCGCCTTACCCTGCGGCAGGCCTTCGGCGATGTCGAACAGGACGACGTCGCCCATTTCCTTCTTGGCGGCGAGATGGGCGAGCGTGCCGCCGATCATGCCGGAACCGATAAGGGCGATCTTCTTGCGAGCCATGGGGGTCCTTTCGAAATGTCATGCGTCGCGTCCGCTTGGAAAGCGCGGACTCGGTCTTGCCCGCGCACCTAGCCCGCCGCGCAGGCGCTATCAACCTTCGGCTGCGGATTTTGCGCCGAGACCGCACCGGGCTCGCCATCGGGCGCACGATTTCGGGCTGTCAGCGCGTTGGACGGCGGGTTTACGACAAAGCGATCCCACGACACGACCAAATGGCGTGCACGAGGCGGCAATGCAGCGTTCGGACAGCGGATATTCAGCGCAAAACCGCTATAAACAGCTTCATGAAAACACGCATGACCCTGATCGCCCTCGGCGTTGCCGCCTTTGCCGCCACGCCGTCCGCCGCCAAGCCGCCCGCCCATGCCGGCGGGGGCAAGCATATGGCGCATGGCATCGCTTATGCGCAGCCCGGCTGCCCGCCCGGCCTCGCGAAGAAGAACAACGGCTGCCTGCCCCCGGGCCAGGCCAAGAAGCGCTACGAGCAGGGCTATCGGTTCGACCGTAGTTTCTCGGGCTATACGGCCTATGACCGCATTCCCTACGACCTGCGCCGTCATTACGAGCTCGATCCGCGCAGCCGCTACATCTACGACAACGACTATATCTACCGCGTCGACCCCACCACGCTGGTGGTCCGCGAAGTGCTTCGCGCCATTCTCTAAGCGCTTGGGCAAGCGCGGTTAACGAGATCATGAGGGTCGCCCCAGCCGGGGCGGCCCTCATTTGACTCTGACGGTCCGATTTGGAATTCCTTCACCCCTTGGCTTTACGCCAGTAAGCCACTGAAATTCCGGGGAATGGGGAAAGTTTAACATGGATAAGGTCATTGCCGTTGCCGGCATCATCCTTGGTGCCGCGCTTCTGGGCAGCGTCGCCGCCTGGCTCATGGGTCATCCGGCGGGCCAGGAAGTGGGCGCCACCGGGCACCGCCGCGCGCGCCGCTACGGGCTCGCCACCTATGTCATGGTCGGTCTCGTCGCCGCCGGCTCGGTGCCGCTGCTCCTGAGCCTCGTGCGCTCCGACCTCGTCGCGGGGATTTTTGATGCGGAATGGGGCGCGATCTACGAAAATCTCGTGATCCTGTTCGGGCTCGGCCTCGTCGCCAGCTATTCGAGCCGCTTCTTCGTCGAAAGCTCCTCGCGCCGCATCATGGACGATGTCGACGTGATGCGCACCCAGCTGAAGGAAGCGCAGGCGACCAATCGCGCGCTGGCCGAATATGTCGACGATCGCGCCGCCGAGCCGCGCTCGGAAGCCAAGGGTGCCGCGGCCAAGAAGCAGGCCGAGGCGCACAAGAAGGCCGCCAACGACCTGTCGGAGGCGCAGCAGCTGTTCGTCCAGTCGCTCGGCTATGAGGACCAGGCGATCCTCAAGGCGCTGACGGTGCGCGACTATCGCACTGCAGCGGGCATCGCCGCCGACCTCGAAATGCCGCGCTTCAAGGTGACCGAGAAGCTCGACGACATGGTCGAGGCGGGGCTGGCCAAGGCAGTGGAATCGCCCGTCACTCATGGCCTGCGCTATGCCATCCAGCCGATCGGCTGGGGCGCGCTGGCGCATGCGCACAAGGCGGAGCCGGTGGCGAGCCTGATCTAAGGATTGAAGGCCTGAATTGGATGAGGGGAGCCTGCGCGAAGAGCGCGGCTCCCCTTTTTCGTCGCCCCAGCGCAGGCTGGGGCCCATGTCGACGAGGTTGTGCAAGCGGGTTGGCAGAGGCCCCAGCCTGCGCTGGGGCGACGTCGGGAGATTATGCCTCGCGGCCCTCGGGGCGGTGACCTTCGTCGAGATAGTCGGCGCTGCGCATTTCCTCGAGCCGGCTGACCGTGCGCTCGAATTCGAAGCTGCCGTCGCCGCTGGGGTAGAGGTCGGCGGGTTCGGCCTCAGCCGCCACCAGCAATCGCACGCCATGTTCGTAGAGCGCATCGACGAGGCTGACGAAGCGCGCTGCCTCGTTGCGCATGTCGGGGCCCATGACGGGGACGCCGACGAGGATCACCGTGTGATAATTGCGCGCGATGGCGAGATAGTCGGCGCTGCCGCGCGCCTCGCCGCACAGGCGCTTGAAACTTAACACTGCGACGCCGCCAAGGGCCCTGGGCACGTACAGGCTGCGCCCGCCGCCGACGTCGAGCTCGGTCGACGGGACATTCTCGGGTTCGGTCTCGGCATGGCCGGTGAGGTCGAAGAAGGCATGGCTCAAGGCTTGCGTTGCCGCAGGGCCCAGGGGGCTGTGCCATAGCCGCATCCCCTTCACGCGGCCGATGCGATAGTCGGTCGGGCCATTCAAGGGCACGACGCGCATCTGCGCCTCGATGAGCTTGATGAAGGGCAGGAAGAGTTCGCGATTGAGACCATCTTTGTAGAGGTCTGACGGCGGCCGGTTCGACGTGGTCACCACCCCTACCCCGCGCTCGATCAGCGCGGTGAAGAGGCGGCTCATGATCATCGCATCGGCGCTGTTGGTGACCATCATTTCATCGAAGGCGAGGAAGCGCGCCTCGTCGGCAATATCCTCGGCGACGCGGATCAGCGCGTCCTCGACCCCTTCGTCGCGCTTGCGGCGCAATCGCTGGTGCACGTCGAGCATGAAGGGCGCGAAGTGCGAGCGTTTCTTGCGCTGGATCGGGATGGTCTCGAAGGCGAGGTCCATCAGCATCGACTTGCCGCGCCCGACGCCACCCCACATGTAGACGCCGCAGGGCGCGGGGGTCTCGCGCCCGAACATCCGGCTGAGGAAGCCGCGCCTCGTGCGGCCGAGGTCGGCGGCGAACTTGTCGAGCGCGTCGACGGCGCGGCTCTGGTCGGGGTCGGGGCGAATTTCGCCCGCCTCGATCGCCGCCGCATAGGCCGTGCCGACGGGGCCGGCCTCAGCGCTCGTCATCGGCTTTCTTTCGCGGATCGCGCACGCGCTTGGCGGTGCCGTTGTAGCTGTAGCAGGGACGCCCATCCTGCGTGACGAGCCCCGACATGAAGACGATGCCGCCCGGCGTCTGACGCTCGATGCGGACGAGGCAGTCCAATGGCTTGCCCGCCCGCGCGCGGTCCATGAAGCGCGTGTGGCAGTCGAGCGTGACGTAATGCGCACGCTCCATCCCGGCGGCGAACCCGCCCGCGAACATCGCCATGTCGATGAAGGTCATGATGCAGCCGCCATGGACCGAGCCGCCGGGGTTCAAGTGCCGTTCTTCGGGGAACATGCGCACCAGCCCCGTACCGGGCTCCTCGCCCTTCCTGAACAGCATCAGCCCGATCTGCGCGGCAAAGCTGTCGGGCTGCTTCCACCCGCCCCACCAATACCAGCCGGGATGGTCGGGATGCTCGCGCACCCCATTCTCGTTCTTGGTTTCCTCGGTCGTCATGAGGTTCGCCTAGCGCGCACTTCACGCCGTCACAAGTTAGCCGTCATCCCAGCGGCTGGGATCGAAATCGAGGCGAAGTGTCGCGATGACATGGGCCCCAGCCTGCGCTGGGGCGACGAGTAAGATTACGCCGCGCGTTCGGCGATCAGCTTCTTCGTTTCCGCGATCGCCTTGGCCGGGTTGAGGCCCTTGGGGCAGGCGTTGGCGCAGTTCATGATCGTGTGGCAGCGATAGAGGCGATAGGGATCCTCGAGCTGGTCGAGGCGCTCACCGGTGGCTTCGTCGCGGCTGTCGGCGATCCAGCGATAGGCCTGGAGGAGGATCGCCGGGCCGAGGAAGCGGTCCGAGTTCCACCAGTAGCTCGGGCACGAAGTCGAGCAGCAGGCGCACAGGATGCATTCGTAGAGGCCGTCCAGCTTGGCGCGGTCGTCGGGTGCCTGCTGGCGCTCGCGGCCCGAGGGTTCGGGGGTTTCCGACTTCAGCCAAGGCTGGATCGAGCTGTACTGCGCGTAGAAGTGGGTGAAGTCGCCGACGAGATCCTTGACCACTTCCATGTGCGGCAGCGGGTGGATCGTCAGCGTGCCCTTGTAATCCTCGATCGCCGAAGTGCAGGCGAGCCCGTTCTTGCCGTCCATGTTCATCGCGCACGAGCCGCAGATGCCCTCGCGGCACGAGCGGCGGAAGGTCAGCGTGGGGTCGATCTCATTCTTGATCTTGATGATCGCGTCGAGAACCATCGGCCCGCACTTGTCGAGGTCGATCTCGTAGGTGTCGTAGCGCGGATTCTCGCCCGTTTCGGGGTCGTAGCGGTAGATCTTGACCGTCTTGGTGTTGGTCCCTTCCTGCGCGGGATGGGCCTTGCCCTTCTTCACACGGCTGTTCTTGGGAAGACGAAATTCCGCCACGAGACTTGTCCTTCAACTAGAGCTTGGCGCGCATATGGCAAATGCGCTGGCATCGGGCAAGGCGGCCCTTGTCCTAGGCGTGGTTCTACGCTTCTCGGGCCGCCGCAAGGACCTTGTCGACATGACCCGCGACGCGGACATTCTTCCACGCCTCGAGGATGGTGCCGTCCGCGCCGATGAGGAAGGTCGAACGGATCATGCCCATATAGGTGCGCCCGTAATTCTTCTTCTCGCCCCATGTCCCGAAGGCATCGGACACGGCCCCATCCTCGTCGGCGACGAGGGGCACGGTGAGATCGTGCTTCCGGGTGAAGCGGTCATGGCTCGCCATCGGATCGCGCGAAACGCCGATGACGCGGGTACCAGCGGCGGCGAAGTCGTCGAGGCTTTCTGAGAAGCCGATCGCTTCCTTGGTGCAGCCCGGCGTATTGTCCTTGGGGTAGAAGAAGACGACGAGCTTGCCCTGCGGCTGGGCGAGGTCGATCATCTCGCCCGTCCCCGTCTTCACCGTCAACGACGGCGCCTTGTCACCCTTGTCCAGCATCGCGCACCTCTTTCCAATAGTCGGCGATGTTGTGCCGGGCCGCGTCGTGCGCCGCAACCGCCTCGTCCCAATTTTCAAAGCCGAGCCGCTCGGCTACCAATGCGCGGGTGCGGCGCGAGGGCGATGAACTGTCGGGGCTGACGAGGCGGAACAGGAGGAGCATCCGGGTGAGCAGGTCGTGATCCTCGGCCAGACTTCGAGGCGCCAGCCCCGCCTCGATGAGCGCCGCCACCGCTTCGCCGAGGCGCGGCGACAGGCCCTCGCGGCTGACGAGCTGCGTGACGTGGACGGCGAATTCCAGATCGACCAGCCCGCCCGGACCGAGCTTGAGGTCGAGCGGCCCGGTGGGCGGTTTGTGCTTCTCCATGTCGGCGCGCATGATCGCGGCGTCGCGCGCAGTGCCGACGGGATCGCGGTCCATGCCGAAGATGTCGCCGAGCAGTTCGGCGACCCGGTCGAGCGCGCCTGTCCGGCCATAGACGGGGCGGGCGCGGGTCAGCGCCATATGCTCCCACGTCCACGCATCGCCGCGCTGATAGGCGTGGAAAGCGTCGAAGCTGACCGCCAGCGCGCCCTCGAGTCCCTGCGGCCTGAGGCGGGTATCGACATCGTATAAGGGCCCTGCCGCGGTCGGCACCGACAGCGCCGACACTATGCGGTTCGCGAGGCGATTGTAATAGTCGGCGGGTGTTAGCGGGCGGGCCCCGTCCGACTGCCCCGCCTGCGGCGCGTCATAAAGGAAGACGAGGTCGAGGTCGCTGGCATGGGTCAGCGCCTCGCCCCCGAGCCGCCCGAGCCCGAGGATGGCGAGCCCGAGGCCGTCGAAGCGGCCATGGACCAGCTCGAATTCGGCGCGCGTGCGATCGGCCAGCGCATGGATCGCGCCCTCGGCGACCTCGGCATAGCCGCGCGCGACCTGGAGCGGGTCGACCTCGCCGTCGATCAGCTGGACGCCCAAGGCGAAGCGTTTCTCGTTGATAAGGCCGCGCGCCCGGTCGAGCGCCTGGTCATAGTCGAGCCCGCCGATCGCCGCGGTGATGCGGGCGCCGAAGGCCTCGGCCGAGTGCGGCGGGTCGAAGGCCGATTTATCGAGCAGGCCGTCGAGCAGGACGGGGCGGCGCGCCAACTGCCGGGCCAGCGTCGGCGAATAAGCGAGCAGTCGCCCGAGCAATCGCGCCAGCTTGGGGTTGGCTTCGAGCAAGCGATAGAAGTTGATCGCGCTCGGTACCCGCTCGACGATATCGGCGAAGCGGTTGAAGGCGTGCGCCGGATCGGGGCCCGCGCCGATGGCCTCGAGCATGGTCGGCAGCATGGCTTCGAACGCGGCGCGCGCCTTGGCCGAGCGCAGCGAGCGCGCCTTGCCCGCGCGCCAGCCGCCGATCAGCCGCGCCGCCGAGGCGGGATCCTCGAGCCCGAAATCGGCGAGCCGTGCCGCCAATGCGCGCGGCTCGGCGGGCAGCCGCCCCTGCTGTTCGGCGACGAGCTCGTCGAAGCGCGGTGCGACGGCTTGCGTGTGCGGTTCGAGCGCCTCCAGCCATGCCGTGCCCGAGGCGGCGCCGTCCAAAGCGGCGACATTGTCGATCGCCTCGGGTTCGGCGGGGATGCTGTGGGTCTGCTTGTCGGCGACCATCTGGAGGCGATGTTCGGCGGTGCGCAGCGCGCGATAGGCGTGGCCGAGGCTGGCGGCATCGTCGGACTGGAAATGCCCGCCTGCGACCAGTGCCGCGATGGCATCCAGTGTCGCGCCCTCGCGCAAGGCCGGTTCGCGCCCGCCGAAGATCATCTGGTGCGACTGGACGAAAAATTCGATCTCGCGGATGCCGCCGCGCCCGCGCTTGAGATCATAGCCCGGTCCGAAGGCCTGCCCGCTGGCATAATGGTCGCGCACTTGGCCCGCGATGCCGCGCACCTCGTCGATGACGCCGAAGTCGACCGCGCGGCGCCAGACGAAGGGCTGGATCGCGTCGAGGAAATGCTGGCCGAGCAAGCGGTCGCCGCCCGCGACCCGCGCGCGGATGAAGGCGGCGCGTTCCCACGGCAGCGCGGCGCTCTCATAATGGGAGATGGCCGCGCCGACGGGCAGCGCGATCGGGGTCGCCTCGCTGGCGGGGCGGAGGCGGAGGTCGACCCGCTGGACATAACCCTCGGGCGTGCGCTCCTGCATCAGCGACACGAAGTCGCGCGCGATCCGCACGGCCGTTTCCCCCGCCTCGCGGCGCGGCGGGAGCGGCAATCGTTCGGGATCGTAGAGCAGGATGAGGTCCACGTCGGACGAATAGTTGAGTTCGCGGCTTCCCAATTTGCCCAGCGCGATGGCGGTAATGCCTTCGAGCGGCGCGCCCTCGACCCGCTTGTGGAGCGCGGCGGCAAAGGCGCGGTCGATGGCCATGTCGGCGAAATCGGACAGGCTGCGCGTCACCTGCTCCAACTTCCATTCGCCCGACAGGTCGGCGAGCGCGACGCCCAGCGCCAGCGCATCGCGCCGCGCGCGCAATTGGCGCCCGATGCCATCTTCCTCGATGGCCATGGCCTGCGCCACCGCTGCCTCGCTGCCGTCCGACAGGAACGTGTCGAGGATCGCGGGATGCCGCTGCGCGGCGGCGCGCAGGAAGGGCGCGTGGCGCTCGGCGCGCTGCCAAGCGTGGTCGCGGTCGTTTCGGCCTCGATTCATGTCGCCATCTTGCACGATTGGTCGCATCGGTGAAACGACCATCCGCAGGGGATGCAACGCATGAGCGACTCGGGCGTTACCCCTTTAAGCATGTATCGCAGCCAAGCTTCGAGGACTGACACGAACGACCGGTCGCAACGCGACCGCGATCCCATTCGTGTTACGATTCCAACACCCACCGATCCGGTGACGGCGCATTTGTGCCGTGCGTTCGACGCGGTGAAGTGCGAGCCGTTGCCCGAAGAGATGCGCCTCCTCCTTGCCAAGCTGAATTAGGACGCGCTGGTCGGCATTGGTCGGCCCCAACAATCCACAACATCGACGGTGAACAAGCGAGCGCTCGATGACGTTCGCTCGCTCATCACCGCCCGTTCGCCTACTCGGGCGCGCGGCTCAATTCTCGTTGGAGAGTTCGTCGACCTGGCTCATGATATTCTGCAGCGCCGACAGGTCGGGGTCGGTCTCATGCTGCTTGCGCGGCGGGAGATCCTCGCCGTTGAGAAGATTTTCCAGCGCCACGCGTCCGCGTGCCACCCGGCTCTTGATCGTGCCGACCGCGCAACCGCAGATCTGCGCCGCTTCTTCATAGGCGAAACCGCCCGCGCCGACGAGGATCAGCGCCTCGCGCTGCGGCTGCGGCAGCTGCATCAGCGCGCGCTGCATGTCGCCCAGTTCGACGTGACGGTCCTGCGCAGCGGGCGCGGCGAGGATCTTGGCCGCGGTCACATCGTCCCATTCGCCCTTGAAACGCGCGCGGCGCATCTGGCTGAGGAACAGGTTGCGCAGGATGATGAAGGTCCAGGCGCGCATGTTGGTGCCCGCCTGGAAGCGCTTGCGCGCCGCCCATGCCTTGAGGAGCGTTTCCTGAACGAGGTCATCGGCGGTATCGCGGTTGCCCGAGAGCGAGCGACCGAAGGCGCGCAGATGCGGAATGACCTGCGCGAGCTGGTCCTTGAACTCGTCGTCCGGCAGCGGCACCGGATCGGGCTTCTTCTCGCCCTCGTCCTCTGCTTTGGCCTGGTTGGTCAACGACTAGTCCCCTTCTCGCGCATCGTCGCGCGACCCGAACGCCCATCATGGCGCATCATGGTTACAAATCAAGGTAGGGAGCATCCGCCCCCGAAACAACCGCCAGCGAACCGATATCGGTTCGCTGGCGTTGCTTTTTCGAAATTTTGACGGGCTCAGGCCGGGACGGTCGCCGCGTCGAAGAACAGTGCCTGGCTGATCGCCGCCTTCACGGTCGAACGCTGGAACGGCTTGGTGATGAGGAAGGTCGGCTCGGGGCGCTCGCCGGTGAGCAGTCGCTCGGGGAAGGCAGTGATGAAGATCACCGGCACCCGGAAATCGGCGAGGATGTCCTTGACCGCGTCGATCCCTGAGGAATCATCGGCCAGCTGGATATCTGCCAGCACGAGGCTCGGGCGGTCCGACTTGGCCTGCGCCACTGCTTCATCGCGCGTGACGGCGACGCCGGTGACATTATGGCCGAGGTCGCGCACGATCGTCTCGATATCCATCGCGATGATCGGTTCGTCCTCGATGATGAGCACGTCGGCGCGGGTCTGCTTCTCGATCTCGCTGGTTGCTTCCTTGACCAGCTTGTCGACATCTTCGGCGCTGGTGTCGATGAGATAGGCCGTATCCTCGTTGGAAAAACCCTCGAGGCTGGTCAGCAGGAGCGCCTGGCGCGACAGCGGGGTGATCTGCGACAGGCGGGCCTGTGCGATGCTCTCCGCCTCGCCGGTCTGGCGCGCCGACGGATCGGCATCATCCTCGATGTGCGCGGTCGACCAGATGGCGTGGAAGGTGCGATAGAGCCCGAGACGCGGATCGCGATCGCGCGGGAATTCGTCGGGATTTTCGACGATCGTCTCGAGCGTGGTGCGCACGAAATTGTCGCCGTGCACCTGGCTGCCGGTCAGCGCGCGCGCATAGCGCCGCAGGAAGGGCAGATGGGGGGCGAGTTCCTGGCCGAGTGACATAAGTGTCTTCAACTCCTGTAATGCGTTGGCTCCAAGGTGGAACCGTTACGTTGGCG
Source organism: Sphingomicrobium arenosum (assembly GCF_026157085.1). Lineage (NCBI taxonomy): Bacteria > Pseudomonadati > Pseudomonadota > Alphaproteobacteria > Sphingomonadales > Sphingomicrobiaceae > Sphingomicrobium > Sphingomicrobium arenosum. The sequence continues at coordinate 1,518,070 of NZ_JANPVN010000001.1, forward strand.
TTTCAACCCCCCGTCGCCGCGTCCGTTCCGGCAAGACGGCGACCAAGGGCGTTGCGGGGGCACTGTGTCATGTTCGTAACGGCCCCCGAGCATTCGATCCGTGAGAGGGGAACAAAGCTGGAGGGCTTTGGTTTCACCTCGCATCAGATCATCTGGTGAGGGGTCGGGTTGACGACACAGTCGGTCTGGCTCTACCTCCCTCGACCAGATTCAATCGGCCTCGGCGATTTTCCGGCGTGAGCGCGTCGGGCGATCCCACCTCCCCAAGCGGGAAGAAGGGCGTTTGGGAGTATGACGTTATGGCGCGAGACAATCCGCGCGAAGGGGATGAAGGCTTGAGCGGCACCGACAAGAACGCAGCTTCTGACAAGAAGAGCGAGGACACCGCCAAGCCGGCCAAGGGCGCCGCGCGCAAGGGCCGCGACGACAATCTCGGTCGGGCGCTCAAGTCCGTCTACGACGAGACGCTGCGCGAGGACATTCCCGACGATCTGCGCGACTTGCTCGGCAAGCTGGACTGACGCGCGACCGCGCCATGACCGCCATCGAGCGCCTCTTCCGTTCGCTCTCCACCCCGACGAAGCTGGTCATCGCCATCGCCGTGGCGTTGCTTCCGATCGGCGCGCTGACGGTCTACACCACCTCCGCCGAACTGGCCGACACGCGCCGCGCGGTCCTCGGTGACGCCCAGGGCGAGATGCTGTCCGCGGCGCGCTCGGTCGAGACGCTGATCGCGCGCAACGCGCTGGCGCTGCGCGTGTCGGCCTATGGCGCGCTGGCGGTGGACGAGCGCGATCCGTGCGCGGTGGCGCGCGATGCGCTGTCGGTCGCGCCGGCCGTGGCGCGGCGATTCTCGATCACCGGGGGCGATGGCGCCGTGGATTGCGGCAATCTCGACCTCGAGGGACTTGCCGAGATGGATCCCGTCGCCAACGGGCGGGTCGAACTATGGGTCGATCCGGCACGCGAGGGCCTGTTGCTGCGCGTCGGCATCCCGGGCGCGAGCGCGACCGGCATGATCACCTCGAAGGAACTGGCCGAAGCCATCGCCGCTGCGACCAGCGATGTGGACGGCTTCACCCTCGAGGACGGCAGCCGCAGCCTCGTCCTGATCGAACCCGCCGCGACCAGGCCGCCGGGGACGCGCCACGAGGAACTGTCCTTCGCGCTGGTCGATCGCAAGCTCACCGCGCTCGTCGCGTCGGATTATGTCGACATCGACGTGCGCGACCGGCTCAACATCTTTCTGCCGGTGCTGATGTGGGCGCTCGCCGCCATCCTGTCCTGGGCGCTGGTCCACCTGCTCTTCATGAAGCCGCTCAGGCGCCTCAACCGCGCGGTGCGCGATTATGACGTCGAGACGCATGATTTCACCCCGCCCGAAAAGCTCGGCCCCGCGCGCGAGATTCGCGAATTGGGCGAGAGCTTTTCCGCCACCGTCGCGCGGATCGAGGAGGGCGAGAAGGATCTCCTCCAGGCGATCGAGGGGCAGCGCAAATTGGTGCGCGAGGTGCATCACCGGGTGAAGAACAACCTTCAGGTCGTCGCCAGCCTGCTCAACATCCATTCGCGCGGCGCGAGCGGCGATGAAGCGCGCGAGGCCTATGCCGGCATCGGCCGCCGCGTCGAGGCGTTGAGCGTCGTCCACCGCAACCATTTCGCCGAGATCGAGGAGAGCCGGGGCATCCAGCTGCGTCCGCTGGTGACCGAGCTCGCCGCGAGCCTGCGCGCGTCGGCCCCCAATGCGCAACTCGCCATGAACCTCGATCTCGACGGTGCGGCCACGACGCAGGACGCCGCCGTCTCGGCCGCCTTCTTCATCACCGAGGTGGTCGAATATGCGATCCTGCGCGATGCGGTCGAGGTCGAGATCTCGCTGCGCCGGACGAGCGAATTGACCGCGCGGCTGTCGGTCGCGAGCGAGGCGCTGGTCGGCGCCGGCGGGGACGAACCGCGCCATGTCCAGTTCGAGCGGATCGTCGATGGCTTGAGCCGCCAATTGCGCTCGCCGCTCGACAAAAAACTCGGTGGCTACTCGGTCGAATTGCCGGTTTTCCCGGAAGAAAATGACGCCTGATCAGGCCGTTAAATTTTATTTGAAAAAAAGTGATCCGGGACAGGAACCCGCCCCCACAAGGGGCGTTGTGTACCATGGATAGTGACCTTTTGCCCCCCCCGCTCTCGCTATCCACTCAAGTGGGCCCGGAACCGCCAACCCTCCCCCCCCCCGGTGGCGTTTCCGGGCCCTCATTTGTCCAGCGGGGCCCTTTCCTTCCAGAACCGATGAGCGGAACCGACAGGCCGAGCAGCTTGGCCGAGCCGATACACGTGCGCCACGCGGGACGCGACGGCGCGTAACAGGCGTTGTCGGAGAGGCGTGTCGGGATGGCATCGCGGCGGCGGCGATCAGGCCTCGGCGTCGGCGGTGTCCTCGTTCGCCTTGACGCCCCCTGCCCGTGCGCGGCGCCAATGGGTGAGCCGGATCGCGACCAGCGCGAATTCGTAGAGCAGGATCAGGGGTACCGCGAGGATGATCTGGCTGACCGCATCGGGCGGGGTCAGGACGGCAGCGATGAAGAAGGCGGCGACGATCATGTAGCGCCGCCCCTTGGCCAGCTGTTCGCGCGTCACCAGCCCGGCGCGCTCGAGGATCATCAGCAGGATCGGCAGCAGGAAGGCGACCCCGAAGCCGAACAGGAACTTGGTCGAGAAGGACAGGTAATTGCCGATGCCCGGCAGCGCCTCGGTCTCGACCCCGCCGACACTGCCCTCATAGCCCAGGAGGAAATCGAGCGCGATCGGCATGGCGACGACATAGGCGAAGCTCGCCCCCATGGCGAAGAAGAGCGGCGTCATCAGGAGGAAGGGCAGGAACGCCTTTTTCTCCTTGGCATAGAGCCCCGGCGCGACGAAGCGCCAGAGTTGCACCGCGAGCATCGGGAAGGTGATCATCAGCGCGGCGAACAGCGCCACCTTCACCTCGACGAAAAAGGCCTCGAAGATATCGGTGAAGATGAGGCGCCCCTGCCCCGCGTCGAGCAAAGGCTGGACCAGCACGGCGAAAATGGGCTTGGCGACATAGAAGCAGGCGATGAAGGCGATCCCGAGCGTCGCCACCACCCACAGAAGCCGTTTGCGCAGCTCCACGAGATGGTCGAGGAGCGGCATCTTGGTGTCGTCGATATCCTTCACGCGCGTTCGTCCCCGTCGGGCCTTGGCGGTGTCGCATCGCCCTCGCGGGGGACGTCCTGCTCGCCCGCCAGCGGCGGTTGTTCGTCATAGAGATCGGCGGGGAAGCGCTTCATGATCTCCTCATTCTGGCGCTTCCACTGCTTCTCCATCTCCTCGAGCTCGGCCTCGCGGACGATATTGTCGATCCCGGCGGTGAAGTGGCGCGCATAGGCGCGCGCCTTGCCGACCCCGCGGCCGATGATCCGCATCAGCCCGGGCAGCTCCTTGGGGCCGACGACGAGCAGCGCCATCACCCCGACGATGAGGATTTCGATGCCGCCAATGCCGAACATGGTCGGCTCAGCCCGCGGGCTTGTCCTGTTCGCGGTCGCGCTTCACCTCGGCCTCGATGGTCTGGTCCTCGCGCGGCAGCTGGCGCGGTTCGGCAGGGCGCTTGGCCTCCTCCTCTTCGGCCATGCCCTTCTTGAAGCTCTTCAACCCCTGCGCGACATCGCCCATCAGGCTGGAAAAGCGCCCGCGCCCGAACAGGAGCAGGATGATGAAGGCAAGGATGAGAAGGCCGGGAAGCCCGATATTGCCCATGGGAAGACTCCGAAGAAAAGTTGTTTCAGGGGCGGTTTAGACGTCTTCGTCGTCCAGTGCCACCTCATCCTCGTCATCGTCGTCTTCATCGTCCCCATCTTTGGCCGACAGCGCCAGTTCGAGCGCTTCCTCGTCAAGCGGATCGAGCAGCCCGGCGGCCTTCAGATCTTCCAGCCCCGGCAGGTCGCGGCGGCTTTCCAGGCCGAAGTGGGTGAGAAAGTCGCGCGTCGTGGCATATTGGAGCGGGCGGCCCGGCACCTCGCGGCGCCCTGCGGTGCGCACCCAGCCTGCTTCCATCAACACGTCCAGGGTGCCCTTGGAAATCTGCACGCCCCGGATGGCCTCGATCTCGGCGCGGGTGACGGGTTCATGATAGGCGATGATGGCGAGGCATTCGGTGCCTGCGCGCGACAATTTGCGCGGCTCCTCGCGGGTGCGGCGCAGGAGGTGCGCAAGGTCGCCCGCCGTCTGGAAATGCCAGCGCTTGCCGCGCTCGACCAATGCGATGCCGCGGCCCTCGTAATGCGCCGCGAGGCTCGCCAGCGCGGCCTTCACGTCGCCCTCGCCCGCATGGTCGGCGATCTGCTCGGCATTGAGCGGTTCGTCGGAGGCGAACAGCACCGCCTCCACCTTGCGCGCGAAATCGTCCATCATCGGCCCCGCTTCACCTTCACCGCCCCGAAAGCCTCTTCCTGCTCCAGTTCGATCATCCCCGTGCGCGCCAGTTCGAGGCTGGCGAGGAAGGAGGAGGCGAGCGCGCTTTTCAGGAACGCCTTGTCGCCGCTCTTGGGGAGGAATTTGGTGAGATCGGTCCATTCGACCGCGAAGCCGAGCATGGATTGCAGCCGCTCCATCGCGGTCTCGAGCGTCATGACCTTGCGATCATGCACGACGTGCATGGCCGGCTGGGTGCGGGCGCGGACCTGGCCATAAGCGGCGAAGAGGTCATAGGCGCTGACTTGCCAGTTCGACTTGCGATGTACCCGCAGGCCCTCTGGTGCGCCGCGCAGGAAGACGTCGCGCCCGACCCGGTCGCGGCCCAGCAGCCGTGCCCCTGCCTCGCGCATCGCATCGAGGCGCATCAGCCGTTGTTGCAGCCGCCATGCCAGCTCCTCGGGGCTGGGGTCGACCTCGGGATCCTTGGGTAGGAGGAGGCAGCTTTTTAGGTAAGCCAGCCACGCCGCCATGACGAGATAATCGGCCGCCACCTCGAGCTGCAGCGCCTTGGCGCGCTCGATATAGGCGATGAATTGTTCGACCAGTTCGAGGATCGAGATTTCGATGAGGTCGACCTTCTGCCCGCGAGCGAGGTCGAGGAGAAGGTCGAGCGGGCCTTCCCAATGTTCGAGGTGGAGCGTCAGCCCCTCTTCCTCGATCCTTGGATGCAAGACGACGTCCCCCATGGGGATGAGCGTAGCGTAAATCGATCGTCACACAAGCGATCGTCGCCCCAGCGCAGGCTGGGGCCCAGGTCTTGGAGACTTTGCGCAACGGCATGGATCCCAGCCTTCGCTGGGATGACGCGAGGAGGGTTACGCGAGGCGGAGCAGTTCGTCGCGCTTGGCGATGGCCTCGGCCATGTCCATCGGGTCGTCGTCGGCGGCGATCTCCATCGCCGCATCCATGCGGCGGCGGCCCGCGTCGGTAAGATCGGGGATGACCTCGGCGACCGAGACCATCTCGTCCATCTTGCCCGAACAATGCAGCGCCACGTCGCAGCCCGCATAGATGACGCCGATGGCGCGCTCGGCGACCGAGCCTTCCATCGCCGCCATGTTGAGGTCATCGCTCATCAGCCAGCCATCGAAACCGATGCGCCCGCGCACGATGTCCTGGATGACGAGGCTCGACTGGCTGGCGATATGGTCGGGGTCCCACGCTTCGTAGACGATATGCGCGATCATCCCCATCGGCGCCCAGGACAGCGTCTCGAAGGGCTGGAGATCCACATCGAGTTCGAGGCCGGTGGCGGTGACGGTGGGGCGGTCCTTGTGGCTGTCGACGAGCGCGCGGCCATGGCCGGGGATATGCTTGATGATCGAGACGACGCCTGCCGAATGGAGCCCGTCGATCACGGCCCGGCCCAAGGCGGCGACCTTCATCGGTTCATCGCCGAGCGAACGATCGCCGACGATGGGGTCGGCACCCTTCTGGCGCACGTCGAGCACGGGGAGCGCATCGACGCTGACCCCGCAATCCTTGAGCAAAAGGCCGATGGCGCGCGCATTGACCCGCGCCGCCTCGATCGCCGAGGAGGGTGCGCTGTCGTAGAGGCGCGCGAAGGGCTCCATCGCGGGGAAGGCCGGGAATTCGGGCGGGCGCATCCGCGCCACGCGCCCGCCTTCCTGGTCGATCAGGATCGGCAGCTTGTCGCGCCCGTGGAGCGAGCGCAGCTCGTCGGTCAGCGCGCGCACCTGCGCGGGGGTCTCGACGTTGCGCCCGAACAGGATGTAGCCCGCAGGGTTAGCGTCCTTGAAGAAGGTCTTTTCTTCGCGCGTGAGGGTGGGGCCCGACAGGCCGTAGATGACCGCTTGCATCAGTTGACGATGACGCAGGCCTCGCCCGCCGCGTCAAGCGCGTTACAGGCCGAGCGTGCCGTGCCTGCGTCCGCCGCCCGCGCGCGCAGGCGATAGACGGTGTTGCCGTTGACGGTGGCTTCCTGGATCACCTTGGTCAGCGCCGCCACCTCGGGGAAGCGCGAGGACAGGAGCGCCCAGCCGGTCTCCGCCTTGGCGCGGGTCGAATAGGCACCGAGCTGGACGAGCGGACCACTCGCCGCCGGGGTCGGGGTCGGCGCCGAGTCCGGCCGCGCGGGTGTCGGCGCCGGCGCTGGCGCGGGCTCTGGTTCGGGCGCGACCGCGATGCGGGGCGTGTCGTCGCGAAGTTTGGAGGTGTCGAGCTGCGCGTCGGGGTCTTCGCCAACACTGGTCGCATGGGCCGTGCCGCTGTCTTCCGACAGGTCGAGCCCGCCCGGATCGTCGGGGCGTGTCTTATAGGGTTCCTCGGGCGCCTCGATGAGCACCGGCGCGCCGCCCGCATCCTCGCGGCCGATCATGAAGGTGGTGACGCCCACCGCGGCGAGCCCGGCCACGACCAGTCCCGCGCCGACCGCGATCTTGGTCGCCGAAATCGCCTTGGGCGCTTCCTGGTCCTCGACCGCCTCGAGCCAGGGAAGCCGTTCTTCGTCCGACATCAACGCATCTCCTCGGCGGCCTCGACGCCCATGATGGCAAGGCCGTTCTTCAACACCTGCCCGATCCCGCGCGCCAGTTCCAGCCGCGCACGCGACAATTCAGGCTGGTCCTCGAGGAGGAAGCGCTTGCCCGGATCGTCGTTGCCGCGGTTCCACCCGGCGTGGAAGGCGGCGGCGAGGTCGTAGAGATAGAAAGCGATGCGATGGGGTTCATAGGCATCGGCGGCGAGCTTCACGACGCGCGGGAATTGCGCGGCTTGGCGGACGAGACCGCGTTCGACCTCGTCGAGCAGCGACAGGTCGGCCTCGCCCTTGTCCAGCCCCGCCTCGGCCGCCTTGCGTCCGAGGCTGGCGATGCGGGCATGGGCATATTGGACGTAGAAGACGGGGTTTTCCTTGGACGCCTCGGTGACCTTGGCGAAATCGAAATCCAAGGGCGCGTCGGCCTTGCGGGTGAGCATCATGAAGCGCACCACGTCCTTGCCGACTTCCTCGACCATCTCGGCGAGCGTGACGAAATTGCCCGAGCGCTTGGACATCTTCACCGGCTCGCCGTCGCGGAACAGGCGGACCATCTGGACGAGCTTGACGTCGAGCCCCTTGTCGCCGCCGGTGAGCGCGGTCACCGCAGACTGGATGCGCTTGACCGTCCCGGCATGATCGGCGCCCCAGATGTTGACGAGGTGATCGGCGTCCTGGCTCTTCTGATAATGGTAGGCGGCATCGGCGCCGAAATAGGTCCAGCTGCCGTCCGACTTCTTCATCGGGCGATCCTGATCGTCGCCGAACTGGGTCGAGCGGAACAGGGTCAGTTCGACGGGTTCCCAATCCTCGGGCGTCTCGCCCTTGGGCGCTTCGAGCACGCCTTCGTAGACGAGCCCCTTGGCGCGCAGCGTTTCCATCGCTTCGTCGACCTTGCCCGATGCCTGCAATTCGGCCTCCGAGGAGAAGAGATCGTGGTGGATGCCGAGCCGCGCGAGGTCGGCGCGGATCATGTCCATCATGCGCGCAACGACGAAGGGCTTGAAGACGGGAAGCCACTCGGCCTCGTCCTTGCCGACATAGCGTTCACCAAATTCGTCCTTGAGCGCCGCGCCGACGGGCACCAGATAGTCGCCCGGATAGAGCCCCTCGGGGATCGCGCCGACATCCTCGCCCAAGGCCTCGCGATACCTGAGGTGCGCCGAGCGAGCGAGCGTGTCGACCTGCGCGCCGGCATCGTTGACATAATATTCGCGCACCACCTTGTTGCCCGCCCATTCGAGGAGGCTGGAGAGCGCATCGCCGACCACCGCGCCGCGGCTGTGCCCCATGTGCATCGGGCCGGTCGGATTGGCGCTGACATATTCGACGTTGACGGTACGCGCTTCATCGCCCGCGGGCGCGCGGCCATAGTCGCCGCCTTGCGCGATGATGCTTTCCAGTTCCTCGTCCCACACGGCAGGATCGAGGCGCAGGTTGATGAAGCCCGGTCCGGCGATCTCGGCGGCGGTGACGCCTTCCAAGGCTTCGAGGCGCGGCGCGATCTCGCCGGCGAGCGCGCGCGGATTGGTGCCTGCGGGCTTGGCCAGCACCATCGCCGCATTGGTGGCAAGATCGCCATGCGAGGGGTCGCGCGGCGGTTCGACCGCGACCGCACGGGTGGCGATGCCTTCGGGCAGCACGCCCTCCTTCTGGAGGTCGGCGAGAATGGCGAGGAGCTTGTCCTGGAAACGGGCGTAGAGCGACATGAATGTTCAATCCGCGAGAAAGGGGAGTAGTTGCGCCCAGCCTCTAGCGCGCCCGCCCTGCGGATAAAAGCCCGCGCTTGGCGCTCAGTCGCGCTTGGGAGCGAAGACGAGGCGCCAGCGCCCCGCATCCTCGCCGGTGCTGACGATCTGCGCCACCGGGCGCGCCGGGGAAGCGGCGCGGTCGGCGAAGGCGAAATGCGAATGGTCGCCCTCATCGAGGCTCTCGATCAGCACATAGCCGGCGGCGCGATAGGCCGCCGCGATCTGGTGATGGCGCACGCCCGGACGGCGCGCGATGTCGATGGCGCGGTTGCGCAGGTGATAGCTGTTGGGCACCCCGCCGACGCGGGCGTTGTGCGCGGGGCTGCGATAGGTCGAGGTGACCACCCCCCATTGCGCGCCGATGGCGGCGGCCGCGCTCATGCTGAAGGCGGCGGCGGGCGCGATGATCGGTTGAGGGGCGGCGGTGAGGCTCGGCGCCGACAGGTTGGGCGGCGTGACGATGCGCATGCCCGAAGGCGGTTCGCCCTCGCCGTCCGCTGCCATTAGCGCCATGGCGGCCAACATCATCATCGACATGTCCCGCGACTCCCCGCTGTTGAGGGGCCATGGTATAACAGAAGTTAACATTTCGCGCCAAGGGGTAGGGGCGATTTTGTCCCGTTGCGGTACAGCCGCGCGCTAGGGCAGGCGGGCGAATTCCTCGGGTGTCGGGATGTCCTCGCCCGGACCTTCCGCCGCGCGGCGCGCCGCGTCGCGCACCCGCCAGTCGCGCTCGAACAGCCAATAGGCAAAGCCGACGCAGGCGCCATAGACCGGCCCCGGGTCGACCGCCCAATTGCCCGCCACGCCGAACGTGCCGCCCGCGAGCACCGCCATCAGCGCGATGCGCACCATCCAGCCCGCCAGCGCGCCCATGATCACGGCGGCGACCCAGACCCATTTTTCGCGCCATGCCGCGCCGACCGCATTGGCGGCGGGATAGCCGAACAGCGCGATGGCGAAGGCCGAGACGGGGACCAGCGCGGCGCTCAAGAGCACCAGCGGCGCGATAAAGGCGAGATCGATCCTCCCGCCCAGCGCCAGCGTGATCGCCGCCATGGCGAGGCTGCCCGCGAAGGTGCCGGTGATGGCGCCCATGACGACGGGTGCCTTGGGAATGAAGGGCCGCATCATGCGCGCGTCTCCCCCGCTGCCGCCGCCAGCGCGCGGATCTCGGCATTGTGATGCACGGTGACCCCGGAGCCCGGCCGACCGACCAGCTGCGCCATGGCCTGCGCCACCGTCTCGCCGTCGATGGCGCGGACCTTGTCCGGCACGAAGCGATTGACGAGGGGCGAGAGGAGGATGCCGAGCCGCTCCTTGAGGCGCCGTTCCTTGCCGCGCTCGCCGCGCAAGAGGCCGGGGCGCATGATGTCGACACGCTCGAACCCGAGGCTCGCCACATCGGCTTCCATCTGCCCCTTGATGACGAGATAGCGGCTCTTGCTGTCACGATCCGCCATGGAGGAGGAAACGACGATCAGCTGGCGCGCGCCCGCCGTCCTTGCAGCGCGCGCGAAATTGACCACCGCGTGGCGGTCGATGCGGTCGAAATCCTCCCAATTGCCGACCTTGGCCCAGGTCGTGCCGATGGTCGCCACCGCGACATCCACCGTCTCTTCCTCGAGCATGGCGGGCCAGCGCTCCATCGGCCCGACCTTCTCGCACCAGCCCGGCGCCTGCCCGAGGCTGGCGCGCCGCGCGAGGCTGAGCAGTTTCTGCCCCTTGAGCAACGGCGCAAGGTGCGAGCCGATGAGCCCGGTGGCGCCGATCAGCGCAATGCGTTGCGGGTCCGAAATGTCGTTCATCGGCTAGATATAGGGCGCGCCGCCGCCCGTACCAGCCTCAACCACCCGGCGCGATGATGCGAATGTCGCGCAGGTCCTGGATGAGATAATCGCATGCCGTCTGGCTGTTGCAATCGGCGAAGACATCGAGGCTGTAGTCAATCCCGTCGAGCGGGACATAGACATGGAGGAACCGCCCCTCGGGGCCATTCTCCAGCTTCTCCTCGATGCGGAAATGGGCGATGTGGCCGTCCACATATTCGCTGTAATTCTTGCAGAAGGGCGCCTCGGCCGCCCAGTGGCAGGTGGCGGGGTAGCTGCCGCCCGTGCCGAGATCGAGGCGGAATTTCACCTCGCTATTGTTCCAGCGCTCGACCTGGTTGGAATAATTGCCGTCGAGCGGTCGCTCCCAATAGCCGCGCGAATCGAACTCGAAGCGCCATCCGCCCGTGCTGTCGTCCTGCGAGGCGGCGGCAAGGGCGAAGGCGAGCGTGGACGCGAACATGGGTGATGGTCTCCGTGAGGTGAAGGAATGTGGCCACTCCTAAGATCGAGCGCCGCGATCGTCCCGCCCTCTTCGACCAACAGTCCTAAAATTTCGCTTCGAGGTCGACCGGCCCGACCCATTGTTCGTGCCGCGCGATGGCGAAGGGGTCGGTCATGCCGGCGATATAGTCGGTCATGCCGCGCAGGTGCGCCGTTTCGCCCTCGCCGCGCACCCATCCGGCGGGCAGGAGGTCGGGGCGCTCGATCAGCACCTGCGCAAGCCCGGTGACCACATTCTTGGCCCCGCGCCGGATCGGCTGGAGCGGGTCGCTGTCATAGAGGTTGGCGTAGAGATATTTCTTCAGCGCGCGTTCCTCGGCCGCCATCGCGGGGCTGAAGCCGACAAGCGTGCGCCCGGCGGCGCGCACTTCATCGACATTCCCGACCCCCGACGCCGTGATCCGTGCACGCGTTTCGGCGAGCACGTCGCCGACCATCGTGCCGATCATGTCGCGCACCAGCGCGGCGCGCTTGCGGTCGGGATCGAGCCCCGGATGCCGCGCCTCGATCGCGCGCCAGTGCCGCGCGACGATCGGCACCTCGAGCAGGGCTTGGAGGTCGAGGATCCCGGCGCGCAGGCCATCGTCCACGTCGTGATTGTCATAGGCAATGTCGTCGGCGATGGCGGCCAGCTGCGCCTCGAGACTGGCGTGGCTCGACAGCTCCAACCCATGGTCCACATCGACCTTGGCGAGCGCCCAGCCCGGCGCGCTCACCGGGCCGTTATGCTTGGCCAGCCCTTCGAGCGTCTCCCACGACAGGTTGAGCCCGTCATGGCCGGGATAGGGGCATTCGAGCAGCGTCAGGATGCGCAGGCTGTGGCCGTTGTGATCGAAGCCGCCGGCATGTGCGACGGCGGCCTCGAGCGCGTCCTCCCCGGCATGGCCGAAGGGCGGATGACCGAGGTCGTGAGCGAGGCACAGCGCTTCGGTGAGATCCTCGTTCAAACCCAGCGTACGCGCCATGGCGCGGCCGATCTGAGCGACCTCGAGGCTGTGGGTCAGGCGGACACGGTAATGATCGCCGTCGGGCGCGACGAACACCTGCGTCTTGTGGCGCAGGCGGCGAAAGGCGACCGAATGGATGATCCGGTCGCGGTCGCGCTGGAAGGCATCGCGGGGCCCACGCGGGCCGCGATCGTCCTCGTCATGCAATCGACCGCGGGACTGGTGGGGATCGCTCCTCAGGCGCGGGTCGAGCAAGACTTTCTTCTCCTAAAGCGGGTCGATGCGAAGCTGCGCGGGATCGCGCCGCCAAGCGTAGCTGTCGACCCCCTCGGCCTTGAGGGTGTTGACCAAGGCCTGCGCCTCGCTCCTGCCCGCGAACGGCCCGACGAGCAAGCGGTGAAAATCCACCCCGCGCGTCAGCAGCGGCTCATGGTCGGACAACGTGCCGAGCGCCTTGCGCTTCAGCCGGCGCCATTCGTAATCCATCGCCCCGCGATTGTCCGATCCCGCGAGCTGGACGAACCAGCTGCCCTCGACCCCGATGTCGGGCGCGGCGGGCGTGGGGCGCGGTGCCGGGCGCGCGGTCTCGACCTTGGGCGTGGGGGGCGGCGGTGCGTCATATTTGGGCTGTGGCGGTGGCGGCGGGGCGGCGGCCCGCACATTGCGCGTGTCGGCGGGAACCCGGCGGAGCGTCGCATCGAGGCCGGCAAGGCGGGGCGCGTCCTGCTGGGCTGCGGCGACCGTGGTCGTGTCGGGGGCCGACGTCGGCGCGGCCTGCGGCTGCGCGACGATCGGGCTCGGGGCGGGCGGCGGCGGGGGCAAAGACGCCTCCTCTTCCTCCTGCGCACGCGCGGTGCGGCGGGTCGTGGGACGAGCGCGGATGGCGCCGGGCGCGACCAGCCCGCTGCGCGTCGCATAACGATCGTCCTCGACGCGTACGACCTCGATCGGTCGGTCGTCCCGAGGACGGACTTGTTCACCTGGGGTCGAAGGGGTCCCGGCCACGTCGCGGCGAACCTCGGTTCGCGCTGTCGGCTCGACCCGCGCCTGGGACGGCGCGGCCGGGGGATTAGGGCGAGAGTCGGCGCTCGCCACGCGAACCGGTTCGGGGACACGGGCGGGTGGCGGCGCGGGCGTGGGCGTCGCGGCGGCCATCGCATTGCCTGTCGGGAACACGCCAAGATGCACGGCGGCGGCCTTTTGCGGCGCGGTCAGGCTCGGCAGGCGGCGCAGGAAGGGGTCGATCGCCGCGCCCGAGCCGGGCATCGCCGCCTCGATGGCGCGGCGGGCATTGTCGATATCGCCGGTGAGCGCGAGCACGAAGGCGCGCGCTCTCAATGCCGCCGGATCGCCGTCGGCAATGAGCGGGTTGAGGAGCGCCATGGCGGCGGTGCGATCCCCGCCCATGGCGAGGTTGAGCGCGAGACGCCGCCGCGCGTCATTGGCGCGCGGGCCTGCCATGGCGGCGCGATAGTCGGCCTCGGCCTCGCGCGTCTGGCCGAGCAGGTCGTGGGCCAGCCCGCGGCTCGCCCCCATCTGGACCGCGCTGCCGCCGCGCCCCTGCGCCGCCGCGAAATATTGCATCGCGAGCGCCGGGTCGTTCATCTGCACCGCGACCGCGCCCTGTCCCATCAAGACGCGGGGGTCGTCCGGGCTGACCTCGGCGGCGCGCCCGAAAAAGCCCGCCGCACTCGGCAGGTCGCCGATGGCCAGCGCCGCTTCGCCCGCGCCGACGAGCGCGGCAAGATCGCGCGGATTGCTGTCGAGTTGGGTCAGATGCCCGGTCAGCTCGTCGACGGGGCTGGCCTGCGCCGCCGCCAAGGCGGGCGCGGCGGTCCCGGCGAGCAGCAGCGCGAGCGCGGCGGTGAGGGCACGCGATGCGCGCCGTGATCTGGTGGGATGTTGTCGCATGGCCGCGTTCATGCCCTGCCCAAGCTGACTGATCGCTGTCCGCGAGCGTGCCATGCGACGATCCGTGCCGCCGAGGCGACGAGCGGCGCGCCGATGGCGGCTGCGCGGATTAGCTGTTCGACCGGTTGAGGAAGCCTGGAATGTCGAAGCTTTCCTTGCCGAAGCCCGGCTCGTCCTCGGCCTCGTCCTCGCCAGTCGCCTGGGCACCGCGCGCGATGTTGCTCATCCGCTCGAACAGCGTCCCGCCACCACCCGGCGGGGGCGTAGGTACCATTGTCTTCTTGGCCGCGCCCTTGGTCGCGAGCAGCGAAGGCATGGCGTCCACCGTTTCCTCATCCTCGGCAATCTCGTCCTCGAGCGGCGGCGCCACCGGGGGCGCGCCGACCGGGCCGGCGAGAATGTCGTCGGCTTCGAGCATCAGCGGATCATCGCCTTCGCTCTCGTCCTCGGCGACTTCCATCGCGTCGGTGAGGTCGAACGCATCGTCATCGGCGCTCGGCGCACTCGCGGAGGTCGCGGCGGTCGCATTGTCGATCGAAAAGCTCGCCTTGGGCGGGGTGACCGGCACGGCGGGCGCCGCGCCCGAACGCGCGCCGGGGAAGGTGAAGACGCTCGACGCGCTGGTCGAGGTGGTGGACGGAATGCCCTTCACATCCTCTTCGCCGTCGATGCCCGTGGCCACGACGCTGACGCGGATCTTGCCCTCGAGGTCGTCGTTGAAGGCCGAACCCCAGATGATATTGGCGTCCTCGTCGACCAGCTCCTTGATGTGGCTGGCGGCCTCGTCGACCTCCATCAGCTTCATGTCCATGCCGCCGGTGATCGAGATGATGACGCCCTTGGCGCCCTTCATGCTGACCCCGTCGAGGAGGGGATTGCTGATCGCCTTTTCGGCGGCCTCGATGGCGCGGTTCTCGCCCTCGGCCTCGCCGGTGCCCATCATCGCCTTGCCCATCTCGCTCATCACCGAACGCACGTCGGCGAAGTCGAGGTTGATGAGGCCGGGCATGACCATGAGGTCGGTGATGCCGCGCACGCCCTGCTGCAGCACCTCGTCGGCCATTTCGAAGGCCTCCTTGAAGGTGGTGTCGGGCGTGGCGAGGCGGAACAGATTCTGGTTGGGAATGACGATCAGCGTGTCGACATGCTGCTGCAGCTCGTCGATGCCGCTATCGGCACTGCGGCCGCGACGCGCACCCTCGAAGGCGAAGGGCTTGGTTACGACACCGACGGTCAGGATGCCTTTCGCGCGGGCCGCCTTGGCGATGACGGGGGCCGCGCCGGTACCGGTGCCGCCGCCCATGCCGGCAGCGACGAAGACCATGTGGCTACCTTCGAGCGCGCGCTCGATTTCCTCGATCGTTTCTTCGGCAGCGGCACGACCGATTTCGGGACGCGAGCCGGCGCCGAGACCCTGGGTGATCTTGAGACCGAGCTGGAGACGCGTGTCGGCGGCGCTGTTGTTCAATGCCTGCGCGTCGGTGTTGGCAACGAGGAAATCGACCCCCTGCACGTCCGCCGCCATCATGTTGGCGATGGCGTTGCCACCCGCGCCGCCCACGCCGACCACGCTGATGCGCGGGCGCAGTTCGTCGACCTCTGGCCGCTGGAAATCGATGCTCATGCTGGGTGCCTCCCCCTTGTCTCGCCAATCGTGCGGATCGCCAACCTACTGATCCGTAGAGCGGAATCTTTGCACATCGCGAGTCGCGACCAAAGCGAAAACTGCTCGAGAACGGCAATTAGTGAAGAAATGATTCAGTATGGGACGATTAATCGAGTCCCTGATTCAAATCGGGACGCCTCAACCGCCTTTCAGCGCCCCCAGCAGCCGGTCGATGAGCCCGCCGCGCCGCCGCCGCCGCGTCGGCACCGCGATATCGTCCGACCCTTCGCCCTGTTCGGCGGCGAGCAGGAGCAGGCCGACGAGGCTGGAGAAAGCCGGGCCGCGCTGCGCCTCGGGCAGGCCGCGCACGCGCTTCGGGCGCCCGATCCGCACGCGGTGACCGAGCACGCCCTGAAGATAGTCGTCGATATTCTTGAGTTCGGCGCCGCCACCTGTGAGCACCACCTGCCGTTTCACCGGCCCGCCGAAGCCGAGACTCTTCAAGGCATTGTCGATCTCGCCCGCCAGTTCCTCGAGGCGCTGGCGGATGACGGTGATGAGCTGCGCCTGGCTGATCCGCGCGGGCTCGCCATCCTCGCCGATCTGGGCGTCGATCATCTCGTGATTGTCCGACGGCGAGAGGTTGGCCGAGCCATAGCGGCATTTCATCCGCTCGGCATCGCGGCGCGACACGCCGAAGGCCATGGCGATATCCTCGCTGATATCGCGCGCGCCAACCGGCAGCGTGCGCATCGCCACCAACATCCCGCCGACATGCAGTGACACGCTGGTCATGTCCGCGCCGAGTTCGACCAGCGCCACGCCGAGGTCGCGCTCGTCCTTGGTGAGGCACGCGCGCGCCGATGCCAGCGGGGCGGCGATGATTGCGCCGACGCCAAGGTGGGCGGAGCGGATGACGTAATCGAGATTTTTGAAGGGGGCCATGTCGGCGGCGATGACATGGATGTCGACGCCGAGGCGCTCGGCATGGAGCCCGCGCGGGTTCTTCACCCCCTCGACCCCGTCGAGCGTATAGAGCGCGGGCTGGGCATGAAGCACGACCTGGCCCTCGCGATCGAGGCTGCCGCGCCCGGCATCGAGCAGCGCGGCGATATCGCCCTCCTCGACCTGCTGGCCGCCCAGTTCGACTTCGACGGTGGCGACGTCGCTGGTCAGCCCGCCGGCGGCGAACCCCGCCCACACCTCGTCGATCGCCAGCGCATTCTTTCGCTCGGCCTGATCCATCGTCTCGCGCACCACCGTCTCGGCGGCGTCCATGTCGACGATGGCGCCGCGCTTGATGCCGCGGCCCTGGTGCTGGCCCGAGCCGACCACTTCCAATTGCCCGTCCTCGCCGACGCGGGCGATCAATGTCGCCACCTTGGACGAGCCGATATCGAGCGCGGCGATGAGATTGTCGCTGGAAACCGCCATCAGTCGACCCTCCGTGCATCGCTGGCGGCGGCGGCGGCTTCCTCGCGCGCCTCGACGAATTCGGGGCTGCGCGCCACCGCCTTGCCGGGCAGGCGGAGGTCGTAGCGCTCGACCCCGACGCCGAGCAGCGCGGCCTTGGCGTCAAGCGCCATGAATTTTTCCAGCGCCTCGCCCGCGGCGCGCTCGCCCTCGGGCAAAGCGAGGATCTCGCCCGTCTGGACGTTGAGGTCCCAGCGTCGCCCCGACACCCAGCGCGCCGAGGCGAGCTGCGGCTTCAAGGCGGGGACGCGCGCCATGAGCCGCTCCAGTTGAGCAAGTTCGCGATTGGCGCCGGCGCCGATGAGCAGCGGAAGGTCGGGCATTTCGGCGACAGGCACGCGTTCGAGCACGACGCCTTCGGCATCGACGAGGAATAGGCGATCCTCGCCCTGCCACAAGGCGGCGGGCTGGCGCTCGACCATGTCGATGACCAGCGTGTCGGGATAGCGGCGCGAGACGCGGGCATCCTTCACATAGGGAAATTCCAAGAGCTCGGCGCGAAGGTCGGCGACGTCGACAAGCGGCAGCGCGCGCGCATGTTCCTCCAGCGCGATTTGATAGACCGCGTCCGAATCCATCTGCTCGATGCCCTTGATGTCGATGCGGCTGACCTCGAGCCCCATGCGCCCCATGCCCTCGCCCATCGCCCGGCCGATCATCTGGTGCACCCCGAGCGCTGCGAGCGCGACCACAGCCGCGACCATGGCGGCGCCGACCATGACGATTCGCAGCAGCCGCTCGGCGCCGGGGGTCGCCTGCACCGTGCGCCGCTTGGGCGTTGGCGCGCTCTTGCGCTTCTTAGGAGTCCCCCCACGCGCCATCAGCCAAGCGCCTCGGCGATCAGGCGTTCGCACAATTCGCCATAGTCGATGCCCCGCGCCTTGGCCTGTTCGGGCACGAGGCTGAGCGGGGTCATGCCGGGCTGGGTGTTGGTTTCGAGCAGGAACAGGCCGTCCATCCCGCGCTCTTCGTCCCAGCGGAAATCGGAGCGCGAACAACCCTTGCAGCCAAGGAGGCGATGCGCCTTCAAGGTGAGGTCCTTCATTCGCTCGGCGATGTCGGCGGGCACTTCGGCGGGGCAGACGTGGACGGTCTGGCCTTCCTCATATTTGTGGGCGAAATCATACCAGCCGCTGGCGATCTTGAGTTCGGTCACCTCGAGCGCCTCGTCGCCCAGCACCGCGACGGTCAGTTCGTGCCCGGCGATATATTCCTCGGCGAGCAGCCGGTCGAACTCCTGCCACGGGCCGGTGCTCTCGGGCGTGATGGGTCCCGTTTCGTCGGTGACGATGGCGACCCCCACGGACGAGCCTTCGTCGACGGGCTTGAGGACATAGGGGCGCGGCAGCGGGTCGCCCGCATAGACGCTTTCGCTCTCCACGATACGGCCCGGCGGCATCGGAATGCCGTGCGGTTCGAGCACCGCCTTGGTCAGCTGCTTGTCGATGGCGACCGCCGAGGTCGTGACGCCCGAATGGGTATAGGGGATCTGCATCAGGTCGAGCATGCCCTGCACCGTGCCATCCTCGCCCGGCGTGCCATGGAGCGCGTTGAAAACGACGTCGGGGCGAAGCTCGGCGATCACGGCGGCGACATTGCGGTCCATGTCGACGGGCGTGACGTTCGACCAGCCGCGTTCGCGCAGCGCCTTCACCACGCCCTCGCCCGACGACAATGACACGTCGCGTTCGGCGGACCAGCCACCCATCAGCACCACGACCTTCATGTCCTTGTTCATACTCACTCCGTCATCCCAGCGAAGGCTGGGATCCATGCCAGCTCATGTTCGACCAGGCCGGCGGCAGCGCGCCGACATGGGCCCCAGCCTACGCTGGGGCGACGAGAAATTCGAGCGACTATCGCCGCCCCACCCGCTTGATTTCCCATTCGAGCTCCTGGCCCGAATGCTTCTTCACCCGTTCGCGTACCTCGTCACCGAGATCCTCGATATCGGCACTGGTCGCATCGCCCGTGTTGATGAGGAAGTTGGTGTGCTTTTCCGAGACCTGCGCGCCGCCCTTCCTGAGGCCGCGACACCCCGCCTCGTCGACGAATTTCCAGGCCGAGCCGCCTTCGGGGTTCTTGAACGTCGAGCCGCCCGTCTTGGTACGCACCGGCTGCGACGCCTCGCGCGATTCCTGGATGCGGTCCATCTCGGCCTGGATCACCTCGGGCTTCTCGGGGTGGCCTTGAAGCGTGGCCGAGACGACGATCGCGCCTTCGGGCAGGTCGCTGTGGCGATAGGAATAGCCGAGTTGGTCGTTCGACCAGGTCTCGAGCGTGCCGTCGCGCCGCACGATCTGCGCCTCAGTCAGGATCTCGCAGGTCTCGCGCCCGTAGGCGCCGCCGTTCATCCGCACGAAGCCGCCGAGCGTGCCCGGGATCGAGCGCAGGAATTCCATCCCGCCGATGCCCGCATCGCGCGCGGTCGAGGAGATGAGGACGCCATGCGCGCCCCCGCCTGCCTTGAGCGTGACTTCGTCGACCTGCTCGACTTGGGCGAAGGCTTTGGGCAGCTTGACCACCACGCCTTCGACGCCGCCGTCGCGGATGATGAGGTTGGAGCCGAGTCCCAAGCCCATGACCGGCACGTCGTCATCGAGCTGCGACAGGAAAGCGGTGAGGTCGTCGACGTCGGCGGGTTCGAACAGCCAGTCGGCATGGCCGCCCGACTTGAACCAGACGAGCTTGGCGAGGGGCGCGTCGGCCTTGAGCTTGCCGCGTACTGAAATCTCGTCGGGCTTCACTTGTTCTTCCTCGCACTTTCGATGCCGTCGGCGAGGCGGGCCGCCCAACTGGTGATGTCGCCCGCGCCCATGCACAGGATGACATCGCCCTTTGCCGCCACGTCGCGCAGCGCCAAGGCAAGGTCGGCCTCGTCCTCGACGGTGCGCACCATGCGGACCCCGCGATTGCGCAGACCCTCGGCAAGCACCTCGGACGACACGCCCTCGATCGGCTCCTCGCCTGCCGCATAGACCGGCGTCACATAGACGATGTCGGCCTCGTTGAAGGCGGTCTGGAATTCCTCCATCAGGTCGCCGAGGCGCGAATAGCGGTGCGGCTGGACCACCGCGATGACGCGGCTGTCGGGGCAGGCATCGCGCGCCGCCTCGAGCACGGCGCGGATTTCCACGGGGTGATGCGCATAATCGTCGATGATCGTCGCGCCGCCGATTTCGCCGACCTTGGAGAAGCGCCGCTTGACGCCGTCGAAGCTCTTGAAGCCCTCGCGGATCTGCTCCTCGGTGACGCCCAGCTCCATCGCCGCGCCGATCGCGCCAAGCGCGTTCAGCACATTATGCTTGCCGGGGATGGGAACGTGAATGTCCGACATCGTCGTCACGGCCCCATCGCGGTCGGTGTGCGCGACGTCGAAACAGGTGCCGCCCAGCTCGGGCCGGACATTGTCGGCACGAAGGTCGGCATTGGTCGAAAAACCATAGGTGCGGATGCGCCGATCCTGCACCTGCCCGATGACATTCTGCACCTCGGGATGGTCGATGCACATCACCGCGAGGCCGTAGAAAGGGACGTTCTCGACGAATTGCGCGAAGGCCGCCTTCACCCCGTCGAAGTCGCCATAATGGTCGAGATGCTCGGGATCGATATTGGTGACGATCGCGATCGTGCCGTCCAATCGGAGGAAGCTGCCGTCGCTCTCGTCGGCCTCGACCACCATCCAGTCGCTGCTGCCGAGGCGCGCGTTGGAGCCATAGCGATTGATGATGCCGCCGTTGATGACGGTTGGATCGATCCCGCCCGCATCCAGGAGCGCGGCGACCATCGAGGTCGTCGTCGTCTTGCCGTGCGTGCCCGCCACCGCGACGGTCTGCTGCATCCGCATCAGCTCGGCGAGCATCTCGGAGCGCTTGACCAGCGGCAGGCGCTTTTCGGACGCGGCCTGTACCTCGGGATTGGTGCGCCGGATCGCGGTCGAACAGACCACGACTTCGGCATCGCCGAGATTGTCGGGTTCATGGCCGATATGGACGGTGATGCCGGCATCGCGCAGCTTCTGCGTGACCGGCCCGTCCTTCATGTCGCTGCCCTGCACCTTGTAGCCCAATTGGTGCATCACCTCGGCGATGCCCGACATGCCGATGCCGCCGATACCCACGAAGTGAATGGTGCCGAGATCCCTGCCGAGCGCCTTCATGCGGGCACCCCCAATCCCGACGCACGGGGCGTCGGGTTGGCCGCCCCCACCATGCCGACCGGCACGGGGGTATCGCCCGCCGCGATCCGTTCGACGAGGTCGGCGAGGTCCTCGGCGGCACGCGGGCGTCCGACCGAGAGGCTGCGCTGCGCCGCGGTGGCCAGCGCCTCGCCGTCGCCTGCGATCTCCTCGATCTGGCGTGCGAGCTTTTCGGGCGTGAAGTCGGGCTGCTTGATCATCGCCGCGCCGCCCGCCTTGGCCATTTCCATGGCATTGAAGGTCTGATGGTCATCGGTCGCGATGGGGAGCGGCACGAGGATCGCGGGGCGCCCCGCCGCCGTCAGTTCAGCGATGGTCGAGGCACCCGCACGCGCGATGACGAGATGCGCATTGCCGATGCGGCGCGGCATGTCCTCGATATAGGTCAGCGTTTCCGCCGGGATGTCGAGGTCGGCATAGCGGGCGCGGACCCGGTCGATGTCTTCAGGGCGGCACTGCTGGACGACATTGAGGCGGTGGCGCAGGCCTTCATCGAGCTGGCCGAGCGCCTCGGGAACCACCTCGCCGAGGATGCTGGCGCCCTGGCTGCCACCGGTGACGAGAAGGTGGAAGGGGCTGGTTTCGTCCAAGGGCGGAAAGGGCATTTCGCCCAGCCGCGCCACTTCGACGCGCACCGGGTTGCCGACCAGCGCTTCCTTCCTCTTGTCCTTCGAACGATGCACGGTCTTGTAGGCGGTCGCCACCGCCTTGGCGCGGCCCGCGAGCATGCGGTTGACGCGGCCGAGCACGGCATTTTGTTCATGCAGGATCGTCGGCACGCCTTCCGCATGCGCGGCGAGCAGTGCGGGGAAGGCCGGATAGCCGCCGAAGCCGACGACGCAATCGGGGGTGAAGTCGCGGTACAAGGCCCGCGCCGCCTTGCGGCCCTTGAGGACGCTGAAAAAGGCCTTGACGAGCCCGAGCGGTCCGCCGCCGAGCCGTCCGGCGGGCAGCACCTCGACCGGCACGTCGTCGAAGATCGCGGGGATCTTTGCGCCGCGCGCGTCGGTGACGAGCATGACGCCGTGGCCGCGGGCCTTCAGTTCGTTGGCCAGCGCATGCGCGGGGACCATATGGCCACCGGTCCCACCGGCTGCCAGCGTGATATTCATGTTCCGCTCCATCGGACCACATAGGGTGATCGGTTGAGATAGGGGTTCCGGCGGCTGAAAGCGAGCAGCAATCCCATGCCGATCGACAGCGCCAGCATCGAGCTGCCGCCATAGGAAATGAAGGGCAAGGTCATGCCCTTCGACGGCGCGATCTGGACGTTGACCGCCATGTTGATGAACGCCTGCAAGCCGAATTGCAGGACGAGGCCTGCCGAGGCGAGGATGGCGAGCGCATCGTCCTCATCGAGGAGCTTCACCAGCACCCGCGCGACGATCATGAAATAGAGGATGGCGACGGCAAGGCAGGCGACCAGCCCGAATTCCTCGCCGATGACGCTGAAGATATAGTCGGTATGCGGCTCGGGCAGCGAGAATTTGAGTTCGCCCGCCCCCGGTCCCGCGCCGAACAGGCCGCCCGCGGTCAGCGTCGCCATGGCCTTGTCGGTCTGGAAGCTGTCGCCCTCGCCGAACAGGAAGGCGTCGATGCGGGTCGTCGCCACGTCATAGAAGAAATAAGCGAGGATGATGCCGACGAGTCCTGCCACGCCCATGCCCACCACCAGCTTCATCCGTGCCCCCGCCAATGCGAACAGCGCCGCCCAGGTCGCGAGGAAGATGACGGTGGTGCCGAAATCGGGCTGGCGCATGAGAAGCAAGGCGGTGAAGGCGGCGAGCCCGCCGCTCGCCCCGGCCCGCGCGAGGAAGCTCCACTTGCGGGTGAAGAGGAAGGCCAGCGCCACGACATAGACGGGTTTCAGGAATTCGGACGGCTGGACCCGCGACACGCCGAAATCGAGCCAGCGCCGCGCCCCGTTCACCTCGCTGCCGAGCCACGGCACCAA
This sequence comes from Sphingomicrobium arenosum, assembly GCF_026157085.1. NCBI lineage: Bacteria > Pseudomonadati > Pseudomonadota > Alphaproteobacteria > Sphingomonadales > Sphingomicrobiaceae > Sphingomicrobium > Sphingomicrobium arenosum. The sequence continues at coordinate 1,541,231 of NZ_JANPVN010000001.1, forward strand.
CGCCAGCGCGACGAGGCCGACGGCGGTGGCGAGGAGGCATAGCCGCGTGAGCAATTCGCGCGGCATGGCCGAGACGAGAAACATCACCGGCAGCGACACGATGATCCAACCGAGCTGGCGCCAGAAGAAATAAAGTTCGGGCAGCCGCGCGGTGGCCGAGGAATAGCGATCCGCCGCCGCGGGGCTCGCCGCCGCCACCGCCACCAGCCCGATGGCGATGAGCACGAACAGCAGCGCGATCAGCGTGCGATCGACTTCCCAATACCATTGGCTCTGCGCCGAACGGTCGGAACGGCCATAGCTGGCGGGGCGCAGCTTGAGCATCGCCTAGAGCGCCTCCACGGCGGCGCGGAACGCCTCGCCCCGCGCTTCGAAGTCCCTAAACTGGTCGAAGCTCGCACAGGCCGGGGACAGGAGCACGGTCTCGCCCGGCTGCGCTGCTGCCGCGGCCTGTTCTACCGCTGCCTCGATGGTGCCCGTCTTCACGACCTCCACCTTGCCGTCCAGCGCGTCCCCGAACAAGTCCTGCGCCTCGCCGACGAGATAGGCGCAAACGATGCGGCCGAAATGCGGTTCGAGCGCCGTGAGGTCGCCCGACTTGGCCCGTCCGCCCGCGATCCAGTGAATGCGATCGAAGGCGGCGAGCGCGGGAGCGACGCTGTCGACATTGGTCGCCTTGCTGTCGTTGATGAAGGCGACGCCTTGCTTTTCGGCCACGCGCTCCATCCGGTGCGGCAGGCCGGCGAAGCTCGCCAGCCCCTTCTCGATCTCGTCGCGGTGAAGTCCGAGTGCCGAACAGGCGATGATCGCGGCCGCCGCATTTTGCGCATTGTGCGGGCCGGCGAGCGCGGGCGACCAATGTTCATTGCCCCCCGGCACCTCGATCTCGCGCATGTCGACGGCGACGCCCTCGTGCGACTGCATCGAGAAGAGGCGCTCCTTGGAGGCGACATAGTTGTCGAATTCACCGTCATAGCGGTCGAGATGGTCGGGGGTGATGTTGAGCAGGACCGCCACCTCGCAATCGAGGCTCTGCGTGAGGTCGATCTGGTAGGAGGAGAGTTCGAGCACATAAGCGCTGCCCTCCGGTAGGGGGTCGAGGCTCAGGATCGGTTCGCCGATATTGCCCGCCGCGACGCTGCCCACCCCCGCCTCGCGCAGGATGTGGTCGATGAGCGCGGTCGTCGTCGACTTGCCGTTGGTGCCGGTGGTGCCGACGACGACATGGCGCGGCAGGCCGGGGCGGGCGCGCGCGAACAGTTCGACATCGCCGATGACCTCGCAATTGGCGCGTCTTGCGAGCGCGGCGATGGGGTGCGTGTTGATCGGCACCCCGGGCGACACGACGAGCGCATCATAGCCTTCGAGGCCGGTGTCGATGAAGTTCACCCGTTCGGCAAAGGGGTTGGCGCGGCCGCGCGCCTCTTCATTGTCGTCCCAGCAAGCGACCGTGGCGCCCGAGCGCACCAGCGCCGACACCGTGGCCAGTCCCGAACGGGCGAGACCGTAGACGGCGTAACGCTTGCCCTGCCATGCCTCCGATAGGATCACCGACGCCCCCTCTTGTCATCATCCCAGCGGAGGCTGGGATCCAACCCATGGCCGGTCGGCGCTGCGAGCCGACATGGGCCCCAGCCTACGCTGGGGCGACGACGGTGAGAAACGAAAAACGTCGACGATGTCACCGCAGTTTCAGCGTCGACAGGCCGGCGAGCGCGAGGACGAAGCTGATGATCCAGAAGCGGATCACCACCGTCGGCTCGCTCCACCCCATCTGTTCGAAGTGATGGTGGATGGGCGCCATCTTGAAGATGCGCTTGCCGGTGCGCTTGAAGAAGAAGACCTGGAGGATCACGCTGACCGCCTCGAGGACGAACAGCCCGCCGACGATCGCCAGCACGAATTCATGGTGCGTCGCGACCGCCACCGCGCCCAGCGCGCCGCCGAGCGCGAGGCTGCCGGTGTCGCCCATGAAGACGGCGGCAGGCGGCGCGTTGAACCAGAGGAAGGCGAGCCCCGCGCCGACGATGGCGAGCAGCACGACCGCGAGATCACCGACGCCGAGCACGTGCGGAATGCCGAGATAGGCCGAGAAGACCGCATTGCCGACGAGATAGGCGATGAGCGCGAAGGTCACGCTGGCGATGATTACCGGCATGGTGGCGAGCCCGTCCAAGCCGTCGGTCAGGTTCACCGCATTGCCGAAGGCGACGATCACGAACGCCCCGAAGGCGATGTAGAGCCAGCCGATGTCCATCACCGGCCCCGAGACGAAGGGCAGGTGCAAATTGGTGCCGGACAGGTCGACCATCAGCCAGGTGGCGAAGCCCGCGATGATGAATTCGAGCAGCAGTCGCACCTTGCCGGGAATGCCTGCGTGGTGCGCTTTTCGCACCTTGTCGTAATCGTCCATGAAGCCGATGAGCCCGAAGCCCGCCGTTACCAGCAGCACGGCCCAGACATAGCGGTTCGACAAGTCCATCCACAGGAAGACCGAGAGGAACACGCTGATGAGGATGAGCAGCCCGCCCATCGTCGGCGTCCCGCGCTTGGCAAGGTGCGATTGCGGCCCGTCGGCGCGGATCGGCTGTCCCTTGCCCTGCTTTTTGCGGAGCCAGGCGATGAAGGCCGGCCCGAGCAACAGCCCGATGAGCAGCGCGGTCCCCGTCGCAGCGCCCGCGCGGAAGGTGATGTAGCGGATGAGGTTCAGCGGCCCGGGAAAACCCAGCCATTCGGCAATCAGATAGAGCATTATGCGCCGCCCCCTGCCACTTTGGCGACCAGTTTGCCAAGTCCCATCGAATTCGACGCCTTCACGAGGATCGCGTCCCCGGCGCGCATCATCGTTAACAGGTTAGTCGTTGCGGCCTCGGCATCCTTGACGTGGACGACCTCTACCGGCGTGAGACTGAGCGCGTCGGCGAGCGGTGCGGTTTCCTCGCCCACCGCGATGACAAGGCTGACGCCTGCGGCCTGGACCGGCGCGGCGAGGTCGGCATGCGCCTTGGCACTGACCGCGCCCAATTCCTTCATGGTGCCGAGGACGGCGATCTTGCGCGTCGCCCTTTCCTCGGCGAGCGCCTTCAAGGTCGCCTCCATGCTCGCGGGATTGGCATTGTAGCTTTCATCGATCAGCAGCAGCTCGCCGCCCTCGACAGTCACGACGTGACGTTCGCCCCGGCCTTTCAGCCCGCCCATTTCGGTCAGCGCCAAAGCGGCGCGCGCGACATCGCCGCCTACTTCGCCGATCGCGCTCAGCACGGTCAGCGCATTCTGCACCCAATGCGCGCCGCGCTGCGAGACGGTGAAGGTCAGCCGCCGTCCCGGCAGGCGCGCGGTGACGAGGCTGCCGCCCGCCGCACTGGGGGCCGAATGAAGTACTGCCGCATCGCCCTCCTCGCCGCCGATGGTGAGGATCCGTGCCGCCTTGCCGCGCGCCGCCTTGATGAGCCGGTCGCGCTGGTCGGTGGCCTCGGGGACGAGCGCCACCCCGCCCGGCTCCAGTCCTTCGAAAATCTCGCCCTTGGCATCGGCGATGGCCTCGATGCTGCCGAGGTTCTCGATATGCGCGGGGGCGATGGCGGTGACGAGCGCGACATGGGGGCGCACCATCCGCGTCAGCGCGGCGATCTCGCCGGCATGGTTCATCCCCATTTCCTGCACCGCATAAAGCGTATCACGCGGCATCCGCGCGAGGCTGAGCGGCACGCCGGTGTGATTATTGTAGCTCTTGACCGAGCGATGGACGCGACCCGGGGCGAGCCGTTCGAGCGCTTCGGCAAGCGCCTCCTTGGTCGAGGTCTTGCCGACGCTGCCCGTTACGCCGAAGACGACGGCATCGTCGCTCAAACGCTCGCGCGCGGCGCGTGCCAACGCTTCCAGTGCGGCCGGTACATCGTCGACCAGCACATGCGGGCCGTCTACCGGCTGTGACACCAGCGCGGCGGCGGCGCCCTTGTCGAAAGCACCCGCGACGAAGTCGTGGCCGTCATGCACGGTCCCCGGCATGGCGACGAAGAGGAAGCCGTCCTCCACTTCGCGGCTGTCGAAGGCGACGCCGGTGACGGTGAAATTCCCGCTTGCGGTGCCGCCGGTGGCGACGACTATTTCCTCGGAGGTCCAAAGTGTCGTCATCGCCGCGCCTCCGTTGCCCCAGCGGAGGCTGGGGCCCATGTCGAGGAGGATAGGCGCGGTTCGATGGCATGGGTCCCAGCCTTCGCTGGGATGACGGCGGGGATTTTCAGATGGCTCATCCCGCACACTCCCGCGCTACCTGCACGTCGTCGAAGGGAAGGACGTGATCGCCGACGATCTGGCCCTGTTCATGCCCTTTGCCCGCGAGCAGGACGATATCGCCAGCCCCCGCCAGCGATATCGCATGCGCGATGGCGGCGCGGCGATCGGCGACCTCGATGGCGCCCGATGCGCCTTCCATCACCTCGGCGCGGATCTGGCCCGCATCTTCGCCGCGCGGATTGTCGTCGGTGACGATGACGAGGTCGCTATGTTCGACCGCGACCTGCCCCATCGGCGCGCGCTTGCCCTTGTCGCGGTCGCCGCCCGCGCCGAACAGGGTGATGAGCCGCCCCTCGACATGGGGCCGAAGCGCCGCGATGGCGGCCTCGAGCGCATCGGGCGTATGCGCGTAATCGACATAGACGGGCGCGCCGCGCGCGGAGATGACCGCGCGTTCCAAGCGCCCGCGCACCGGCGAGAGGCGTCCCATCGCCTCGAACAGCTTGCCCCAACTGGCGCCGGTCGCCAGCGCAAGCCCCGCCGCGACCATGACATTGGCCGCCTGATAGGCGCCGATGAGCGGCAGCTTCAGCAATTTCGTCTCGCCGTCATGGGTGACGCTGATCGCTTGGCCGAGTGGGGTGGCGCGGCGCTCGCCGAGGCGGATCGTCTCACCCCGGCTGCCGACTGTCATCAGCTTGAGGCCCCGCGCCTTGGCGAGCGCAATGACCGCGTCGGAGGCCGGGTCGTCGGTCCACACCACTGCCGTGCCCGAGGGGCTGAGGCGCTCCTCGAACAGCTTCATCTTGGCGGCGAAATAATCCTCCATCGTGCCATGATAATCGAGATGGTCGCGGGAGAAATTGGTGAAGGCGGCGGCCTCGACGGGCACGCCCGAGACGCGATGCTGGTCGAGGCCATGGCTACTCGCCTCGAAGGCGACATGGCTGATCCCCATGCGCTTCAGCCCCGCCATATTATGAAGGAAGGTGACGATGTCGGGGCTGGTGAGCCCGGTCTTCACCTGTTCCTCGGCCGTCGTCACGCCCAAGGTGCCGATCGAGGCCGAGCGGTGCCCCATCATGCGCCACAACTGGCGCGTCATCTCGACCGTGGAGGTCTTGCCGTTGGTCCCCGTCACCGCGACGACGCGGTCGGGATAAGGCGCGTAGAACTTGCCCGCCACCTCGGCGAAGAGAGCGCGCGGGTCCTCGGCCTCGATATGCACCGCGCCCTCGACGCTGGCGCCGGGGCGGGCGATCACGCCGATGGCGCCTTTCTCGATGGCGGCGGGAATGAAATCCTCGCCATTGACGGATGCGCCTTGGAACGCGCCGAATACATTGCCCTTCACCACCTTGCGATGGTCGATGGCAAAGCCGGTTACCTTGGTATCGCTCGCCCTTCCGGCGAGGTCGCACAGGCGCAAATCGTCACTCCTATTCTTCTCTCACAAAGGGCAGCACCTGCCCCATGTCGGGTTCGCGCGATGCATCGGGGCGCACCCCCAGCATCGGCGCCACCCGCGCGATGGTCTTCGACACGACCGGCGCCACGTTCCAGCCCGCCGTCCGAAACCCAAACGTCTCTTTGGTCCCCTTGGGTTCATCGAGCATCACCACGATGACGTAGCGCGGCTCGTCGATCGGGAAGACGCCCGCGAAACTGTTGACCACCAGCCGCTTGGAATAGCGACCGTTGACGATCTTCTCGGCGGTCCCGGTCTTGCCCCCGACGCGATAGCCGGGCGCATCGGCCTTGCGTCCCGTGCCATGGGTGACGACCAGCCGCAAGAGCGCGCGCATCTGTTCGCTGGTGCGCTCCGAATAGACCCGTTCGCCTTGCTCGGCCGGATGGTCGGGCCCGACCTTGAGAATGGTGGGCGAGCGATACAGCCCGCCGTTGAACAGCGTGGCATAGCCCGAGGCGAGGTGCACCGGGGTCACCGCGATGCCATGGCCATAGCCCACCGTGACGGTCGCGATCTCGCTCCATTCGCGCGGGGTCAGCGGGCGCCCGCGCTCGGGCAGTTCGTACCTCAGGCGCTGGGTGAAGCGCATCTTGTCGAGGAACGCCTTCTGCCGCTTCGCGCCGAGTTTCTGCGCGATCTGGGCGGTGCCGACGTTGGAGCTTTCCATCATGATCTCGGCGACCGAGCAGGGGCGATTGAAGGGGTGGGTGTCGCTGATCCGGCGATTGCCGACCTGGTAGCTTCCGGGGCAATCGTACATCTGCCCCATCGACGCGATCTGCCCCGTCTCCAGCCCCATCGCCACGGTGAAGGGCTTGAAGGTCGAACCGAGTTCGTAAACACCGAGCGCGGCGCGATTGAAGCGCGCTTCGGTCCCGCCCTGGCCGGCGACATTGGGATTGAGCTGCGGCAGGCTGGCGAGCGCGATGATCTCGCTCGTATGCACGTCCATGACGACGCCCGCCGCGCCGATGGCGTCGAAGGTCGTCATGGCGGCGGCCAGCTCGGCGCGCAGCGCGCCCTGCACCGGGGCGGAGATGGACAGCTGCACCGGGGCGCCCGCGCGGCGCGGATCGGACAGCATTTCATCGAAGGCGGCTTCGGCGCCGGCCACGCCCTTGCCGTCGACGTCGGTATAGCCGATCACGTGCGCGGCGAGCGCGGTTTGCGGATAGAGCCGGTCGGGTTCGCGGGTGAGCTGGATGCCGGGTTCGCCGAGCGCATTGACCGCTTCGACGAGCCGCGGCCCCGCGCGCCGCTGCAGATAGGCGAAGCGCTTGCCGCCGGTCAGCAGGGCATAATAGTCCGCCTCGTCCTTTTCGGGCATCAGCCGCGCCAGGTCGCGGGCGAGGTCGAGCTTGTTGCCGATGACCTTGTGCGGCTGCACCGCCACCGTCCACGCCTCGATGGTGCGGGCCAAGGGCTGGCCGTCGCGGTCGACGATGTCGCCGCGCGTGCCCGCATAGGCTGAGGCACCGAGCGTGGCATTGGCGTCCGCGCCGAAGATGGCGAGATAGCCGATCCTGCCGCTCACGGTCAGGATACCGAAGGCGAACAGGAGCATCGCGACCATCAGCCGCTGGTGCATCATCGACAGGAGCTGGCGTTTTTGTCCCTGCAGCTTGAGGCGTTCGGGCGCGCTGACCAGCGCCGGTCCCGTCACGCCCCCGCTCATGGCGTGGTCCGCGGTTCGGGCAGCGGCGCCAGCGGGTCGCGCGGCGGCTCGGCCTTTACGACCTTCGGTTTAGTCGGCGCCGCCGGAATGTTCGTCTCTTCCGGCGGCGCCGTGGGCCCCTCGCCCTCAACGCGTGATTTCTTTTTGGTCGTCGCGGTGCTGAAACCGGCCTGGTGGACGAGATCGCTCGCTGCCACGCCGACGCTGCTGCCACCGCCCTGCTGGGGCACCGCCTGCTCGACGGGCGCGCTGGCAAGGATCACCGGCCCTTCGAAGCCGCGCCCGCGCTCGGGCGCCGCCATCGCCGCGACCATATAGGCGGACGGCGCGAACTGATCGGCTTCGGGCGCCGACAGCTTGAGGAAATTGACGTTCCAGCGTTCGAGCTGCGCCAAGCGGCCGCGCGTGCCGATCTCGGTTTCCAGCGTGCGGATCTCGCGGGTGGTCAGCACGATCTGGCGCTCGACGTCCTCGAGCTGCGTGCGCGAGGAAGCGACCTGCAGGCTGACGAGGTAGCAGGCGAGCACGGCCGCGGCGATGCCGCCCGTCCAGAGGATCGAACCGAAGCCCCTCATGCCGCCGCTCCCCAGATGGGCGCGTGCGTACGTGTCGCGGCGCGCAGCTTGGAGCTACGGGCGCGCGGATTTTCGAGCATCTCGGCGTCCGACGGCGCGATCGCCTTCGAAACATCCTCGAAGGTCGCGGGCGGGCCATCGGCACGCTGCGGCAGGTGGCGCGAGCCCTGCGGCTGGTTGCCCGAGCGCTCACGCAGGAATTTCTTGACGATCCGGTCCTCGAGGCTGTGGAAGCTCACGACCGCAAGACGCCCGCCGGGCTTGAGGATCTTCTCCGCCGCGACCAGCCCCTTCTCGAGCTCTTCCAGTTCAGCGTTCAAATGGATGCGAATGGCCTGGAAGGTCCGCGTCGCCGGGTCGGTCTTCATGCCCTTGTGATAGCCAAGCGTCCCCCGCACCACATCGGCGAGTTCGCCGGTGCGGCTGAGCGGGCGCGCCTTGACGATCGCGGCGGCCACGCGGCGGGCGCGCGGCTCCTCGCCATAAAGCTTGATGACCCGCGCCAGCTCGGCCTCCTCGGCCGTGTTGACGAAGTCGGCGGCGCTCATGCCCTCCTGGCTCATGCGCATGTCGAGCGGGCCGTCCTGCTTGAAGGCGAAACCGCGCTCGGCTTGGTCGAGCTGCATCGAGGAGACGCCGAGATCGAGGACGACGCCATCGACCTGCCCGTCGACCCGTTCGCCCATCCGAGAAAAGGTCGCGGCGACCAGCGTCAGCCGTTCGTCCGGCACGCGTTCGTGTGCAGCGGCGATGGCGTCGGGATCACGATCGAAACCGATGACTTCGCCGGCGCCCGCCTCGAGGATCGCTTTCGTATAGCCGCCCGCGCCGAAGGTGCCGTCGACGATGCGGTCGCCTGCCTCGATCTTTAGTTCGCGCACGACCTCTGCGAGCAGGACGGGCAGATGGGGCTTGCCCGGCCTGCTCACAGTTCGACCCCCCGCTCTTCCAGCCGGAAGCGCGCGATATCCTTCATGTCCTCATGGATGCGTGCATCCTCGAGGAAGAGTTTGGGGTTCCAGATCTGGAAGGTCTCGCCGACGCCGATGAACAGTGCGAGGTCTTCGATCTTGCCCTTGCGCCGCATCATCGGCGGCAGGACGATGCGGCCCGTCTTGTCATAGGGCACTTCCTCGGTCGCGCCGAAGGCCATCATGCTGGCCATCATCGCGTCGAGCTCGGAGCCCTCCTCCGTCTCGACCTTCTCGGCCTTGCGTTCGAGCTTCTCGTGGCGACGCGCGGCGAAGGCCGGGTCATAGGCGTCGAGCGCGGGGAAGAGCTTGTGCTTGGCAAGGACGATGGTCCGGGCATCGCCACGCTTCTCGATCACGCTCCGCAGGAAGGCAGGCACGGAGACGCGACCCTTGGCGTCTACCGCGTTGACCGCGCTTCCCTGGAAAAGATGATCGAGTGCCATGGCCCCTTTTTCGTCCCTTGGTGCGCCCTCGCTCCCGCCGGCGGTCGGGGACGTAGGCCTGACCAGGACCATGCGACCGGCGGCGGGAGCGGGGCGACTTGAAGACCTGTGTGTAACGCAGGATAGCGTGGGATACAATGGGATTTCATGGATTCTGATGGTCAGTAATGGATTTTGTAGGATTCCTGCGGGGTTTGGCGACACGGCATGACGCGGCTCGACCGCCCCGGCGCGGTCCTGCCGTTGTGGATAAGTCTGTTGGAAAGCCCGCGGGGGCTCGAATCACTAGCGGCCGAGTCGCGCCAGAAGGGTGATCAGCGCGTTTCGATTGTCGTCCCCCGCCGCATCCTCGCGCACCGCGAAATCGGCATCGGCGAGCACGGTCACGCGCCCTTGTTCGATAGCGCATTCGGCGCGAAAGCCGTCGTCATGGACGCTGCAGGCCTCGCCAGTCGCCACCAGTCGTCCCGGCGCGGTGACGAGCAACGCGCCCGCCTCGGCCGCTACTGCCGCATCGCCTTCGGTCAGCGGCCCCTCGAGCGCGAGGCCCCAGTGGTCGAGCAGCCCGGTATCGGCAAAGAAGGGTGGCGGCCCCATGTTGCTTGGCAAGTCGCCCGCGCCGCGAAAGGCGGGGTCGGCGAGCAACAGCAGCCGCCCCCCGCCGCGCACCCAGTCATCGAGCGCGACGAGATTTTCCGCTGTCTGCGCACGCGGGTGCGCCATCAGCAGCAGTCGCGCATCGGCAAGCGCCTCGCTGCTCGTGCTGTCGATCATCTCGAGATCATGCGCGCCGTCGAGCGCCTGGAAGAGCGGCGACGGTGCCGCGTCGAGCGAGAAGCCTTGGGTGAAATAGAGCGGCAGCCCCGACAGGACATGGAGCGCCCCGCCATTGCTCCCCGTCGCCGCTTCATGGTCGATCGGCATGACCTGCGGACCGTCGGCAGCGGAATCGCGGACGGTATCGACAATGAAGGCCGTCAGGGCGAGGAGGAACACGGTGCCGCCTACGAGCCTGACGGCGATCGCGAGGCCGCGCGCGCCGCCGCCATCGCGCGTCACTCGGCCTCCGGCGGCACGGCGATCTCGTTGACGATCAATTCCTCGGTCGCCGGATCGATGGGAATGGGCAACGGTTCGATGGGCGTTTCGTCCGCGGGCGCTTCCGACCCCGGCGCGGCCCCGATCTGCGACAAGGGTTCGGCGGGGGCGGGCGGCTCTTCCTCGGGGCCGGCGACCACGACGCGCTCCTCGCCCGCGCCGACGCCCAGCAGCGCGGTGCCAAGCAGCACGAGAAGGAAGACGATCGCAAGGCCCGTGATGCCGATGCGGATGCGCTGTTGGGGATGAACGGCCATGGGTCCAAATCTAGGCATGGCGCCCCGCCGATGCAATCGCTACGGTGCGACGCTTTCCCCCTTGACGAAGCCGGGCCGACAAGAGACAAGCCCGCGCGTCATGAAACAGCGCATCTTCCTCATCGCCGCCGCCGCCTGCGGCCTCGCCGCTTGCTCGAGCGAACCCGAAGTCTACGAATATGAGATCAACGATCCCATGGCCGATGAACTGGCCAAGGCGGAAGCTGTCGATCCGGCCACCGTACCGATGGGCGTGGGCTCGGACGATTATCGCTGCAAGGGCTCGAACCAGCTCCTCAAGATCGACTGGATCCGCACCGGCGAGCAGATGACCGCCCGCGTCACCCCGCAGGGCGAGCGCGGCATGCAGCTGACCCAGCAGGGCGACGGCGGCCCCTACACTAACGAGGATGGCACGGTCACCATGACCGGTTCGCCGACCAGCAACTCGGTCGTCCTCAACGGCGCCACCTGCGAAGCCTGACAGGCGACGCCCACCGCATAGGAAAGCCCCTCGCCGCACTCGCGTCGGGGGGCTTTTTTTATCCCCCACTTCCGCCTAGACGAGCCCCCATGAGCCAGACCGAAATCACGCCGCAAGTCGTCGCCGAACACGGCCTCTCCGAGGACGAATATCAAATCATCCTCGACAGCCTCGGGCGCGAACCCAATCTCGTCGAACTCGGCATCTTCTCGGTAATGTGGTCGGAGCATTGCTCCTACAAGTCCTCCAAGCTTCACCTGAAGAAGCTTCCCACCGAGGCCGAATGGGTCATCCAAGGGCCGGGCGAGAATGCTGGCGTGATCGACATTGGCGACGGCGATGCGGCGATCTTCAAGATGGAGAGCCACAACCACCCGTCCTATATCGAGCCCTATCAGGGCGCGGCGACGGGCGTGGGCGGCATCCTGCGCGATGTCTTCACCATGGGCGCGCGCCCGGTCGCCAACATGAACGCGCTCAGGTTCGGCGATCCGGTGCACCCCAAGATGCGTCACCTCATCTCGGGCGTGGTCGCGGGCATCGGCGGCTATGGCAATTGCGTCGGCGTGCCGACCGTCGGCGGCGAGACCAATTTCGACAAGGCCTATAACGGCAACATCCTCGTCAACGCGATGACCGTGGGCGTCGCCAAGACCGACAAGATTTTCTACTCGGCCGCCACAGGTATTGGTAACCCCATCGTCTATGTCGGCTCGAAGACCGGTCGCGACGGCATCCATGGAGCGACCATGGCCAGCGCCGACTTCGACGAGGGAATCGAGGAAAAGCGCCCGACCGTGCAGGTCGGCGACCCCTTCACCGAGAAGCTGCTGATCGAAGCCTGCCTCGAACTGATGGCGACCGACGCCATCGTCGCCATCCAGGACATGGGCGCGGCGGGCCTGACCAGCTCCTCGGTCGAAATGGCGACCAACGGCAATTCGGGCCTCCGCCTCGACATGGACAAGGTGCCCCAGCGCGAAGAGGGCATGACCCCCTATGAAATGATGCTGTCGGAAAGCCAGGAGCGCATGCTCATGGTGCTGAAGCCCGGCAAGGAAGCCATGGCCGAGGCCATCTTCAGGAAGTGGGAACTGGACTTCGCGGTTATCGGCGAGGTCACCGACACCGGGCGCATGGTCTTGGAATGGCAGGGCGACATTGTCTGCGACATTCCCCTCGCCCCGCTCGCCGACAAGGCGCCCGAATATGACCGCCCGCACATGGATCAAGACAAATATCGCGACTGGGCCAAGATCGAGCCCTTGGGCGAGGTGCCCGAGGCGACCGACCTTGCCGCCGATCTCATGAAGCTGATGGCGAGCGAACATCTCTCCAGCCGCCGCTGGATCTGGGAACAATATGATTCGCAGGTCGGCGGCGACACGGTGCAGAAGTCCGGCGGCGATGCCGCGCTGGTCCGCGTCCATGGCAGCGACAAGGCGCTCGCCATCACCACCGATTGCTCGCCCCGCTATTGCTACGCCGACCCCGTGACCGGCGGCAAACAGGCAATCGCCGAGGCCTATCGCAACATCAGCGCGGTCGGCGCGACCCCGCTCGCCGTCACCAACTGCCTCAACTTCGGCAATCCCGAACGCCCCGAGATCATGGCCCAGTTCGTCGGCTGCCTTGAAGGCATGGGCGAGGCCTGCCGCGCATTGGACTTCCCCATCGTGTCGGGCAACGTCTCGCTCTACAATGAGAGCAAGGCGACCGGCGGCGGCTCGGCGATCCTGCCCACGCCCGCCATCGGCGGCGTCGGCATCATCAAGGATTGGCACAAGAGCGCGACCATCGCGCTGAAGCCCGGTCAGCAATTGATCGCCATCGGCGACACCACCCACCCCGCCCAGCTCGGCCAGTCGCGCTGGCTCGAGGTCGTCCACGAGCGCAAAGAAGGCCTGCCTCCGCGCGTCGACCTCGAAGCCGAAAAGACCGCCGCCGACCTCGTGCGCGGTCTCATCCATGATGGCCTCGTCAGCGCGGTGCATGACGTGTCGGACGGCGGCATCCTCGTCGCCATGGCCGAGATGGCGCTGGCAGGCGACACGGGCTTCACGCTGGGCTGGGAAACCAGCGATCCCGAATTCTGGTTCGGCGAGCATCAGGGCGTCTATGTCGTTGCCGCCGACGATTTCGCGAAGGTCGCCGAGGCAGGCCGCAAGCATGGCCTCGAAATGACCCCGCTCGGCACCTCGGGCGGCGACAGCCTGCACCTCTTCGATGGCGCGATCAGCCTTGCCGAACTCCGCAAGGCGCACGAGCATTTCCTCCCCGCGTTGATGTCGAGCGAGCTTTAGGCGGCGATCCCGCCCTCGGCTTTTACTATTGCAAATCATTCGCATTAGCGGCATGACCCGAATATGGTCATCTGCCACTGCAACCTGATTCGCGAAAAGGACATCCGCGCTGCGGCCGCCAAGGGCTGCCCCGATGCCGAGACCGCCTATCGCTCGCTGGGCTGCCAGTTCCAGTGCGGCGGTTGCGAGGACCATGCCGACGCGCTCGTCGCCTGCGAGCGCGCCAAGCTTCTCCCCCCGAGCGACGTCGCCGCGGCCTAGGGCCGCCACTGCTAATCACTCTCATTAGCTTAGAATTCCCGGAAAACCGCCATTAGTCCACTTGCCGCCTGGCCTTTGGAAGCGCTATCACCCTGTCCAACGACTTTATCGGAGACAGATGATGGCCAAGGTGACCGACAAGAAGGTGCTCGACTATCTCAATCAGGCGCTCACCAACGAGCTCACCGCGACCAACCAATATTGGCTCCATTATCGCCTTCTCGACCATTGGGGGATCGAGCGGCTCGCCGCCTTCGAGCGCAAGGAATCGATCGAGGAGATGCAGCACGCCGACCGCCTGACCGAGCGCATCCTGTTCCTCGACGGCCATCCGAATTTCCAGCGCATCGGCTCGGTGCGTGTCGGCGAGAGCGTCGAGGAAGTCATCCAGGCCGATCTCGACCTCGAGGCAGAGGCCATCCCCCTGCTGCGCGATGCGATCGAACATTGCGAAAAGGTTCGCGACTATGTCAGCCGCGACCTGTTCGCCGAAATCCTCGACAATGAGGAAGAGCATCTCGACCATCTCGAGAAATATCAGGAGATGATCGAGCGCATGGGGCTGCAGAATTTCATCCAGCTCCAGTCCCGCCCCGCCGACGAGCAGGGATGACACCGGCAGGACGGATCGACAAAAGCTTCCCTCGCCCCATCGAAGGGCACCCGGCGAATTATTAATTCGCCGGGACCCAAGGCTGGGACCCATGCCACGCACCTTTCGCAGCCGGCTCGCCATGGATCCCGGCCTTCGCCGGGATGACGGATGGCGAATTGCGGCGTAACGTTGCTGTCGAAACAGCCGAACAGGAAATCATGCAACCCGTCCCCTCCCAGCCCTATACCTTGCTCCCCGACCTCACCCCGGCCGAGCGGGTCGAACGCGCGCGCGCCTTTTACGACAGCGTGAAGGACAGGCGCAGCTGCCGCTTCTTCTCCGACGCCCCCGTGCCGCGCGCGGTCATCGAGGAAGCGATCCGCGCCGCCGGCACCGCGCCCAATGGCGCCAACCACCAGCCATGGCATTTCGCGGTCGTCGAGAACCCGCACGTCAAGGCGCGCATCCGCGAGGCTGCCGAGGCGGAAGAACGCGCGTTTTACGAAGGCAAGGCGGGCGAGGAATGGCTCGATGCATTGGCCCCCATCGGGACCGACTGGGAGAAGCCCTTTCTCGAGACGGCACCCTATCTCATCGTCGTCTTCGGCCAGCGTAAGGGCGGCCCCAACCCAGGTGACGACCGGCAGAATTATTATGTCACCGAGAGCGTTGGCATCGCCTGCGGCCTGCTCCTCACCGCGCTCCACAAGGCGGGGTTGGCGACGCTCACCCACACGCCTTCGCCGATGGGTTTCCTGCGCGAGATCTGCCAGCGCCCGCCGAGCGAGAAGCCGGTGATGATCATCGTCGCGGGGCTGCCCACGAAGGACGCCACCACACCCTTGCACGCCGCGCAGAAAAAACCGCTCGACCAGATCATGAGCTGGCTCTAGCCCCCCGCCCCATGGCCACCACGTCCCCGTCTTCGCGTCTCGTCAGCCTCGACGTCATCCGCGGGCTCGCCGTCATCGGCATCTTCTTCGCCAATGTCCTGTCGATGGGACTGCCCGAGGACGTGGCCTCCTATCCCACGCTGATGGGATTCGAGGGCATGGGCGACAAGCTCGCCTGGCTATTCAACTGGCTGTTCATCGACAATCGCATGCGCGGGCTCTTCACGATCCTGTTCGGCGCCTCGCTGGTGCTCATCGCCGAGCGGGCCGAGGCGCGGGGGCAGTCTCCCTGGGCCGTGCACGTCCCCCGGCTCGCCACACTCCTCCTCATCGGGCTCGCCCATTTCGCCTTCCTGTGGAAGGGCGACATCCTTCATCTCTACGCGATGGTGGGCCTCTTCGCGCTGCTCGCCATCGACCATGACACTGCCGCCCTCCTGCGCGGCGCCATCATCCTGCTGGTCGGCAACGCGGTGGCGATCACCGGCCTGCTCGCGCTCGTCACCTTTGGCGGCGAGGACAGCTTCGTCCCCGATGCCCTGTCCGCCAGCGCGTTGGCGACCGAGCGCGCCGCCCATTCCGGCCCGCTCGCTCATGCCGCCTATATCTGGCAGACCGCGCGCTGGGACCCGATCGTCAACACCATGATCTTCTCTTTCGAGACGCTGGGGCTGATGATGCTCGGCATGGCATTGCTGAAGAACGGCTTCCTCGCCGGGACGCGCGCGCCTCGCCATTATCGCGGCTGGGTCGTCATCGGCCTCGTGATGCTGCTGGCGATGCTCATCGGCGCCGCCATGGTCGCGCGCAGCGGTTTCGATCCCGACCTCACGACTTTCATTCGCACGCTGCTGGGCGTCACGATCAGCCCGGTGATGGCGCTGTCCTATGCAGCGCTTCTCATGCTCGCCATTGCGCGCGGGGGATGGCTCATCGAGCGCCTCGCCGCCACCGGACGCGCGGCCTTTACCAACTATCTCGGCGCCACGATCCTGATGACGCCGCTGATTTTCGGTCCGGCATGGAGTCAATGGTCTCGCGGCCAGCTCTGGCTGCTCGCCCCGATGATGGGCGCGCTGATGCTACTCTGGTCGAAGCCCTGGCTCGACCGCTATCGCTACGGCCCGCTCGAATGGGCGTGGCGCTCATTGAGCAGGGGGAAATTGGAGCGCCTCAGGCGCTAGCGCTGGGCGCGTCCGAAGCCGGTGTTGTGGACGCCCTTGGTGCCAAAGCCGCCGCCCGGCTTTTTGAGGCGCGGATTGACCACCTCGTCGAACATTTCGAGCGTCAGTTCGAACAATTCCCTGAGTTTCACCACATCGGGTACCAGCTCGTTGGGGAAGCGGCCCTCCTCGACGCAGGCGCGGGCGCGGTTCTCGATGATCTCGGCCACCTTGGCCAGCGGTTCGGCCCCGAACTGGCGCGATTCGCCCTTCATCGTATGCGCGGGGATGATCAGCGCGACCGTGTCGCTCGCCCGCATCGCCGCCTCGATCTTCTCGAGGGACTTGAAGCCGTCCTCGCGGAAATAGCCGAGAATCTTGATGAAACCCGGACCCAGCTGTGCCCGTGTTTCCTCGAAATATTTCCAGTCGACGATGTTGGCCGCTGCGCTCAACGCTTGTGACACCTTTTCCCACTGCCCCTCATGGGACGATCCATCGATCATCCGCCTTAGACAAAGAGGGTAAAGCTTTCGTTTATTTGCGCGCGTAGGGGTTCTTCGGCGCGCGGGTGATGAGCCGGATGGGGATCGGCCCCAGCCCGAGGTCGCGGCGCAGCGAGTTGATGAGGTAGCGCTCATAGCTCTTGGGCAGCTTGTCGACCCGCGTGCCGAAGATGACGAAGGCGGGCGGGCGCGACTTGGCCTGCGTGATATAGCGCAGCTTGATCCGCTGCCCCGACGGCGCGGGAGGTGCATGATTGGCGATGGCATCGTCGAACCAGCGGTTGAGCATGCCGGTGGGCACGCGGCTGGCCCATTTGTCGCGCAGGTCGAAGGCTGCCTGCATGAGCTGGTCGACGCCTTTGCCGGTCACCGCCGACACGGCGACGAGCGGCACGCCCTTGACCTGCGCCAGCCCCTCGTCGAGCGCGGCGCGAATACCGTTGTAGAGCTTGGCGGGGTCCTCGGCGACATCCCACTTGTTCAATCCGATGATGAGCGCGCGGCCTTCCTGCAGCACCTGGTCGGCGATGCGCAGGTCCTGCGCTTCCAGCCCGCGCGTGGCATCGAGGAGCAGGCACACCACCTCGGCGCGGTCGATCGCGCGCTTGGTGTCGAAGGCCGACAGTTTCTCCAGCTTGTCGTCGACCTTGGCGCGCTTCCTGAGCCCTGCCGTGTCGACGAGCTGCACCTCGCGGCCCTGCCATGCCCAATCGAGATGGATGGCATCGCGGGTGATCCCCGCCTCGGGGCCGGTGATCATCCGGTCCTCGCCGAGCATCTGGTTGACCAGCGTCGACTTGCCCGCATTGGGACGCCCGACGATCGCGAGCTTCAAGGGGCCAAGGTCCTCGACGAGGATTTCATCGCCATCCTCGGGAACGACGAATTCTTCTTCCGCCTCGTCCGCCTCGTCCTCGACCGGTCCGTCCTTCTCGAGATGCTCGCGCAGGCCATCGAACAGGTCGACCACGCCCTCGCCATGCTCGGCGGACAGCGCGAAGGGATCGCCGAGCCCGAGCTCATAGGCCTCGAGCCGCCCGCCCTCGCCCGCCGAACCTTCCGACTTGTTGGCGGCGATGAGGATCGGCGTGTCGAGCCCGCGCAGCCAGTCGGCGATCTCGCGGTCCAAGGGGGTGAGGCCAGCGCGGCCGTCGATCAGGAATAGCGCGACATCCGCCTCGGCGACCGCGGCGCGGGTCTGGGCGCGCATGCGGCCGGGCAGCGTCGCATCGGCCTCGGTCTCGAAACCCGCCGTGTCGACGACGGTGAAATCCATGCCGAGCAGGCTCGCCTCGCCCTCGCGCCGGTCGCGCGTCACCCCCGGCTGATCATCGACCAGCGCGATGCGCTGGCCCACGAGCCGGTTGAACAGCGTCGATTTGCCGACGTTGGGACGCCCGACGATGACGACGACGGGGAGCTTCTTGCGCTTGCTGACCATCGCGCGGCCTTGGACCGCCGCGCGGGCCGGGTCAATGCCTAGCGCAGCGCGAAGAGCGTGCCCTTGTCACCCAGGAGGTAGAGCGCATTGCCCGCCACGACCGGCGGCAGGCTGAAGCCTTCGCCCATGTCGCGCTGGCGCAGGAAGCGCCCGCTGTCGGGATCGATCTCGATCAGCGCGCCTTCCGAGCTCGCCACCCACAACTTGCCGCCTGCCAGCACCGGCCCCTCGTAATAATAGGGCCCGCGCTTCTTGTCCTCGTTCTTGAAGCGCGGCAGCTGGTTGATCCAGCGCACGCGCCCGGTCTCCCGCGCGATGGCGAGGAGCTGGGCACGGTCGGAGACGACGAAGACCCAGTCACCCGCGACGGCGGGGGTCGAGGTGCCTGCGATCGACAGTTCCCACAGGCGCTGGCCCGACAGGATGTCGAGCGCGACCATGCGACCGCCCTGCCCGACGGCGATGACCTGCCCGCTGTCGATGACCGGATCGGCGTCGATGTCGGACAGCGCCGACACGCTGGTCGAGACCGAGGTGCGCGACAGGGCGTCCTGCCACAGCAGGCGGCCGTTCTCGTAACGATAGGCGTTGAGTTCGCCCGAGCTGAAGCCCGCGACGATGGTGCCGCGACCCGCCGCCGGCGCGGCATTGCCGAACACGCCCGCGACTTCGAGCGCGGCGGCGGCGCTCCACTCGCTCTGCCCGTTGGCGGGGTTGAGCGCGAGCAGCTGATTGTCCTGGCTGGTCACGTAGACGTGGGTGCCATCGAAGGTCGGGGCGCCGCGCAGCGGGCCTGCCGGACGCACGCTCCACACGATGCCGCCGTTGGTGGCGTCGAGCGCGGCGACATCGCCGAGCCCGTTGGTCGCATAGACGCGGCCGTTGCCGATGACGACGCCGCCGCCGAACAGCGAGGCGCGATCGCCCTCGACGCTGGCAAAGCCCGAGGCCCATTGCAGCGAACCGCTGGCCGCGTCGAAGGCGCGCACGACGCCGCGCGTGTCGATGGTGAAGACGCGCCCGCCCGCGACCACCGGGGCCGAGATCAGCCGCGCCGCGGTCGACGAACCCTCGCCGATCGACTGGCGCCACGCCAGCTGCGGATCGGTGGACAGTGCAAGATGGCCCATCGCCTTGGGCGCATTGCCGCCCGACTGCGCCCAATCCTCATTGGCGCGCGCGGCGGGCAGCGCGAAGGGAAGCGCGGCGGTCGTGGCGTCGATCCCGACCTCGACCTCGGCGCCCAGCACCGCGACACGCTCGCCCAGCACCGGGGTGCGGCTTTCCGATTTCTTGAACACCCCGCAGCCCGAAAGGCCCGCCGCGATGGCCGCGGCAAAGAGGAGCTTGGTCGTCGTTGCGCTCATATGACTTACTGTCCTTCTTGTTCGATCTGCGCGAGCGCGGCGCTGGCGTCCACGCCATAGCTGCCCGCCACCTGCACCGCGCGGCTGCGCAGGCTGGTCGGCAGGCTTTCATCCTCGGCGATCGTCTTGAAAATCTGTGCCGCTTCGTCGTCCTGGCCCTGTGCGAGCAGTGCCAGCGCCGTCAATTCCTTGGCCGCCCCATGGAAGGGCTGGCCGTCCTGCGCGAGCCCCTGGAGGCGCGCGACGACCACGTCGGGTTCGACCTGGTCGAAGTCGAGATAGGTCCAGCGAACCGTCGCCGCGGCGCGATAGGCCTCGGGCGCGTCGGCATCGCTCGCGACCGCCTGATAGGCGGCGATGGCGCCGGGCCGGTCGCCCCGGTCGAGCAGCACCGCGGCGCGCAGCATGCCCGCCGCCGCGCTCGCCAGCGGGCCTTCGCCCGCCTCGACCGCTTCGAGGCGGCTGGCGATACTGTCGGCCTGTTCCTCATCACCGAGATCGGCGATCACCTTGGCCAGTTCCTCGGCCCCGGCCTCGCCCTTCTTCACCTGCTGGCCCTGCCACCAGATCGAGCCGGCGACGGCGGCGAGGAAGAGGATGACGGCAGCGGCGATCCACTTGCCATATTTGCGACCGAAATCGGCGGCCTGCGCGCGGCGATATTCCTCGTCGACCTCGCGTTCGAACTGGGCTGCGTCTTGCGGGGGAAGTGCCACTCGGGAAAACCTTCGATTGGACGGGACGGGCGGTGCGCCGCTTACGGCCACCATCCCCTCCCCAAAATGAATGGAGGCTGGCTTAGCGCCGCGCGTCGCGAAAGGCAAAGGGGTTCAGGACTTGGGCCGATAGGTCTGCGCGTCGGTCGGAAAGGCGCCCGAGCGCACCTCGCCCGCATAGGTCTCGACCGCCTTGGTGATCTGGTCGCCAAGATCGTGATAGACCTTCACGAAGCGCGCGGTGCGCTCGAACAGGCCGAGCATGTCCTCGGTCACCAGTACCTGCCCGTCGCAGTCCTTCGACGCGCCGATGCCGATGACGGGGACCGGCGAGGCGTTGGTCACCGCGCTGCCGATCTCTTCCATCACCCCTTCGACCACGATGGCAAAGGCACCCGCATCGGCGACCGCCTGTGCATCGGCGAGGATCTTGGCTTCCTCGCTGTCGTCCTTGCCCCGGGCGCGATAGCCGCCGAGCATGTTGACCGCCTGCGGGGTGAGGCCGACATGGCCCATCACCGGGATGCCGCGTGCGGTGAGGAAGCGAATGGTCTCCGCCATCGCCTCGCCGCCTTCGAGCTTGACCGCCGCGCAGCCGGTTTCCTTCATGATGCGCGATGCGCTCTCGAACGCCTTTTGCGGCGACGCCTCATAGCTGCCGAAGGGCATGTCGACGATGATCATCGCGTGCCACGAGCCGCGCACAACGGCGGCGCCATGCGCGCACATCATGTCGAGGCTGACGGGGATGGTGCTGTCGAGGCCGTAGATCACCTGGCCCAGGCTGTCGCCGACGAGGATCATGTCGCAATGCGCATCGAGCAACTGCGCCATGCGCATCGTATAAGCGGTGAGCATGACGAGCGGCTCGCCGCTGCCGTCGGGCCTACGCTTGCGCGCCATGATCTTGGGCGCGGTCATGCGTTTGCCCGGCGCCGGTTTGGGCGTCGCGCGGCTGGTATCGGTATCGATGGTGATCTTGGACATGGGAAGCTTCTAGCGCTCGCCCGCGCGCGCGGCTAGGCTCGGCTGATGCGCGATCAAAAGGCCCCCGATCATCCGCAGGTCATCGCTCCGCCGCCGCTCATCTTCGGCGTGCCCCTCGTGCTTCTCTTATGGGCGCACGACCGCCTGTCGGGGACATGCGACATTCCCGTTCACCTGCTGAACTGGCCGATACGGGCGTTCTTCGGCGCGGCGACCGTCATCGCGGGCGCGATCCTCATGGTCACCGCACTGGCGGCCTTCAAACGCGCCGACACGCCGCCCGAACCGTGGAAGGCGACCCGCGCGCTGACGTTGGCGGGGCCCTATCGGCTGACCCGCAACCCCATGTATCTGGGCATGGCCTTTGCCTATGCGGGGATCGGCATCATCGCCGGCTGCCTCATGCTGCTCGGCTCGCTGGTGCTGGTCCTGATCGTCATCGACCGGCTCGTGATCGACCGCGAGGAAGCCTATCTCGCGCACAAGTTTGGCCAGCCCTACACGGACTATCTCGCCCGCTCGAAGCGCTGGTTCTAGCCGACCTCGACACCCTTCCAGAAGGCGATATGCCCCTTGATCTCGGAGGCTGCCTGCTTGGGCTCCTCATAGGTCCAGGCCGCATCGGCATTGGTGATGCCGTCGGCCTTGATCGAATAATAGCTCGCCTCGCCCTTCCACGGGCAATGGCTCTTGGTGTCCGACGGTACGAGCCGGTCCATCTTCACGTCGTCGCGCGGGAAATAATGATTGCCCTCGACTTCGACGGTGTTGTCGCTGTCGGCGATGACGTCGCCGTTCCATGTGGCCTTGACCATGTTCATTCTCCTGCTTGGGAAAGTGAACGTGGCCCGGCCATCACGCGTTCCAGCCTAGTCGTGGATGCCGGTCATCTTTTCATAGCCGGTCGAATCATAGCCCACGAGCACGGTCTCGCCGTCGGTGACGACGGGGCGCTTGATCATGGTCGGATGCGCGCTCATCAGCAGCATCGCCTTGTCGGCGTCGATATCGTCCTTCAAGGGCGCGGGCAGTTCGCGGAAGGTGGTGCCGCGCTTGTTCAACAGCGGCTCCCAGCCCATCTCGAGCACCCACAATTCGAGCGTCTCCTTGTCCACGCCGGTCTTCTTAAAGTCGACGAAGCTGTAGGGGATCTGGCGCTTCTCGAACCAGTTCTTGGCCTTCTTGACCGTATCGCAATTGGGGATGCCGTACATGGTGATCATGGGAGCTGCTCTTTTTGGAAATTCTGCAAAGTCGCCCGCCATATGCAAAAGCCCCGCGCCTCTTTCAACCATTGACGCACGACCATGCCATATCAGGACCCGTCCATCCCGGCCTCGTCCAGCGACCGCCGTTCGTCGAAAGGCGATGGCCCTGTGTATTGCCGGGATATAACAGTAAGGTCGAATTTCCCCATAATGGATAACCGATTTCCTCATGCGCTTCCTTCCTGCCCTTCTTGCCTCCACCCTCCTTGCCTGTACCGCCGCCAACCAGCCCGATCCTGCACAGAGCGTGACGGTCACCGCGACCGGCGACAAGGTCACGGCCCAGGCACCGCCACCCCTCACCGCCGACAGCCAGTTCCAGGCGGGCTCGATCGCCAAATGGACGTGCAGCCTCGCCGCGATGCGGCTGGCCGAGGCGGGCATGCTGTCGCTCGACGACACGGTCGCGACGCTGCTGCCCGGCTATGGCGGCGAGGCGGGCGAGGTCACGCTCGGCGAACTGCTCGCCAATCGCGCGGGACTCGCCGACGGCCTCACCGCCGCGCTCGAGGCCGAAGGGAACGACGACCTGCTCGCGCTCGATCTCACCGCCCTCAATGCCGCCAACCGCTTTGCCGCCGGCGCGCCCGTCCCGGCCGAGCGGCGCGGCTATAGCTACGACCTCGTCAACTGGATCCTCGTCCAGGCGGTGATCGAACAGGCCAGCGGCGCGCCGCTAGCCGAGGCCATGGACCGGCTCGTCATCGCGCCCGCCGCGCTTCCCGCCACCCGCTTCGACAGCGGCACGCCCATCCTCGCCGACGCCCCCGAAGTCGTGGGCGAGGTCATGCCCATCCCCGGCTGGCTCGGCTGTGCGGGCGGCATGGTCACCACTCCGGCCGACCTTGTTCAGCTGATGCGCTTCGCCGCGACCGACGCGCTCGGCGAGGAGGCGCTGGCGACCTTCACCACGCCGACCACGCCCGAGGAAAATTACGCCCTCGGCGGCCGGGTCCGCAAGGACGAGGAGGGCGCCCCAATCTTCTGGTTGTCGGGCTCGAACGGCGCGTTCAAGAGCCGCGCTGCCTATCGGCTCGGCACCGGCGACGCCTTTGCGGCGATGAACGCGGTCGACGATGCGGACGGGCTCGAGGAAGCGATGGAAGACTGGCTGGTCAGGACGCGCCAGCGCTAGGCCGACGCCACACCACCCACCACAGCATCGCCGCCGCGATCGCGCCGCCGAACAGGTTGGCCGCCAGTTCGGCCGCGTAAATGCCGCTGGCGCCCCAGCGCGCGCCCAGCCACCAGGCGGCCGGCACCATCACGAGCAGCACGCGTGCGAGGCTCTGCACCAGCGCGTTGCCGGCGAAGTCGAGCGCATTGAGCGCCCCGTTCGCCATGATCAGCACGCCATAGCCCGCATAGCCCCAGGCGGCGATGAGGAGATAATCGCTCATCTGCGCGATCACGGCGGGATCGTCGGTGAAAATCCCTGCGAAGGTTTCGCGAAAGGCGACCAGCAGCGCGCCGATGCCTAGGCCATAAGCGATACAGAAACCGCCCGCCCAGAGTAGCGCCTGGCGCACGCGGCCCAGATGCCCCGCGCCCCAATTCTGCCCGACGATCGCGCCGATCGAGGCCGAGAGCGAGAGGAGCGGTACGACCGCGAAGCTTTGCAAGCGCCCGCCCGTGCCGAACCCCGCCACCGCAGCCTCGCCCGCCGATGCCGCGAGGAAGCCGGTCAGCACGCTGAGCCCGATGGGGTTGATCGAGTTGGAAAAGGCCGCCGGGCCCGCCACCCTAGCGATGGCGCCGCTGCCGCGCTTCCAGTCGCATTGCGGCAGCGTGGTCGGGGAAAAGGGCAGTGCGCTGCGCTGGAGGAAGAAGAAGCCGATCAGCACCGCGACCATCCAGCCGCCCACCGTCGCCCAGGCCGCCCCGGCAATCCCCATGCCCGGCACACCGAACGCCCCGGTGATGAACAAGGGGTCGAGGATCCAATTGGCCACCGCCAGCGCGAGCAGCACCGAGGACGAGCGCTTGGCGAGCCCCTGTCCGCGCAGGCATCCATTCACCCCCATGCTGACCAGCAGCAGCGGAAAGAAGAGCGCGAAGGGCGCCATATAGGCATCGATCAATGGCAGGATCGCCTCGTCGGCCTGCATCAGCCGGAACAGCGCATGGCGTCCGGTATAAAGGCCGAGCCCGACGACGATTCCGAAGATCGCCGCCAGCACGATGCCCATGTTGCCGCGCCGCCGCGCGAGATCCTCGTCGCCCTGCCCTAGGGCGCGGCTGACGACGCTCGAGATGCCCGCGATCACGCCGACGCCAAGCGACGACAAAGCGACCGTGACGGGAAAGATGAAGCTGATCGCCGCCAGCGCGTCGGCGCCCAATTGGCCGACGAAATAAGCATCGATGATGCCGACGCTCATCAAGGCGGCGCCCCCGACCATCATCGGCAGCGTTTGGCTGACGAGATGGCCGGGGATCGATCCGGTCGCGAGCTTGGCGGCTGCGGATTTGCGAGGGGGGCTGTCGGCGGGCATTGCAGCCACAAGCGCTAACCGCCCCCTCCTTGTTCCGCCAGCCCTTAACGCGGCTGCGGCTTGCACCTGAGGCTCACCGCCGCATTCTCGCGGCGATGCAGGCCGAGGCCGGAAAGCTGCACGAAGGGCGCGGCGGGGATGAGGCGCAGCCCCGTCTTGGGGTCGACGATCACGCCCTGCTGCGGCCACGTCGCCACCAGTTCGGCTTCGACCGAGCGGGCGTTGTCGGGCCCGTCCGACTGGCGGACGACGGGCTGCGCTCCCTCGCGGTGGTAGAAGCGCAGGTTCCAGTCGGCATCCTTTCGGGTGCGGAAATCGGCCTTCACGATCATCGCGCTGGGGCACAGCTGGCCGCCCAGCGGGCGATATTTGGTGCCCGTTACCGACAGCGAGACATCGGACAGCGGCGCCTGCGTGCTATTGCGTGCGGGCGGCGCCGTCCGGCCACCCGAGGTGCGGGCATTGTGGCGGGCCATCGAGCCTTCGCGCGCCAGGCAGCGCACCTTCAGCGGCACCGGTTCGTGATCGGTCACATCGCGCGTCGTCCAACCCACCGCGTTGCGCTGCCAGGTCGCGAGCGCCATCACCTGGTAGGCATTGGGAACGACATATTCATGGTCCATCGACTGAAAGGCTGCGCGCTGCCGGGGGGCTACCTCGCCGAGCTTCTGGTTGCAAAGCGCGACCGGGTCGACGCGATCGCTCATCGCCTCCCATTCGACCCGATAGCTGCGATTTCCCGCAGGGGTCGGCTCGGACATGAACCGGCTTCCACCGCCCACATAGAGACCGCCCGAGCGATAGCTCCAGCCGCGGCGCCAGGGTTCGCCCGACACCCAGAAGGTCGCGGCAAGGTTCTTGGCGGCAATCCGGTCGTAGCGGCTGCCGTCCGATTGCACCGACACTTCCGGCAGCTGATAGGGCTTGCCCGGTGCCATCTCGCCATAGGCCACGCGGACCGTCAGCTTGTCCCCGGCCTGCGCCTCACCGGCCCCGGCGAACAGCGCCAGCACCGACGCGGTCATCGCCAGTTTCTCGATCATCTTCATCACTCATACTCCTTCGTCTCAAGTTGGATCATCGATCCATCTTTTCGCCGACGAAGGTGTCGGTTCGATGCGCCGAGCCCAGCGCTTATCGTTTCAATTGTGACAGCGGCGCGCGCATCGCCAGCGCGACCCCGCCGAGGATCACCAGCCCCGCCAGCGTGAGCCGCGTCCCCGGCACCTCGCCGAGCAGCGGCCAGGCCAGCAGCCCCGCCGCCGCCGGGGTCAGGAGCTGCACCCCCGCCACCCCGGTGAGCGACATTCGCGGTGCGACCATGCGCCAGGCGACATAGCCGAGGCCGCTCGTCACCGCGCCCGACACGGCGGCGAGCAGCGCGCCGTTAACGCTCATCCTTTCGCCGAGCAGGAACAGCGGCAGCGCGGCGACCGCGGCCACGGCGAAGGCGCCCGCGGTTGCCGCTGCGGCCTCGCCCTCGCCCTTGTGGCAGACGAGCGAGTAGAGCCCCCAGCCGAGCCCCGCGATGCCCATCACCAGCGCCGCCCTCGCATCGACCGCGCCCACGCCCGGCGCGAGCAGCCAGCCGACGCCTGCCAGCGCGACCAGCACACCGACCAATGCGCTCGCCCGTACCTTCTCGCCACGCGCCAGCCCGAGCGCGACCATCACGCCTTGGACGGTCGCGAACAGGATGAGCGCCCCGCTCGCCGCGCCGAGTGTCACATAGGCAAAGGAGAAGGCGATGGCGTAGGTCGCGAGGAACAGCCCCGCCGCCCCATCGCGCCGTATCGAAGCCGAGCGCCACAGCGGCGCCAGCACCAGCGCGCCCGCGCCCAGCCTGATCGCCGCATAGGCCCCCGGCCCGATCGCGCCGTCGCCCAGCGCGGCACGCGCGAGGAGCGAATTTGCGGCGAAGGCAAGGATCGCCAGCGCGCCGACGAGCCAGAGACGCGCCCTAGTCGTCGTACCGGATCCAGAGCTTGGAGGCGGCATCGGAAGCGATTTCGCGGGCGCGCATGGTGCCCTCGCCCGGCGCGCTCGCCAGCGCCACGCCCATGCGCCGGTTCGGCCGCGTCACCGGCTTGCCGAAGATGCGCACGTCGACATGGGCGCCGGGCGGGGCGAACATCGCCTGCTCCAGCCCCTCGATGGCGAAATGCTCGGCGGCCTGTTCGGCGAGCAGCACCGCGCTCGCGCTCGGCCGCGCATGGATCGGCGGGATCGGCAGCCCGAGGATGGCGCGCGCATGGAGGTCGAATTCGGACAGGTTCTGGCTTACCAGCGTGACCATCCCCGTATCGTGCGGGCGGGGGCTCAGTTCGGAGAAGATCACCTCCTTGCCCTTCACGAAGAATTCGACCCCGAAGAGGCCATAGCCGCCCAGCGCATCGACCACCTCGGCGGCCATATGCTGCGCCTTGTCGAGCGCAACGTCATGCATGGCGGCGGGCTGCCAGCTCTCGCGATAGTCGCCGCCTTCCTGTCGGTGCCCGATCGGTGCGCAGAAGCTCACCCCCGCGGCATGGCGCACGGTCAAGAGCGTGATTTCATAATCGAAGTCGACGAAGGCCTCGGCGATGACGCGCTGGCGGTCCCCGCGCATGCCCTTGCAGGCATCTTCCCACGCCGCTTCCAACTCCTCGGCGTTGCGCACGGTCGATTGGCCCTTGCCCGAGGAACTCATCACCGGCTTGACCACGAGCGGAAAGCCCACCGCGTCGGCGGCCGCGCGCAATTCCTCGAAGCTCTCGGCGTAACGATAGGCGCTGGTCTTCAATCCCAGCTCGGTCGCCGCGAGATCGCGGATCGCATCGCGGTTCATCGTCAGCCGCGTCGCCCGCGCGGTCGGCACGACGTGCCAATTCTCGGCCTCCAGCTCGACCAGCATCTCGGTCCGGATGGCCTCGATCTCCGGCACGATATGATCGGGCCGGTGCTTCTCGACCACGGCGCGCAGCTTCTCGCCGTCAAGCATGTCGAACACTTCGCGCGCGTGCGCCACCTGCATCGCGGGCGCCTCGTCATAGCTGTCGCAGGCGATCACCCGGCACCCGAGGCGCTGGCAGGAAATGACGAACTCCTTGCCCAGCTCCCCCGAGCCCAACAGCAGGATGGTGGCGGTGGGGATCATGTCTCGCTCTCCTCGTCCAATCGCGCGATATCTTCCGCCACCCAATCGGGCGGCGCGCAGTCGCGCCCCACGGTCTCGCCGAGCAGGTCGCAGAAATTCTCTATACCCTCGCGATACCCTTTGAGCCGCCCGATCCACCAGCGCTGCGATGCCATCGCCCGCGTCGCGGCGTCGACCAATGCATCGTCCTGCCGTGCCGCCGCCCAGTCGACGGCGACGACACTGGGCTGCCCCTCGGGCCCATCGAGATCGAGCGTCAGATACGCCCGGGCGAGAGACAGGATGTCGGGCATGCGCTCGACCGCCTCGGCCCGCCACCGATCGTTGAACCGATCGATCCCGAGGATGAGGCTCTGCTCCTGCCGCAATTCTTCCGACCCGATCAGCACGACATCGCCCGACGACATCAGTTCGTCATAGAAATTGTAGCGCGGCGTGAAATCACGCAGCAGCGAGAGGAGCGCCAAGCCGTCATTGGGGTCGCCCGACACCGGCTCCTTGTCCGCCAGCATCGCCATCGCCGCCTCACGATCTTCCTGGAGTTTCGCGTTGCGATGCAGGATCAACCGCGAATAAGCGACATTGGCTTCTGTTTGTGTGAGCAGGTTCGATAGCGCCGCTTGTTCACGCTTCTTGTCGACCCGCGCCTCGTTCCAATTGGCGACTTGGATACCGATGAACACGCCGACCACGACGATGATGAAGTCGAGCAGCACGGCGAACCAGTTCTGGTTCCTCACATGATCCATGACACGGCGCAGCAGCATGGCCCCACCCTAAAGCGCGCCCTCCCCCGCGCAAGCGCGCTTTTGCTTGAAAAGTGCGCGCCCCCCCGCCACCGTGCGAGCCGATACGCAAGGGGGGATGACCAAGATGACGATGAGCCTAGGCGAACTGGTGCGCCGCACGCTGGTGGTGATGCTGATCATCGGCATTGCGCTCACCCTGCCGCTCCTCACCCCGACGCTGCTCCTTATCTTCGGCGCGATCCTCATCGCGGTGCTGATCCGCTCGGCGGCTTGGCCGTTCGAGCAGCTGGGGCTCGGCAACACCGCCTCGGTGCTCTTGGGCCTCGCCACCATCCTCATCCTCCTCGGCCTCTTCGGCTGGCTGTTCGGCGCACAATTGTCGGGCCAGTTCGCGGCCTTGCAGGCGCAGTTGACCGAGGCGGTGCCGCAGGTGCGCGCGCAATTGGAACGCCTACCTTTCGTCGGCAGCCTCGCGGGCGCCACCCCCGACATGCAGGAAATCGCCGGCCGCGCCTTGAACTTCGCCTTCGGCATGCTGGGGCTCGTCACCAATCTCGTGCTGGTGATCGTCGGCGCGGCCTATTTCGCCTTGGATCCCGCCGTCTACAAGCGCGGCCTCGCCAAGCTTTTCCCCAAGGACCGCTCGGACAAGGTGATCGAGGCGATGGACGCCTCGGGCCATGCGTTGAAGCGCTACCTCCTCGGCCAGCTCGCCACCATGACGATCGTCGGCCTCATGGTCTGGATCGGGCTGGCCATCGTCGGCATCCCCAGCGCTGCGGCGCTCGGCCTCACCATCGGGGTCGCCAATTTCATTCCGCTGGTCGGCCCCTTCATCGGCGCCATCCCGGGCCTCATCATCGCCTTTTCCGCTGCGCCCGACATGTTCTGGTATGCCGTGCTCGTCTATCTCGTCGCCCAGCAGATCGAGGGCAATGTGCTGACTCCCATGGTGCAGAATTGGGCGGTCTCCATCCCCCCCGCCTTGCTCATCTTCGCGCTGGCGGCGGCGGGCAGCCTGTTCGGCTTCATCGGCGTCATCCTCGCCGCCCCGCTGACGGTGGTCATCTATACGCTGGTGACGATGCTGTGGAGCCGCGATGCGCTGGGGCATGAGGTCAAGGTGCCGGGACGCGACGACGCACCGGCCAGCGCGGGGTAAGCCTAGGAGGCGTCGGCCGCGTCCATCGCCTCGCGCTCCTCGGCAACCGCCGCCACCTCGGCCTCGACCTCGGCGTGGCGCTCGGCTTCGCTCACCACCATCGCCTCGACCGGCAAGTTGTTCTCGAGGCTGATCGGGTCGGCCTCGGCCTGGCTGCACGCGGCCAGCGCGAGGGCGGTCAGGGTGAGGGGCAACATCTTGTTTCGCATCGATAATCTCTTGTAAATGTCTTTCGTCCCCAATGCCGGACGGCGGCATTGGGTTCCATCCTGCAACCCATTGGCGAGCGCTGTCAGCAGCGATGGCCGCATGACGCGCCGGGGTGTGTCGCTCCATTAAGACGGTGACGTTCCGCTTTAAGGGATTTTCGACGAACCGTCGTAGCGCGCCGACGGGCGACCCTCCCCACCTCGCCGGTCCCCTCCGGGTCCGTCTCGGAATGACCGATAATCAGTCCCCCGGACTGACTTCGATTATTCCCACTCGATCGTGCCGGGCGGCTTAGAGGTATAGTCGTAGACCACCCGGTTGATGCCCTGCACCTCGTTGATGATCCGCGTCGCGCAATCCTGCAGGAACTGGCTGTCGAAGGGATAGACGTCCGCGGTCATGCCATCGACGCTGGTCACGGCGCGGAGGCCGCAGACCGAGTCATAGGTGCGCGCATCGCCCATCACGCCCACCGTGCGCACCGGCAGCAGCACCGCGAAGGCCTGCCAGATGGCGTCATAGAGCCCCGCCTTGCGGATCTCGTCGAGGTAGATGGCGTCGGCCTTGCGCAGGATGTCGCAGCGCTCCTTGGTGACCTCGCCCGGGATGCGGATCGCGAGGCCCGGCCCCGGGAAGGGGTGCCGCCCCACGAAGGCATCCGGAAGGCCCAATTCGCGACCCAAGTCTCTGACTTCGTCCTTGAACAGTTCGCGCAAGGGCTCGACGAGCTTCATGTTCATCCGCTCGGGGAGGCCGCCGACATTATGGTGGCTCTTGATCGTCACCGACGGCCCGCCGGTGAAGGAGACGCTCTCGATCACGTCGGGATAGAGCGTGCCTTGCGCCAGGAAGTCCGCGCCGCCGATCTTCGCTGCCTCCTCCTCGAACACGTCGATGAAGGTCTTGCCGATGAACTTGCGCTTCTTTTCAGGGTCGGTCTCGCCTGCAAGCCCCGACAGGAAGCGCTCTTCGGCGTCCACATGGACGAGCGGGATATTGTAATGATTGCGGAACAGGCCGACGACCTGTTCGGCCTCATTGGCGCGCATCAGGCCGTGGTCGACGAAGACGCAGGTCAGCTGGTCGCCGATCGCCTCGTGGATCAGCACGGCGGCGACCGCCGAATCGACCCCGCCCGACAGCCCGCAGATGACCTTGCCGTCGCCGACGAAGTCGCGGATCTCGGCGATCTTGGCGTCGCGATAGGCGGCCATCGTCCAGTCGCCCTTCAGCCCGCACACATGACGCACGAAATTGGCGATGAGCTTGCCCCCGTCGGGCGTGTGTACGACCTCGGGGTGGAATTGCGTGCCATAATAGTGCCGCTTCTCGTCGGCGATCACCGCGAAGGGCGCGCCGTCCGACTTGGCGACGATTTCGAAGCCGTCGGCGAACTGCGTCACCTTGTCGCCATGGCTCATCCACACCTGGTGGCGCTCGCCCTCTTTCCACAGGCCGTCGAACAGTTTGCAGTCCTTGGTGACGGTCAGATAGGCGCGCCCGAATTCGCCGCCTTCCCCCGTCTCATGCCCCGGCTTCACCTCGCCGCCGAGCTGGTGCGTCATGACCTGCTGGCCATAGCAGATGCCGAGGATGGGCAGCTCGCTGTCGAACAGCATCTGCGGCGCCCTCGGGCTCCCTTCGGCGGGCACGCTGGCGGGCGAGCCCGACAGGATGATCCCCGAGGGCTGGAGCCGCTCAAAGGCCTCCTCCGCCATGCTGAAGGGCGCGATCTCGCAATAGACGCCGGCCTCGCGCACGCGGCGCGCGATGAGCTGCGTCACCTGGCTCCCGAAATCGACGATCAGGATCGTCCCGCCCAATTCGCTCGCTTCCATCGCCAGTGCCGTCCTTCCTCGCGCCAAGTCCTTGGCGCTGTCGGTTAGAGGCTCGCGCGGGCAATCGCAACGGGCAAGCGGCCTATTCGCTCCCTGCCAGCGCCTCGGCGCGCGCCGCCTCGACCGTGCCGCGCGCCTGATGGTCGGCAGGGAGCAATTCGAGCACACGGTCGTAGGCCGCCACCGCGCCTGCCGTGTCGCCGCCATCGAGCAGCGCCGCAGCGCGGCCGAAGTTGAGGTTGATGTCGTCGGGATAGCGCGGAACTGCCATGGCATAGAGGCTGCGCGCCTCCTCATCCTTGCCCCGCTCCAACAATTCGGCACCGATCTGCGCCAGGTCGCGCGGCGGCGCTTCCACGTCGAGCGTATCGAGATCCTCTTCGACACCTGCCAGCGCCGCTGCATAGCCCTTCGCCGTCACTCGATCCGCGAAACGCTCGAACAGCAGGTGCTGCGGCGTCTTGGGCGTCTCGCCGAGCCCTAGCGCCACCAATCCCTCGGCGATGGCGAAAATCTCGCCATGCCCGTCGCCGCGCCGCGCCGCGCCATAATGAGCCGCGCTGCTGTCGGAGACGAAGAGCGACACGCCGCATCCCGGCAGCCGCGCGACCATCGCCGAATGCGGCGGCGACCAGCCGTCATGGCCGATGGCGTCGACCTCGGTCCCGGCCACCATCAGCGGCACCCTGTTGAGCCCCATGCCGAACATCTTGCCCGGCTGCGGTTTCATGCGCTCCAGCGTTGCGGGGTGGCGGAACAGGTCGCCTGCCCACAGCGCATTGAACAATGTGAGCATGTCCTTGCCGCTGGCATAGAGCGAGCCGACCCCGCCCGAGCTCAGCCGCCGCCGCTGGAGGTCCTCGTACCAGCCGTCGAGCGTGCGGGTTCGGCCCATCGCCAGCCCCGGGACATAGGAAATGAAGTGCGCCTTGCCGCTGTCCTCCAGCCCGAGCGGGGCGTAGAGCCGCCGCTGCAGCGAGCGTTCGAAATCGCCGCCGTCATGCGTCATCACGACCTGCTCGAGCAGCATGTAATTGCTATTGGAATAGGATTGGTCGGTGCCCGGCGCGAAGCTCAAATCCTCATCGCCGATGATTGCGATCCATCGGTCCATGTCGGGCGGGGTCGGTGCCCCCTCGACCAACAGCAACTCGGCCTCATAGGCATCGGCCTCGTCACTATATTGCATGTTGGGAATGCCCGAGCTGTGCGACAGCAGATGATGCAGTTGCACCGCCTCGGCATAGGCGAGATCGACGCCCGGCAACAGCTCGGCGAGCGTGTCGCCATATCCAATCGCGCCTTCCTCGACGAGCTGGTGGACCATGATGGCGGTCAACATCTTCGAAATGGAGGCGGTTCGCACGCGCTGTTCGGGCACATAGGCAATGTCATGCCCCGGCACCGCGATGCCGCGCGCCTCGCTCAGCCAGATGCCGTCCGGGCCCGACATCCACGCCACCCCGTCATGCACGCGTCGCTCGGCGATGCTGTCGAGCAGCGCGCTCGCCGCCGCCGGGTCGGGGCGGGTCGGACAGGTCGCCGCGGGCGCTTGAACTGCCGCGGCGGCAAGGCTCGCTGCCATGGTCGAAATCAACATCGTCATTGTCCCCTTCGAACGTCGTGCGCGGTCATGCGCCGCGCGCCTCGCGCCCGTCCAACACGCTTCGATGAACGCGCCTCCTGTCTCTGCGAGACCGCGACTTCTATCCGAAACGGACACTCTTGGCCGCGCCAAATGTCCCGACTGCTGCTACCAGCATGATCGGTCCACTGATTGACGTTCCACCCCCGCCACCGGCTTCCCGCAAGGGGGCCGGTGGCACCCCACCCGGACCTGCGGACCGATCGGCCCGGCTTCGACCCCGATCTCCGCCCTGTCGCCTTCATCCCATCGGCGCGATGACGGCTCGCGATGAAAGGGAGACGTTCATGGCCCGCATCATCCTCGCCGACGACGACGATGTCGTCATCTATCTCGTCCGCTCGCTCCTGGAAGAGCAGGGCCATCTCGTCGGCGTCTTGCCCGACGGCACCGATGTCGCCGCCGTGCTGGCTGCCAAGGATCCCGACCTGCTCATCCTCGACTGCGCCATGCCGCACAAATCGGGCATCCAGGTGCTGGGCGAATTGCGGGCGGCGGGGCTCGTGCCGCGCATTCCCGTCCTCATGCTCACCGCGCGCGCGGGCCACGCCGATCGCAACATCGCCTATGAAGCGGGTGCCAACGACTATCTCGCCAAGCCCTTCGACCCCGACGAACTGGTCGTGCGCGTCGAAGCGCTCCTCGCCCCGACACCGAGACGCGCCTTCGCCTGAACCGCGCCGATCGCCTCCCCCGTCGGGGCCGCAACGCCGAGGCTCCAGCCGACCTGCCCGGCCCCTATCCCGTCGCGCCCGCGACGACTGGACCCATGCTTCCAAACCGTTAGGCGGGCGAGCGCCGAGCGGGATCGGGCATTACGCTCGTCTTTTAAGCTTGCGTCATTCCCGCGAAAACGACCAAAAAAGGAAAAGCCGCCGGGCGACCCACCCCGTCGTCCCAGCGACGGCTGGGGTCGATGTTTACAAGCCGTTCAGCCTGGGCGAGCGCCGAATGCTATCAGCCGCCACGCTTGTCTTTTCCGCTTGCGTCATTCCCGCGAACGCCGGAAATCAGCGGAAAAAGAAAAGCCGGCTCCGCCCCACGTCGCGCCCGTGGCCATTGGGGCCCATGCCATCGAGACGCCCGATATGGCGGCGCTCCGCATCCCCCGAGGGGCTTGGCCACCCCACCCGCTCGCGTCAGAAACGCGACCAGAAGCCGCCCGCCAGCATCCCGTCGCCGACACGAAAAAGGCCGCCGACGGTTTCCCGCCAGCGGCCTCTTCTCATCTAGGGTCCGCTAGGACCTAGTAGCGATACCCATAGGGGCGCTGCTGCTGATAGCCATAGGGATTGTAGCGCTGGTAGTCGCGCGCGATCTCGCGGCTCGAGCGGCGATCGACGTCGGTATCGCGAATGCGTCCACGACGGTCGATCTTGCAGTTCCACTTGAGATCGGACACCGCCTGCTGGCCATAGCCCGAATTGGCATAGCCGCGGCTGGCGAGGCCAAAGACCTTCATGTCGCCATCGCGCTCGCGGCGCACCGTGGTAATGCCGGTCACGCGGGCGCCGTGATTATAGGCCTGATACCCATTGCCATAGCTGTAGGGATCATAGCGATTGTAGCGGTCGTAACGGCTGCGGCGATCATATTCGCGGTCGAGCCTCGCCTCGACGGCGCGGGCACAGCGATCCACTGCGGCACGATCGTTCATGCCATATTGGTTGTAGCCGTAATTGCCCGAAGGATATTGGCCGTACCCATAGGTGCGCCCGCCATTGAGCACGCCGTTGAGGATGGTGCCGAGGACGCGCACGGTGCGGTCGCCACGGTCGGGATAATTGGGATAATATTGCGCCTGCGCAGGGGCGGCGGCAAAGGCAACGGTCGCGGCGGCAGCGCCGGCGATGCCGAGCATCTTGATCTTATTGGCCATGATGGCTCTCCTTACTCGTCGATACTGGTGGATCGATCGAGCATGACAGCCCTTCGATCTTGCACCCTGTATACCATGGCCACCATGGGCCTTGGCTGAACGGCGCGGTTCTCTAAGGTTCAGCTTTCGCCGTCGTGCCAATTAACGCATGAGGAAGGGGTCTGGCCGCGTTTCACTCGCCTGCCAATAACGCTCCAGACCCATGGCTTCGGTCAGCCGTGCCCATCTCGGGTCCAGCCGCATCGGCAGCACCGCCGGGGTGAAAAGGTTCATCGTCCGCCGCCAATATTGGTCGGCAACCTGCGGATCGCCGGGCCGACGCCACAAGGCGGTCCGGAGCCTGCCGCGGCCGAGATAGGCGCCCTCGGCAAGCGCGAACGCCTCGTCGAGAAAGCCGAGATGCGACAGGCCCATGAGGTTCGTGAGCGCCATCGGGAAAATCCGTACGGACACGTCCATCATGACGTCCCGCGCGGTCTCTCGGTCGGACCGCGATCCCGTTCGTTCGGCGCGTGCCAGCGCCGCGAAATTGGCGCGCACGGGCGCTGGCACCACCCGCATCACGGCGGGATCGGCGAGCATCGCCTCGGCATCGCCTCCCCGTCCGGTGAAGGTGAGGATGTAGAGGCGGGCAAATTGCACGGCAGGATGCCCCGGCCAACTCTGCCAGGCGTTGTCGATCGCGACATAGGCCGCATCCACCTCGCCGAAGATCCAATGCTTCAGCCCGCTACGAAACTGCGGCAGCGGGGTGAGCGGGTCGAGCGCCGCCACGCGATCGTTGAGCTGGCGGCTCTCCTGCGCCCGCCCCACCGCCTGCAGCAGCATCGTGAGCGAAAGCAGCGCGTGGACATTGGCCGGCGCCACGGCAAGCACCGCCCGCAGGTCGCGTTCGACCCGCCACCAGTCGCCATATTCGGGCCGCAGCGTTGCCAGCGCCGTGCGCGCATTGGCCTCGTCGGGGTCGAGCGCAAGCGCACGATCCGCCGCCAGCCGCGCCGCGCCGAGATTGGCCTCGACCTCCTCGCGGCTTCCCGTCTCTGCCAGTTCGCGATGCGCCAAGGCGCGGATCCCCTCTGCGTGCGCGCTTTGCGGCTGCAGGGCCACTGCCTGCCGCGCCATCGCCAACGCGTCCCGTCCGGCGCCCGGGAACTTGTCGCGAAGCTTGCGATCCGCCGCCTCCAGCAGACGCCGCGCTTCGCGGCCATTGGGGCTGCCCCCCGTCAGCGACACCGCCGTGGCGCCCGCGACCAGCGCGCCACCGATCGCCAATCCAGCCAGGACGCGCCGCCGATCCACGCGCCACGCCCCGTCCGATTCCTGCGCCAGTCCCGGCACGACCAGCCGGTAGCCGGTGCGCGGAATGGTCTCGATCTCGCCGCAGCCCGCGCGGCCGAGTTCGCGGCGTAGCTTGGCGACGGCGCGATTGAGCGAATCCTCGCCCACCGGCGCATTGCCCCAGACCTCGCCGTAAAGCGTCTCGCGCGTGACGACGCCGGGGGCGGCATCGGCGAGGCAGAGGAAGAGCGAGAGGACGCGCGGTTCGAGATGCCCCTCTCCGCGCGGTCCCGACAGGAGACGCCGCGACGGGCTGACGCACAGGGTCCCAAGGCGAAAATCGCTGCGTGCCCTCAGATCGCGTTCTAGCTGCATGGCCGACGCCTCGCTTCCCCGAATGGGTGATTTTATCCGCTTTCCACCTTCCATGCAAAGCACGCAGGGGCGATGTGCCGCCCAGAAAATAATAACCTAGATTAACAATGGCTTGCCCTGCCGGTCGGCTGATGGTCGGCAAATGGTCATCCCCTTTTTGCGGCTGAATGCCCCTGATCGAGGCACGACACACGCAAGGGGAATGAAAGATGCCGCTCCATCGCGCCGACCCATATCTCGTCTCGCTCGCCGCCGCTCTCGCGCTTGCTGCCTGTGGAGGCGGATCGGGAGGATCAACGCCACCGCCGCCAGTGGTCGACGGCCCCGACCCCACGCCCGCACCATCGCCGCCCCCCTCGCTCCCGCCGGGCGATGCCGCCGGCATCATGTTCGCGGGTGCCGAGATCGGCGACGCCATCCAAGTCCGTACCGCCTGCATCGAGCATGCCACCGGCCTGTCTGCCACCGGTGTCCCTACCATCTCGCAACCCTGGACCAGCGTCGACCAGAACGATTTCGTCGATTTCGCCCAAGGTTTCGGCGGCATGTTTCTCGTCTGGCAAGGCATCGACGACTATTTTTCCTACATCGACTGGGGTGCTTGGTCGCCTGTCGCGCCGCACAACAACGATCGAAAAGTGGTTGCCGGACCTCCCTATGACGTCCTGTTCGAGGGTACCGATCACGCGCTCTCCATCCCGCGTCGTACCTCGCTCGTCGACGTGGAGAGCGCGACGCTCGGCACGATCGCCACGACCGACACTTTCTGTACCTGGTCCGGGGGCCTGAGCTTCGATGAAGGTCTCGTGCCCGCAGGCGCGCGTTACGAGGGTGCGGCCGACGGGCTCGGCTGGATCAGCGGCGGTGCGATCCGCTATTACGGCAGCCAGATGACCTATGTCGGCAATGGCAATGCCGCGACCATCAGCATCGCCTTTGTCGGCCGGATGCCGGCCTTCGACGACCTCGCGGGCGAGGGTGTGGCGCTCGAGACCATGATCTTCGACAAGCCTGCAAACAGTAATGTCGCCGTCCCCCGCGTCGGCAATTATGTCACCGGCGGCAATCTCACGCTCCAGCCCGTGAGCGCAGGTGCGGGGCTGGCCGGTGACTTCGCGCTGAAGTTGCGCGGCGGCGATGTGCTGATGGGCTCGATCGCCGCCGATCGCATCAATTGAGGCCCGTTTTGTGGCGACTCGGGGCGCTGGGCTACCATTGCGCGCCCGCCGTAGAGGCGCACCAAAGGGAGATCGCCGCCATGAAGCGTCACGCCGTCCTCGCCATCCTCGCCCCCCCCGCCGCATTGCTCCTCGCTGCGTGCCAGCAGGACGAACCCGCCGCCGAGGCCTCGCTGGAAGAGAGTGCCCCCACGATGCCAGCCTCCGCCGAGCGGATCGCCGACCTTGTCGGCGCGCGCGGCGGACAGGCCGAGGCGCAGATCATGGCGCGCGGCTTCACCCTTGCCGAGGATGCCGG
This sequence comes from Sphingomicrobium arenosum, assembly GCF_026157085.1. Classification (NCBI taxonomy): domain Bacteria; kingdom Pseudomonadati; phylum Pseudomonadota; class Alphaproteobacteria; order Sphingomonadales; family Sphingomicrobiaceae; genus Sphingomicrobium; species Sphingomicrobium arenosum. The sequence goes on from NZ_JANPVN010000001.1 coordinate 1,580,187, forward strand.
CTACAAGACTGCCGACGCGTCGCACAGCTTCTGGTGGCACGCGGGCGATGGCGGCTGCGTCCAGGTCGTCACCCGCGAAGGGCGCTATGCCGAGATCCTCGACGCCGATCCCGCCGTGTGCCGCGGCGAAGCGCCCGCCACGCGCCCTGCCGCGACGCGGATCAGCGAGACGCTCGCCCCCTTCGGCGACGGCTATCCGAATGCGGGCGATCCGTGCCGCCGCCTTGGCGAAGCGCCCGCCACCGCCGAATGGCTCGATGATGCCGCCACGCTGGTCGGCTGCCCGACGCAGGCCGCCGCCGACCGGCTGGGCGGCGAGGTCGTGGAGACCGTCGAGGGCACGGTCGTCGTCTCGGTTCCCCTCTCTACCGCCGAGCGCGCAGCCGAGATGGCCCCCTTCGTCGAGGAAATGCCGGATCCGGCCGACCCCGATACGGGCTACAATGCGACAGCGCCGGTGCGCTGCGGCTTTGCCAACGCCGCGCCCAACCGCGAGTGCAATGCCGGCGTGAAGCGGCGCTGGGGCGACGACGGAACCACGCTCGTCGAAGTGACGAAACCCGATGGACGCACGCGCGCGATCTTCTTTCGTGGCACGACCCCTTATGGCGCCGATAGCGCGCAGGCCGACGGCTCGGCGGGCTGGGATTTCGACGTGGAGCGCAAGGGCGACACGAACGTGATCCGCTATGGGCCAGAGACCTATGTCATCGTCGATGCCTTCGTGGTCGGCGGGTAAAGCAAGTGGTCGGCTCGCACGATCGTCTAGCGCTGCGCAGGCTGCTGCTCGTCATCCTGATCGTCTACGGGGCGGCGAGCCTGCTTGCCCTGTTCGCCATCCCGGCGAGCGTCGAGGGCTGGGTCGGTGTCGAGCCCGACCCCTTGTCGGGTATCTTCGCGCTGATTTTGGCGCTGCCTTGGAGCCTCGCGCTATTGCTATTCACCGACGCCGGGCCTTGGGCGTCCTTCCTCATCTGTGCGGCGGGCATCGCAATCAATTGCGCGATCATCTGGCGCATGGCGAGGCATCGCTCCGCCCCCTGATGCAGGACCATGGCAATGAGTAAAGGGCGGCGCCTCGCGGCACCGCCCCTCATCCCCGTTTAACGACCTAAAGCCGCTCTAATCGCCCATCGTATCGAGCGAGCGGTCCCGCGGGGTCTTCAATCCGGTGTGCCAGGCGAGGAAGGCGGCGACGTCGCTGGCTTCCTCGATGATCTTGTCGGTCGGCTTGCCCGCGCCATGGCCGGCGCGGGTCTCGATGCGGATGATCAGCGGATCATCGCCCTCGCCCGCGGCCTCCTGCAGCGCCGCCGCCAGCTTGAAACTGTGCCCCGGCACGACGCGATCATCGGTATCGGCGGTGGTGATAATGACCGCCGGATAGTCAGTGTCGGCATCGACATTGTGATAGGGCGAGAAGGTCAGGTTGTAGGCTGCGTCCGCCTCTTCCTGCGGATGGTTGTAATCGTCGACCCAATAGCGTCCTGCGGTGAAGCGATCGAAGCGCAGCATGTCCATCACGCCCACCGCCGCGTGGCCCGCATCATAGAGGTCGGGGCGCTGGTTGATGCTCGCGCCGACGAGCAGGCCGCCGTTCGACCGGCCCTCGATCGCCAGACCGTTTGCGGTGGTCACGCCATTGGCTTTCAGCCATTCGCCCGCCGCCGCGAAATCGTCGAACACGTTCTGCTTGTTGAAGCCGCGCCCGCCGTCGTGCCACGCCTTGCCATATTCGCCGCCGCCACGAATGTTGGCGACCACGAAGGCGCCGCCCGCGTCGAGCCAGGCGATGCGCTCGGCCTTGAAATTGGGCGTGACCGAGATGTTGAACCCGCCATAGCCGTAGAGGAGCGTCGGCACCGGGCCTTCGACGTCACGGCGCTTGGTGATGAACATCGGCACGCGCGTGCCGTCCTTGGAGGTATAGAAGACCTGGCTGGTGACATAGTCGGCCGGATCGAAGGGCACCTCGGGTGCCGCCCAGACGCTGCTCTGCCCGGTCGCGACATCATAGCGATAGACGGTGGTCGGCTGGGCGAAGCTGGCGAAGCTGTAGAAGGTCTCGCTGTTGTCGGGGCTGCCGCCGAACCCGCCGACATCGCCGATCCCCGGCAGCGCGACCTTGCGTTCAAGATTGCCCGAAAGGTCGTAGATGCGCACCTCGCTCTTCACGTCGACGAGGTAATTGGCAACGAGCTTGCCGCCGATGATGTTGGCGCTGTCGAGCTTACCCGCTGCATCCTCGCGCAGGATCCACGTGCGGGTCAGCGCGGGATCAGCGATGTCGACGCTGAACACCCCGCCGCGCAGCGCGTCGCGATTGGTGGCGAAATAGAAGCGCGTACCGACGTTGCCGACATAGCCGGTCTCATAATCCACCCCCGGTTCGATGACGAGCGGAGTGCGCTCGCCCTCGAGATCGATAATTGCCGTCTCCCAGCCGTCGGTGCCGGTCGAGGAGGAAGTGACGAGATAGCGTCCGTCGTCGCTCAGGGTCGCGGTATTGTTGAGCGAGGGATCGTCGGGCCGCGCGAAGACGAGTTTATCGGCGCTCTGCGGGGTGCCGAGGCGGTGGAAATAGACCGCCTGGTCGGTGTTGAGCCCGGTGAACTTGCCGGCGGCCTCGGCGGCGGGGAAGCGACTGTAATAGAAACCCGACCCGTCCTTGGCCCAGTCGAGTCCCGAGAATTTCACCCACTCGACGGTATCGTTCATGACGCGACCGGTCGCCACGTCGATGACCTTCAGCGTCATCCAGTCGGAGCCGCCGTCCTGCACCATGTAGGCGACCTTGCTGCCGTCGTCGCTGGGCAGATAGGTCGACAGCGCGGTCGCCCCGTCGGCGGCCCACAAATTGGGGTCGATGAGCACGCGCTCGGCGCCATTGAGACCGTCGCGCACATAGAGCACCGACTGCGGCTGGAGCCCATCGTTCTTGCGATAGAAATAGTTGCCGCCCTTCTGATAGGGCGTGCCGATGCGCTCGTAATTGTAGAGCTCGGTCATGCGCGCCTTGAACCATTGGCGGCCGGGCAGCGTGTCGAGATAGCGGTTGGTGACCGCATTTTGCGCCTCGACCCAGGCGGCGACTTGCGGGTCCTCGCGCACGTCATTCTCGAGCCAGCGATAGGGGTCGGCGATGGTCAGCGTGCCGACCTGATCGACGGCGTCGACCTTGCGCGTTTCGGGATAGGCGGGGGCGCGGTCGGCGGCGGCGAGCTTCATGGCAGGCTCCGTGCCCGGCGCGGTGGCGCAGGCGGTGGTGGCGAGAAGGGCGAGGGTGAGAGCGGCAACGCGCATATCTGTCTCCGAAACGAAAAGGACGTGGGACTGGATGGCCCAGCCCGCGTCCCCTTGTCTAGGGCAATGCGTTGTCCCTCGGTGGGGAGAGGGATGCCCTAGCCGTTGACGAGAGCGGCGCTCATCGCCTCGATCCCGGCCATCATGTCGGCATCGCTGGTGCCTTCGTAATAGCCGGCGTCCTGTTCGAACTGCGCCGCGAGCGGACGGCCACCACCGCCGCCATTGCCGCCGCCGCCGCCACCGCCGCCATTTCCATTGCCGGGGCCGGGCTCGGCGGGCGGACCCGCGTCGGGCGGAGCCTGGTCGGGCAGCGCGACTTCGAAGCCAAAATAATTGCCGCCGACATCGGCCGCCGCGACGCCCGCGATCGTCAGGCTGTCATCGGTGCCCCAGCTGATCACCGCGCCATCGGGTCCGTCCTCGATCAGGAGGTCGCCCATGTTGCCGATGCCAAGGCTCGCGTCGAAGGTGATTTCGTCGGTGCCCGCCTCGAAATCGAGGATGATGTCGTCGCCGCTGTCGGGGCCGATGAAGAAATTGTCCGCCCCCTCGCCGCCGGTCAGTTCGTCATCCCCGCTGCCACCATCGAGAAAATCGTCGCCCGCATCGCCGAACAGCTCGTCATCGCCTGCCTCGCCATAGAGGAAATCGCCCTCGCTGCCGCCATGCAGGATATCGCCGTCGTCGCCGCCGTGGAGCGTGTCGACATCGCCGTCGCCGAACAGCTGGTCCACGCCCGCGCCGCCGAAGATGGTGTCATTGCCATCCCCGCCATATAGTTCGTCATTGCCCGCCACGCTCGCGCCGGCGGGCGCATAAGCTTCATTGTCGCTGACCATGTCGGCGGCATCGTCATAGACGGTGATCTCGCCGGTGCGCACGTTGAACTCGCGGTCGAAATAGATGGCGCCATCGCCATGGATGGTGTCGTCACCGGCGCCGCCCTCGATATAATCGTCGCCGCCATCGCCCGCGAGGACGTTGGCGAAGATGTCGCCGTAGAGGACGTCATTGCCGATCGAGCCCGACAGGTTCTCCACCTCGCTCGCGGTGACGCTGCCCGAGCCGACGAGCTGCGCGCCGAGGATCGCGAGGCTGAAGGTCACGCCGTTGAACTGGCGGAAGCTGATGGTGTCATTGTCGGCACCGCCGATGATGGTGAGGTTGCCGTTGTCGAGCGTGCCATCGCCGCCGAAGTCGCGCCGTTCGGTCCCGACCTCGAACAGATCGTCGCCGCCCCGCCCGTGGATCTCGTCATCGCCGCCGAAGCCGATGAACCAGTTCGAGCCGGAGTCGCCCAGGATCATGTCATTGCCGTTGGAGCCCCAGACATCCTCGAAATTGGAGATGAGGTCGGTTTCGCCGCGACTCGAGGTCGCGGTGCCTGCTTCGAGGTCGATGACATAATCGGCCCAGTCGAAATGATAGGCGAGGACGTCGAAGCCGCCCGAGCCATCGCCCTCGCTGCCGCCGTCGAGCAGGTCGTTGCCCTGATCGCCGCGCACGAGGTCGTTGCCCGCGCCGCCCCAGACTTCATCGTCGCCCGACTGGCCCGCGAGATAGTCGTTACCGCCCGCCCCGATCAGCAGGTCATTGTCGTTCTGGCCGAAGAACAGGTCGGTGCCGTCGGTGCCGTTGAACGTATCCTCGCCATCGCCGCCATAAGCGCGCACGGCCTCCTGTGCGGCATTGCCGTAGAAGATGTCGTTGCCGTCCTCGCCATAGAGGCGGTCCTCGCCGGTGCCGGCATGGAAGGTGTCGTCGCCCACGCCGCCATAAGCGTAATCGACCCCATCGCCCGTATGGATGATATCGTCGCCGAGTTCGCCGTAGATGGTGTCATTGCCATCGCCGCCATAGATGGTGTCGGCATAATCGACGCCCTCCACGGCCTCGCCGAGCGTGATGAGGAAGCCCGTATCGTCCATCCATACGCTGCTGTCGCCATGGATGACGTCATTGTCGCCGCCGCCGTCGATGGTGTCGCCACCGGCCCCGCCGAGCAGGATATTCTGCTCCCCGGTCCCGGTCAGCACATCGGCCTCGGCGCTGCCCGCAAGATTCTCGAAGCCCGTCGCGAGGATGTCGCCGCGCCCGGTGACCTGCACCGCGCCCTGGCCCTCGAGACTGAAGGTGAAGCCCAGCCCGCCATTCGAATTCTGCGTCGCATCGGCGAGCAGGAGGAAGTCGTCGCCGCTGCCGCCATGCGCCTCGTGATCGCCCTCGCCGAGCCAGACGAGGTCGTTCCCCCCGCCCGCATCGATCGTGTCGCTGTTGCGCCCGAGCGAGGCACCGGAATGATTGGCCTCGCCCCCGGCGAGCAATTCATTGGCCTCGGTGCCGATAAGCACATCTTCGAATTCGGTCGCCCACACCCCCTCGATGCCGGTGAGCAGGTCGGTGCCATGCTGGCCATTGGCGGCCTGCTGTTCGAGGCCGAGGTTGATCGTGATCCCCTCGCCCGACCAGGTGAGCCAACGATATTCGACGAGATCGAAACCGGCCCCGCCATGAAACTCGTCATCGCCTTCGCTGGCGCTGATGAAGTCGTTGCCCTCCTCGCCGTGGATGATGTCGTCGCCGCCCCAACCGCCATATAGCTGGTCGTTGCCCGCGCCGCCCCAGATCTCATTGTCGCCGGTATTGCCCCAGATGATGTCGTCGAATGACGTGCCGACGATATTCTCGACCTCGATGAACCAATCGCCAGCTGCCGCCCCGCCGAATTGACCCCACAATTCGCGAATGAGGACGCCCGAGGTCTCGCCCGAATAATCGGCCGTGTCGATCCCCTCGCCGCCATGCAGAAGGTCCGCGCCGGTCCCGCCGATCAGCCAGTCATTGCCATCGCCGCCATAGAGCGTGTCATTGTCCGCGCCGCCATCGAGATGGTCATCGCCTGCCCCGCCATGAAGCGTGTCGTCGCCATCCTCGCCGAACAGATGGTCATCGCCCGGGTCCCACGCCTCATCGATGGTCCAGCCGCCGCCCTCGGCGCCGATGAACACGCCGTCGCCATGGAGCGTGTCGTTACCGATGCCGCCGTAGAGCCAATCGCCGTCGCCATGGCCCGCGATGACATTGTTGCCATCATCGCCCCACAGATGGTCTACGCCGCCGCCGCCGCCGAGATTTTCAAAGCCCGTCGCCAGAATGGTGCCCTGCCCGGTCGAGGCGACCGCGCCCTGATCGGCGAGGCTGTAGCTGAAGCCGGGGAAATTGCCCCCGCCGAAATTATCGAAGAATTGGAGCGCATCGTCGCCGCTGCCGCCCTCGGCAACATGATCGCCCGCGCCGAGCCGGACGAGGTCGTTGCCGCCACCCATGTCGACGACGTCCTGATTGGCGCCGCTATTGCCAAAGGTCACCCCGCCCCAGAAGGTCTCGCCTGCCTCGGTGCCGAGATAGTCATCGCCAAAGCGCGTGCCGCGGATTTCCTCGACATCGCCATGGATATAATCGGTGCCGCTCGCATGGGTGACCTGCCGCGCCGCGCTCATGTCGACGCTGATCGGCCCGTCGGCATTGCCATAGGCCGCCGTATCGAGGCCGCTGCCGCCGTAGATATCGTTGTTGCCCTTGCCGCCGACGAGCCAGTCGTTGCCGTCGCCGCCATCTAGCCAATCATTGCCCGCCCCGCCGAACAGCGCATCATTGTCGCCTTCGCCATAGAGGAAGTCGTCGCCACCCTCGCCGAACAGATTGTCATCGCCGCTGCCGCCGTACAGATAGTCGGTGTTGGCGACCCCATCGTCGATCCGCTGCCATTCGAGCGCGAGGTCGCTGTCCGTCACGACCAGCGAGAAGCGGCTGTCGCCATAGAGCGTGTCGGCCCCGCCTCCGCCTTCGAGCGTATCCACGCCGTCATTGCCGTAGAGGATGTTGGCCTCGCCATCGCCGATGAGATGATCATCGTACAGGCTGCCCGACACATTCTCGATGCCGGTCTGGTTGAGCGTGCCATGACCCCAATCCTGATCGACGCCCTTGATGCTGAGGTCGATCGTCACCCCGCTGGCGAGCAATGCATCGCCGATGCCGAGCGTATCATTGTCGGCGCCGCCATCGACGACATGGTTGCCGATGCCGATGTCGATGAGGTCGTCGCCTTCATCGGTGAAGACCTGGTCGTGGTTGAGCCCGAAGCCCTTGTCCTCGCCGGTCCAGATGTAATTGGCGACCTCATCGCCATGGATGACATCGTCATATTGGGTGCCCTGCACCGCCTCGACGTCGATCAGCGTGTCGATGCCCTGGCCGAAATCGACCTGCTCCTCGAGGCGCAGGTCGACGCGAATGCCTTGCCCGCTGTCATACCAGTAATAAGCGACGATATCGTTGCCCGTGCCGCCGTCATAATAGTCGTCGCCGCCGCCGAGGACGACATAGTCATAGCCTTCCTCGCCATGGAAGCGGTCGTTGCCGCCAAAGCCGTTCATGCTGTCATTGCCGGCCCCGCCCCAGAATTCATTGTCGGCGATCGGCCAGAATTCCGCCCAGATGACATCGTCATAATCGGTGCCGATGATATTCTCGATCCCGACCAGCGTATCGCCAGCGGCCGCGCCGGCCATCGTGGCGCCGTCATAGGCGCGGATCTGGATGAACTGGTCGGCGCCCGAATAATCGACCGTGTCGATCCCGTCGCCGCCGTCCATATAATCGGCGCCTTCGCCATGCTCGCCCCAGGCGATGAAGAGATCGTCGCCCGTCCCGCCGTACATGGTGTCATTTTCGGTGCCGCCGAACAGCCGGTCGTTGCCGCCACCGCCATATAGGGTATCCGCGCCGCCCTCGCCGTAGAGCCAGTCGTCGCCCGCGACTTGGCCCGCGATCGTGTCGCCACTGTCGTTCCAGTAGATGCCGCGCTCGCCCGACAGGCCGGTGTCGCTGAGCATCGCAATGCGAGCGTCGCCATAGAGGATGTCGCCGCCCTCGCCGCCAAACAGGTGGTCATCGCCGAGGTCGCCGGCGAGCTCGTTGGCAAGGCCATCGCCGGTGAGATGGTCATCGCCGATCGAGCCCGACAGATGCTCGAATCCCGTCGCGACGACCGACCCGTTGGTATAGGCGACCTGCACCCCCTGATCGTCAGCCAGCGAATAGGTGACCGGCGCGACCGTCCAGCCGCCGCCCGGGTTCATCGCATAGAAAAAGGACAGCGTATCGCCCTCGAGATGCGCGCCGCCCTCGGCGACAACATTGCCGCTGCCAAGCATGATGAGGTCATCGCCCCCGCGCCCGTCCACGAAATCATCTCCGCCCGAGGTCAGGATGACATTGTCGCCATCGCTGCCAAAGAGCGTATCGGCATGCGGCGTACCCGATAGGTTCTCGAAGCCCGACAGCGTGTCGAGCCCCGCGCCCGTGTCCTGCTGGATGCCGTCGAGCGCGAGGTCTACCGTCACCCTGGTGGGGTTGGTGTAGAAGCCGATGCGATCGACGCCCTCGCCGCCGTCCATCACGTCATCGCCGGTGCCGCCGCGCACATAATCATCGCCCGCGCCCGCGTCGACGAGATCGTCGCCGCCCTGCGCGCGGATGAAATCGTCCCCGCCGAACCCCTGGATATCGTCGCCCTCCTCGGTCCCGATCAGGCCGAAATCATTGTTCTCGGTCCCGGTGATGGGGTTGAGCACATCGGGGGTAAGCACCTGCGCGTGAATTTCACTGTTGCTCGAGTAGATGGTGACGAGGTCGCCGCCCGCCGTCAGGATGATGTCCACTTCGGTATCGATGACCTGGTCGGAGCCGGTGACCAGCACGTCGCCCAATCCGAAGGCGCCATTGGTCATGTCGACTTCGCGCACGGCGATATCGCGGCTGGCCGTCTCGTAGGCGACGACGAAATTGCCATCGTCCAACGCCACCAGCTGAGCATCGGCATTGAAGCCCGCCGGCGCCTCGGCCCCATCGAGCCTGATCGGCGTGCTCAACGGGTTCCAGTTGGCATCATAATGTTTGGCGACCAGCATCTTGCCGCCTGACGGCGCATCCTCGACCCAATAGACGACATGCGTCCCGTCGGCCAATTCGATCATGCCGGGGCGGCCGAGGCGCTCGTTCCACGAATCGGTGCTCAACACCGCGGTCTCGCCGGTCTTGTTGCCACTGGAATCAAAGTGGAAAACGCTGACCTTGTAACCATCGTCCGCACCATTCAGCTGCGTGAGGATGACAGCGTCGAATCCGCCGTTTTCGGCGGCTTGCAGGTCCTCGACATACAGGCGGTCGGTCGGCCCGGACGTGAACAATTGTTCGTTACCGACAGGATTGCCACTGGCGTCGAAGAGACGCAGTCCGGCCGCCGCCTGGTCGCCGAGGCTGACGAAATACATGACCGCGAAACCGCCAGCATCCAGCGCGACGATATGCGAACCGTCCTGTTGGGCCGCGACCTGCTGGTTGGCGAGCGTCACGCCACCGGTGGCGTTCCCGGCGCTGTCGAACTGCTGGACGAAAATATCCGAGGCACCGTCGGCACCCTCGCCGCTCCAGCTGAGGACAAAACTCCCATCGGAGCGGACATCGACGTCGATCGATCCATGATAGCCCGTGAAGGTCAGCTGCTGCGGATCGCCCAGCGCATTATGGTCATCGTCGAACCATTGGGCGAACACCTGGTCCGAGCTCCAGCCGCCCTGGGTCCAGAAGAGGATATAGCCCCCACCCTCGAGCGCGACCGCCTTGGTCGACTGGCTGTGCACGCTCCCCGTGTTGAGATCCACTTCTTCGCCCCGGCGCTTCCAGTCGGCCATGTCCGCTCACTCCCGCTCAAGATTCTCCCGATGATTCGATTCACTAATCATTTACGCGCACGTGTTTAACCTGTGACAAGTTGCAGGTCGGTCGCGCCGTCCCGAATCGCGACAGTCGCGCCATTTACGGACGCGCCTCCGACTAACATCAGTGGTTAACGGGGTTGACTCCACGCTGTCGCGCGGGCCAGCTTCGAACCCGGGAGAGCGTTCACAGGGGGGTAGCCAGCTCGGTGGCTTACGCGTCGCGTCATCTGTTCCACTTCTTCGATCGGCTCGCCCGGCTCGACGAGCGATCGCTCAACGCCGAACAGCGCTTCGTGCGCGCCAGCGCGGCCTTTTACGACTATCTCCATTCGCTCGGCATCGAACATTGCAATTTCGGCGTGTTCGAGACCCGCGGCGGCGAGGTGGAACCGGTCAATTTCGCCGGCACCCGCCTGTCCTCGGGCTTCATGGAAGAATATGCGGGCGAACATATGGAGCAGGACGATTATGTCCTGCTCGCCGCGAGCCAGCTCGATGCCAAGCGTTCGACCGCCGATTTCCGCGTCGGCCGCGAGGTTGCGCTCGGATGGGGCGAACCGCTCGAGGCCAGCCGCCAAGTCCAGCTGCGCTGCGCCGATGCGGGGATTGAGGAAGGCCGCGCCTATATCGGCCAGCGCCGCGATTTTCGTGGGCCCGACGGCGCGGCGCGCTATTTCGGTTTCGTCTTCGCCGGCTCGGACAAGCGCGGCGGCGAACAGGCGCATCGCCATTTCAACGAGGCGCGCGTGGCCGCCCATTCGCTGATGGACAAGTTCGGTCATGCGATGGATGCCCGGCAGGACGCGTTCGACTATGACCTCACCCCGCGCGAGACCGAGATGGTGCGCCTCCTCGCCGCCGGGCTCCAACGCAGCCAGATCGCCGAGAAACGCAAATTGTCCTTGTCGACAGTCGACATGCACCTTGCCAACCTGCGCCAGAAACTGGGCGCCACGACCCTCGCCGAAGCCGTCGCCAAGGCCTTTCGCTACGGCATTATCCGCTAGCGCGCGCAACCAAAACGGGCCGCCTCCCCATTGGGAAGCGGCCCGCTTCATTGTCTCGTAAGACGGGGTGCGAAGCTTAGGCCTCGGCTTCGTCTTCCATTTCGACCGGACCCGAGTCCTGGCCCTTGGCGTCGACGTCGCGGTCGACGAATTCGATGACCGCCATCTGCGCCGCGTCCGACTGGCGGATGCCGGCCTTGATGACGCGGGTGTAGCCGCCGTTGCGGTCGGCATAGCGCTCGGCGAGCACGTCGAACAGCTTCTGCAGCTGCTTGTCGTCCATCAGCTTGCCATGGGCGAGGCGACGATTCGACAGGCCGCCCTTCTTGGCCAGCGTGACGAGCTTTTCGACATAGGGACGCAGTTCCTTCGCCTTGGGAAGGGTGGTCTTGATCTGCTCGTGCTTGATGAGCGCAGCCGCCATGTTGCGCAGAAGCGCAATGCGGTGCGAGGTGGTGCGGTTGAGTTTACGATGGCCAACGCGATGGCGCATGATCTTTTCTCCGTTCGTATGCGGGCCGTGTAGCGGATCCCATCAAAGTAACACTTTGATGGGCACCCTCTGGTACCCGCAGCCTGGCCGATGCTTATGGTGGGGACCGGCCGTTCCCATTGAAAAAGCCGGCGGAACCGAGGGTCCACCGGTCTTGCGCGCCCCAAGACACCAATTCGCCAGTGGAGTCAAGCGCGTCCGCCCCCGACACAATTGAAACAAAGCCTCTCGCGCGCTGACAAACGGCTGCGACATCGCCTTGCCAGAACAAGGGTCAAAGGAGACCTGAAAGATGACCCCGCAGCAGATCCGCCTCGTTCGTTCCACTTTTGCCCGGTTGGAGGGCAATCCCGACCGTCTCGGTCACCTCTTTTATGCCCAGCTGTTCGCCCTGGACCCGACGCTCCTCAAGCTGTTCGCCCATGCCGACATGGATGCGCAGCAGAAGAAGCTGATGAGCATGCTCGGCCTTGCGGTGCACAGCCTCGAGACCATCGGCGGCCTCGTTCCCGTCCTGCGCGAGCTGGGCGCGCGCCATGTCGGCTATGGCGTCACGCCGCGCCATTACGACCTCGTCGGCGCCTCGCTGCTGTGGACGTTGGAGCAGCTCCTCGACGAGGCCTTCACCCGCGAGGTGAAGCTCGCGTGGATCGCAGCCTATACGCTGCTTTCGACCACCATGATCGAGGGCGCCAACCGCAAGGCGGCCGCCTGAGCGCTCAGCCGCCGATCCGGTCGATGAGATCGCGCAGCCCCTCGCGGGTGAAGGGCTTTTCGAGCACCGGCACGTCGACCTCGGCGAGGAAGGCCGCCGCCGCGGGGCCGAGCACGTCGCCCGTCACCACGGCGAAGCGCGCCGCCATGTCGGGGCGATGCTTGAGCGTCCAGCGGTAGAGGGCGGGGCCGTCCATGTCGGGCATGCGCAGGTCCGACAGCACCGCGTCGAAGCTCTCTGTCTCGAGCCGCCGCTGCCCCTCGCGCCCGCCGACCGCTACAGCGACCGCGCATCCCTCCTTCTCGAGCATCCGCTTCAAGGTGCCCGCCAGCTCCTCCTCGTCGTCGACGACCAGCACGCGCCGCGCCGCCTCGCCGACCGCCGCGCCTTCGTCGGCCTGTCCCACGGAGACAGCCTCGAAGCGCGCCGCCTCCATCGGCAGGTCGAGGCGGAAACAGGCGCCGCCCTCCGCCTCGCCATCGACGAGGCTCAACCGCCCGCCATGCGCCTCGGCGATGCCGTGGCTGAACGACAGGCCGATGCCGGTGCCGACGCCCGCGGGCTTGGTCGTGAAGAAGGGCTCGAAGATGCGCCGCGCAATGTCTGGCGGCACGCCGGGGCCATTGTCCTCCACCTCGATCCGCGCAAAGCCCGCCGGTCCCGCGCCCGAACGCACCACCATGCGCCGCTCGCCCTCGCGGCCCTGCAGCGCCTGGCTGGCATTCATCAGCAGGTTGAGCAGGACCTGCGTCACCTGGTCGCCATCGGCGCACAGTGGCGGCAGCGCGTCGTCGAGCTGGAGCGCCACCTCGACCCCGTCGGCGCGCAGGCCATAGCTCGCGAGGTCGAGCGCGCCGCGGATGAGATGGTTGGCATCCACTTCGTGGCGCTCGGGTTCGCGCTGGCGGGCCATGGCGAGGAAGGTCTGGACGATCCGGCTGCACCGCTCGGCGGCCTTGCGGATGCGCATCGCCGCCTCGCCATTCTCGGTGCCCTCGGCTTCTTCCTCGAGCATCGCCGCCTCGCCGACGACGATGGCCAGCGGGTTGTTGAGCTCATGGCTCACCCCCGCGAGCAGGCTGCCCAATGCGGTCATCTTTTCCGACTGGTGGAGCGCCTCGCGGCTGCGGGTCAGCTCCTCTTCGGCCAGCACCTGCTTGGTGACGTCCATGAACACCCCGCCGACGCGGGTCATCCGCCCTTGCGCATCGGGAATGGCGAAGCGCGTGTTGAGCCCCACCGTGCGCCCGTGCGGCAGCCGATATTCCTGCTGCACCGTGACCGGCTTGCCGGTTCGGCGCACCTCGGCCTCATAGGGTTCGCCTGCCGCCGCCAGCATGGGCGAGACCTCTTCCACCGTCTTGCCGAGGATGTCGGCGGGATCCATCGACAATTGCCGCCCGCCTTCCTCGTTCATGATGAGGAAGCGCCCCTCTTCGTCCTTCATGAACATGGTCATCGGCGCATTTTGCAGGAAGGCGTTCAGCCGCGTCTCGCTCTCGCGCATCGCCGCCTCGGCGGCGCGCGTCTCGGAGGTATCGAGGATCACCCCGCCGATATAGCGGATCTCGCCCCCGTCGCCGCGCACGGGAAAGCGGATGGTCAGCGTCGAGCGCGGCCCACTCGGCGTATCGAAATGCGCCTCGCGCACATGCGGTTCGCCGGTATCGCGGATGATCGCGTCGACCTCATGCGCTTCCTTCGCCGCCGCCGGATCGAGCAGGTCGTCGGGGTGCATGCCCACCACTTCCTCGGGGGCGCGCTTGAAGATCTGGGCGATGAAGCGATTGACCACCGCATAGCGATCGTCCTTGTCCTTCAGATACATCGCCACCGGCGCATGGTCGAGAAAGGCTTTCAATCGCGTCTCGCTGTCGCGCAATTTTTCTTCGGCCGCCTTCTGCTCGCCGATCTCGACCACGCTGACCACCACCGCAGGCGCGCCGTCATAATCGATCCGCCGCCAGCTGACCGAGGCCCAGAACCAGCCCCCGTCGGCGTGCCGCACCCGGCATTCATAGCCGTCATGATCCTCATGGCTGAGTACCGCCTTGCGATAGCCCTGATGCTCGACCTCGCTCGCCAGCCAGCGCTGGGTGCTGATCTTGGCCGGATCGACTTCGCCCTCGATGCCGATCAGCGCGAAGAAGGCGGGGTTGGCGAGCAGCACCTCATTGTCATCGAGCCGGGCGATCAGCATCGCCACCGGGTGATGTTCGGACAAGGCGCGGAAGCGCTTTTCGGCACGCACCTCTTCGGTGATCTCGAGCATCAGGAGGCCGATATGCTCGACCCGCTCGGTCCCTTGCGCTTTCAGGGGAAAGGTCGCGGCCAGCGCATAGCGCGCCTCGCCGCCGACCTTATATTCCTGCCGCCTGAGCGCGGGGGCGCCCGTCTCGAACACCTCGGCATCGATCGCGCTGATCGCGCTCGCCGTCTCGGGCTCGACATAATCGGCATAATGATCGCCCACTGCCGAGCGGGTGCGGTCGCCCTCGGGCCGCACGCTGGCGAACATCGCCTCGGCCGCCGCATTCATTTTCACGAAGCGCCCGTCGCGGTCCTTGATCATCATCGGCACCGGACTGTCGGCGTAAAAGGCCGCAAACAGGTTTGCGTCGTCGATCATCGGCTGGTCCCCCACTGGCGACCCCGAGCATGGAGCCGCGCTCCAGCCTAACCCGCCTCGCCCGGCTTTCCAATCCTTCCCCAACCGGGCGGGATCAGGACGCCGTCCGCCTCGTTCCAGCCCTGCGCCAGCATCTCCTCGCGCATCTCCTCGGCCAGCCGATCGAGCCGCTCGGCCACCGCCTTGCGCGCCGCTTCGACGTCTTCCCGATTGGGCGGGGCGCGATCGGCGTCGCCGGTCGCCGCCCCCGCGATCCGCGCCGCGAGGATCTTCGAGATTTCCAGCGCCTCGCGCGTCGTGACCTTGGGAAACTGGTCGCGCAATCCCGCGGCATCGGGATCGAACTGGGCCTGCGCCGCTTCCATCAGGCGGTGCGGCAAACGCTCCATGGCAGCGGCGAGCGCCCCGTCCCAATCGCGCGCAAAGTCCGGCTCCCGGTGCCGCCGTCGGTACAGTGCGTCGCTCGACAGGCCGCATGCCGCCGCCGCCTGCCCGACATTGCCACACACCGCCAATTCCTCGAGGAACTGCGCGCGCCGCCGCGCCGACCAGCGCGGAGCCCGATCATTCGAATTTGCCATAAGCACCCTTTGCGAAAAGCATTGGGTAACCTATTTGGCTAGCTGTAGGACAGCCCCCAGCGGCTCAGCGCTTGCCGCGATGCGGCTTCTTGGCCTTGCCGCCGAAGTTGGGACCGGGCTTGCCGTCGCGCATCGCCTTGGTGGGATAGGGCTTAACCCCCCTGGGCCGGTCGTCAGGGCCACCACGCGCTGGCTTGACCGCAAACTTGGCCCCACCTTGCTTCTTGTTCTGCCGTGCCTGCTCGCGCGGGCCTTCGGGCGAGAAGGTGATGGGGATCGCATCCTGTTCGTCATCGCCGCCCGCCGTACGCGCCAGCGCATCCTCGAACTTGGGCGCGATATGACGCGGCACCTGGAAAAAGGTCTCGTGCTGGCCGATGCGGATCGCGCCGATCTCGTTGCGCGTGATATGCCCGCGGCGACACAGCAGCGGCAGGATCCAGCGCGGCCCCGCATTCTGGCGCCGCCCGACCCCCAGCTTGAACCACACCACATCCTCGAAGCCCGGGCGCTGCATCTCGGCCTTGACCCGCTCGCGCGCCTCGGGCGTGTTGGGGATGAGCTCCTCGGGCATCGGCATCTTGGCGCGGTGCGCGGCAATGAGCGCGGTGGCGATGTCGAGCGGCGACATCTTGTCGATGAGCTCGGCCGCCAGCGCGACGTCGGCTTCTTCCGCCTCGACCGGCGCCAGCAATTTCTCCATCAGGCGCTCGCGGTCCATCGCGCGGATCTGCTCGGGGCTCGGCGCGTCCATCCACTGCGCCTCGATCCGCGCCCCGCGCAGCATTCCTTCGATCCGCCGGCGGCGGTTGTAGGGCACGATGATCGCGGCGGTGCCCTTTTTACCCGCGCGCCCCGTGCGGCCCGAACGATGCTGCAGCGTCTCGGCATCGCGCGGCACCTCGACATGGACGACGAGCGTGAGGTTCGGAAGGTCAATCCCCCGCGCCGCCACGTCGGTCGCCACGCACACCCGGGCCCGCCCGTCGCGCAGCGCCTGCAGCGCCTGGTTGCGCTCCGACTGTGAATGCTCGCCCGACAGCGCCACCACGTCGAACCCGCGATTTTGCAGCGTCGCATGGAGCCGCCGCACATTGTCGCGCGTCGCACAGAAACAGATCGCCGTCTCCGCCTCGTGATAGCGAAGCAGGTTCACCACCGCATTTTCCACATCGGACGGCGCCACGCTGATCGCCTCATAGGCGATATCGCCATGGCCGCGCGTGTCGCCTGCCAGCGACAGCCTGAGCGCATCCGACTGATAGCGCTCGGCCAGCCGCACGATGCCTTGCGGCATGGTGGCCGAGAAGAGCAGCGTGCGCCGCTGGTCGGGCGAGGCGTCGAGGATCTCCTCGAGGTCGTCGCGAAAGCCCATGTCGAGCATCTCGTCGGCCTCGTCGAGCACCACCGCGATCAGCCCCGACAGGTCAAGGGCGCCGCGTTCGAGGTGATCGCGCAGACGCCCCGGCGTGCCGACCACGATGGCGGGCCCCTGCGCGAGATTGCGCCGCTCCTTGCTCGGATCCATCCCGCCGACGCAGGTCGCGATCCGCAGCCCCGCCTTGGCATAGAGCCATTCCAATTCGCGGCTCACCTGCAACGCCAGTTCGCGCGTCGGCGCGATGATCAGCGCCAGCGGCCGATCGACCAGCGGCATGTCCCCCACCGCGCCCAAGAGTTCGTCGGCCAGCGCGATCCCGAACGCCACCGTCTTGCCCGACCCCGTCTGCGCCGACACGATGAGATCACGCCCGGCGGCGTCGGCCTCGCTGACGGCGGCCTGCACGGGGGTGAGCGTCTCATACCCCTTTTCGGCAAAGGCGGACTGCAGAACGGGCGGCAAGTGATCGAAGGACATGAATTCTCGCTAAAAAAGCCGGGCCGTGGCGCAAGGCGCTCATCGGTCGGCAAAGTCGTCAAGTGCCGCGGCCAGGCGCCGGCACGGCCCGCGCTCGTCGCGGGGTCGCGCGCGCCATAGAGCATAAACACGCGTTTGGCTTGTGCTAAGTTGTTGAATGACCGGGCTCGGCGCCCGGCGTCACGAAAAGGTGCGGGTCCAAAAGCCTGAGGAGCGTCCGCATTGGGGTGGAAAGCGGTCATTGATTACGCTTCGAAGTTACAGGAGGCATCCACCAGCGCTTCTGAAGGTACGTGGTAGCGCACGTTGAACACCATGCATCCGCCATCATCGATATACGGGACTTCGGAAGGCTCGACCCAGTAGGCCTCTCCAGCCCGCCCCAAGTACGAACTGTACACACCGGTCGCTTCAATATAGCGGCCGTTTACGTAGTCGCCGCTCTCTCGCCAGTAGAAGCGTGCGTAACCCTGCAAATCGATGTTCGAGTGTTCGGCAGCCACTTCTTTTTCGATGGCTTGGAGAAGCGGGTCGTTCGAAGTGGTTCGTCTGTCTTCCTCAGGTGCGGAGCAGCCAGAGAGCACGACAGCAAGCAGCGCGATTTCAGTGTTAAATCGGTGACGCACTATACTCCCTTTCACATAGTCTGGAACGACACCAAGGGGGTGGGACGCGGACGCTTCCTAAAATGCTGACCAGCGCTCTTCTTCGGGACGGGCGTTGCTCGGCCCAAAGCAATATCGCCCGTCGGCTCTAAAGGAGAAAATCTGGCTGTCTGCCATGATGTGCCACTGCACATCGGTCGCATCATCTTCATATGGCCGAGTTTCTAGAGCTCCCCCTAGGTCGAATGTGAACGTTGACCGGCCTCGGCTCGGATCGACTTCAACGCCGACAATCTTCTGACCATTCAGACGGCTGGTTGCGCGCGCTATATGCTCACTCGAATCTTCGCTGTGTGCGAGTTGAACGCCGTCTTGAAGCACCCGCCAATGGCAGCAGTAAATCCAAAGATGCCAGTTGCCACTGACAGAAGCGTATCTCCAACGGCCTCTATCCTGTGAATACCGTTCCTCGATACGCAATTCAGGTTCGCCGAATTCAAAGGTCAGGAAGCTACCGTGTCCTTGCTGGACGCCCCACGCCACTAAGCCAAGCATGGGGTTAATATAGTTATCGAGTGGTGCGAACGACGGTTCATTCATTAGCGCTCGATTGCATCGATGCCTGACGTCCGCAATGGGGTCGTTAGCGGACATTCTCGATTCTCCTTCACACGCACCGATCAACGTTGGTCGGCAGCCCTGCCGGACCAACGAAAAAAGGGCCGCCCCTTCCGGGACGGCCCTCAATCTCTTTACATCGGAAGTTGGCGTTAGCCGAGCAAAGAACTCCGTCGGGCGTCCCCCGGACGCCCTTTCCGGCCAAGCCTTGCGGCTTAGCCTAGGAGTTCTTGCTCCAGCTTCTTGGCCATTTCCTCGATGTTCTCGGGCGGCCAGCCCGGGATTTCCATGCCGAGGCGCAGGCCCATCGAGGCAAGGACTTCCTTGATCTCATTGAGGCTCTTGCGGCCGAAGTTCGGCGTGCGCAGCATCTCCGCTTCGGTCTTCTGCACGAGATCGCCGATGTAGATGATGTTGTCGTTCTTGAGGCAGTTGGCCGAACGCACCGACAGCTCGAGCTCGTCGACCTTCTTGAGAAGGTAACGGTTGAGCTGGTTGGTGTCCTGGCCACCTTCGGTAGCACCACCCGCCGTAGCCCCGCCGGCGGCAGGCGCCGGGGCGACCATGCTGTCGTCGAAGTGGACGAACAGCTGGAGCTGGTCCTGCAGGATGCGCGCGGCATAAGCGAGCGCGTCCTCGGGCGTCACCGTGCCATCGGTCTCGATGGTCAGCGACAGCTTGTCATAGTCCAGTTCCTGGCCGACGCGGGTGTTTTCCACCTTGTAGGCGACCTGGCGGATCGGGCTGAACAGGCTGTCGACCGGGATGAGGCCGATCGGCGCGTCGGCCGGACGGTTCATCGCGGCGGGCACATAGCCCTTCCCGATGTCGGCGGTCAGCTCCATGTTGAGCGTGGCGCCTTCGTCGAGGTGGCAGATGACGAGGTCGGGGTTGGTGATTTCGATGTCGCCCGGGCAGCTGATCTGCCCCGCGGTGACTTCACCCGGACCCGTGGCCGACAGCTGCAGACGCTTGGGGCCTTCGCCTTCCATCTTCACCGCGACCTGCTTGATGTTGATCACGAGGTCGGTGATGTCCTCGCGCACACCGGCGAGCGAGGAGAATTCATGAAGGACGCCCTCGATCTTCATCGAGGTGACGGCGGCGCCCTGGAGGCTCGACAGGAGGACGCGGCGCAGCGAGTTGCCGAGCGTCATCCCGAAGCCGCGTTCCAGCGGCTCGGCCACGAAGGTCGCCTTGCGCTTGGCATCGGCACCGGGCTTGCGGTCGAGGCCCTGCGGCTTTTTCAGTTCCTGCCAGTTCTTCGCGTTGATCGACATAATGTCCCCAGATGTTCGGCGGGGCGTCCCCCGCCAGTGTTAACAGTGTGTCGGGCCGCCCGAACGGCGGCCCAGGGCGATCAGCGCGCTGTTAGACGCGGCGGCGCTTGGACGGACGGACACCATTGTGCGGGATCGGCGTCACGTCGCGGATCGAGGTGATGGTGAAGCCCACCGCCTGGAGCGCACGCAGCGCGCTTTCGCGACCCGAACCCGGGCCCTTGACCTCGACTTCGAGGGTGCGGACGCCATGGTCCTGCGCCTTCTTGCCGGCGTCTTCGGCGGCGACCTGCGCGGCATAAGGCGTCGACTTGCGGCTGCCCTTGAAGCCCATCATGCCGGCGCTCGACCAGCTGATCGCATTGCCCTGGGCGTCGGTGATGGTGATCATGGTGTTGTTGAAGCTGGCGTTCACATGGGCGACGCCGGCGGTGATGTTCTTGCGCTCACGGCGACGAACGCGTTGCGGTTCACGTGCCATTTTGAAATCTCTCTTCTAAAAGCTGTGCAGCGGGAGGAAGGAAGCGAGAAACGCTTACTTCTTCTTGCCCGCGATCGGCTTGGCCTTGCCCTTGCGGGTGCGCGCATTGGTGTGCGTGCGCTGGCCGCGGACCGGCAGGCCGGCACGGTGACGAAGGCCGCGATAGGACTTGAGGTCCATCAGGCGCTTGATGTCCATCGCGCGTTCGCGGCGAAGGTCACCCTCGACGGTGTAGTCGGCGTCGATCGTTTCGCGGATCTGCAGGACTTCCTGGTCCGACAGGTCGGCGACGCGACGTTCCGGCGCGATCTTCAGCTTTTCGGTGATTTCCTTGGCAGTCGTGTGACCGATACCATGGATGTAGGTGAGCGCGATCTCGACGCGCTTGTTGGTCGGGATGTTGACCCCGGCAATACGTGCCATAACCAAATAGTCTCCTTACGGCTCCACGGGGCAGCGGGCACTTGCCGCCCCATCTCAAAGCGTGACCCCCGAACCAACGATGAAAACGGCGGACGCAACAAGGGCGCCGCCGGAAACCCACGGTTCGGGATGGGCGCGAGATAGGATTGCGCTGTTGGAGAGTCAAGGCCCGCACAATTAGAGATGGAGCAAAAGGCGTTTCCCCGCCATTAATGCGCCATGGGGACCCAGAACTTCGTTTTCGACGACCAGCAGGTCAAGCCCGGCACGCGGCTGTCGGTCGACGTGCCGATCAGCCGCGATTCGGCGGGCAACATGGTGCATCTGCCGGTGCGCATCGTCC
Organism: Sphingomicrobium arenosum; assembly: GCF_026157085.1. Taxonomy (NCBI): domain Bacteria; kingdom Pseudomonadati; phylum Pseudomonadota; class Alphaproteobacteria; order Sphingomonadales; family Sphingomicrobiaceae; genus Sphingomicrobium; species Sphingomicrobium arenosum. Next base: position 1,601,311 of record NZ_JANPVN010000001.1, read on the forward strand.
ATGGCGCAAAACCCGGGCCCACGCTGCTCATCAGCGCGGCGATCCACGGCGACGAGATCAGTGGCATCGAGGTCGTGCGCCGCGTGCTGGCCAAGATGAAGCCCAAGCGGCTGCGCGGCACCTTGCTCGCGGTGCCCATCGTCAACCCCTTCGGCTTTGTCGCCTGGAGCCGCTACCTGCCCGACCGGCGTGACCTCAATCGCAGTTTCCCGGGGCGCGAGGACGGCAGCCTTGCCAGCCGCATCGCCTTTCTGTTTCGCACCCTCCTGATGGAGCGCGCCGACTTCGCCATCGACCTCCATTCGGCCGCCATCCACCGCTATAACTTGCCGCAGATCCGGGTCAGCCCCGAATCGCTCAAGGCGAGCGAGCTGGCGCGCGCTTTTTCGCCGCCGATCATCATGCATTCGAGCCTGCGCGACGGTTCGATGCGCGCCGAGGCGCTGAAGGACGGGCTCCAGATGATCCTCTACGAGGCGGGCGAGGCGCTGCGCTTCGACGATTTCTCCACCCGCGTCGGGGTGAATGGCATCCTGCGCGTCATGGCGGCGATGGACATGCTAGATTTGAAGGAAAGCAAGCGCGAGATCGCCGCGCCGCTGGAAAGCACTCGCTCGCTGTGGCTCCGAAGCCCGCGCGGCGGCATCGCTTCCATTCGCACGCCCTCGGGCCGCAAGGTGAGCCTCGGCCAGGTCGTCGCCACCGTGCGCAACCCCACCCACCCCGAGGAGGAAAGCGTCCTCAAATCGCCGATCGAGGGCCTCGTCATCGGCCACAGCCGGATGGGCGTGGTCAATCGCGGCGATGCGCTGCTCCACATTGCCCAATTGGGCGACAGCGGCATCTACCTCGACCCGCTCACCGAGGAGCGCTTGAGTGGCGCCCTGCTCGACGAGCATGAGATCGACTAGGCGGCGCGCCGCTTAGTCGCTAGTCACCTTCCTTATGCAGCGGTTCAGCCACACCGACCCCGTCCCGGAAAGCCTTCGCGGCGCCATCGTCGCGCTGGGCAATTTCGATGGCTTCCACTTCGGTCACCAGGCCGTCGTGGGCCGCGCGATCGCGAAGGCGGCGCACGAAGGGCGGCCCGCGGTGGTGGCGACCTTCGATCCGCATCCGGTGCGGCACTTTCGCCCCGATGCCAAGCCGTTCCGCCTGACCTCGCTCGACCAGCGCGAGGCGCTGTTCGGGCAAGCCGGCGCCGACGGCATGCTGGTCTTCGCCTTCGACGATGCGCTGGCCTCGCTGACGGCGGCCGAGTTCGTCGAACTGCTCAGCGACAAGCTGGGCGTGGCGGGCGTCGTCACCGGCGAGGATTTCACCTTCGGCAAGGGCCGCGAGGGCGACGTCGCCAAGCTCGCCGAACTGGGCGCTGCCAGCGGCATGAGCGCCGAGGCCGTGGGCGCGGTCGGCATGGAAGACGCCGTGGTCTCCTCGAGCCGCATCCGCGAGGCGCTGCAGGCGGGCGATCCCGCCACGGCCACCCGCCTTCTCACCCGCCCCTTCGCGGTGCGCGGGCCGGTGGTGCATGGCGACAAGCGCGGACGCGAGCTTGGCTGGCCTACCGCCAACATGGAAATGGGCCAGTATCTGCGCCCCGCCTACGGCGTCTACGCCACCCGTGTGCGCCTGCCCGACGGGAGCGAACATGATGCCGTCTCCAACCTCGGGGTGCGCCCGATGTTCGACCCGCCCAAGGAATTGCTCGAGACTTTCATCTTCGACTGGTCGGGCGACCTGTACGGGCAGGAAGTGGAGGTCCAGCTCCACCACTATCTACGCCCCGAAGCCGCCTTCCACGACATGGAAGCGCTGAAGCGCCAGATGGACAATGACGGCGCCGAAGCGCGGCGACTGCTGAGCGAGGGCCGCGCCTGATCTCGTCATTGCGAGGAGCCGCAGGCGACGCGTCAATCCACCGCGCCGCCGCTGGATTGCTTCGCTGCGCTCGCAATGACGGTGGTTCGGCCGATGATTCCGGTTGTCTCTGGCGGCGCAGCGCCTTAAGCGCCTAACCCCATGTCCGACAAGCCGAACTACAAAGACACGGTCTTCCTGCCGACGACCGATTTTCCGATGAAAGCCGGTCTCCCGCAAAAGGAGCCGAAGATTCTCGAGAAATGGCAGGCCGACGACCTTTACGGGCAGATCCGCGCGGCGCGTGCGGGTGCGGAAAAGTTCATCCTCCATGACGGCCCGCCCTATGCCAATGGCGACATCCATATCGGCCATGCGCTGAACAAGACCATCAAGGACGTGGTCGGGCGCAGCCAGACGCTGCTCGGCAAGGACGCGCCCTATGTGCCCGGCTGGGACTGCCACGGCCTCCCGATCGAATGGAAGATCGAGGAGAAGTATCGCAAGAAGAAGAAGGACAAGAAGGACGTCCCCGCGGTCGAATTCCGCGCCGAGTGCCGCGCCTATGCCGCAGAATGGGTCGAGGTCCAGGCGGGCCAGTTCCAGCGGCTCGGCAATATCGGCGAGTGGGACAAGCCCTATCTCACCATGCGCCCCGAAGCCGAAGCGCAGATCGTCGCCGAGCTCTTCAAGTTCGCCGAGACCGGCCAGCTTTATCGCGGCTCGAAGCCGGTGATGTGGTCGCCGGTGGAAGAAACCGCGTTGGCCGAGGCGGAGGTCGAGTATCAGGATTTGACCGACAGCCCGCAGATCGACGTGGCGTTCGAGATTGTCGAGAGCAAGGTGCCCGAACTGGTCGGCGCCTATGCGGTGATCTGGACGACGACGCCGTGGACGATCCCGGTCAACCAGGCGTTGGCTTATGGGCCGGAGGTCGAGTACCGTCTGATCGAATTTGGAATAGAGCTTTCTGGTGCCTTCACCGAAGGAACGCTGGATGACGCGTTCGAAAAGCCGGCATTGGCTTGGACCGAAAACAAGTTCCTCGTTGCGGTCTCGTTGGTCGAAGATTTTGTCGCTCGTATCAACAACTGGTACCAGTCGTTGGATCATGAAGCGCTCGGCATTCCTAAGGGGAAACTCGCGTATGAGGACGAGTTGCAATTCGGAGATGATGAGTTCCACCGTGAGCTGAAGCTCAAGGGCGCCGACCTCGATGGCACCATCGCCCGTCACCCGATGCACAAGCTCGGCGGCTTCTATGCCAAGCCGCGCCCGCTGCTCGCCGGCGACTTCGTTACCACCGACAGCGGTACCGGCATCGTCCACATGGCGCCTGACCATGGCGAAGACGACTTCATCCTGTGCAAGAAGCACGGGATCGAGCCCGTTTTCGCTGTCGAGCGCAATGGCGCCTATCGCGACGACTGGCTGTGGCTCGGTGCAGACGACGAGCGCCGCCGCAGCGTCATCAACAAGCCCTTCAATTCGCCCGACGGCCCGATCTGCTCGGACCTCCGCGAGGCGGGTGCGCTTCTCTCGGCCAGCGCCGATTATGCGCACAGCTACCCCCATTCGTGGCGCTCGAAGGCAAAGGTCATCTACCGCTGTACCCCGCAGTGGTTCATCGCCATGGACCAACCGCTCCACCATCTCGATCCCGAGACGCGCGCCGAGCGCCGCTGGGACAATGAGGGCGGGTCGCAGGCCGACAGCCCGCTGGTCGACGATTTCCAGAGCCTGCGCGAAACCGCGATGGCCGAGATCGAGCGCACCAAATTCTACCCCGAGCGCGGGCGCAACCGCATCACCGCGATGGTCGCCGACCGTCCCGACTGGCTGATCAGCCGCCAACGCGCCTGGGGCGTGCCCATCGCCTTGTTCGTCGAGCGCAAGACGGGCGAATTGCTCGTCGATGGCGACGTCAACCAGCGGATCGTCGATGCGATGCGCGAGGAAGGCGTCGATGCCTGGCGCGAGGACCGCGCACAGCATTTCCTCGGGGACGGCCGCGACCCCGCCGACTACGAGATGGTCACCGACATTCTCGATGTCTGGTTCGATAGCGGTTCGACCCATGCCTTCGTGCTCGAAAGCGGCGAATGGCCCGACCTCTCCTCGCCCGCCGACCTCTATCTCGAAGGCTCGGACCAGCATCGCGGCTGGTTCCAGTCCTCGCTCCTCGAAAGCTGCGGCACGCGCGGCCGCGCGCCATACAAGGCGCTGCTCACCCACGGCTTCACGATGGACGCCAAGGGCATGAAGATGTCGAAGAGCCTCGGCAACACCATCAGCCCCTTGAAGGTGATGGAGCAATATGGCGCCGACATCATCCGCCTGTGGGCGATGAGCGTCGATTATACCGAGGACCATCGCATCGGCGATGAAATCCTGCGCGGCGTGGGCGATCAGTATCGCAAGCTCCGCAATTCGCTGCGCTACCTGTTGGGCGCGCTGACGGATTACGATCCCGCGAACGCCGTGGCGGTCGCCGACATGCCCGAGCTCGAGCGCTACATGCTCCACCGCATCGCCGAGGTGTCGGATGTGCTGAAAGCGGCGGCGGAAGGCTATGACTTCAACCGTTATGTCCGCACGCTGGTGGATTTCGCGCAGGACGATTTGTCCTCCTTCTTCTTCGATATTCGCAAGGACCGGCTCTATTGCGACGTCAACGCCGAGACGGGCGAACAGACGGCGACGCGCGCCGCCTATCGCACCGTGCTTGACGTGCTGTTCCACAGCCTGACGCGCTGGCTCTCGCCGATCCTCGTCTTCACCGCCGAAGAGGCGTGGACGACGCGCTACCCCGATGGCGGCAGCGTCCACACGTTGCTCTGGCCCGAGATCGAGGATGGGTGGAAGGACGAGGCCTTGGCCGCGCGCTGGACACTTATTCGTCAAACGAGATCTACTGTTACCAAAAGCCTCGAAGAAAAGCGGCGAGCGAAAGAGATCGGTTCTAGCCTCCAAGCTGAAATCGAACTTTGGCCTGCTGAAACGCCGACTTTCGAAGCGTTGAAGAGTGTCGAAGATAGTCTCGACGAGATTATGATCGTCTCAAAAGCGGCGCTCATCGACTACAACGTCAATGAAGACCGGGGCGGTATGCTAGCAGTTAAGTACTCCAAAACAGACCACGCCAAATGCGGTCGCTGCTGGCGCCACCTCCCCGAGGTGGACGAGGATGGCGACCTGTGCGGGCGCTGCGAAGAGGTGCTCAAGTGACCATCCGCAAGGGCGTCGCGACCGCCATCGCGGTCTTCATCATCGACCAGCTCGTCAAATATTGGATCGTCGGGCCCTTTGCGCTCGAGGCCAAGGGCAGCGTCTATATCGTCGATATCTTCAACCTGACCTGGGTCGAGAACCGCGGCATCAGCCTCGGTCTTCTGTCGGCCGACACAGATCTTGGCCGCTGGCTCTTGGTGGCGGGCACCGCGATCATCGCGGGCGTGGTCGGCTGGATGATGACCCGTCCGGGCGAGGAAGGCGACCGTCTGGGCTTTGCCATGATCCTCGGCGGGGCGCTCGGGAATATCGTCGACCGGGTGCGTTTCGGCTATGTCGTCGACTATGCGGACTTGCACTTTGGTGAATTTCGGCCTTTCTATGTGTTCAACATTGCCGACGCGGCCATCTCCCTCGGCGTCGCTTACCTATTGATCCGCGCCTTCTGGCCTCGGCGCGAACAGGAGACTTCCAATGCGTAAGGCGTTTGCCTTCACTCTGATTTCCGCAGTCGCCCTCTCGGCGTGCGCCAACAACCAGGGTTCGCTCGACGAATATGCGGTCACGCGCAACGCGCCGCTCGTCATCCCGCCCGATTACACGCTGCAGCCGCCGCGCGCGGGCACCGTCTCGACCACCGCGGGCGAAGCGCAGACGCGCGCCTTGGAAGCGCTCTTCGGTGGCCCCGCCCCGCGCAGCGCCGCCGAACGCGCGGTGATCAGCGAGGCGGCCGACGGCGGCACCATTCCCTTGGGCGCGCGCTCGACCGCGGGCGATCCCGATACGCGGGTCGTCGACAAGGGTGCGACCACGCAGACCATCCTCGCCGCGCCCGAAGGCGACGGCCAGGACGCCAGCGCCGACACGCCGCAATAACGGTTTTGAGGGGGAAGAGGGATGAGCGAGGCCGGTAACAGGCTCCAGAACGGGCTGGTCGACATCGAAAGCCAGCTCGAGCGCGCACGGCGCAAGCTCGAGGATGGGTTGAACCTGGTCGACGAGGCGCAAAAGGCGCTGTCCGACATCCAGCAGGCCGTCCTCGGTGCACCCGCGCCGGGTGCCCAGGCCGACAGCGAGGAAACCGCGTCCAAGCTGCTCGCCAGCCTGAAGGCGCAGGGGCAGGAAATGCCCGAAACGCTCTGCGGCGGGCGCATGAACGTCGACGCCGTGCAGCGTTTGATCCGTATCGACGGGCACCCGATCGGCATCACCGAAATGGAATATCGCGTCCTCGAACTGCTCGCTTATGCGCGCAACAATGTCGTCACGCGCAACATGCTGCTGAAGCATCTCTATCGCCGCGCCGACGACCAGCCGCAGCCCAAGATCATCGACGTCTTCATCTCCAAGCTGCGCAAGAAACTGCGCTCGGCCTCGGGCGGGGCGGAGTTCATCGAGACGATCCCCCAGCGCGGCTGGATCCTGCGCGACATCGACCAGGGCTGAGGCGCGAGCTGCGTCGAGCGCCCCGATCGGGCGCAGCGACGGTGACCACGCTAAAGAAGTCTTAACGTCTTTATCGTTAAGACGTTGAAACGACGCCTTCGTCTGCCCGCCACGGATGACATTCCCAGTAGAAAACGTTAGACATGCATCTCAAAAAGATCCTGCTTATCGGCGCCGCCGGACTGGCTCTGGCCGCGTGCAAGAACACCTACGTCGATTTCCAGGACGAAAATGGGGCCCCGATGGCCAAACCGGCGGGCTATGGACAGACCACATGGACCGATGAGGACGACTTCATCGATGCGTCCTGCCCATCGGGTTTCTCCAAGTCGGTGACAGAAGACGACAAGAACCGGACGATCACCTGCCGGAAATTGCCCGAAGAACAGAAATCGGCCTGTCCGGAAGGTCAGGTCTATGAGTCGGCGGACATGCTCAACCTGCGTTATGCGCGGGCTTGGGAATACCACAACTCCATCGACAAGGATTCGACGAGCGAAAACTATCCTGCGTTGCATGTCCTCCAAGCGCAGGCCACCGCGTTGGCATCGGGGCCTCAGGTGAAGCCGACTGCCTTCGACCTGGCGAACTCACCGTATCACCCGGCTCATGTGAAGGAAGCATTGGAAGATGCCACCGACCGTTTTGGTCTGGAGAGCATCTATACGTCGGGCGGTTGCGTGGAAGCGCCGCAACCTTCGCAAGACACTCGCGTGCCGCAATCGCAGGCTGATGTGACGCGGCCCGGCCAGCAGACAATCTCCAGAACTCCGAGCCAGCCCTCACCCGTGAAGGCGACGAACGCGACCACAACGCCGGGCGGTGCGACCCCGACGACAGCCACCCCAGTCCAGAGCGCGACCTCGGCGCCGGCTACGACCTTGCCGAACGCGTCGGTACCGCCCCCCGTCGGAACCACGGCGGGAGCGACCAGCGTCGCGACGCCCGCTACCGGCACGGGTGTGGGCGCCGGCGTCGGTGTGGGCACCGGCAGCGCCGCCGCCAGCAGCGGCGGCCTCAACGCCGCCAATGCCATCGTGGGTGCGGCCGCGGGCGGCGTCATCGGCGGGGTCGCCGCCAAGATGATTACCGAGAGCAAGGACGACGATCGCCCGGCCTCCAATTAAGCCCGGCTTCATCTCTTTGGCGTAAAGCGGGTTTCATGATCGCTCCGCTGCCTACTCGCGACACCATCGCGCCCGCCGCCGACCGGCCGCGGGCGATGGCGCCTGCCGTGCAGCGCGAGGCCAAGGCGCGCCGCGATGCGCCGCCGCGACCGCCGCACCTGTCGCTCTAGCCGATCAGGCGGGCGCGCCCGTTTCCTTCGGCGTGTCGGGATCGGCGCCCCATTCGGACCAGCTGCCATCGTAGAGCCGCCCTTCGCTCGACCCGAGCAGGTACGCGGCAAGCAAGCTCGAACAGGCCGTGACGCCCGAACCGCAACTGGCGGTGAAGGGCGCATGCGGGTCGATACCGCGCGCGGCAAAGGCGGCGCGCAGGCCGTCCTCGTCCTTCATCGTTCCATCTTCATCATAGAGTTCGCCAAAGGGGAGGCTGCGCGCGCCCGGCACATGTCCCGACCCCATGCCAGCGCGCGGCTCGGGCTTGTCGCCGGTAAAGCGGTCATAGGCGCGCGCATCCACCACCATCGCCGCACGCCCCGCGAGAAGGTCGGCCTTGGTGACGATCTGGTGCACGGGTCCGCCGACCGGCCACAGCCCGCTGCGCACGCGTGCCGGGCCGCTTTCCAAATCGCGCCCTTCCGCCTTCCAGCGCGCCAGTCCGCCATCGAGAATGGCGACGTCGCGCGCGCCATAATGGCGCATGGTAAACCAGCCCCGCGCGGCGGTTTTCAGCGGGCTGTCGTCATAACAGACGATCCTCTTGTCGCGGCGTAGCCCGAGCGACTCGAGCATCGCGCAGCCCAGTTCGGCGGGCGGGAGCATATGCGGCGGCGCCTGGTCAGGATCGGCGAAACTCTTGATGTCGAGCCGCAGCGCGCCCGGGATGTGCCCGGCCTCAAATTCCGCATTGGCATCGCGCGGCGTGCCGGGAAGGAAGGTCGTGCAATCGACCGGCTGCACCTCGTCGAGGTTCGCGTCGAGCCATTCGGGGGTTACCAACGGGGTCATCGCTCACCGTCCTTTCAAACGCCAAGAAGGCGCCCCCGATGGGACGCCTCCTCGATGTGGTCAAGAGATGAGGGGCCGCATAGGCCGCCTCGATCAATTCTGCGCTTCGAGCTCCGAGCCCTTCTTCAATACCTTGCCGCCGTCATCCTGCTTGATGAGATAGGCGGGATTGTCTTCCGACCCATCGCGCGTCACTTCATTGCCGTCGATGGTGCGCGTCACCTCGCGCTCGAAGCGCTCCTCGATTTGGCCGCAGCCGGTGCCATTGCCCCAATCCCATTTGACATATTGGTTGGTCTGAAAGCTGTTCGAATTGCTCATGGCGTTTCTCCTTTGCCTCCCCAACGACCGGCACCCTGCGCGCGGTTGCTCCGAATGGGACGAAAGGGGGTGTTTGCGTGGACGAAGCGGGGCGTCTATGGGCTTTGGTCCATGACCCCCAAGCATCTCGGCCAGACCAGTGCGCTGCCCGCCTCGCCCGAGGCCGCAGAGCTCGATTACGTCCCCAACCCGCGTGCCGGCGAGCTCTATCTCGTTCGTTTCGCCGCGCCCGAATTCACCTCGCTGTGCCCGGTCACCGGCCAGCCCGATTTCGCGCATCTCGTCCTCGACTATGCGCCGGGCGAGACGATCGTGGAGAGCAAGAGTCTCAAGCTCTTCCTCGGCAGTTTCCGCAACCATGCCGCCTTCCACGAGGATTGCACCGTGGGCATCGGCAAGCGCCTGTTCGACGAGATGCAGCCCCGTTGGCTGCGCATCGGCGGCTATTGGTATCCGCGCGGCGGCTTCCCGATCGACGTCTTCTGGCAGTCGGGCGAACCGCCCAAGGGGCTGTGGCTCCCCGACCAGGGCGTGGCAAGCTACCGCGGGCGCGGCTGACGCGCCCTAGCGCTCGTAGCGGCGGGCGGCGGCGTCGCGGCTGTCGTTGATGTCCTCGTCGGCCCAGCCCTCGGCATCGCCCTGCCCTTGGCCCGTCGACAGGTCGTAGGCGATGAGCGCGGTGCGCAGCGCGACCGCTTCGGCGGCGCACGCAGTGCGGATCGCGTTACGGAAATCGGCCGGGGTCTGACCTTCTGCCTTGGCGGCGGCGACGCGTTCCTCGAGGCAATTGTCGAAGGCGGCACGCGGGCCCTGCAGGTCATCGGCGCTCTGCGCGAGCGCGGCGGCGATCATCAGCGTCGAAATCATGGCATATCCTTGGCAAAAAACGTTTCTTTCCCAACGGATATGGGGACGGAACGCTCCGGTTCCAACCTCAATCGCAGGGCAGCGGCGATGAATGCCGCCGAATCACCTGCCATCCGCCGTCTGCCTCCACCCATATGTCGGACAACAATACGCGTTCCTGAATGACTTGGCCGAGATAGCGCACCGACCAGCGCGCATCGACGGTCGCGACGATGGTACCGCCCACGCGCGCGCAATGAGTGATGTCGACGCATAGGTCGACGACATCCATGTTGGCGAGCGCGGCGATCCAGCCGTCGAGGTCGAGCGTCACCACATCGGGTCCGCGCACGCCCACGAGCTGGAAGTCGGGATGGATGAGGCGCCGGAGCGCGCCTTCGTCCTTGGCGAAGAGCGCGGCGCGCCACTCGGCCTCGAGCCGTTCGACGAGGGTCAGTTCCTCGCTCATCGGACGCGCTTCCAGTCGGGTTTGGATGGCGAACGCTTGGTCTTGCGCGCGGCCTTGCGCGGCGCGGCCTTGTCGGCGCTCGCGGCACCGAAGATACCGCCGCCTCGCGACATGTTGCCGAACACGCCGCGCAGGATGGCATTGCCGATCTGGCGCCCGACCTTGTTGACGATGGTACGCTCGACCGCCTTGCCGATCTTTTCCACCGTCGAGGAGGAGCGCCGCCCGCCCGTCGAGCGGCGCTCGGCGCGCTCGGCCTTGTCGCGTTCTTCCTGCGCGGCCTCGCGCTCCTGTGCAGCGGCGGCTTCCTCAGCCTTTTTCGCCGCGCGCGCCTCGAGAATTTCCTCCGCACTCTCGCGGTCGACGGCTTCGTCATAGCGCGTGCCGATGCCGTCCGAAGCCATGATCACCGCGCGCTCGCCGCTGGAGATGGTGCCGGCGCGCGCCGAGGGCGGCTTGACCAGCGTACGCTCGACCGGCGTCGGCGCGCCCTCTTCGTCGAGTGTGGACACCAGCGCTTCGCCGACCTTCAATTGGGTGATGACCTCGGCGACATCGAGTCCGGGGTTCTGGCGGAAGGTGTCGGCGGCGCTGCGCACGGCCTTTTCATCGCGCGGGGTGAAGGCGCGCAGCGCGTGCTGGACACGGTTGCCCAATTGCCCCGCCACCTCGTCGGGGATGTCGATCGGGTTCTGCGTGACGAAATAGACGCCCACACCCTTGGAGCGGATGAGCCGCACCACCTGCTCGACCTTCTCGACCAGCGCCTTGGGGGCCTCGTCGAACAGGAGATGCGCCTCGTCGAAGAAGAAGACGAGTTTCGGCTTGTCGGGATCGCCGACCTCGGGAAGCTCCTCGAACAATTCGGAGAGCAGCCAGAGAAGGAAGGTCGAATAAAGCCGAGGGCTGCGCATCAGGTCGCTGGCGGCGAGGATGTTGATGAAGCCCTTGCCGCCGTCGCCCATGGCCATGATGTCGGCGAGGTCGAGCGCGGGTTCGCCGAAGAAGAGGTCGCCGCCCTGCGTGCGAAGCTGGAGCAGCTTGCGCTGGATGGCGCCGATGCTCGCGGTCGAGACATTGCCATAGTCGAGCGTGAGTTCGCTGCGCCGTTCGCCCACCTCGACCAGCATCGCCTGCAGGTCGTCGAGATCGAGCAGTGCCAAGCCTTCGGCATCGGCGAGGTGGAAGGCGATGGCGAGCACCCCTTCCTGAGTGTCGTTCGAATCCATGAGCCGCGCCAAGAGGAGCGGCCCCATCTCGCTCACCGTGGTGCGGACGGGATGGCCCTGGCGCCCGAAGAGGTCCCAGAAGCGCACCGGGAAGTCCTCATAGCCATAGTCGGCATAGCCGATCTTGGCGGCGCGCTTGGTGAAGGGTTCGTGCAGCTTGTGCGTCGCCGATCCCGGCAGCGCGAGCCCGGCGAGGTCGCCCTTCACATCGGCAAGGAAGACCGGGACGCCGGCGCGGCTGAAGCCCTCGGCGAGACCTTGCAGGGTGATCGTCTTGCCGGTGCCGGTCGCGCCCGCGATGAGGCCGTGGCGATTGGCGCGGTCGAGGCGAAGCGACTGGCGCGCCCCACCCTCGCCGGCCGTGCCAATGAAAATCGTCTCGTCGCTCAACCGCACATCCTCCCGCTAGGCCGGTGAGCCTAGCGGGGGTGTGCGTGCATGCAAGGGGTTAACGTTCGAGTTCGATGCCGACGTAGCGCGCCGGCTGGCGCCCGCGCTTGACCAGCACGAGCACGCTGTCGCGGCCCGCTGCACGCGCCGCGTTCACGGCGGCGGTGACGTCGGACAGGCTGCGCACCTCGCGGCGGTTGACGCGCATGATCACCTCGCCGCGCTGCAGGCCGCGCTGGGCGGCGTTGCTGCCCGGATCGACGCGGCTGATGATCACGCCCTCGAGATCCTCCTCGAGCCGCAGCCCTTCGCGGATCTGGTCATTGAGCGGCTGGAGCGTCATGCCGAGCGCATCGCCGCCGTCCACCGGCGTTTCGTCCTCGGCAGCCATGCCGTCGTCTTCCTCGTCGGTGACGCCCAATTGGCGCGCCAGCTCCTCGCGGGTGGGGCGCTGGTTGACGCGCACGTTGACGGTACGGCGCTCGCCATCACGGATGATGGTGAGCGGCACGGTCGCGCCGACCGGCGTGTTGGAGATGAGGTAGCTGACCGTATTGTCGGGGGTCACCGGGGTCCCGTCGATCGTCAGGATGACATCGCCCTGGCGCAGCCCCGCCGCCTCGGCGGCCTGGCCCTCGACGATCGAGCGGACGAGCTCGCCGCGTTCCTTGGGCAGGCCGAGTGCGTCGGCGACATCCTCGGACAAGGGCTGGAGCGAGACGCCGAGATAGCCGCGCATCGGCGCTTCGCCGCGGCGCAGGCTCTCGATCACGGGAATGGCGGCCTCGGCGGGGATGGCGAGGCCGATGCCCACGCTCGCGCCCGTCGGGCTGATCAGCGCCGAATTGATACCGATGACATTGCCCGCCATGTCGAACATCGGGCCGCCACTGTTGCCCATGTTGATGCTGGCGTCGGTCTGGATGTAGCGGTCGTAGGCGCCAAGCCCCGTGATGCCGCGATGCAGCGCCGAGACGATCCCCGCGGTCACCGTGCCGCCGAGACCATAAGGGTTGCCGATGGCGATGACCCAGTCGCCGACGCGCACGCCGTCGCTGTCGCCCCAATTGACGTAGGGCAGGTTGGTGCCCTCGATCTTGAGCACCGCGAGGTCGCTGTCGGCATCGCGCCCGACGATGCGCGCCTCATATTCGGTGCGATCGGGGAAGGTCACATAGACTTCATCGACCGTGCCGCCATTGCCGTCGCGGCTTTCGATGAGATGGTTGTTGGTGACGATATAGCCGTCGGGCGAGATGACGAAGCCCGAGCCCAGCGAGCCCGTCTCGCGGGTGATTGGCTCATCCTCGTCCTGCTCCTCGGCCTGTCCACGCGGATTGGGGACGCCGAAACGGCGGAAGAACTGGTCGAAGGGATCGACGCCGCGGCGGCGCTGGACCTCGACCTGCTGGCGGGTGGAGATGTTGACGACGGCGGGCTGGAGCCGGGCCGACAGGTCGGCGAAGCTTTCGGGCGCGCCCAGAACCGGGACCGGTCGCGGGGCATTTTGCGCCTGCATGCCGGCGAGTTCGCCGCCGGTCATCGAATAGGCACTCCCCCCGAGCAAGACTGCGGCGGCAATCCCGTAGACATAACGCACGGCGGTCATCTCCTTGGCCATTCAAACTCCTTCATCATCGCATGCATTGGAAACGAAAGCGAGGCTATGCTGCCCGGGTGAACGGCAATTGAATGACGACTGTCATCAACGACCGACGGGCGGCCCGCTTCTACCAAATGCGGATTTGGCGTCGTCGGTTGCCTAACGTCCCGTGAATTCGCGGAAATATTCGTTGTTGGGCGACATCACGATCGACGCCTCGCCCTTGGGGTCGTTGGCATCGCCATTCTTCACGAAGGTCGTGCGATAGCTCTGCATCGCGCGATAGAAATCGTAGAAGTCGGGGTCCTGCCCGAAGCTTTCCGCATAGGTGCGCGCGGCCTCGGCATCGGCCTCGGCGCGGATGATCTGCGCCTGCTTCTGCCCCTGCGCGCGGATGGCGCGGGCTTCCTGCTCGCGCGCGGTGCGCATGCGGTTGAAGGCCGAATCCAGCGGCGAGCCGTCGGGCAGGTCGGCGCGCTTGATGCGCACGTCGATGATCTCGGCGCCATATTGGCGCGCCACCGCATCGAGGCCGAGGCGGATATTCTCCATCACGCCCTCGCGCTCGGGGCTGAGGAGCGAGGCGAAGGGAATGCGGCCGAGCTCGTTGCGCAGTTGCGAGCCGAGGATCGGGCGCAGCGCTTCCTCGACGCGCTCGACGCGCTGGGCGGCGACGTACATCTGCAGGGGATCGGTGATGCGATAACGCGCGAAGGCGTCGACCTCGAGCCGGAGCTGGTCGGTCGACAGGACGAGCTGGGTGTCCATGTCGATATCGCGCACGCGCTTGTCGATCCACACGACGTCCTCGGCAAAGGGGATGCGCCACGTCAGGCCCGCGCCCTCGCCGCCGATGCCCTCGCCCTCGACATAGGGGTTGATGATGCGCTCGGGCTTGCCGAAGCGCACGACCACGCCCTGGTCGGTCTCGCGCGCCACCGGGAAGGAGGTGGCGAGGATGACGAGGATGAGGAACGCCGAGAAGAAGGCGAGCAGCGGATGGTTCTTGATGTAGCGGATCATTATTGGCCTCCCCCGCTGTTCGCGGCGGGTGCGGGCGTGGAACGCCGCAATTCATTCAACGGCAGATAGGGCTGCACCCCGTCGGCCTCGATGATGGTCTTGTCGACATCGCGCAGCACGCGCTCCATCGTCTCGTAGTAGAGGCGCTGGCGGGTCACGCCGGGCGCGAGGCGATATTCCTGATAGACCTTGTCGAAGGCCTCCGCCTCGCCCTGCGCCTGCGCGGTGAGCTGAAGCGCATAGGCGCGCGCATCGTTGATGAAGCTCTGCGCGTCCTGCTGCGCGGCGGTGACCTGCTTGAAGGCCTCGTTGACCGTCTCGGGCGGGTCGGCGCGCTTGATTTCCACACCGCGCATCTCGATGCCCGAACGATAGCCGTCCAAGGTCTGCTGCATTTCTTCCTGCACCTGCGCCTGGATTTCCGAGCGGCCCTCGCCGATCGCATCCTGCAAGGACGCGTTGGCGATCACCTGGCGCATCGCGCTCTCGGCAACCTGCCGCACCGTGTCTTCCTGGTTGGCCAGTTCGAACAGGTAATTTTCGGGATCGCGGATCTTCCAGCGCACCTGATAGGCGATGTCGATGATATTCTCATCGCCGGTCAGCATGAGATTTTCGGTCTCGTCCGAGCCGACGTCGATGTTGCGAATGTCCTCGACATCGACCTTGGCAACGCGGTCGATCGGCGCGGGGAGCGTCAGGCCGATGCCCGGCCCCAGCGTCTCGACATAGCGCCCGAAGCGGGTGACCACGCCGCGCTCTTCGGGCGCCACGCGGTGGACGGTCGAAAAGAGCAGGAGCAAGAGGACGAGGCCGATGATCGCCCAGACGATCACCGAGCCCGACGGCATGCCGGGAAAGCCCGGGGCACCGCCCGGACCGCCACCGCGACCACCGCCGAAGCGCGCGCGATTGCCCTTCAGCCAGTCATCGAGGCTGGTGATGTTGGAAGGCCGCTTGGGACCGCCGCCGCCGGACGGCGGGGTCGGCCCCGGCTGCCACGGACCCTTGGGGGGCTCGCCGCCACCCGAACCCTTGCCGCCATTGCCCTTGCCGCCACCGGCATTGCCGCCGCCGGCCGGACCCCAGGGTCCCTTATTGTCACTGAAAAGCGCGAAAGGGCGCCACCCCGAAAAAATGCTCATGACCCGATAATAGGGCGGCGGCGGGCAAAAAAAAGGGACAGTCGACAAAAGGCCCCTTATGAGGGCGCGTCATGACCCGTGACCTCCTCAGCCCACTCGACACCCATCTCCATGCCGACCGCCTCAAGAGCCGCCGCCTCGAAGGCAGCGTCGCGCGGCTGCTGGTCGATGCCAGCGGCATGAACGCGCTCGAGCGAAAGGCATTGGAAGAAGATTTCCGTGCCGCCGCGCTGGCGCTGCCCGGCGTGGAAGAAGTGCGCATCGGCATGACCGCCGCCAAGGTCGAACGCACCTTCATCGCCATTGCCTCGGGCAAGGGCGGGGTCGGCAAGTCGACGCTGTCGGCCAATCTCGCGGTCGCGCTGGCAAGGCTGGGGCATGACGTGGGTCTCGTTGATGCCGACATTTACGGCCCCTCGCAGCCCAAGCTCCTCGGCACCAGCGAGAAGCCCAAGTCGGAGGGCAAGACGCTCATCCCCGTCGAGGCGCATGGCGTGAAGATGCTGTCGGTCGGCCAGCTCGTCGAACCCGGCACCGCGCTCGCCTGGCGCGGGCCGATGGCGGCGGGCGCCTTGAATCAGCTGCTCGAGGCCGACTGGGGCTCGGCGCGCATCGTGCTGATCGACCTGCCGCCGGGGACGGGCGACGTGCAACTCTCGCTCATTTCCAAGGCGCGGCCCGCGGGCGCGTTGATCGTCTCGACCCCGCAGGACCTCGCGCTGATCGACGCCGTGCGGGCCATCGACCTGTTCAGGAAGACCGAGGTGCCCGTCCTCGGCGTCATCGAGAATATGGCGGGCTTCGCCTGTCCGCATTGCGGCGAGACGAGCGATCCCTTCGGCAAGGGCGGGGCGGAGGCCAGCGCGAAGGAGATGGGCCTGCCCTTCCTCGGCCGCCTGCCCCTGTCGGCCTCGATCCGCCTCGCCAGTGATCAGGGCACGCCGCCCGCCGCCGACGAAGGCCCCGCGCAGGACGCCTTCACGGACCTGGCGCGACGGCTGGTCGAGGCGATCGGGAGCCAGACGGGCGGCTGAGCCGTTCATGGCGGCAAAGGAGACAGATCCCATGCCGCTGACGCGTGACGACGACATTGCCGCCCTGCTGCGCCAGACCCGGACCATCGCCATGGTCGGCGCCTCCGACAAGCCTCACCGCGACAGCAACCGCGTCATGGCCTGGCTTATCGAGCAGGGCTATCGCGTCCTGCCGGTCAATCCGCGCATCACCGGCCAACATGTCCATGGCGAATATGTCTGG
This sequence comes from Sphingomicrobium arenosum, assembly GCF_026157085.1. Taxonomy (NCBI): domain Bacteria; kingdom Pseudomonadati; phylum Pseudomonadota; class Alphaproteobacteria; order Sphingomonadales; family Sphingomicrobiaceae; genus Sphingomicrobium; species Sphingomicrobium arenosum. The sequence goes on from NZ_JANPVN010000001.1 coordinate 1,618,260, forward strand.
CGCGAACTGGACCAGATCGACGTGCCCATCGACATGGTCGATTGCTTCGTGAACTCCAGCCTCGTCGGCGCGGTCGTCGACCAGGCCATCCTCGCCGGCGCCAAGTCGATCTGGATGCAGCTGGGCGTCGTGGACGAGGCCGCCGCCGCGCGCGCCGAGGCGGCCGGGCTGAAGGTCGTCATGAACCGCTGTCCCAAGATCGAGATCCCGAGGCTCGGTATCGCGCCGGTCACGCAGGACGGTTAGGCCGGCCGAACGCTCGACGTCGACGGACGAAAAAAGGGGCGCCCGGATGAGCGCCCCTTTGCTCGCCTGCCCCCTTGGCAAGTTTCAGCGCATGCCTACCGGCCGTGCCTCGCGCGACCACATCACGAAGGTGCGGGTGCGATGGCCATTTCCATGCTCCATGAGAAATTCATTGGGGCGGCCCTGCGGGTCGTAACCGATGATCGCGCCCCAGTCGGCATAGGCATTGAGTACCGCCTGCGGATGCGGCTGGCCCACGGTGCGGAATTGGAGATCCTTGTTGGGCCGCCCGCCGCCACCGCGTCCCGGCTTTGTCGGCTCTTCGGGCTGGCTGCTGTGGTAGGTGGCGTGCCCGGCGCCATACATGGCGTCGGTGCGCAGTACGGTATAGTCTTTCGATGTGGGAATGAGATTGGTGGGATTTGGCCCAATTTCGAATTGGCCATCGCCATCGACATCGGACGTATAGTCCATGCAGCTACCCTTGTTTGGATTGTCGAAGGTCACGTCGAGATGGTCGAGCCCGAAGGCATGGCCGAGTTCGTGGCAGGCGACATAGACCCGCTCGTTGGGATCGGCGTAAGAGGCGCTGTCGTAAAAGGTGTCGTTGAACTGTACGGTCAGCTTGGTGAAATGACCGAGCGCGTCAGAGGAGGCGGTCGCCACGCCGAGCCACCCTCCCTGCTTGAAGCCATAACTGTCCGAACAGACGATGAGCTTGCCGGTCACCGCGCCGCATTTGCGAGTGTTGATCGAGGGGTTTTCCGTGACCGTCCCGATCCCGCCGGGCATGTCGATCGCCACGTCCCATTTGTCGAGCGCGGCGGCCAGTTCGCTCACCCACCAGGCGCGCTGGAAATTATATTCGACCTCGAGCGCATAGTCGCCGACGAAGCCGGCACCGGCATTGTCATGGTGGAAATTCGACCATTGCTGGGTCTGTGCTTCGTCATCCCACTGTGCGGCAGCAGGCGTCGCAGCGAGGCCGAGTACATACAGGCCCGCCGTAAATTTCATGAATGTGCGCATGTTCGTCCCCTCTTCCCCAAAAGGTGCGGACGACTCCGACGGGTGTCCCCCGCGAGGCGATCAATGTCTAATCTATGTTAAGTTGAGTCAAGCTTTGGCCTGATCAGCCCACCGCCACCGTCATCTCGGGGACAAGCAGCGTGGGCGCATCGACGCCCTTGCGGAGCTCAAGGTCGCTCCCCGGTTCGAGGCTGGCGAACATGTCCTTGAGGTTCGACGCGATGGTCGCGCCCGAGGCCGGGCCGACGATCTCGCCATTTTCCACGTAGAAGCCTGCCGCGCCGCGCGAATAATCGCCGGTGACGGGATTGACGCCCTGCCCGATCAGCTCGGTGACGAGGAGGCAGCGCGGATGGGCGGCGAGCAATTGCTCGCGGCTGCGCGTGCCCGCCTCGATCCAGAAATTGCTCGGCCCCGCGCCCGGCGCGCCGCCGGGGCCGCGAATGGCGTGGCCGGTCGGCGCGATGCCGAGCTGGCGCGCGGGCGCGCTGGCGGCAAACCAGCTTTTCAGCACGCCGTCCTCGATGATGTTCATGCGCTTCACCGGGAGCCCCTCGCCATCGAAGCCGTGGCTCCTGAGGCCGCGCCGACGCAGCGGGTCGTCGACGATGGTCACGCCGGGCGCGAAGATGCGCTCACCCATCCGGTCCTGGAGGAAGGAGGAGCGCCGCGCCACCGCGCTCCCCGACAAGGCGCTCGACAGGTGGCTCAACAGGCTGGTTGCGACGCGCGGGTCGAACAGCACCGCCATCTTGCCGCCCTCGAACTTCATCGGCGACAGCCGCGCCGCCGCTCGCTCGCCGGCGCGCGCACCGATCGCGGCGGCCTCTTCGAGATCGTCGAGATAGCGCGCCGAATGATAGGCATAGTCGCGCTCGCTCCCGCCTTCGGCGGCGGCGATGACCGCGACCGAACAGCCGTGACCCGAGGAGCGGAAGGCGGCATCGACCCCATGACTGGTGGCCAGCGCGAACAGGCTCGTGGAGGCCGACGCACTCGCGCCCGAACTGTTCTTCACCTTGTCGATCGCCAGCGCCGCCGCCTCGCAGGCGAGCGCGCGCTCCCTGAGCGCCTCGGGCGAGGGCTCCTCGGCATCTTCGTAAAGATCAAGGTCGGGCGCAGGGCCGCGCATCAGCAGGTCCTCGGGCGCGAGGCCCGCATATTCGTCCTCGCTCGCCGCGCGCGCCATGGCGACCGCGCGGCTGGCCAGTCCCGCCAATCCTTCGTCGCTCAAGTCGGAGGAAGAGACGCTCGCCACCTTCTGGCCGAGGAAGACGCGCAAGCCGAGCTTCTCGCCTTCGGAGCGCTGCACATCCTCGAGCGCGCCCATGCGCACCTCGACGCTCGACGACCCCGAGGCGACCAGCGCGGCATCGGCGGCGCTGGCACCGGCCTTCATGGCGAGATCGACGGCTTGGGCGGTGGCCGCTCGGGCCTGATCGAGGTTACGCATGGGGCACGCGCTTAAGCCCTCAGGCGCCGCGCGACAAGCCGACGGTGAGACAGGCGAGCGCCAGCAGCAGTCCGGCGATACGGTTCGACCTGAAGAGCATCAATGCGCCCGTTCCGTCCTCTGCATCGACCTTGAGCGCTTGCCAGCCGAGATGGAGCGCGGCCGGCGCCAGTGCGATGAGGGCGATCCAAGTCGGCTTGAGCTGCCACAGCGCGGCGCTCCACAGGGCAAGGGCGAGGAGGTAGCACAGTGCCACGCCGCCCTTCACCCGCGCGCCCAACGCTCGCGCGCTGCTGCGGACCCCGACGAGCCTATCGTCTTCCACGTCCTGAATGGCGTAAATGGTGTCGTAGCCGATGACCCAGAAAACGCAGCCGCCCCACAGGAGGAGGCCGGGCAGCGCCAGGCTTCCCCATGCCGCCGTCCAGCCGACCAGCGCGCCCCAGCTGAACACCAAGCCGAGCCACGCCTGCGGCCACCAGGTGATGCGCTTCATGAAGGGATAGGCGGCGACCAGCACCAGGCTCGCCAGCGCCACCAGCGCGGCGGCGAGCGGCAATTGCACCAGCACCAGCAGCCCGACGAGGCACAGCGCGATCGTCAGCGCCCAAGCCTGACGCAGCGAAATGCGCCCGCTCGCCAGCGGCCGCGCGCGCGTGCGCTCGACCCGCGCGTCGAGATCGCGGTCGACGATATCGTTATAGGCGCAGCCCGCCGAGCGCATGGCAAAGGCGCCGAGCAGGAACCAGAAAAGGAGGTCCCAGCGCCCCGCGACCCCGCCGAGCCCCAGTCCGGCAAGGCAGGGCCAGTAAAGCAACCACGTCCCGATCGGGCGATCGAGCCGCATCAGCGCGGCATAGGGACGCCAGCTGGCGGGAAGCGCGCCGATAAGGCCGCGGCGTTCGCTGTCGGGGACGGTTTCCATCGCCTGCCCGCATGGCGCGACCGGGCGCTGCCGGTCAAGCGTTGGACGCCGCCAGCGAAAAGGCGTAGGTTCGTTCCCGACCATCTCGGCCTTAAGGAGACGTCCCCATGTTTCGCCTTGCCCTGAGCCTCGTCCTGCTACCCGCCAGCTTCGTCATCCTGCCCGCCGCCGCTGCCGCGCAGGACGAGGAACAACCGCAAGCCATGCCAGGCGAGGAAGCGATGGGGATGGGCGAGGAAGGCGAAGGCCCGCAGGCGATCCGCGTCGAACAACTGATGAATGGCGGCGAAGAGGAAGGCGGCCCGCAGATGCTGCGGGTACGCGAGCGGCTGCTCGATCGGCGCTTGCAATCCACCCTCACCACCCCTGCGCCGGAGAGCGATGACTGCGCCATTCGCGGTGCCTCGACCCTGTGCAGCGATGGCGCGGCGCAGATCGACCCGCCCTCGCTCCAGCTCGACACCGCCCCGCCCGACGTCCAGCCGGCAGTGCGACAGCCCAAGCTGCGCGTCGTGCTGCCGCCGGGCAGCGACCTCTAGGAAGAACGGAACCGCCGCCGGAAGCTTGTGCGCGTCTCGCGCCAGCGCTGGCGCAGGCTCTTGCGGCTCATCGGTTCGAACATGTCGTCGGTACTTTCGGGATCGCCCAATTCGTGCTCGGCGATGAAATTCTCCGCGCCCGACAATTCCTCGATGGCGAGCGGCGACAGCGTCTTGTCCTGCCCCCGCAGCGCTTCGATCGTGGCGATCAGCCCGCGATTGTCGGCTTCGGCCTGTTCGACGGCCTCGAGATCGACCCCCAGATGCTCGGCCATGAGGTCGCGGCGCAGATCGGTAATCGTCTTCTCGAACCCTCGCCCGGCATTTTGCGGCAGTCCGCAATCGACGATCACGTCGCACTCGCTGTCCAGCCCCATCGAACGGTTGTTGAGGTTGGCCGAGCCGACGCGCAGGAAGCGGTCGTCGATCACCGCCACCTTGGCATGGACATAGATGTCGGTGCCCGCCGCATTGACCGGGACATAGATGCGGAAATTCTCGCCGCCGGGTGAATTCTGGATCGTCTGCATCAGCTTCTGCCGAGTGCCGTCCATCGCCACCGCCTCGAGCCAGCCATCGGCGGTGCGCGGCATGACCAGCACGATCTCGGGCGGATCGTCCGCCGACAGCCGCGTGCAGATGGCCGCCGCGATCTTGGGCGAGGTAAAATATTGGTTCTCGATATAGGCGAAGCGCTCGCACTTCTCGATCATGTCGATGACCAGCGCCTCATTCTCGCGCACTTCCTCCACATCGTCATATTCGGCGCGGGTGCGGGCGATGGCGACGTCGACGTCCTTGAAATGCGGGTCGAGGTCCTCGGGCCAATCGTCCTCGGCCTCGCGGACGGGATCGAGATCGGCGGTGGTCGCCACCTTCCACCGTTCGCGCCCGAGGTCGCCGAGCGCCCCGGCGATGTCCCCGCGCAGCAGCATCGTGACATCGTGCCACGGGTCGTAGGGCTTGCCATTGGGCGTGGTGCGGCATTCGTCGTCGGGCTTGTGGTCGCGCGTGTCCCAGCGCCGCATGGCGATATCGATGCCCCCGCAGGCCGCAAGGCTCTCGTCGATCACGACGATCTTCTGATGATGGCTGCAACCCTTGGGATGCGAGCTGTCGAACTTGAGGTTGATCGGCTTGGCGATCCACCAGCGGAACAGCCAATAGGTGGCGCGGATCGACAGGAATTGTTTGAGCGCGCCGAAATTCCACTTGAGGATATCGATCTGGCGCTCGGGCTTCTCGCGCGCCAGTTCGAGGAAGAAATGCCCGAGGCTCGAATGATAGCTGCCCTCCCGGTCGGGGGCGAGGCTGATGCGCGTGTCGAAGTCCCAGCCGACGATGAAGATGCGCTCTTTGGCGCGCTGCATCGCCTCGGCGATGATGTGATAATAGTCGGCGGCATCGACGATCATGCGCGCCTCGGTGGCCCGCTCGATCCGCCAGCAATTGCGCCCCACCGCGACGATCGGTTGCATCTCGTTACTCACACGTCACTAAAGACGCGGGCTATCGCTGCGTTCCATCGCGCAGTAGAAAGTCCGCCATGCCCGCTACCCCCGCCTGGCCGCCCGAGAGCCTGCCCCGCCTCTTTGTCACGACGCCGCTCGCCGAGGGAGCCGAGTTCGAGCTTGAAAAATCGCAGGCTCATTATGTCGGCACGGTGATGCGGCGAACGGTCGGCGATGCGCTGCTGCTGTTCGACGGCGCGAGCGGCGAATGGCGCGGCGAGGTCGTGGAGGCGGGCAAGAAGCGCGTGCGGTTGCGCGTCACCGGGCAGGCCCGTCCGCAGGAAGCGCCGACCGGCCTCACGCTGGCCTTCGCACCGATCAAGAAGCAGCGCATCGACTTCCTCGTCGAAAAGGCGGTCGAACTGGGGGTGGAGACATTGCAGCCGATCCTCACCCAGCGCACCATCGCGGGGCGCGTCGGGGAGGACCGGATCCGTGCGCATATCGTCGAGGCGGCCGAGCAATGCGGCCGCACCGCCATCGCCCAGCTGAAGGAACCGATGCGGCTGAAAAAGTGGCTGATCGAGCGGGAACGCGTCCCGCTCTATTTCGCCGACGAGAATGGCGGCGCGCCCGCGCTGTCGAGCTTCAAGCCTGCCCCTGCCACCATCCTCATCGGCCCCGAGGGTGGCTTTACCGACGAGGAGCGCAGCATGATCCGCGCCGAGGAAGGGGCGGTCGCGATCAGCCTTGGGCCCCGCATCCTGCGCGCCGAGACGGCGGCGCTCGCGGCGGTCGCGGCCTATATGGCGAGCGCCGGGGACTGGAGCGAATAGTGGCTGTTCGCCACCTTTATGCTGCGCTAGGGCGAGCGATATGACGACGCGCACCGACCTCAGCGAAAGCCCGACCATCGAGAGCCGCGAGGATCTGCTCAGCCTCTTCTCGGGCGGGGAGAAGCCGGCCGGCGACTGGCGCATCGGCACCGAGCATGAAAAATTCGTCTATCGGGTCGAGGATCACCGCGCGCCGAGCTGGGAAGAGAATGGCGGCATCCGCGACCTCCTTTCCGCGCTCACCGAGTTCGGCTGGCAGCCGGTCATCGAGGGCGGCAAGCTCATCGCGCTGACCGGCGCTGACGGTACCGTCAGCCTCGAACCCTCGGGCCAATTGGAACTGTCGGGCGCCGCATTGGAGCATCTCCACCAGACCTGCGCCGAGGCGGGCCGCCACCTCAAACAGGTGAAGGCGGTCGGCGAGAAACTCGGCCTCGGCTTCCTCGGCCTCGGCATGTGGCCCGACAAGCGCCGCGACGATCTGTCGTGGATGCCCAAGGCGCGCTACGGCATCATGCGTCGCTACATGCCCACCGTCGGCAGCCTCGGGCTCGACATGATGCAGCGCACCTGCACCATCCAGGTCAATCTCGACTATTCCAGCGAAGCCGACATGGTGAAGAAATTCCGCGTCGGCCTCGCGCTCCAGCCGGTCGCCACCGCGCTGTTCGCCAATTCGCCCTTCACCGAGGGCAAGCCCAACGGCTTCCTGTCGTTCCGCTCGCACATCTGGACCGACACCGATGCCGACCGCACCGGCATGCTACCATTCGTGTTCGAAGACGGCTTCGGCTATGAACGCTGGTGCGACTATGCGCTCGATGTGCCGATGTATTTCGTCTTTCGCGATGGTCATTATCACGACGTCGCGGGCAAGAGCTTTCGCGACTTTCTCGACGGCAGGCTCGAAGGGCTCGAGGGCGAGAAGCCGACCCGCGCCGACTGGACCGATCATCTCTCGACGATCTTCCCCGAGGTGCGCCTCAAGAGCTTCCTCGAGATGCGCGGCGCCGATGGCGGCCCGTGGAACCGCATCTGCGCCCTGCCCGCCCTGTGGGTCGGCCTGCTCTACGACGCGCCCACGCTCGATGCCGCCTGGGACATGTGCAAGGACTGGACCCTCGAGGAGCGCGAACAGCTGCGCGCCGACGTCCCCAAGCTCGGGCTCAAGACCCCCGTTCCCGGCGGCGGCACCATGCAGGATCTCGCGACGCGCGTCGTCGATCTCGCCCATCAAGGCCTCCGCGCCCGCGCCCGCCTCAATGGCGCAGGCGATGACGAAACCGGTTTCCTCGATCCGCTGCGCGACATCCTCGCGCGCCGCCAGACCCCGGCGGACCAGCTGCTCGCCTGCTATCATGGTGAATGGAACGGCTCGGTCGACCCCGTCTACGGCGACCAGAGCTTCTGACTTTTCTGCCGGAAAAACGGTGCGTGTCGGCCACGCGACATGAAAATTTCACATCGCTTTCCAAGAGCAATTGACTCCTGAGCATGCTCCTCTAAACGGCCCGAGGCATCGGGACCGGCGCGGGGGCCGGACCCTATAACCCTCTGAGATGAGGATGATTTCCGATGCGCCGACTTCACACCATGCTTTCGCTTTCCGCGCTGGCCACCGCCACCGCGCTGACCGCCACGCCTGCCGCCGCGCAGGTCACCGGTGATAATGACACGATGCTCCAGGATGCCGAGGAAGGCATCGGCGTCATCGTCATCACCGCGCAGCGCCGCGAGGAAAACCTCCAGGACGTGCCGATCTCGGTCGCGACCGTGGGCGATGAAACGCTCGCCGCGATCAACGCGGGCGGTGCCGACATTCGTGGCCTTGCCGGCCGCGTGCCCAGCCTCAACATCGAAAGCAGCTTCGGCCGCACCTTCCCGCGCTTCTACATCCGCGGGCTCGGCAACACCGACTTCGACTTGAACGCCTCGCAGCCGGTCAGCCTCGTCTATGACGAGGTCGTCCTCGAAAACCCGATCCTCAAGGGCTTCCCGGTGTTCGACCTCGACCGCGTCGAAGTGCTGCGCGGCCCGCAGGGCACGCTGTTCGGCCGCAACACGCCGGCCGGCATCGTCAAGTTCGACACGGTGAAGCCGGGCTTTGCCGCCGACAATTACGCCAAGGCGAGCTGGGGCAGCTACAACAGCATCACCGCCGAAACCGGCGTCGGCACCATGCTCAACGACGTCGCCTCGATCCGCGTCTCGGCGCTCTATCAGCATCGCGACGACTGGATCGACAATATCGACGCGCCGGGCGACGATAATCTCGAAGGCTATGACGACATCGCCGCGCGCGTGCAGTTCCTGCTCGAGCCGACCGACGAATTGTCGCTCCGCGTCACCGGCCAGTATCGCAAACAGGAAGGCTCGGCCCGCATCTTCCGCGCCAACCTGTTCGAAACCGGTTCGAACGACCTCGTCGGCGTGGACGGCGGCGAATTCGTGCGCTCGGAAATCCGCGCCGACGGCCTCAACTTCCAGGAACTGGAAAACGCCAATCTGTCGGCGCACATGAGCTTTGATGCGGGCGTCGTCACGCTCTACTCGATCACCAGCTACTGGGGCGGCGAGCTCGAGAGCCGCGGCGACATCGACGGCGGCTTCGGTGCCTCCTTCCTTCCCGAAATGGGCCCGGGCTTCATTCCCTTCCCCGCGCAGAGCCAGGACAATATCCCCTCGCTCAACCAGTTCACCCAGGAACTGCGCGTTGCCTCCAACAATGACGGCGGCCTCGGCTACCAGATGGGCCTGTTCTACATGAACGAGAAGCTCGACATCGAGAGCTTCGACTTCTCCAATCCGACCGACACCACCCCGGCAGCCATCGTCAACCAGCGCCAGGAAGCCGAAGCCTTCGGCGCCTTCGCCAGCTTCACCTACGACACCGACACTGGCCTCACGCTCCAGGCCGGCGGTCGTTACAATATCGACGACAAGACGCTGTTTGCCGAACGCGAATTCGACACTCGTCCCGGCTTCGTCGGCGGCGGCCCGGTCGAGGGCATGACGCTCGACGCTTCGGACCAGGTCTTCACCTGGGACGCCAGCGCGCTCTACGAGGTGAATGACAGCGTCAACCTCTTCGCCCGCGTCGCCAAGGGCTATCGCGCCCCCAGCCTTCAGGGTCGCATCCTGTTCGACCGCGACATGTCGCGCGCCGAGAGCGAGACGACCATGAGCTATGAGGCCGGCATCAAGACCAGCATGCGCAACGTCATGTTCAACCTCACCGGCTATCTCTTCACCACCGATGATCTCCAACTGTCGGCGGTCGGCGGCGGCACCAACGCCAACCTGCTGCTGAATGCCGACCAGGTCGATGGCGCGGGGGTCGAGGCCGAACTGATGGCGCGCCCGATGCGTGGCCTCACGCTGACGGCTGGCGTCTCCTACAACTCGGCCAAGATCGATGATCCCGACCTCGTCGTGGAAACCTGCGCGGCGGCCTGCACCGTTCTCGACCCGGCCTTTGCCGAGGCCGCGCCGTTCCAGCCGGCCATCGTCTATATCGACGGCAACCAGCTGCCGCAGGCGCCCGAATGGACCGCCAACTGGACGCTCGGCTACGAGCATCCGATCACGGCGGACGGCGACCTCTACATCTTCACCGACTGGTACTATCGCTCGAAGATCAACTTCTTCCTCTACGAGAGCGTCGAATTCAACGACGATCACCTCCTCGAGGGCGGTCTTCGCATCGGCTACAAGACCGACGCCTATGACGTCGCGCTGTTCGCCCGCAACATCCTCGACGATGCCTCGGCGGTGGGCGGCATCGACTTCAACAACCTTACCGGTTTCGTCAACGAGCCGCGCATCCTCGGCGCGGAAGTCGGCGTGAACTTCTAAGCGAGCCAAACATTCGCTAGGCAATCGGGGCGGGTCCTTCGGGGCTCGCCCTTTTTGTTGGGAGAATGTGATGACGAAGCGCCGTACCCTCTATCCGATCGTCGAGCCTTACGAGAGCGGGCATATGGACGTCGGCGATGGTCATTCCATCTATTATGAGCGCGTCGGCACGCCGGGCGCCAAGCCCGCCGTCTTCCTCCATGGCGGCCCCGGCGGCGGCATCAGCCCCTCGCATCGCGGCCAGTGGAACCCAGAAAAATATGACGTCCTGCTGTTCGAACAGCGTGGCTGCGGACGCTCCACCCCCTTCGCCAGCCTCGAGAACAACACGACGCAGGACCTCATCTCGGACATCGAAAAGCTCCGGACATACTGCGGCCATGACAAGTGGCAGGTGTTCGGCGGCAGCTGGGGCTCGACGCTGAGCCTCGCTTATGCCGAGGCGCATCCCGAGCGGGCGACCGAGATCATCCTGCGCGGCATCTTCTTCGGCGAGGATTATGAATATGGCTGGCTGTTCAAATATGGCGCCAGTGAGATCTATCCCGACGAGTTCGACCGCTTCCTCTCGGTGCTGCCGCCAGAGGGCCGCGATGATCCCATCACCGCCTTCCACCACATCCTGACGGGCGATGACGAGGCGAAGAAGCTCGAGGCCGCGCGCGCCTGGTCGCGCTGGGAGGCGGTGACCGTCACCCTGCTCCCCAATGACGATGTCATGGCGCATATGCAGGACGCCGACCAGGCCATCGCCATGGCCCGCATCGAGAACCATTATATGCGCCACCACTGCTTCCTCGAGGAAGGCCAGATCCTGCGCGACGTGCATAAGATCCGCCACATCCCGGGCGTGATCGTGCAGGGCCGCCACGACAGCTGCACCCCGCCGCGCTCGGCATGGGAGCTCAAGAAAGCCTGGCCCGAGGTCGATCTCCAGATCGTCCCCGACGGCAGCCACAATTATGCCGAGCCCGGCATCCTCGACGGCCTCATCCGCGCCACTGACCGGTTCGCGGACCAATGAACGTCGGCGCCTCCGTCGCGACGACCGCTGCGACCAATGCCGCCATCATGGCGGCGGCCCAGCAGAAGAAGCTGCTCGACGCGCTGGACGAGGCGGGTGCGCTGCGGCCTGCCGATGCCATCGCGCTCGGCGGCGAGGATGGCTGCGATGCGCGCACGATCAAGCTGATGCACAAAGGCGGTTTCATCGGCCGCACCGCGGGCGGGCATTATTATCTCACCGCCAAAGGGATCGAGCGCCAGCAGGCCAAGCCGCCGAGCGCGGGCAAGGTGCTGCTCGTGATCGGCGGCGTGCTGTTGGTCGCGCTCGGCGTCATCGGGCTCGCGCTCGTCTTTGATTAAACGTCATCCCAGCGACGTCAGAGGTCAGGGAGAGCCTGTGTGGCCGCGCCCCAATCGTCGAGCCCCTCTGCATGGCGCAGCAGTCTCGCGAGATCGCCGACATGCCAGTCGTGGCCGCTCGTCGCTGACGCCAGTTCGTCCCACGTCACCGGCACCGCCACCGGCGCGCCTTCGCGGGCACGCGCCGAATAGGGCATCACCGCCGTCGCGCCGCGCTGGTTGCGCAGCCAGTCGAGAAAGATTTTTCCGCCGCGCTTGTTCTTGCGGATATTGGCGGTGAACTGCTCGGGCTTGTCCTGCGCCAGCGCCCGCGCGAAGCGTTCGGCGAAGCTTTTGACGGCGGGCCACTGCGCGCTGCCATCGAGCGGCGCGACGACGTGCACGCCCTTGCCCCCTGTCAGCATCGTCCAACTTTCCAGCCCCATGTCCTTCAGGATATCGCGCACGGTCACTGCCGCCGCCTTGACCGCCGCGAAATCGAGCCCCTCGTCGGGATCCAGGTCGAACACCAGCCGATCGGGCGCTTCCAGCGCATCGTTCCGACTTCCCCAGCCATGGAATTCGATCGTCCCCATCTGCGCGCATTGGACCAGCCCCTTGGCCTCCTCGACCCACAGATAGTCCTCGGTGCCGCCGTCCTTCTCCTCGATCGGCACGCCATGCACCGCATCGCCCAGCGCCTCATGCCCGTGCTTCTGGAAGAAACAGGCTTTCGCCCGCCCCTGCGGACAGCGCACCAGCGTCAGCGGGCGCCTGCCTGCATGGTCGAGCAGCAGCGAGCCGATGGCGGCATAATAGTCCGCGAGCTGTCCCTTGGTGACGCGGGCCTGCGGGAAGACCATCCGATCCGCGCTCGTCACCTTCACCCCCATGCTGGCCGCGGTGGGGAGCGCCAGTTCGCGCTTCACTTGGCCAGCGGGCTTGTCACCGCGCAGCCCGAGGAAGCTCGGATGGCGCAGCGTGCCCGCGCTCGTGAATTCGGCAAAGGCGATCTCGGCGACCAGATTGGGTGTCACCCAATGCGCCGCCTTCGCCTCGCCCTTCGGCACCTCGAGCGGCGGCGTCTTGCGCGCCAATCGTTCGAGCTTCTTCTTCAGCGCGACCATCGTCTCATGGTCGAACCCGGTGCCGACCTTGCCCGCATAGCGCAGCCCGTCCGCCTCGTTCACCGCCAGCAGCAGCGAGCGGAAAGGCCGCGCCCTCTTGTCGCTCTCTGCCCAACCGACGATCACGAATTCCTGCCGGTTGACGCATTTGACCTTGAGCCAGTCGCGCGTGCGGCGGTGGCGATAGGGCGCCTCGGCACGCTTGGCGATGATCCCCTCGCCGCCCTCTCGGCACACCGCCTCGAGCATTGCCTCGCCCCCGCCCGCGACATGCTCGGCATAGAAGAGCGGGCTTTCCGCCCCCTCCAGCAGCGCCTCCAGCCGCGCCTTGCGCTCGAGGTTGGTGAGGCCCGTGAGGTCCTCGCCCCTTTCCTCGACGAGGTCGAAGGCGAAGAAGATGATATCCTTGCCGCCATCCTTCTTCAGCGCGCGCTGGAGCGCCCCGAAGTCGGGCTGGCCGTTACTGCCCAGCACCACCGCCTCGCCATCGACGAGACAGCCCTTGGGAAACTGCTTGCGCGCCGCCGCGACCAATCCCGCAAACTTGTCCGACCAATCCTTGCCATTTTTGGTCCACGCCCGGACGGCTTTCGGGCCCGCGCCCGTATCGAGCAGCAGCCGATAGCCGTCATATTTATATTCGAAGATCCATTCCCCGCGCGTGGGAACATGGTCGCTCAACGTCGCCTTCTGCGGCGCGCGGTAGCTCAAGAGGCCTTCTTCTTCGCCGCCGCCTTCTTCTTCGGGGCCGCCTTCTTCTTCGCCTTGCCCTCATCGAGGCTCGCTTTCAGCGCCGCCATCAGGTCGACGACGTTGCTGCCCTGCGGACGCTCCTCGCCCAGCGTCGCATCCCCGATCACACGCTTGCCCTTGGCCTTGACCTTCTTGTCGATGAGGTCGCGCAGCGCCTCGACATAGCGATCCTCGAACTTGCCCGCATCGAAGGGCGCACTCTTCTTGTCGATCAGGCTGGTGGCGAGTTCGAGCAGCTCCTTGTCGGGCTTGTCGTCGCAAATCTCGCGAAAATAGCTCTCGGCTTTCCGAAGCTCTTCCTCGTAGCGCAACGTCTCGAGGATGAGCCCGCGCCCGCACGGCTTCACGCTCACCACATATTCGCGCCCGCGCATGGCGAGCTGGCCGATGCCGACCTTCTTCGCCTGCTTCAAGGCATCGCGCAACACGATGAAGGCGTCCTCTGCCAGCTCGTCCTGCGGCACCACGAAATAGGGCTTCTCGAAATAGATGGCGTCGATCTCGCCCTGTTCGACGAACTGGATCAACTCCAATGTCCGCTTGCTCTCCAGCTTGACCGCTTCCACTTCCTCGGGCTCCAAGAGCACATATTCGCCCTTATCGACCTCATAGCCCTTGACGATCTCGTCGCGGTCGACCGGGCCGATGCCCGGCACCACCTTCTCGTAGCGCACGCGCTGGCCCGAGGGTTCGTGGACCTGGTGAAAGCTCACCGTGCTGCCCGACTTGGTGGCGGGATAGATTTCGACGGGGATGGCGACGAGCGCGAGGCGGATCTGGCCTTTCCAACTGGCACGGGCGGGCATGGGACGCTTCCTTTCGAGAAGCTCAAAGCGCCGACGCCCCCCGCCGTTCCCGATTGACCCCGCGCCCCTGCCTTGGCTAAGAGCCTCGCTCGCGCCGGTTCGCGGGTATAGTTCAACGGTAGAACACTAGCCTTCCAAGCTAGATATACGGGTTCGATTCCCGTTACCCGCTCCAGCGCGCCATTGGCGGTTGACAGGCGGCGCGACACGCGCCAAATGCGCCGCCACTGCCTTGCATCTGTGTGGACAGGTGGCCGAGTGGTTAAAGGCAGCAGACTGTAAATCTGCCCGCGCAAGCGTACGCTGGTTCGAATCCAGCCCTGTCCACCACCCCCCTTTTTTCCACCGACATCATCGGCTTGTCGCCCGGCTGCGCCGCGCTATGGTCGGCCCCGCAAGGGGGTCGCGTTCATGGTGCGTGCAACAGTCGTCGGACTCATCCTATATGTCATCGCCCTGTCGGCGTGCGGGCGCGAGGAACCGCCCATCATCGCGCCCGAGGATCGCGGCGTCATCATCCCCATCGAGGTGGACGGCACCTTGCTCCATGTGCCCAAGATCTGGGCGCAGGGCGACCGTCGCTCGCCGCGCCCCTGGCCCAATGGCGTGACGCTCGTCAGCGGCGGCTGGGGAGCGAGCGAACCACGGCTCGGCCCGATCGCGATCGCCGACACCCTGCCGCCCGGCACCGCCTATCGGTTCGACAGCAGCGGCCAGCAAAATCGCCCCGGCAATCCCGATCCCTTCTTCGCGCTGGCCTTCACCTTCGAATTCGCCCTGCCCCTGCCCGAACGCACCTGGTGGGGTGGCACCCGCGCGGCCGACCCCATTGCCTTCGGCTCGGACATGATGCGCCTTCGCTATCGCGCGCCTGTCGAGGTCACGGTCCCGCCCTATGTCGCCATGCTCGAGGGGCTGACCCCCGAACACGGCGCCATCGTCGGCTAGGGCTGGCGCGAGGTCGAGCGCGACATGGAAGGGCGGACGGTGCGGCTACGCTTCGACGCGGCCGATTGGATGGCCAGGGGAGGCCCCCTCCCGCGCCGCCTCGCCGCGAGCGTCTCCTCCAACCTCTGGTCGCATTATGTGGCGCATGCGGTGCCGGGTTGGGAGGCGCATTTCGATAGCCAGAACCTGCCCATCACCGCCTGGCGCGCCCAATATGATACGGCTGACGACCTCTTCGTCTGGCTGCGCACCGCGCCCGAAGCGCGCGATGGCGAGCGGCGGTTCGGCTGGTTCGTGGACCCCAGCCATCGACCGAACCGATAAAGGCGATGAGAGCGGGAGCGGGAACGCGAAGGTCGTTACGCAGTAGGAAGGATCCATCGAAGCAGCCCTTTTCCCGCAGGATGGTTAATTCCGATAAGTAGCAATTTTCTCGACTTTCCATTAGTCCGATCGGGTAAAACAACTTTTAGAGATACCGTCTTAGGTCCATGCCTCAGAGATGATACACGCCTCCGCGACCCCGGATCATGATCGGCTCGATCGACTGTCCCGTCTTTCCGATGGGCAGCGCGAGTGCCTGCGTTTGGTCGCGGCGCATCACAACTCCAAGGAAATCGCGGCCAAGCTCGACATCTCGCCCCATACCGTGGACCAGCGCATCCGCATCGCGCTCCAGACATTGGGCGTGTCGCGCCGCCAGGAAGCCGCGCGCCTGCTCGCCGAACATGAAGCGCGCCCCGGCGAGGACCCCTATCAACGCTTGATACGTCAATCCCCGCACATTCCCGAACCGCCCGCCACGCCGCAATCAGAAGCGGCGATCGGCAATCAGATTCGGCACGTCGATCGTGCAGGGAGTTCCGGGGAGGTGTCCCGGTCCAATACCGAGCAGGACCGCTCGCCAAGCCGGTTCTCCCTGCCATTGCCGTTTGCCACGCGGCAGCAGCCCCGCAACGAAATGGGGATCGGCATGCGCCTGCTGTGGATCGTGCTCATCGCCATGGGCGCGACCTTTGCGGCAGGCATGTACATGGCCGGGCTGGAAAGTCTCGCCCGGTTCCTGTCGAGCTGATCGCTCCTTCGTTCGCATCGGGCCACGCTGGCCGCGACCAAGGAGTTTTTCACCATGCGCAAGCACGCCATTGAAACCGCCGCCTTCGACGTCGCCACCCAGGTCCGCGAGGTCGAGGACCAGATCGAGGCCGCGCTCGCCGCCATCGCCGAGCTGCAAGGCCGAATGATCCACGCCCGCGCCGTGGCGCGCATCGCCACCGCGACCGGCCACGAAGCCTTCGAGGAAGTCGCGTCCAGCATTTCGGCGCTGGTCACCGCGCGGGGCGGCATGGCCAAGGCGCACATGATCCTCAAGGACACGCAGGGCCTGGTGCCGGGGCTTCGCGCCACCGGTTTCGGCGAAATGGCCGAATGCCCCGAGAGCGGGTCGGCCGACCTTCGCGTCGTGGCCTGACCCTAGCGAAAGGATTGACCGGGTCGCGCCACGGTGCGACCCGGCATTGCCAAGATGCTATCACCACTCGCCTACACCCTGATCCTGCTCGCGATTTGCGGCTATGCCTTTGTCGCAGGCGGGCGTGACGAAAAAGTCGTGGCCGCCGTCTCGGTCATCGCCTCGGTCGCCAGCTTGCTCGTCATCCAGCCGCTCGACCAGCGTTACGACGGCATCGAAGTCGGCGTGATGGCGGTCGATCTCTTCGTACTGGTCGCCTTCACCGCCATCGCGCTCCGGTCCGAGCGCTTCTGGCCGCTGTGGGTTGCCGGGCTCCAGCTTACCACCAGCTTCTCGCACGCCGCCAAGGCCGCCAATATCACCCTCCTCCCGCAGGCCTATGCTGCCGCCGCGCGCTTCTGGGTCTATCCGATCCTGCTCATCCTGCTCGTCGCGACGATCCGGCACACCTTGCGTATGCGGCACGCTGCCGAGGGCTGGCAGGCGCCGCAGCCAAGTCGCTAGCCGGGCCGGGACGGGGGCGTTATGACCACCCCCATGTTCAATCCGCTCGTCGCCGCGCTCATCGATGCGCTTGCCGATCCCGTGATCCTCGTCGAGGGACAACGGCTGATGGCGATCAACCGCGCCGCGCGCGACCAGTTCGGCTTTCGCCTCGCCAATTCGGATATTCGCCTCGCCATCCGCCACCCGCGCGTGCTCGCCGCCATCACGGCCGCCGAGCGCGCCAGCCTCGAGGTCGAAGGCCTCGGCCGCGCCGACCAGCCGTGGTTGGTCGAGGTGACACCGATCGACGATGATGTGGTCATGGTCCGCATGATCGACCGCGCCGCCCAGCGCGCCGCCGAGAAGATGCGGGTAGATTTCGTCGCCAATGCGAGCCACGAATTGCGCACGCCTTTGGCGGGCATTCTCGGCTATGCCGAGACGCTCGCCGAAGACGGCGCGATGGACGAGCCGACGCGCCGCAACTTCGCGCGCACGATCGAATCCGAGGCCAAGCGCATGCTTCGCATCGTCACCGACCTCATGGCGCTTTCGCGGATCGAGGCCGACCGCTTCGTCCTGCCGCGCACGCAGATCGACTTCGCCGCGCTCATCAGGAAGGCGGTCGAGGACAATGAAGCGCTCGCCGAGCGCCGCGCCTGCGTCATCGCCACCGACATCGAACCCGACATCCCCGCCGTGCGCGGCGACGAAGCACAGCTCCTCCAGCTCGCCGACAATCTCATCGGCAATGCGATCCGCTATGGCTGCGGCGAGGATTGCGAGAAGATCACCGTGACGGTGCGCCGTTCGGGCCGCGATCGCCTCCGCCTCGCGGTGGCCGACAAGGGCCCCGGCATCGCGCCCGAGCATTTGCCCCGCCTGACCGAGCGCTTCTACCGCGTCGATGCCGCGCGCAGCCGCAATTCGGGCGGCACGGGCCTCGGGCTCGCGATCGTCAAGCATATCGCTGAGCGGCATCGCGGCACGCTCAACATCGCCTCGGCGCTCGGCACCGGCACGACCATCACCGTCGACCTGCCGATCGCGCGCTGACGCCCCACTCCTGCGGCATTGTCTTCAAACGACCCGACCCGAGTCATCATATTGTCATGCCGCGGTCACACAGGCTGCCACACAACACCCTATTCGCCCGATCAGCATGATGGGCCACGGGGGCCCGAAATGGGGAGATACACCATGAAGAAAATGCTTTTGGGCGCCTCGCTTGCCGCCCTTCTCACCGCTTGTGGCTCGAACGGCGATTCGGGCGCCAGCAGCGAAATCCAGATTGTCGGTTCCTCGACCGTCTATCCGTTCACGACCGCGGTCGCCGAAAGCTTCCAGCGCGCCAATCCGGGCGTCAGCGTCCTCGTCGAATCGACCGGCACCGGCGGCGGCATGAAGCTGTTCTGCGAAGGCCTCGGGCAGGACTTCCCCGACATGGTCAACGCCTCGCGCCGCATGAAAACGAGCGAATTCGAAAGCTGTCAGGCTGCGGGCGTCACCGAGATCGTCGAATTGGCGATCGGTATCGACGGCCTTACCCTCATCCATGCCGCGGGCGATGAAGAACTCTCGCTGACCAGCGAGCAGGTTTATCGCGCGCTTGCCGCCAACCCCTATGGCAAGGAACAGACGGCGACCAAATGGTCGGACATCGACCCCTCGCTTCCCGACGCGCAGATCCTCGTCTACGGCCCGCCGCCCACCTCGGGCACGCGCGACAGCTTCGTCGAGCTCGTCATGGAAGTCGGGTGCGACAACGACGCCGCCTGGGAAGGCTCGGACATGGACGACGACGCCAAGGATGTCGCCTGCACCAAGATGCGCGAAGACGGCGCCTTCGTCGAAGCCGGCGAGAACGACAACCTGCTCGTCCAGAAGGTCTCGGGCGAACCGGGTGCGCTCGGCATCCTCGGCTACAGCTTCCTCGATGCCAATGCCGACAAGGTGAAGGCCGTTGCGCTCGATGGCGTGACCCCCAATCCCGAGAGCATCTCGAGCCTCGAATATCCGGCCGCTCGCCTGCTCTATGTCTACGCCAAGAAGCAGCACGTCGCCGCCAAGCCCGCGCTCGGCGACTTCATCGCCGCTTACAAGGATGCGTGGCAGCCCGGCGGCCTGCTGTCGAACCGCGGCCTCGTCGCCCTCGGCGATGAACAGCGTGCCGGTTCGGATGCGACGGTCGACAACATGACCGTCCTCGACGGCAGCTCGCTTTAAGCGAGCCAGACAAGGACAGACGGTAGCATTCGATGAGCTTGCTTGTTGCAATGATGTTGATCCTGGTGATGGCGGCAGCGGCTGCCATCACCGCCCGTTCGCGCGTCACGGCCCTGCGCCGTGGCGGCGAGCGGCTGCACAGCCTGCCAGGCTATCACGGCATCTACGTCTTCCTGTGGAGCGCGGTCCCCGCGCTTTTCCTGCTGGCCATCTGGAGCGTGGTGCAGGGCGGCCTCGTCGAACAGGCCGTCCTCGCCTCGCCCGCGGGCCAGGCGCTTCCCGATTTCGATCTCCAGCGCAACGCCATCCTGTCGGAGGCGCGCGCCATCGCCAGCGGCGCACAGACCAGCGGTTTCTATCCGCAGTCGGAAGCGCTCGCCCCGCTCTTCGCCGAGGCCAACAGCCGCTATGGCTGGATGGGTGCCGGCCTTGCCTTTACCGCCTTTCTCGTCGGTGCCTTCTTCGCGATGCGCCGCATCGGCGTCTCCTTCCGCGCGCGCACCGGTGTCGAGCGCTGGATGATGTGGGTGCTGGTCGGCGCCTCGATGATCGCCATCTTCACCACGCTCGGCATCGTCCTCAGCCTCGTCTTCGAGACCTTCCTCTTCTTCCAGAAGGTCAATCCGCTCGAATTCCTGTTCGGCACCCAATGGTCGCCGCAGACCGCGATCCGCGCCGACCAGGCTGGCTCCTCTGGCGCCTTCGGCTCGGTGCCGCTGTTCTGGGGCACCATCTTCATCGGCGCGATCATCGCCATGATCGTGGCGATTCCGCTCGGCCTCATGAGCGCGATCTTCCTCACCCAATATGCCCATGCCCGGGTGCGCGCCTGGCTCAAGCCGATCCTTGAGATTCTCGCCGGCGTGCCGACCGTGGTCTACGGCTATTTCGCCGCGCTGACCGTCGCCCCCGCGATCCGCAGCCTCGGCGTCACCCTCGGCCTGCCCGCCAGCAGCGAGAGCGCGCTCGCGGCGGGTCTCGTCATGGGCATCATGATCATCCCCTTCGTCTCCTCGATGGCCGACGACAGCATCGCCGCCGTCCCGCAGGCGATGAATGACGGCAGCCTCGCATTGGGCGCGACGCGGTCGGAGACGATCAAGAAGGTCATCTTCCCCGCCGCCCTGCCGGGCATCGTCGGCGGCATCCTCCTCGCGGTCAGCCGCGCCATCGGCGAGACGATGATCGTCGTCATGGCCGCCGGCCTTGCCGCCAATCTCACCGCCAATCCCTTCGCCTCGGTGACCACCGTGACGGTGCAGATCGTCCAGTTGCTCACCGGCGACCAGGAATTCGACAGCGCCAAGACGCTCGCCGCCTTCGCGCTCGGCCTCGTCCTTTTCTTCATCACGCTGCTGCTCAACCTCTATGCGCTGCGCGTGGTCCGCAAATATCGTGAAGCATATGAATAGTCCCGTGGAAGCCACCCAGCCGTCCAAGCGCTGGACCAGCGAGGCGATGCAAAAACGCGTCGCCGCCCGCTATGCCGCCGAAAGGCGTTTCAGGCTGTTCGGCCTCACCGCGGTCGGCATCTCCGTCGCCTTCCTGTTGTTCCTGCTCGTCACCATGGCGGTGAACGGCCTGTCGGGCTTTACCCGCACCGAGGCGCCGCTCACCGTCGACCTGTCGTTCACCGAGGCCCCGCGCGAGACCAGCGGCACCCGCGCCCAGCGCGTCGGCCAGCTGCTCGCCGACGGCTCGATCGCGACCCTCGTCAACGACGCGACGACCCGCCAATATGGCGAGGACGCCCGCCGCCTGTTCGCCGATGGCGCGGTGATCGAGGTCGCCGAGATGCTGGTCGACGATCCCGACATGGCGGGGACGACGCCCACGCTCTCGCTTCCCGTTTCGTCCGAGGTCGACCTCGCCGCCAAGGGCGAAGGCTCCGAAGAAGGCGACCGTCTCGCCGCCATCGCACGCGAGCGCGGCGACCTGTCGCGCGGCTTCAACTGGACCTTCCTCACGGCATCCGATTCCACCGATCCATCCGCGGTCGGCGTCTGGGGGGCGCTCAAGGGCTCGATGCTGACCATCTTCGTGACGATGGCGCTGGCCTTCCCGATCGGCGTCCTGTCGGCGGTCTATCTCGAGGAATTCGCACCGCGCAATCGCTGGACCGACATGGTCGAGGTGTCGATCAACAACCTCGCCGCCGTGCCCTCGATCATTTTCGGCCTACTCGGCCTCGCGGTCTTTTTGAACGTCATGCACCTGCCGCGCTCGGCGCCGCTGGTGGGCGGCCTCACGCTCGCGCTCATGACCATGCCGGTCATCGTCATCGCGGGCCGCAACGCCATCAAGTCGGTGCCGCCCTCGATCCGCGATGCCGCCTTGGGCGTCGGCGCGAGCCGGATGCAGGTCGTGTTCCACCACGTCCTACCGCTCGCTTTGCCCGGCATCCTTACCGGCACCATCATCGGCATGGCGCGCGCGCTGGGCGAGACCGCCCCGCTGCTGCTCATCGGCATGCGCGCCTTCATCGCCTCGCCGCCGTCCGGCATCACCGACAAGGCAACCGTGCTGCCGATGCAGATTTTCCTCTGGTCCGATGAAGTCGATCGCGGCTTCGTCGAGAAAACCTCCGCCGCCATCATCGTGCTGCTGCTCTTCATGCTCGCGATGAACGCCCTCGCCATTTACCTGCGCAACCGCTTCGAGCGCCGCTGGTAGGAACGACATGATGAACGACACCACCACCCAAACCGCCGCGTCGGCCGACACGACCAAGACCCCCGCGCTGCCCAAGATGCGCGCCGAGGACGTCAACGTCTTCTATGGCGAGAAGCAGGCGATCAAGGACGTCTCGATCGAGATCTTCGACGACAAGGTCACCGCCTTCATCGGCCCCTCGGGCTGCGGCAAGTCGACCTTCCTGCGGACCTTGAACCGGATGAACGACACCATCCCCTCGGCGCGCGTCGAAGGGCTGATCGAACTGGACGGCGAGGACATCCATGCCCCCGCGATGGACGTCGTCCAGCTGCGCGCCCGCGTCGGCATGGTGTTCCAGAAGCCCAATCCCTTCCCCAAGTCCATTTACGAGAACATCGCCTACGGCCCGCGCATCCATGGCCTCACGACCAACAAGAGCGAGATGGACGAGATCGTCGAAAGCTCGCTGCGCCGCGCCGGGCTGTGGGACGAGGTGAAGGACCGCCTCGAGGAAAGCGGCACCGCGCTGTCGGGCGGCCAGCAGCAGCGCCTGTGCATCGCCCGCGCCATCGCGGTCGATCCCGAGGTGATCTTGATGGACGAGCCCTGCTCGGCATTGGACCCCATCGCCACCGCCAAGATCGAGGAGCTGATCCACGAACTGCGCGGGCGCTATGCCATCGCCATCGTCACCCACAACATGCAGCAGGCCGCGCGCGTGTCGCAGCGTACCGCCTTCTTCCACCTCGGCAATCTCGTCGAATATGGCGAGACCGGCCAGATCTTCACCAATCCGGTGCAGCAGCGCACGCAGGACTACATCACGGGGCGTTATGGTTGATCCCGACACCGGCGAATCGCTCATCGCGGCGCACACCATCAAGGCCTTCGACGAAGACCTCGACCAGCTGCGCGCGCTCATCAGCGAGATGGGCGGCCTTGCCGAACATCAGATCCGCGAGAGCATGCGCTGCCTTACGCAGCGCGATGTCGCGGGTGCCCGCGCGGTCATCGCTGCCGATGCCCGCATCGACGAGCTCGATCGCCAGACCGAACAGCGCGCGATCCAGACCATCGCCTTGCGCGCCCCCATGGCGGGCGACCTGCGCGACGTCGTCGCCGCGCTGAAGATCGCCACCGTGGTCGAGCGCATCGGTGATTATGCCAAGAATATCGCGCGCCGCGTCGAACAGCTCGAGACCGCGCCCGCGATGGAGCCGTTGAGCCTCATGCCTGAAATGGCGCGCATCGCCACCGAGATGGTGCATGACGTCCTCAATGCCTTCGTCGAGCGCGATGCCGAGACCGCGCTGCGCGTCGCGCGCCGCGACCAGGCGGTCGACGATTTCTACAATTCGATCTTCCGCACGCTGCTCACGCACATGATGGAAGACAGCCACAATATCGGCCACGCCACCCAGCTATTGTTCGTCGCCAAGCATCTCGAACGCATCGGCGACCATGCCACCAACATCGCCGAGATGGTCTATTATGCGGCCACCGGCGGAATGATGAGCGACAAGCTCGACCGCGACGACACCGTCTGAGCGGCTGAACGAAGGAGAGATCGTTCGAATGTCGGAGAAAAAGCTTCTACTGGTTGAGGACGATCGGGCACTGGCCGACCTCGTCACCTATCATTTCGAACGCGCCGGCTATGCCGTCACGCGCACCGGCGATGGCGAGGAAGCGTTGATCCTCGCCGAGGAAGTCGTTCCCGACCTCATCCTGCTCGACTGGATGATCGAGGGCATCAGCGGCATCGAGGTGTGCCGCCGCCTGCGCCGCCGCCAGCAGACCGCCAACCTGCCGATCATCATGCTGACCGCCAGAGGCGAGGAAGACGATCGCATCCGCGGCCTCGAAACCGGCGCCGACGATTATATCACCAAGCCCTTTTCCCCCAAGGAACTGGTCGCGCGCGCCGGCGCCGTCCTGCGCCGCGTGCGCCCCGCGCTCGCCGCCGAAGCATTGGAATATGCGGGCCTCGAGATGGATCTCGCCGCCCACCGCGTGAAGCGCGATGACAAGCCGATCCAGGTCGGCCCGACCGAATATCGCCTCCTCAAGCATTTCATGGAAAACCCCGGCCGTGTCTTCTCGCGCCAGCAATTGCTCGAGACCGTGTGGCCGCATTCCGAAGACATCGAGCTTCGCACCGTCGACGTCCACATTCGTCGCCTCCGCATCGCTCTCAACGAACATGGCGGCCCCGACCTCATCCGCACCGTCCGCGCCGCGGGCTATGCGCTCGATGCGGACGGGGCGCGGTAGTCGGGCAGGCGATGGCCTGGCTGATCCTCTTTCTCGCGGGCCTGTTCGAGATCGTCTGGGCAACCGCGATGAAGCAGTCTGACGGCTTCACGCGGCTTGGCCCGAGCATCGTCACCATCGCCGCGATGCTCCTGAGCTTCGGGTTGCTGGCGTGGTCGATGAAAGTCCTGCCGCTCGGCGCCGCCTACACCATTTGGACGGGCATTGGCGCGGTCGGCGCCTTCGTCATCGGCGCGGCCTTCTTCGGCGAGGCGCTGAGTGTCATGCGCGTCACCGCCGCCGTCATGATCGTCGGCGGCCTCGTCCTGATGAAACTCTCGACACCCGCCTGAGGCGAAACAGGCGAGGCTAATAGCCTCGTTGTCGGAACGGCAGGTCGATGTCGTGGCGGTGATTCCAGATCTCGACGATCTTGCCCTCCTCGTTGAAGCGAAAGACGTTGATGATTGGCAGGTCGACGATCTCGCTCGTCATTCCCATCGCCCTCGCCTGCTCGGTCGGTTCGTTCAGCGTCCATAACCAGCGCGTCGCGACGAGATCGCCCTCTGCGATCTGATAGTCGATCCGCCCGCTCATCGTTCCCGATGCATGAAAGATGTCGGCGACCGTCTTCTGCTCGATCGCCTGTTCGGTCATGTTCTTGCGCTCGCCGATATCGTGGACGACATAGTTGTCGGCGACATAATCGGCATAGGCGTCGGTCTGGTTCGAGAACCACAGCTTCTCGTAAAATTCGCGCGCCAGTCGCTTGTTGCGCTCGAGCCGCGTTTCGGCGGCGGTTTCGGCGTGATGATCGGTGGCTGCGGCGGCCATGTCGGCGGGCGCGGCGAGGGAAAGCAGCACGGAAAGCGAAAGCAGCATAGAAACCCCCTGTTCTTTTAACGCAGATTAGTTTCTACGCCAGTGTGGCCCGGAAAGACAGCCCCCCGCTTGCAACGCTCCCGCTTCCGGCGCATTGGGCCAGCATGGCACGCAAACGTAAAGGCAAGCGCGGCGACAACCCCAATCGCCCGCGCTTCTGGGGCAAGCATGCGGTCGCAGCCGCCCTCGACAATCCGAACCGCACGGTCCTGAAAGCCTGGACCACGCAGGAAATGGCGAACTTCATGCAGTTCCCGCCCGAGGTGCAGGTGGTCCGCGCCGAGGTCACCGACCTTGCCCGACTCGTCCCGCACGACGCCCCGCACCAGGGCGTGGTGATCGAATGCGAACCCCTCGAGGACGTCTGGCTCGGCGACGTCATCGCCGAGGCGGGCGATCAGTCCGTCATCCTCGTCCTCGACCAGGTCACCGACCCGCATAATGTCGGCGCGATCCTGCGCTCGGCCGCCGCCTTCGATGTCGACGCCATCGTCACGCAGGATCGCCATGCGCCGCCCGAGGGCGGGGCACTGGCCAAGGCCGCTTCGGGCGCGCTCGAGACCATTCCGTGGGTCCGCGTCGTCAACCTGTCGCGCGCATTGGACGAGCTCGCCGAGGCCGGCTACTGGCGCATCGGGCTGGCGGGCGAGGCCGACAGCACGCTCGCCGAGGCCTTGGGGCCGCAGCGCGTGGCGCTGGTGCTCGGCGCCGAGGGCCCCGGCATGCGCGCCAACGTGCGGGATCATTGCGATGCGCTCGCCAAGCTGCCGATCAGCGAGCAGATGGAGAGCCTGAACGTCTCCAACGCCGCCGCGATCAGCCTCTACGCCGCCGCCACCGCGCGCGGCTGATGGTCCAGACACAGGTCAGCCTCGATCACGAACTCGACGCGCTGGCCGCCATCGAACCTGCTTTCGGCCGAGTGATGGAGCGGCACGGGCGCCCGACCCCGCGCGTGCGCCCCTGCACCCATGTCACCATGCTGCGCACCATCGTCGGCCAGCAGGTCAGCGTCGCCGCCGCCGACAGCATGTGGCGAAAACTCACCGACCGCTTCGGCGAGGACCCCGACCTGCCCGCGATGATGGCGGCTGACGACGACGAGATGCGCGCCGCCGGCCTGTCGCGCCAGAAGGCCGGCTATGCCCGCAGCCTTGCCCGCCTCGTCCATGAGGGCGAGGTCGATTTCCGCGACCTTCCGCAAGATGACGAAGAGGCGATTGCCGAACTGACCAGGATCAAGGGCATCGGCCGCTGGTCGGCGGAAATCTATTTGCTCTTTTCCGAAGGCCGCCCCGACGTGTTTCCGGCGGGCGACCTTGCCGTGCAGGTCGAGCTCGCGCGCATCCTCGAGCGCGAGGAACGCCCGCCCGAAAAGATGGTGCGCGCATGGGCCGAGCCCTGGTCGCCTCACCGCGGTGCCGCCGCCATCCTCGCCTGGCACTCGTACATGGCGCCGCCCCTTTAGGGTCGGGCCGTCCGGGGGACGGACCGAAGGCGCCCCGCCCCTGTAGGGTCGGGCCGTCCGGGGGACGCGCCCCCCCCCCCTTAAGCCCTCTTCAGCGCCACGTCGCGGATGAGCTTGGGGCGCACGTCGGCGCGAATGGGCGCGAGACGCCCCTCGCTGCCGCCCTGACGCCCGACCATATAGGCGAACGCCTTTTCCCCGCGCACTAGCGCCCCGTCGGGCCCCGCCGTGCGCCGCAGCGCAATGAGCAGCACCGGCATCATCAACGGCCGTTCATCGATCATGAAGACCTGCGCGTCCTTCAGGGGCAGCGCCGCTCGCCCGCCGAGGCTGCGCCCCTGCCCGGGGCTGAGGAGCGGGATCGTCGCGGGGCCGTCGAAGGGCTGCGGATGCGCGCCGAATTCCTCGACCATCGCCGCCTGTTCGGGCCCGGCATTGATCATCGCCACATCGAAGCGGATGTTATGCGCCGCCGCGCTGCCGCGATTGACCACGTCGATGCGATAATCGACCCACAATTCATTCTCGTCGAGCGCGCAGCGGACCGGCAGCACCTCGACGACAAGGTCGGGCTTGAGGCTGGTCGAAACGAGGCCCGATGGTACGGCGGGCTCGGGCGGCGGTGCCGACGCCGGGGCAGCCGCTGTCGCGGCAGTGCGACCGAGCGTGGTCGTGATATGCCCGGAAATGCCCGGTTCCGCTGCCGGCTCGGGCTGGGGCGCAGGCGGCGTTTCGGGCTGGGGCTTCGGCACCACTGGCGGCACAGGCGCGGGCGCGGCTGCAGCAGGCGCAGGACGGCGCTTGCGTCGCCGGGCGATCGCAACGAAGGACAGGAGCGTCGCCGCGACCATCGCGGCCATCAGCGCCAGCAGCCCCCATCCCGACCCGTCGCCAGCCTCAGCGGTCGGGTCGAAACCACGAGGCACGATCGCGCCAGCATCATCGTCGGCGGCCGCGCCTTCCGTCGCCGAGGGATCGAGATCGCCGAGCGGCGGAAACTCGACCTGCGGCGTGTCTTCCAACGGCGAGGGCGTGGCTCCGGTCGGCGGGAGATCGCCGGGGCTCGGCACCGCGGGAGAGGTCACCGGCGCTTGGGGCGGCGGGGGCGACGTCACCGGCGTCGACGGGGTCACCGTGGACGGCTGGACTTGCGGCTGCTGCGGCGCTGGCGGACGCGTCGGTGCAGGGCGCGGTTGACGCTGCGGGGCGCGCTGCGGCTGCGCCTGCGAGCCATCGGGCCCGGGCGCGGCCACGGGCGCCTGCGGCTGGCGGTCGGCGGGATCGAGCGAGAAATCGCGCAGGCTGTCGGGCCCGACCGTGCGTTCGGGGGCGGCGTCCTGCTGCCCGCCCGGCGGGATCGCCACGACATTGCCCGTGGACGCGTCCTGTGCCGAAGCGCTGGTAGCGGCGATGAAAAGGCTCGCCCCGGCAAGAAACGCGCGGGCGGCAAGGGTGGGAATGTGCATGTCGGGGGGCGACAAACCAGTTTCGCCCCCCATTTGCAAGCGCTTAGGCGGCGTCGACCAGCACCAGTTCGACGTCCTGTTCTCCCGCGTGGATGACCAGTTTCTCTTCATCATGGACGGCGACACCATCGCGGCCTTTTGCTGAATGGCCGTTGACCGTCACCTCGCCCGAGGGAACGAGGTAGAGATAGCGCGACTTGTCGGCCTTATATTCGAGGCTCTTGCCGGCCGGCAGCGTCGCCCCCAACACCTTGGCATCGGCGTTGAAGGACAACGCTCCATCGTCGGGATCACCCGATGCCAGCAACTGGAAGGCGCCGTCGCGCTCTTCCTTGGGGAAGGGCATCTGTCCCCAGGCCGGATCGGCGTTCGGCTTGCCCGTTTCGATCCAGATCTGGAACAGCGTCGTCTGTTCGTCCTCGAGGTTATACTCGGCGTGCATCACGCCGCGCCCCGCGCTCATCACCTGCACGTCGCCCGCGCCGGTGCGGCCCTTGTTGCCCATCGAATCCTGATGGGTGATGGCGCCGGTGCGGACATAGGTAATGATCTCCATGTCGCGGTGCGGATGCGGCGGAAAGCCGGACTTGGCGGCGATCTCGTCGTCGTTCCACACGCGGATGGGCCCCCAGCCCATGCGGCTGGGATCGTGATAATTGGCAAAGCTGAAATGGTGACGGGCATTGAGCCAGCCATGGTTCGCATGGCCCAATGAGGCGAAGGGTCGGATGTCGATCATGACAACAAAATGGTTGGGGGTGCGCCTGCGTTTCAAGCGGCGCTGATGTCCGTAGGGCACATCCGCGTAACCAACACCGTCACCCCAGCGAAGGCTGGGGCCCATGTCTGGACAAATTGTCGTGGTAGCTCGGCATTGATCCCAGCCGTCGCTGAGATGACGGTCAGAGCGGCTTCAACTCCGCCGCATAGACCGCCGCCTTTTCCGCATAGAGCTTCGCCGACGCCTCGAGCAGCCGCGCCGCTTCCTCGTCGAGGGTCCGAACTGCGCGCGCCGGTGCGCCAACGATCAGCGAGCGTTCGGGAAAGACCTTTCCCTCGGTGACCAACGCGCCTGCGCCGACGATCGAGCCCTTGCCGATCACCGCATGGTTGAGGATGCGCGCGCCCATGCCGATGAGACAATCGTCCTCGACAGTGCAGCCATGAAGGATCGCCTGGTGCCCGACCGTCACCCGCGCCCCGATGGTCAGCGGCGCGTCGGGATCCGAATGGCCGATCGCTCCGTCCTGAAAGTTCGTCTCCGGCCCAAGGATGATGGGCGTATTGTCGGCGCGGATCACCGCCCCGAACCACACGCTCGCCCGCGCGCCCAGCCGCACGTCGCCGATAAGATCGGCCGAGGGCGCCGCCCAGGCGCCGTCGGCAAGCTGCGGGCGTTTGTCGCCAAGAGCATAAAGCGTCATGCGATTCTTCTACGCCCGCCCCGCACCACGCGGCAAGCGTCTCAGGCCTCCATCGCCATCACCTTGCCGCGCGAGGCGGGCAAATGCTGGGCGATCATCGCCTCCAGCTGCTCGAGCTTCACGGGCTTGGTCAGATGCGCCTGCATCCCCGCCTCGAGACAGCGCTCGACATCCTCGGAAAAGGCATTGGCAGTGAGCGCGACGATCGGCAGCCGGGCCGCATCATAGCCCGAGCCGCGCAGCCGCCGCGTCGCCTCGATCCCGCCGAGGCGCGGCATCTGCAAGTCCATCAGTACGAGATCATAGAGCCGCCCCTCGCTCGCCATCAATTCGATCGCCTCGATCGCCGCCAGCCCGTCCTCGGCCATGTCGCATTCGACCCCCAGTTTCTCGCACATGGCCTGGCTCAGCATCTGGTTGACCGCATTGTCCTCGACCACCAGCAACCGGACATTATCGAACCGCCCGACCGTTTCCGGCGGCGGCGCGACGGCATCCTCGGGCGATGCGATCTCGCGCAGCGGCAGGGCGATGGTGAAGGTCGAGCCAACGCCCTCCTCGCTCTCGACGCGCAGCTTGCCGCCCATCGCATCGGCGAGCCTGCGACTGATCGCCAGTCCCAGCCCCGACCCGCCGAAATCGCGCGCGGTCGTCGCCTCGGCCTGGCCGAAGGTCTCGAAAATCTGTTTCTGGCGGTGCGGCGGGATGCCGATGCCGCTGTCGATCACCGCGATCTCCAACCGGTCGTCCGCGCCCTCCTCGCCGCCGCGACGATGCGCTTCCAGCCGCACGCCACCCGTCTTGGTGAACTTCACCGCATTGCCGATCAGATTGAGCAACACCTGCCGCACGCGCAGCCGGTCCCCCTCGATGAAAGCCGGAATGTCGGGATCGCAGACGACATCGATCTCCAGCCCCTTGCCGTGCGCGGCAGCGCGCATGATCTCGGCACAGCTCGCCATCTTGGCGCGCAGGTCGACGGGCTCGCGCGCCAGTTCGAGCCGCCCCGCCTCGATCTTGGAAATGTCGAGAATATCGTTGAGGAGCGCCAGCATCGACCGCCCGCTGTCGCTGATCAGCTGGACATAGCCGCGCTGCTTGTCGTCGAGCGGTTCGGCGAGCAGCAGGTCGGTGAAACCCAACACGCCGTTCATCGGCGTCCTGATCTCGTGACTCATGTTGGCGAGAAAGGCGCTCTTGGCCGCCGCCGCATGTTTGGCGGCATGGAGCGCGTCCTTCAGCTCCTTCTGTCTGGCGAGCTCGTCGGTGCGATCGCGAAACACCCCGAACATCTGGACGGGGCGGCCCTCGTCATTCACCTCCACCTTCGCAATCGCCTCCACCGTACGCACCTCTCCGTCGGCGCGGATCATCCGGGCGGTAAAGCGATAATCCTCCCCCTTGGTGAATGCCCCATCGACGAGGTCGGCGATCGCCTCGCGGTCGTCGGGGTGATAGACGTCGAGCGCACTTTGGAGATCGGGACTGGTGCCGACGGGCACCCCGTGGATGCGGCAGGTCTCGTCCGACCAATAGATTTCCTCTTCCTCAAGATCGACCAGCCAATGGCCCACGTTGGCGGTCGCCTCGGTCATCAGGAGGAGGCGGTTGGCTTCGTTCAACTCCTCGATGGCGAGGCGGCGATGTTCGGCGACCTTGGTCAATTCATCGGCCTGCCCGCTCGCCGCGCGCGCCGCCTGCGCTTGGCGCAGCGCGAAGAACAGCAGCAGCGCGACGAAACAGGCGGTCGCGATGATCCCGAACCCCGCCAGCCGCGCGGCAAGATAGATCAGGCCGATGGCCCCGATCGCCCACAGATTGCCCTTCACCTTCATCGCCCTTGCTCCTTTCCTCGCGTGATCCGGCGGGGAAAGCTTGGGGCGAAAAAGGTCAACCGGGGCTTGCCAATAGCTCCGTTTCGGACGCTAATGCGCCGCAGGCGGGCGGTAGTCGCGCGCCTCGGGCAGGTCGGCGAGGAGCGGCGGCTCGCCGTCCACGTCGCTCCAGCGCGTCCCGAGCAGCGCCCCCTCCTCGTAGCGCCCACCGACGTGCTTTCGACGACCGCTGAGGAAATTCACGCTGACCACTTCTTCGTCGAGCGTGCTGCGGTCGATCCGGCTCTTGTCATAGCCGATGAGCGCGAAATCGCGCGCGCCTTCGTCCCAGCGGAAGGTGTATCGGGTCCGGCTCGCCGCCCAGCTCCCGACCGAGCGAAAATCGACGAGCGCCACGACGAGATTGCCCCGCGCGATGCTCAGGCCCGCGAACGGATCGTCGGCGAGCGGGTCGTCCCACGCGGGCACGAAGGTCGCATGAGTGACGAGAATGTCGGCGGCGCTGCCTGTCGTCGGCCTGGCGACGACGAGACGGCGCGGTCCGGGCGTGAAGGGCGATCCGTCGGCGGCCCGAGCGTCGCTGTCGACGATGCGTCGCATGACCAGCGCGATTTCCTCCGCGCCGTCGCCGGTGAGGTCGCCCCGCGCCTCGGCCTCGACTTCCCAGCCGCCGGGCACCACCGCCTCGTGCACGTCCCCGCCAGGAGGCGCGTCGGCGTTGGTCCTGGCGACCGTCGTCTGCCCAGCGGGATCGACCATCACCGCGTCCTCGCCGCAGCCCGACAGGAGCGCGAGACAAAGCGTCATGGAAAAAAGGGATCGCATCACGTTCCTTGCCAGGAAATGGTGCCCAGGAGAGGACTCGAACCTCCACGCCCTTACGAGCGCCGCCACCTGAAGACGGTGCGTCTACCAATTCCGCCACCTGGGCACAGATGCTTCGCGGTAGGAGGCGGCCTCTATGCGAGCGCCCCGCCCCCTGTCAACGGCAAACATCAGCACCCCTCGCACCCTGATACGAATTAACAAAAATTTTACGCCGTATGCGTAATGATCCACCGCCGAACAGAGTGATGCGTCGTTTCCCCGGAAGGAAAGTAAAACGATGAATGCTCAGGTCCCGATCAATGAAACACGCCGTGCCGAGCGCGTCGCGCTCGACGCCGAGGTGCGCTCGCGCCATGCCGGGGGCAAGCCCTATCCCACCTCGATCCGCAACCTCTCGCCGGGCGGCTGCTGCATCGAACTGCCCTACAAGGCCGACCTCGGCGAACGACTGTGGGTCACGCTCCCGGGCTTGCAGCCGATCGAGGCCGAGGTGTGCTGGGCCGACACCTATCTTGCCGGCTGCGCCTTCAAGACGCCGCTCTACCCCGCCGTGTTCGACCATCTGCGCGCCCGCATCGCGTCCTGACGGCGAGAGGGCGGAACTTCCCCCTCGCTCGCGCCCTTGAAGCACGAGGACGGCTCGCCTAGAGACGCCCTCATTCTCTAAAGGCCTTGAGCGAGACAGGAACCATCGTGACGTCCGATCCGACCGCCCCCAAGATCATCACGCTTATCGGTGGAGGCGGCTTCATCGGCCGCTATGCCGCCGAGGCGCTCTTGCGCCACAATGTCCGGCTGCGCATCGCCGAGCGCAATCCCAAGAGCGCGCATACGCTCCAACCCCTGTCGCGCGTCGGCCAGATCGCGCTCCTGCCCGCCAACCTTGAAAAGCCGGAGACGATCGCAGCGGCGGTCGCGGGCGCCGATGCGGTCGTCAACCTCGTCGGCACCTTCGACACGAACAAGCAGGAAGCGCTCCACGTCGATGGGGCGGGCGATGCCGCGCGCCTCGCCGCCGAGGCCGGGGCCAGCGCCTTCGTCCAGATCAGCGCCTTGGGCGCCGATCTCGAAGGGCCGAGCCACTATGCCGAGACCAAGGCGAAGGGCGAGATCGCGGTGCGCGCCGCCTTCCCCCATGCCACGATCCTGCGCCCCTCGACCGTGTTCGGCGCCGAGGACGAATTCACCAACCGCTTCGCCGGCATGATGGACCTGCCCGCCACCCCCATCATGGCCCCCGACACGCGCTTCCAGCCGGTGTTCGTGCGCGACCTTGGCGAAGCCATCGCCCGCGCCGCGCTCGATCCCGCGACCCATGGCGGCAAGACCTACGAGGTCGCCGGCCCCGACGCGATGAGCATGCGCGAGCTCAATCACCAGATTGCCGACATGGCGGGCCGCGATCCCAAGTTCATCGAACTGCCCCGCGTCATGGGCGACATGATCTCGAGCCTCGGCTTCCTGCCCGGCGCGCCGATCACCAAGGACCAGTGGCTCTTGCTCCAGCGCGACAATGTCGCGACCGGCGAGCACCCCACCCTCGCGGACATGGGCATCACGCCGACGCCGATGGGCTCGGTGGCGCCCAACTGGCTCGAGCGCTTCACCCCCGGTGGCCGCTTCGGCCGCGCCGCGCGCCAGGCCTAGCCCATGTCCACCACCCTGCTCGTGCTCATCCTCGGCATCGTCGAGGGGCTGACCGAATATCTGCCCGTCTCCTCGACCGGCCATCTCATCCTCGCGACCGAGCTCCTCGGCTTCGACGCTGCCGAATGGGCGGTGTTCAACATCGCAATTCAGCCCGGCGCGATCCTCGCGGTGGTGGTGCTCTACTGGAAGACCTTCTGGGGCGTCTTGAAGGGCATGTTCGAGGGTTCGAAACATGCGTGGGACTTCACCCGCAACCTGCTCGTCGCCTTCTTCCCCGCGGTCGCATTGGGCCTCGCTTTTGGCGACCAGATCGACAACCTCCTCGAAAATGCCGTCGTCGTCGCCTGGGCGCTGATCATCGGCGGTTTCGCCATCCTCGCGGTGGAAAAGCTCGCCAACCCGCCCGCGCGTCCCGACATTCCCGAGGACCAGGTCGGCGGCGCGGTCGCCACCATGAGCTTCAGGAAATCGCTGACCGTCGGCCTTGTCCAGTGCCTCGCCATGATCCCCGGGGTCAGCCGGTCGGGCGCCACCATCATGGGCGCGATGGCGCTCGGCATCGATCGCAAGACCGCCGCCGAGTTCAGCTTCTTCCTCGCCGTGCCCACGCTGTCGGGCGCGACCGTCTACTCGCTCTACAAGGCGCGCGACGAGCTGGTCGCCGACGATCTCGCCATGATCGGCTGGGGCGCGCTCGTCAGTTTCATCGTGGCTTATATTGTCGTTAAGGCCTTTATCGCCATCGTCACGAAAATCGGTTTTGCACCATTCGCATGGTACCGTATCATCGTCGGCGTCGCCGCCCTCTTCTGGCTCGGCGCCATCTAGTACATACGTTCAACAACGCCCGTGGGGGGACCAATATGAAGAAGCTTTTCGCCCTGAGCGCCAGTGCGCTCGCCCTGACCCTTGCCAGCCCGGCGGTGGCCGCCGAAGCACAGGTCGAGACCGTCGAGCTCGCGCCTAGCGCCGCCAAGATCGACCTTGCGCGCGGCGCGGTCGACATGATCTGGCCCGCCGGCAATACCGAATATCTGGTCGACTATCTCGTCGGCCCTTATGCCGATCACCTGCTCTACACCCCCATCCCGCAGCTCGCCGAGGAATATGGCGTGGTCGAGAGCTTCCAGTCGATCGTCGTCGCCCTGAAGGCGCTCGATGAAGACATGGGCGACGAACTCGACCTCGACGGCTTGGATGAAATGACGCCCGAGCAGATCGAGGCGACCGCTAACATGATGCTCGCCATGCTGGGCGACAAGTCGATCGCCACCATGATCGCCAACGAGGACGAGCATTTCGACGAGCGCCTGTCGATCCTGCGCGACGTGCTCGACAAGGAATTGCCGCCCATCGCCGCCGCCTTCGATGCGCCGATGCGCGACGCCTTCGCCCGAGTCTTTGCCAAGCAGTATAGCGAGGCCGAGCTCATGGAACTGGCCGCCTTCGCCGACACGCCGACCGGCCAGAAATTCGCGCGCAACTACATGATGATCGGGTTCCAGCCCGAATATTATCTCGGCTTCATGGAAGCCATCCCGGCGATGATCCCGACGCTCGTCCCGCTCGGCGAGACGTTGGAAGCGCGCATGGCGCACCTCCCGCCGATGTTCCCCGAACCCACCCCGTGGTGCGAGGATCTCAGCGAAGAGGAACTGGCCGATGACGTCGAATGCATCGACAGCCACGAGATGGAAGCCGCTGCCGAGGCGATGGAAGAAGACCCGGACCTCAAGCCGGCCGACTAAATCGCCGATTTTTTAGGCAAAGGGCCGCTCGCTCCGCTTTACGGGGCGGGCGGCCTTTCTTATCAGCAAGTTTGATCCATGTTGCAGCTCTTCCAATTCCCCCTCTGTGCCCACGGCCGCAAGGTCCGCCTCGTGCTGGGCGAGAAAGGCGTGCCCCACGAACTGGTGCGCGAATATCCGTGGGAGCGCCGCGACGAATTCCTCGACATGAGCCCGGCGGGCGAGACCCCCGTCCTCGTCGATCCGGCGCGTGGCCACGTCCTTACCGGCGCGCAGGTCATCTGCGAGTTCGTCGAGGAAACCACCGAGAAGATGGGCATGCTGCAGGGCGGCCCCGTCCAGCGCGCCGAAATCCGCCGCCTCGCCGACTGGTTCGACCGCAAGTTCTTCGCCGACGTCACCGCGCCGCTCCTCGAAGAACGGATGCTCAAGCGCCTCGTCACTCGCGCCAGCCCCGACACCGTACGGCTGCGCGATGCCATGCGCGCGGCCAACGGGCATCTCGACTACATGGACTATCTGCTCGACCATCGCCGCTGGCTCGGCGGCCCGAGTTTGAGCCTCGCCGACTTCTCGGCCGCCGCGCAATTGTCGGTCGTCGACTATCTCGGCGCGCTCGACTGGCGCGGGCACGAGCAGTCGAAGAACTGGTATGCGGTGATGAAGTCGCGCCCCTGCTTCCGTCCGCTATTGGGCGAGCGCATGGAAGGGCTGGCCCCGCCCGCGCACTATGACAAGGTGGACTTTTAGCAGGAGCGCCCGCGTCGAACGTAAGCGGAGCGCAGCGAGCGTCGTTCGACAAGAGAGCGCGAATGCCGGCCAGCCTGCGATCGAAGATCGACAGGACTGACGGGGTCGGGCCGCCCCGACCCCTCTTGCGCCTACGCCTTTCGCGCGCTCATCAGATAATTGAGCTTCAGATCCTCGCTCAAATGCAGCCCTTTCGACGGCGAAAAGGCGATGCCCTTCGTCTCGATCACCTCCATCCCCAGCCCCTCGAGCATCGCGGTCAGCTCTTCGGGCGGGATGAACATGTCATAGTCGTGCGTGCCCTTGGGGATACGCCCCGTGCCCTCGGCCAGCGTGATCGTCAGCAGCCTCGACAGCGGCGTCTTGTTGGGCGTCGACAGGATCAGGAGCCCGCCGTCCGCCAGCTTCGACACCAGCGTCGCAAGGAAATCGCGAGGGTCGGCGACATGTTCGATCACCTCCATCGCGGTGACGAGGTCGAACTGCTTGTCCACGTCCGCCACTTCGCCCGCGACATAGTCGATGGCCAGCCCCTGCCCTGCCGCATGGACCCGCGCCGCCTCGATCAGCGGCTCGGCGGCATCGACCCCGGTCACCTCGGCCCCCAGCCGCGCCAACGGCTCGGCGAGCAGCCCGGCGCCGCAGCCGACGTCCATCGCGCTTTTTCCCGACAGCGGCGAGAAATCGCACTCGTCCAAGCCGAAGTGCCGGTCGAGCTGTTCGCGCACGAACCCCAATCGCACGGGATTGAGCTTGTGGAGCATGGCGGACGCCCCCTTGGGGTCCCACCAGTCGCCAGCCATCGACCCGAAATGCGCGGCCTCCGAGGCCAGGATGCTTGTCTTCGCCATGCGCCCACCCTACCAGCACCCACAGCATTTGCCACGTGGAGAAACAATTGCGCGTCGTCATGAAGTTCGGAGGCACGTCGATGGCGGGGATCGAACGGATCCGCCATGTCGCGCGTCTCGTCGAACGGCAGGCGGCGGACGACACGCAGACCTGCGTCGTCGTCTCCGCCATGGCGGGCGAGACCGACCGCCTCGTGCAATTCTGCAAGGAAGCCGCCGCGCATCACGACCCGCGCGAATATGATGTCGTCGTCGCCTCTGGCGAACAGGTGACCGCGGGCCTCCTCGCCATGACGCTCCAGAACAAGGGCCATGATGCGCGCAGCTTCATGGGCTGGCAGCTGCTCGAGGCCTCGGGCGTCCACGGCAACGCCCGCGTCGAGAAGATCGAGAGCGGTGCCTTGGACGGCGCGCTGCTCGCGGGCACCATTGCCGTCATCCCGGGATTCCAGGGCCGGACCGAGGACGGGCGCATCGCCACCCTCGGGCGCGGCGGCTCGGACACCAGCGCGGTCGCCATCGCGGCGGGGCTGAACGCCGACCGCTGCGACATCTACACCGACGTCACCGGCGTCTACACCACCGATCCGCGCATCGAACCGACCGCGCGCAAGTTGGAAGCGGTCGGCGCCGAGGAAATGCTCGAGCTGGCGGGCGCGGGCGCGAAGGTGCTGCAGGTCCGCTCGGTTGGCCTCGCCATCCGCGAGGATATGCCGCTCATGGTCCGCTCGGCCTTCGAGGACGAACCGGGCACCACCATCATCACCAATTGGGAAGAGACGACCATGGAACGCATCGCCATCTCGGGCATCGCCGCCGATCGCGGCGAAGCACTGGTGAAGCTCGAAGCCAAGGACAAGCCCGGCCGTCTCGCCGCCGCGCTGCGTGCACTAGCCGCCGAAGGCCTTTCGGTCGACATGGTCGCGCAAGGCTCTGACAGCCTGCACTTCACCGTGCCCAAGACCAATCTTTCGCGCGCCCTCAAGGCCCTTGAAGGCGCGAAGGGTGCCATCGGCCATACCGCCGTCACCAGCGACGACAATGTTGCCAAGGTCAGCGTCGTCGGCGTGGGCATCCGCTCCAATCCCGAGCTTGCCGCCATGGTCTTCGACGTGCTCGCCGACCGACAGGTGCCGCTGCTCGCGGCAACGCTATCCGAACTCAAGGCCAGCGCGCTGGTGCCCGACGACCAGGTCGACGTGGCCGTCCGCGCATTGCACGCCGCATTCGAATTGGGGGAATAATCACATGAGCCACGACAAGCTCGATCGACTGATGCACCGCGGCACCGAGTTCCTCGGCACCCGCTACGCCATCCTCGGCGGCGCGATGAGCTGGATCTCGGAGCGCAACCTCGTCTCCGCCATCTCCAACGCCGGCGGCTTCGGCGTCATCGCTTGCGGCGCCATGCCGCCCGAACTCTTGGACAAGGAAATCGCCGCCACCAAGGCGATGACTGACAAGCCGTTCGGCGTGAACCTCATCACCATGCACCCGCAGATCGACGATCTTATCGATATCTGCGCCAACCACGAGGTCGGTCACGTCGTCCTCGCGGGCGGGCTCCCTTCGGGCAAGTCGATCGACCGCATCAAGCAATCGGGCGCCAAGCTCATCGCCTTCGCCCCCGCGCTCGCGCTGGCGAAGAAGCTCAAGCGCTCGGGCGTCGACGCGCTCGTCGTCGAGGGCATGGAAGCGGGTGGCCACATCGGCCCCGTCTCCACCAGCGTGCTCGCTCAAGAAATCCTGCCCCATGTCGCCGCCGACATGCCGGTCTTCGTCGCGGGCGGCATCGGCCGCGGTGAGGCCATCGCCGCCTATCTCGAAATGGGCGCGGTCGGCGTCCAGCTCGGCACCCGCTTCGTCTGCGCGACCGAATGCATCGCGCATGAGAATTTCAAGAAGATGTTCCTGCGCGCCTCGGCCCGCGACGCCATCCCCAGCGTCCAGATCGACCCGCGCCTGCCGGTCATCCCTGTGCGCGCGCTCAAGAATCGCGAGACCGAGAATTTCACCGCCAAGCAGCGCGAAGTCGCCGCCAAACTCGACTCGGGCGAAGTCGAAATGGCCGAAGCCCAGCTTCAGATCGAACATTATTGGGCAGGCGCTTTGAAGCGCGCGGTCATCGACGGCGACGTCGAGAGCGGCAGCGTGATGGCCGGCCAGTCGGTCGGCATGGTCAAGCGCGAGGAACCCGTCGCCGACATCATCACCGAACTGGTCGACGAAGCCGCCGCCGCCCTCTCCAACCGCGGCTAGTCGACGCTCTCATCGCGCCGACCGCCGTTGGTCGAACGACAAGCATGTTTGGTCGAAACATCGCCGATGGCACTTGCCGTCC
Source organism: Sphingomicrobium arenosum (assembly GCF_026157085.1). Classification (NCBI taxonomy): domain Bacteria; kingdom Pseudomonadati; phylum Pseudomonadota; class Alphaproteobacteria; order Sphingomonadales; family Sphingomicrobiaceae; genus Sphingomicrobium; species Sphingomicrobium arenosum. Next base: position 1,657,906 of record NZ_JANPVN010000001.1, read on the forward strand.
TCCCTTCCTGCTTGTCGGGTAACCGACGAAGGGGGACGCGATGCTTCTCGAACTGATCATGTCGAACCTATTGCTTGCCGCAACAACCGCGCAGGCGAGCGCCCCCGCGCCTGCTTCCGTCGCGACCCAAGTGCGACACGACTGGCTCCCCGACACTCGCGAGGAAGCCGCCATCGCCGCGCTCCTCGAACGCCACCGTGTCCCCGGCGCCCAGATTGCCGTGCTCGAGGCTGGCGAGGTCGTCTACCGAGGCGCATTCGGCGTTCGCGACGTGGACAGTGGCGAGCCGGTCACCCATGACACGCTCTTCCAGGCCGCCTCGCTCAACAAGCCGGTCTTTTCCTACGCCGTGCTCCAGCTCGTCGCGCAAGGCCGCCTCGGCCTCGACGACCGTCTCGCCGACTATGTCGTCCCCGAGGACTTTCCGGAGCATCCCTGGTTGAAGCTTGTCACCGTGCGTCACGTCCTCACGCACCGCAGCGGGCTGCCCAACTGGCGCGGCAATGGCGAGAATGCCGAGCGCGACCTCATTCCCAAGGCGCCGCCCGGCAGCGTGGAGCGCTATTCGGGCGAAGCCTTCCTCTGGCTCCAGCAGGTCGTCGAGTTCATCACCGACAAGAGCATCGACGCGCACCTGCAGGAAGCTGTCTTCGCGCCGCATGGCATCGCCGCCTACGAGGGCTGGCGTCCCGAGATCGAACCGCGGCTCGCCTCGGGCCACCGCGTGGACGATGACGGCAAGATCGTGGTCGCCTCGCGTTTCGGCACGCAGTTCGGCCCGTCGATGGCCGCGCTCGAAGAGCGGTCCGGGCGCCCCATCGAAAGCTGGCGCTATGGCGAATGGAAGAGCGCGCTGCGGCTGGTCTATCCGGCCTCGCCGACACACCAACGAAACAGCCGCGCGGTGATGAGCCAGCCCGCCGTGCTCGACGCCGCCGTCGCCGGCTCGCTGCGCACCAGCGCCAGCGACTATGCCCGCTTCATGGCCTTGCTCATGCCCCATGAAGAGCTCAACGACGGCCGCCTTCCCGAAGGCTGGCGCAATCTCATGATGACCCCGCAGTTTGCGCGCCCACACGAACATGCCGACCTGCCGATGGGGATGGGACTGTTCGTCGAGACGAGTGGCCCGCGCAGCTTCTTCTACCACGGCGGCAACAATGGCGGCCGGTTCCAGAGCTTCATGTATGGAGAGGCGGCGACCGGGCGCGGCATCGTCGTCTTCACCAACGGCCCGGGTGGTTACGACTTTTACGCCGATGTCCTCGACCTGCTGCTCGACGTGCGCTCGATCGCCTACCGCTAGGCCGCCATCCCCGTCGGATCCTTCGCCTCAGGCCGACGGCAATTGCGCCAGACAGGCGGCGAGGCGCGGCATCATGACCCGTTCCTGCTCGATCCGCTCGGCGAGATGGCCGATCAGCGCGCGCATGTCGTGGCGAAAGCCGGGAAGGTTCTCGAGCGCGCTGCCCGCATCGCCATAGCGCCCGGCAAAGCGTTCGAGCTGTTCGCTTATCGCGTCGCATTCCGCCGCCCGCGCCCGGGCCAACCGCGCCAGCGCCGCATCGCCGCGCTCCATGATCGCCGCCCCCGTCATCCGCTCGGCCCGTGCCAGCTGGAGGCGCAGCAGCGTCAGCAAGCGCGACAGGCGCATGCCCAACAGATGCGCGTCCTGATCCGACAGGAAATGGTCGACCGCCTCGAGCAATTCGCCCGAAAGGTGTTCGAGCGCTTCGGCATGGGAGGGCATGGCCGCCGCCCCGATCGCGGCGCTGTCCGCCCTATCGGAACCCGGCTCCCCGTCCCCGCCCCCGTCCGCCGATGCCGCATCGGGCACCACGGCCTCCCGCGGTGCGACGATGGCGGGTGGGAAATGGAAACTCATCGGCGACTCCCTCGTCTCGGCGCTGCCTCTCTGCCCTCGCCCGGCCCCGCCGCGCCAGCCGCAAAGCCTCCGTTGCGGACCTAAAAAGCGTCGCTTTCCTCGGCCCCGCCGACCTGCTAGCCCTTGGCCCATGGTCGAAAGCGCCGCCATCGCCGCCCGCGAAATCCTCACAGGGCTCCACGCCGTCATGGCCGCGCGCGGCAGCGCGCAGGCCAAGCTCGACAAGGTCGTCGACATCATCGCCGAGGCGATGGAGAGCGAGGTCTGCTCGATCTACGTCCTGAAAGAAGGCCATCTCGAGCTATTCGCCACCCACGGCCTCAACCGCGAGGCGGTGCACAAGACCCGTCTCGAAATGGGCGAAGGTCTCGTGGGCACCATTGCCGAGCAAATGCTGATCCTCAACCTCGAGGAAGCCAGCCGCCACCCGCAATTCGCCTTCCGCCCCGAAACGGGCGAAGAACATTTTCACAGCTTCGCAGGCATTCCGATCGTGCGCCGCGAGACGCCGATCGGCGTGCTCACCGTCCAGCATGAAGACAGCCGCAAATATCTCGAGGTCGAGATCGAGGCCTTGCAGACCGTCGCCATGGTGCTGTCCGAACTGCTCGCCTCCGCCGGGCTCGCTGACGGCACCAAGGGCCGCGCCCGCGACACCGGGAGCCAGGCGCTCGCGGGCCTGAAGCTCGTCACCGGCATGGCCCGCGGCCGCGCCGTCTTCCACCAGCCCAAGGTCACCGTCGAGCATACCGTCGCCGAGGATATCGAGGCCGAGCGCGCGCGCGTCTATTCGGCCTTCCGCAAGATGCGCGAGCAGATCGACAACAATATCCGCGATGCCGAATTCGGGGTGGGCGGCGAGCATCACGAGGTGCTCGAGACCTACAAGATGTTCGCCTATGACGAGGGCTGGAGCCGCCGCATCAACGAGGCGATCGACAGCGGACTCACCGCCGAGGCCGCGATCGAGCGCGTCCAGCAGCGCACTCGGGCGCGAATGCAGGAAATCGACGATCCGCTTTTGAAAGAGCGGATGCACGACCTCGAGGATCTGTCGAACCGCCTCCTGCGCATCGTCTCGGGCAAGCTCGGTACCGCGGCCAGCCAAGGCTTGCAGGAAGACACCATCCTCATCGCCCGCAACCTGGGCCCCGCCGAACTGCTCGACTATGACAAGCGCCGCCTGAAGGGCATCGTCCTTCAGGAAGGCTCGCTCACTGCCCATGTCACCATCGTCGCGCGCGCCATGGGCGTGCCGATGCTCGGCAAGGTCGAGGACATCCGCCATATCGCCGCCGAGGGCGATGAAATCCTGCTCGACGGCGATCATGGCACGCTCGTCGTGCGCCCCGAACCGCGCGAGCGCGACCAGTTCGACCAGTCGATGGCGACCACGCAGGCGCGCCGCGCCGAATTCGCCGCCAACCTGTCCAAGCCCGCGCAGACGCTCGATGGCCTGGCCGTCGAGCTGATGGTCAATGCCGGGCTCGCCGAGGATGCCGACCATTTGGATGCCGTGGGCGCCGAGGGCATCGGCCTGTTCCGCACCGAATTCCAATTCCTCGTCGCCGCCACCCTGCCGGGGCGCGAATCGCAATATAAGCTCTACAAGTCGGTGCTGCAGGCAGCCGGCGACAAGCCCGTCGTGTTCCGCACCATCGACATCGGCGGCGACAAGGCGCTGCCCTATCTCGACGAGAAGGACGAGGCCGAAAATCCCGCCATGGGCTGGCGCGCGCTGCGCCTCTCGCTCGATCGCCAAGCGCTGATGAAGGCGCAGGCCCGCGCCCTCATCGAGGCGGCGGCCGGACGCCACCTCAAGGTCATGTTTCCCATGGTCTCAGAACCATGGGAATATGAAGAGGCGCGCGCCCTGTTCGAGGACCAGATCGCCTGGCTGCGCGGCCAGAAGCGTTTTCTGCCCACGGTCGTCGAATATGGCGCCATGCTCGAGGTGCCCGCACTCGCCGAGATGCTCGACCAGCTGCTGCCGCGCCTCGACTTCCTGTCGATCGGCACCAACGACCTCACCCAATTCCTCTTCGCCGCCGATCGCGGTGACCCGCGCCTTGCCGACCGCTACGACTGGCTCAGCCCCGCGATCCTGCGCTTCCTCAAGCGCATTATCGCGCAGTGCGATGCGGCCGAGACGCCGGTGCGCATCTGCGGCGAGATGGGGGGGCGCACGCTGGAGGCGATGGCATTGCTCGGGCTTGGCCTCCGACGTTTCTCGATCACACCGGCGGCCGTCGGGCCGCTCAAGGCGATGATCCGGTCGCTCGACGTCGCCAAGGTCGCCGAGCAGATGGACGAGTTGCTCGCCAACCCGCCCCGCGACATGCGCCGTGCGCTGGCGAGCTGGGCACGCGAGACGGGGGTGATCCTCGACTGAAGGCGCGCCGCGCATGACGGTTGACAAGGCCTTGGAAACCGCCTTGTTTCTCGAGAAACCGGGACCCAGGGGATGAACAGCATGGACGAGGCTGAAGACGGCATCATCGAGGAAGAGGCGGGCACGCCCATCGGCGAGCAGTTGCGCGCCGCGCGCGAGGAAAAAGGCCTCAGCCTCGAGCAGCTCGCCAGCCAGAGCCGCATCCCCCAGCGGCACCTTGAAAATCTCGAAGCGAACAACTGGTCCAAGCTCCCCGCCGCCACCTATACGGTCGGCTTCGCCAAGACCTATGCCGATGCCGTCGGATTGGACCGCGCGGCCGTCGCCGAGCATGTCCGCCACGAAATGGGCGCGTGGCAGCCGCCGCAGAGCCATGTCGGCGTCTATGAGGTCGCCGATAGTTCGGGTGGGATGCCGCGCTGGGTCATCATCGCCGCCGCGATCGCGGTCATCGGCGCGGTCCTCCTGTTCAGCTGGATGAACGACCGCCGCCTCGCCGCCGAGGAAGAGGCCGCCGGGGCCAGCGCAGAGGTGCCCGAGGAGACCGCGCCCGCGATCGCCGCGCCCGATCTCGCCGACGGTCCCGTGCGCCTCGCCGCGACCGACGAGGTGTGGCTGCGCGTGATGGACGGCGACACCCAATTGTTCGAAGGGCTGATGAGCGCGGGCGATGATTTCCTCATCCCCGACGATGCTGTCGCCCCGATGCTCGAGACCGCGCGTCCGGAGGCGCTCGAGGTCACCGTCGGCGACACGCGGATCGTCCAGCTCGGCCCCGACAGCGAACGCATCAGCGACATTTCGCTGCTCGGCGAAGACCTCGTCGAGCGCGGTACCCGCGAAGCGGCGACGACCGGCGCGGCGGCGACGTCGGCCGACACGCCCGCCACCCGCACCCCGTCTCGCACCACGCGTTCGACGGGACGCGCCGCGACGTTGTCGCGCGAGGCCGCTCCGCCGCCGGGTCGCTCGACCCCGCCGCCCCCGCCGCCGCGCGAGCGGGTGACGACCCCTGCGGCGACCCAGCCCGCCACCACCCCTGAAGCGGCGCCCCCGCCTGCCAGCCCCGCGCCGACCCCGGCGCCCACCGAGCCGCCGCCGCCCGCTGCCGACGAGAGCGATGGCAATGGCACGGGCGGCAGCGGCCTTACCGGCGCCTAGTTCATCGACGCGAAAGGCGCGCCCTGCGAGCCTGTCGCTCCCGGATCCCATTTATCACCAGAGAAATCATCTCCATGCAGCGTTTCTTCCTCAGCCTTCTCGCCGTCCTCCTCATCGCCCAGCCCGCTTACGCGCAGGACAGCGACCGCGCCCGCGAGCGCGAGAATCGCGACCGTATCGAACGGCTCGAACGCCAGGTGCGCCAGGTCCAGAAGCGCGTCTATCCCGATGGGCGCCCCGCCGACACCGCCGGCTATTATGACGAACCCGTCGCCACGAGGCAGTCGGTCGACATCATGACCGGGCGGGTCGAGGCGCTCGAACGCCAGATGACCACGCTCGTTCGCCAGTCGGAGGAGGCGCAATATCGTCTCGGCCAGATGGAGGCCGAGATCGCCCGCCTGCGCGCCACCGTCGAGGAATTGCGCGCCGCCCCCCCGCCCGCCGCGCCGCAGCCGGTGGTCGAGACCCGCGTCGCCCCCGACGACGGCCTCACCGATGAAGGGGACGATGAGATGGACGCGCCCGCGACCCGCGTCGCCGAAACGCGCCCCGTCGCGGTCATCCCGATCACCGACCCCGCACGTCTCGCCGACGGCGAAGAGGCCTATAATGTAGGCTTCCGCCTGTGGGACGCGGGCGACAACAATGGTGCGATCCGCCAGCTCGACGCGATGATCGAGCAATATCCCGGCCATCCCAAGGTGAGCTGGGCACGCAACCTGAAGGGCCGCGCGCTGCTCGACGCCAATCGCCTGCGCGAAGCGGCCGAGGTGCTGCTCGACAATTATCGGTCTGACAGCGAGGGCGAGCGCGCCGCCGACAGCCTCTATTTCCTCGGCCAGGCGCTGATGCGCCTCGACCAGCCGGGACAGGCCTGTCGCGTCTATGACGAGCTTGAGACCGTCTACGGCAATGGCATGCGCGCCTATATCGCCGAGCGGCTCCCCGCCGCCATGGCCGCCGCGCGCTGCGACGGCTGACGACCCGCATGACCGCCACGCCCGCCGCCCCCGCGCCCGAACAGGTCGAGCGCTTCAGAAAAGCCATGCGCGGACTTTTGGGGCCGCGCCAGCGGCTCGGGGTGGCGGTCTCGGGCGGGGCCGACAGCCTCGCGTTGCTGCTGCTCGCCCATGCCGCCTTCCCCGGGCGCGTCGCCGCCGCGAGCGTCGATCACCAATTGCGCCCCGAGGCGCGCGGCGAATGCGAGATGGTCACCGACATCTGCGCCCGCATGGGCGTACCGCACGAAATCCTCACCGTCGGTTGGGGCCGCAAGCCCAGCGCCAACCTCCAGGCGCAGGCGCGCGTCCACCGCCTTCTCCTGCTGCGCCACTGGGCGCGTGCGGAAAAGATCGCCGCGATCGCCACCGGGCACCATGCCGACGACCAGGCCGAGACCCTGCTGATGCGCCTCGCGCGCGGGGCGGGGATCAGCGGCCTGTCGGGCGCGCGCCGCTCGCGCGAGATCGAGCCCGGCATCCGGCTCGTCCGACCGCTCCTCATGTGGCGCCGCGACACGCTCGCCGCCATTGCCGCCGACGCCGGGCTGACCCCGGTCGACGATCCCACCAACCGCGACCCCGCGCATGATCGCAGCCGCATGCGCGCCGCCATCGAGGCGGCCGAGCTGGGCGGCGACATCAATCGGATCGCGGCCTCGGCCGGCCATCTCGCCGACGCCGACGTGGCGCTCGACTGGATGGCCGACGGGCTTGCCGACATTCGCCTCAAGACCGACGAGCGCGGCCTGCGCCTCGACCCCGAGGGCCTGCCCTACGAGATCCAGCGCCGCCTGCTCCTGCGCCTCTATGAGCGGATGAAGCGCCGTCCTCCGCGCGGGCCCGAGCTCACCCGCCTCATCACCATGCTGGGCGCGGGCAAGGTCGCCACCTTGGGCGGGCTGCGCTTCCATGCCGATGCGGGCCACTGGGTCGCCACCCGTCCCGCGCCGCGCAAGGCGGGCGAGGGCGTCAAGCAAACCGCCGCCGACCCCGCCGCGAGCGATCTGGGCGAAATTCTCGACCTCGACTGAGCTCCGCTTGCCTCGCGCCGCCACCCCCAACGCGGGGCCATATTGTTTCGGGCTCTCCGCCCCCCTATCTTGGGTGGCGAACCTGTTGAATTTCAAGGACCAGTAATGGACCCCAATACGCCCCAGCCGCCTCAAAAGCCCCAGAATCCCTGGATGAAGAGCATGGTGATCTGGCTCGCCATCATCTTCGGGCTGATCCTGTTCGTGCAGGCCCTGTCGGGCGACGACGCCGCGCAGGCGGGCCAGAAACTGCCCTATTCCGAATTCATCGACCGGGTCGAGGAAGGCGAGATTCGCTCGGTTACGATCAGCCCGCGTCCCGACGGCTCCAGCCTCGTGTCGGGCGATCTCGACGGCAACCGCTTCTCGACCGATTCGCCCCCCGACGCGCGCCTGTCGGACCGCCTCCTCGAAAATGGCGTCGCGGTGCAGGTCCAACCCGCCGAACAGGCGAGCCTGTGGCAGCTCATCCTCGTCAATTCGCTGCCCTTCCTCCTCATCCTCGGCATCAGCTTCTTCATCCTGCGCCAAATGCAGAAGAATAGCGGCGGCGGGGCGATGGGCTTTGGCAAATCCAAGGCCAAGATGCTCAACGAGGCCAAGGGCCGCGTCACCTTCGAGGATGTCGCGGGCATCGACGAGGCGCGCGAGGAATTGCAGGAAATCGTCGAATTCCTGAAGGACCCCGGCAAGTTCGCGCGGCTGGGCGGCAAGATCCCCAAGGGCGCGCTGCTGGTCGGCTCGCCCGGTACCGGCAAGACCCTCCTTGCCCGCGCCATTGCGGGGGAGGCGGGCGTTCCCTTCTTCACCATCTCGGGCTCGGACTTCGTCGAGATGTTCGTCGGCGTCGGCGCGAGCCGCGTCCGCGACATGTTCGAACAGGCCAAGAAGAACGCCCCCTGCATCATCTTCATCGACGAGATCGATGCGGTCGGCCGCCATCGCGGCGCGGGCCTCGGCAACGGCAATGACGAGCGCGAACAGACGCTGAACCAGCTGCTGGTCGAGATGGACGGCTTCGACGCCAATGAAGGCATCATCATCATCGCCGCGACCAACCGCCCCGACGTGCTCGACCCCGCGCTCCTGCGTCCGGGCCGTTTCGACCGCCAGGTCGTGGTGCCGCGCCCCGACATCGAGGGCCGCGAGAAGATCCTCCTCGTCCACATGAAGAAGACCCCGCTCGCCCCCGACGTCGACGCGCGAGTGATCGCGCGCGGCACGCCGGGCTTCTCGGGCGCCGACCTTGCCAACCTCGTCAACGAGGCCGCGCTGCTGGCGGCTCGCAAGGGCAAGCGCCTCGTCGCCATGGCGGAGTTCGAGGAAGCCAAGGACAAGGTTATGATGGGCGCCGAGCGCCGTTCCATGGTCATGACCGAGGACGAGAAGAAGATGACCGCCTACCATGAGGCGGGCCATGCCATCGTCGCACTGCACGAACCGGCATCGGACCCCATTCACAAGGCGACCATCATCCCGCGCGGCCGCGCGCTCGGCATGGTCATGCGCCTGCCCGAACGCGACAGCTACAGCTATCACCGCGACAAGATGCACGCGAACATGGCCGTCGCCATGGGTGGTCGCGTCGCCGAGGAAGTCATCTTCGGCTATGACAAGGTGTCCTCGGGTGCTTCGGGCGACATCCAATATGCGACCAAGCTCGCGCGCGACATGGTCACCCAGTGGGGCATGAGCGACGAGATGGGCCCGGTGCAATATGAGGAACAGCAGGGCGAAACCTTCCTCGGCTATTCGCAGTCGCAGGGCATGAACGTCTCGGCCGAAACCAAGCAGAAGATCGACAAGGAGATTCGCCGTCTCGTCGACCAGGGCTATGAACGCGCCAAGAAGCTCCTGACCGATCATGCCGACGAACTCGAGCAACTCGCGCAGGCCTTGCTCGAATATGAGACGCTGTCGGGCGACGAAATCAAGACGCTGCTCGGCGGCGGCACGATCGATCGCGGCGGCCCCAAGGGCCCCGTCATCCCGATGGCGGGCAGTTCGATTCCCAAGGCCGGGCGGCCGAAACCCTTGGGCGGGCCCGCCACCGCCTGATCGCCTGCGATCTCGAAACACGAAGGGCGGTGCCGCGGCGCCGCCCTTTTTCGTGGCGCGCTAGCCCAGCGCCCCCAGCGCGATCATCAATCCGATGAAGATGCCGAGCACGACAAAGGCGGACACCGACACCAGCGCGGTGCGCCACAAGGCGCTGCGACGGCGCAGCTTATAGGTGCCCCTCATCTGGCGATAGAGATGGAAGGGGGCATAGAAGACCCACGTCAATATCCCCACTTCCTCGGCGCCGACCCAGACCCAGAACCCCATGTTCAGCGCCAGCAGCATCATGAAGCTGATCGAATAGGTGACGAACACGGCATGCTTGTAGAGCCCGTGGCGCTTCGAGAAGGGAAAGAGCAGCCACATGAAGGGCAAGGACAGCGGGATCAGCAGCCAGCTCAGCTTATAGGCCTTGGTCTGCACCTTGTAGAAAAAGAGCGAGGGGTTGTCCTGCGCAGCGTCCACCCCGGCACGGATGGGATCCCAGAAGCCGCCTTGCGGGATATCGGCGGTGACGCGCGTCCCCTTGTCGGTCTCGCCGAGCGTGCGCGGTTCGCCTTCCATCTCCTCCAACTGGCGCTCGGCGACGCGCAGTTGCGAGGCGACGCCGGCGCGGATCCCCGCGCTCGCCGGGCCGCTGTCCTCCTCGACCTCGCTCAGCGCCTCCTCGAGATCGGCAACCCGCTCGCGCTGCGCCTCCACGGTCGCGGCAGGCTCCTGCACCACGGCGCCCACGTCCCCGCGTTCCATGTCGCTCGCCGAGACGACGAAGGCGAACATGAGCACCACGGTGAAGAGATAGAAAGCGATCGGGCTGATGTAGCGCGCGCGCTTGCCTTCGACATAATCGCGCGTCAGCCGCCCCGGCTGCCACACCAGCATCGGCAGCGTGCGCCAGAATTTTCCGTCGAGGTGGAGCACGCCGTGCACCACGTCATGCACCAGCCCGCCGATGGTGAAGTGCACCTCGGCCTTCTGGCCGCAACAATGGCAATATTCGCCCTCGAGCGCGCAGCCGCAATTGAGGCAGTGGCTCGGTCGCTCGTGCCCACCGGCCCCTTCGCCATGCGTGGGCTCCACCGCGCGCGCCGCGCCCGCGCCGCCCATCGCTTCACCCACCGCGCCAATGTCTTCGCCCGCCATCTTGTCCCCCTCGGCTCCTTGCCCACCGGCATACACCGAGCCGCTGGCCCGCGCCAACACCCCATGCTAGCGCTTGCCCCATGGCACGCATCGGCCTCCTCGGCGGCAGCTTCAACCCCGCGCACAAGGGGCATCGGCACATCAGCCTCGAGGCGCATCGCGCCTTGGCGCTCGACGAGGTGTGGTGGCTGGTCAGCCCCGGTAACCCGCTGAAGCCCAAAAAGGGCATGGCCCCCTATGAGGCGCGCCTTGCCTCGGCGCGGGCCATGGCCCGCCGCGCCCCCATCCGCGCAATGGACTTCGAGGCGCGCGTCGGCACCCGCTACACCATCGACACGCTGCGCGCGCTCACCCGCCGCTATCCCCAGCACGACTTCATCTGGCTGGTCGGCGAGGACATCATCGGCGAATTCCACCGCTGGAAGGACTGGCGCACCATCGTCCGCACGCTGCCGATTGCCGTCATGACCCGACCGGGCTATAGTGGCGGGGCCCGGGCGGCTCGCGCCATGGGCTGGCTGCGGCACTTCGTCCGATCCGCAGACCAGGCGAAACGCTGGACGGCATGGAAGGCACCGGCAATCACGTTCCTGACGCTTGCCCCAGACCCGACATCCGCAACGAGCCTTCGCGCGCGCCATCCCGACTGGCACGAGGACGCAACCACCAAGCCCGAAGCGACCGTGAGGCAGCGGTCGTAACCCCATGAGGAGTGACCTTGCCCGAGACGGAAACCATGACCGCCACTGATGCCCCCACCCCGCCCGCCCGGTCCGAAGATCCGGACAAGCTGCACGCGCTGGTGATGCAACTGCTCGACGACGAGCAGGCGCAGGACATCATCTCGATCCCGCTCGCGGGCAAGAGCTCGATCGCCGATTACATGGTGATCGCTTGCGGTCGCTCGACCCGGCAGGTCGCCGCCATCGCGCAGAAGCTCGCCGAAAAGGTCAAGCAGTCCGAGGGCGTCACGCCGCGCATCGAGGGCCTGCCCACCGCCGACTGGGTGCTGATCGATGCGGGCGACGTCGTCGTCCACCTGTTCCGCCCCGAAGTGCGCAGCTTCTACAATCTCGAACGGATGTGGAAGTTCGGCGACGAAGCCGGCGAAGCCTGAGCCCCCTTCTTTCGGACCGCGCCGAGCCATGCAGCTGCACATCATCGCGCGCGGCAAGATCGCCCGGTCCCCCGAGGACGATTTGGTCCAGCGCTATCTCAAGCGCATCGCCTGGCCGGTGAAGCATAGCGAATTGCCCGATACGGGTGGCACCGTCCCGCCCGAGAAATTGAGCCCCGTGCGTACCGTCGTCCTCGACGAGACGGGCAAGGCCCTGTCCTCCACCGCCTTTGCGAGGATCCTCGAGCGCTGGCGCGACGAGGGGGTGCGCGAAACGCGCTTCCTCATCGGTGCCGCCGACGGCCATGAAGAGGCGGTCAAGGCAGGCGCCGACCTCCTTTATTCCTTCGGCCCCGCGACCTGGCCGCACCTCCTGTGCCGCGCCATGCTCGCCGAACAGCTGTTCCGCGCCACCGCCATCATCGCGGGCCACCCCTATCACCGCGAGGGCGCGCGCTGATGCGCTGGCCGCTGCTCGCCGCGCTGCTCCTGCTGGCAATCGCCGGCCAGGCTCCCGCCGCACCCGTGCCCAGCGCGCAGGCCCAGCTCGACCGCGTCCGCGCCGAGGCGCGCGAGGCCGAAGCGCGCGCCGCGGCCTTGTCGAGCCAGGCGGGCGACGCGAAAGACAAAGCCGCCGAACTGGTGCGCCGCCGCCAGCTCATCGCCGCGCGGATCGAGGCCGCCGAGGCGCGCCTCGCCGCGGCCCGGCTCGAACAGGCAAACCTCGACACTGCCGCGCGCGACCTGCGCGCGAGGCTCGCCGAAGAGCAGGCGCCCGCCGCCGGGCTTCTGGCCGGGCTCGCCACCCTGTCGCGCCGCCCGCCCGTCCTCACCCTCGCCGATGCCCGCTCGATCGACGAGCTCATCACCACGCAGGCGCTGGTCGAGGCGGTGGTGCCCGTGATCGAGGCGCGCACGCTCAGCCTGCGCGCCGCCCACGCCGAACTTTCCGCGCTCGCTCGCGCCCAGGCCGAGCGCCGCGCCGCCATCGCCGCTGAGCAGCAACAGCTGGCGCAGCAGGAACAGGCGCTGGCCGCGCTCGAGGCCGAGAGCCTTGCCGCCGCGCAGGCGCTGGGCGTGGCCGCCAGCCGCGCCGATGCGCGCGCCATCGCCGCGCGCGAACAGACCGCCGAACTCGCCGATGCCGCCACCCGCGAGGCCTTCGGCGCCGAGATCGCCGAGGCGCTGTCCACCTACGCCCCCGCCCCGCCGCCACCTTCGGGACTGGCGCGACCAGCCCCGAAGCCGCCCTTCCGCTACGTCCTGCCCGCGTCCGGGCGCGTCACCGCCGGGGTCGGCTCGCTCACCCCCGATGGCGTGCGCGCGCGCGGCCTCTCCATCGCGCTCCGCCGCGGCGCCACTGTGCGCGTTCCCGCCGATGGCGAGCTGCTCTTCGTGGGCCCGTTCCGCAGCCGCGACGGCATCATCGTCATCGACCATGGCGATGGCTGGCTCAGCCTCATCGCCAATGTCGCCACCGACCGCGAAGTCGGCGACCGCGTCCGCCGCGGCACCCGCCTCGGGCGCAGCCTCGGCCCCATCGAAGTGGAATTGTGGAACGGGCGTGCCCCGGTCAGCCCGGCCCTCATCGCAGGTTCATCCTGATTATGGTTCAACATCGCGCATAATCGCGGTAGGATCGCCTGCCCCGGTCCTTCCTCGGTCCGGCCCAGTTACAAGGACACATGCCATCGTGAAGCGCCTTCGCCCGCTCGCCACCGCCCTCCTCCCCGCCGCCGCGATCATCGGCGTCGCCGCCATGATGCCCGGCACCGAAGACCGCGCCACCGCGCAGAATGAGGAGACCTATCGCGAGCTGGAGAATTTCCTCTCGGTGTTCGAGCGCGTGCGCGGCAATTATGTCGAGGAGGTCAGCGACGCCGACCTCATCCGCGGCGCCATCGAGGGCATGCTGTCCAGCCTCGATCCGCACAGCAGCTATCTCACCGAAAGCGACTTCGCCTCGATGCGCCTGTCGACCGACGGCGAATATGGCGGGCTCGGCCTGACCGTCACCAACCGCGACGGCGCGGTCTTCGTCATCACCCCGACCGAAGACACCCCCGCCGACCGCGCGGGCCTGAAGTCGGGCGACTATATCACCCAGATCGACGGCGAACTGCTGTTCGGCCTCACGCTCGATGAAAGCGTCGCCAAGATGCGCGGCGAACCCGGTACCGACATCACGCTGACCGTCGTGCGCCCCGGCCGCACCGAACCCTTCGACGTCACCCTGACGCGCGAGATCATCGACCTTCGCCCCGTCAAATGGGAAGTCGACGGCGATGTCGGCATCATCAACATCAACCAATTCTCCGCCCCCACCGCCGAGGGCGTCGAGGCGGCGATCAAGTCGATCGACCTCGCCATCGGCGGCGACGGGCCGGTCGGCTATGTCCTCGATCTGCGTCGCAATCCGGGTGGCCTCCTCAACCAGGCGGTCGAAGTGTCCGACATCTTCCTCGAACGCGGCGAGATCGTCTCCGAACGCGGCCGCGATGCCGAGGATATCGACCGTTTCTACGCCACCAAGGGCGACCTCACCAAGGGCAAGCCCGTCATCGTCCTCATCGACGCGGGCTCGGCCTCGGCCAGCGAGATCGTCGCCGGCGCGCTGCAGGATCACCGCCGCGCCGTCGTCATGGGCGAGACCAGCTTTGGCAAGGGCAGCGTCCAGACCATCATCCAGACGGGCGAGACGACCGCGCTTCGCCTCACCACCGCGCGCTATTACACCCCCTCGGGGCGCAGCGTGCAGGCGGGCGGGATCGAACCCGACATCATCGTGCCCCAGCTGACCGATCCCGACCGGCTCAACCGCCCGCGCCTGCGCGAAGCGGACCTTCGCCGCCACCTCGTCGCCCAAGCCGGGGTCGAGGACGAATTGCTCGAGGATGACACCAAGTCCGATCCGCGCTTCGTCGCGACCCCCGAAGAGCTCGAGAAAGCGGGCGTCGAGGACTTCCAGCTGCATTATGCGGTGGAGACCCTCTCGCGCATCGCTCGCCCGGCACAACGGATCGCGAAGGCCAGCTGATGCTCGCCCCCGCGCGGCCTCATCACCCGCTGTTCAACCTGCGCACCGCCCATGCGCTCGCCCTGCTCGTGCCCTTGGGCCTGCTTGGCGGGGCCATCGGCTCGCAACTGTTCGGCGGGCTGGTGCCTTGCGAAATGTGCATCTGGCAGCGCTGGCCGCATGGCGTCGCCATCGCGCTGGCGCTTCTGGCGGTGCCGATGAACGGGGTGCGCCGTCCGCTCGTGATCCTCGCCGCGCTCGCCATCGCCGTGTCGGGCGCGATCGGCGTCTATCATGCCGGCGTCGAGGCCGACATTTTCGAGGGGTTGACGACCTGTTCCTCGAACAGCGGCGGCACGCTCGAAGACCTGCTCGCGGTGCCCGTCGTGCGCTGCGACGCGGTGCAGTGGGAATTCCTCTCCATCTCGATGGCGGGCTGGAATGCGATCCTCTCGCTCGGGGCCGCTTTCCTCATTCTCCTCGGTGCACGAAAGGGCCGCGCATGAGCCGCGACTGGGCCCCCGGTGACAAGTGCCCCGACGTCGCCGCCATGATCCGCGTCGACCAGGCGGGCGAATATGGCGCCACCCGCATCTATGCGGGCCAGCTCGCCGTCCTCGGCGAGGACAGCCGCGCCGCCCATGTCGTCGCCCACATGGCAGCGCAGGAAGAGGCGCATCTCGCCCGCTTCAACGAATTGATGGCCGAACGCCGCGTCCGCCCGACCTTGCTCCAGCCCTTCTGGAACGTCGCCGGCTTCGGCCTTGGCGCGGTCACCGCATTGATGGGCGAAAAGGCCGCCATGGCCTGCACCGACGCCGTCGAAACCGAGATCGACAAGCATTATGAGGAGCAGCTCGCCCAGTTGGGCGACAGCGATCCCGAGTTGTCGGACGACATCCGCCGCTTCCAGGCCGAGGAGCTCGAACATCGCGAGACCGCCCGCGAACATGGCGCCGAGGAAGCGCCCGCCTATCCGTTGATGACCGCCGCCATCCGCGCCGGTTGTCGCCTCGCCATCCAACTGTCGAAGCGCCTTTGACGCGACCCCCTTGCCCCGTCATGCGTTGGGGCAATGAAAGGAAGTTCATGATGATGAAGTCCCTCGTTCCCCTGCTCGGCACCGCCGCGATCGCCGCGAGCCTCGCCCCCGCCCCGGCCGATGCGCAGGCGCGCCCGCAAAATGTCACCCGCATCGTCGTCTTCGGCGAAGACCCCTGCCCCCGCTCGACCGACGACAATGTCGTCGTCTGCGCGCGCAAGCCCGACAGCGAACGCTATCGCCTGCCCGAGGAAGCGCGCGGCACCGGCACGCGCCAGGAAAGCCAGAGCTGGGCGTCCAATGCGCGCTTTCTCGAAACCGTCAACGAGACGGGCATCAAGCAATGCTCGCCCGTCGGCCCCGCTGGCCAGCTCGGCTGCCTCGATGAACTGATCGACCGCAATGCCGAGCGCCGCGAGGAAATCGACCGCGACCTCACCGTCCCCGAATAAGGCGGCTCAGCCCTCCAGTTCGGCTTCCATCTCGATATTGCGAATTTCGCGCGCGATCCATTGCTCGACATTCGTTTCGAGCACGTCGAGCGGCACCGCGCCCGAGCCCAGCACCACGTCGTGGAAGCGGCGAAGGTCGAAATCCGTCCCGAGCCGCTGCTCGGCGCGCGCCCGCAATTCGCGGATCTTCAGTTCGCCGATCTTATAGGCCAGCGCCTGCCCCGGATTGGCGATATAGCGATTGACCTCGGCCTCGATATTGGCGGGGCTGAGCGCCGTATTGTCGAGCATATAGTCGATCGCGCGTTGCTTCTCCCAGCCCTTCACGTGCAAACCCGTGTCGACCACCAGCCGCACCGCGCGCCACATCTCGTAGGATAGTCGCCCCATTTCCTTGGCGGGCGTATCGTAGAGCCCCATCTCGATTCCGAGCCGCTCCGAATAGAGTCCCCAGCCCTCGACGAAGGCGGTGAAGAAGAGCTGGCGCCGCCACTCGGGCATGTCCAGTTCCTGCGCCAGCGCGATCTGGTGGTGATGCCCCGGCACGCCCTCGTGCACGGTCAGCGCGGGCACCTCCCACAACGGCCGCTGGTCGAGCTTGGACGTGTTGACATAATAGAGCCCGGCAATGCCATTTTGCGGGCTGCCCATATTATAATAGGCCGTCGTCGTACCCGGCGCGATCTCGGGCGGGATCTCGGCGATCCCGTACGGCAGCCGCGGCAGCAGGGTGAAGAGCGTAGGCATCAGCGCATCGATCTTCTTCGCCTCGCGCGCCACATATTGCATCAGCTCCTCGGGCGTCTTGGCGTAATAATCGGGGTTGGTACGCAAATCCTCGATGAACGCCTCGCGGGTGGCGAAACCCGCCGCCGCCGAGACCTCTTCCATCTCCGCCCTGATCCGCGCCACTTCCGACAGGCCGATGTCGTGGATTGCATCGGGCGTGAGGTCGGTGGTGGTCATCACCCGCGCGCGATAGGCGTAATAGTCCGCGCCGCCAGGCTGCGCCCCGATCCCGACCGCCTGCGCGCAATGCGGCAGGTAATCCGCTTCGAACCAGGCAAGGTGCCGCGCATAGGCCGCGCGCACATCGCCGTCGATCAGCGCCGCCGCCCGCGCTTGGAGCGCGCTCCATTCGCCAGCGTCCATTCCCTTGGGCGCGTCACCGGCGAAGGGCGCATAGAGCCGGCTCGCCGTCACGTCCTCGCCGATGACACCCGAGATGGAGGCGTGGAAGTCGCCCAGCACCGCGCAGGGCAGGACATAGCCGCCCGCAACCGCGCGATCGGCGACCGCCATCGCCGCTTCGTTCTGGGTCGGATAGGTCGCCAGCCGGGCGAGATAATTTTCATAATCCTCGGCGGTGCGGAAGACGAGACGATTGGGCAGCGAGGCGAGCGACTGGTGCCAACCGCCGCGGTTGGAGAAGTTGATGAGCCGCTGGCCATAGCGTTCCCCCTCGACCGCGCTCGCCAGGCTGCGCACGAGGATCGCCTTTTCGACGCGCGTTGCCGCATCGAGCCCGGCGTCGTCGATCGCCTCCAGCCGGGTGAGGAAGAATTGCTGCTGGCGCGCCTGCGCCTCCATCGCCTCGAACGACAGGTCCGCCAGCCGGTCGTCATAGTCGCGCACCCCGACCGAGCTCGCCAGCGTCGGAGATTGCTCGAGTTGCCATTGCCAATAGCGCTCGGTCAGCGCCGCATACTCCTCCTGCGGCCCCGCCAGCGCGGGGGTGGAGGCGGCGGTCGTGAGCATGGCGGCGGCAAGGGCAAGGCGCATCATCATTCTCCTCATCGGGTGCGCGACGCACGCTAACGCCGCCGCGCCATGTGGCAAGGCTTGTCTCGCCCGCCGCTTTGAGCGATCAACCGCTGATGGAAACCGGGGGCATGACGGCGCAAATCGATGCGCGGGGCGAGCGGCTGCGCGCTTATGCGCTCCTGGCAGGGCTGGCGATCGCGGTGTGCCTCCCCTCGATCATCGGGGGCCCCAGCGACACCATCGATCATCCCTGGCATCTCATGTGGGCCGACGCCTTCGCGCAAATCATAGCCGAGGGCACGCTCTATCCGCGCTGGTGGGCCGAGGGCTGGGGCGGGCTCGGCGCGCCCAGCTTCTATTTCCAGCCCCCGCTCGGCTATTGGCTGGCGAGCCCCTTAATGCTGCTCGGCATGGCACCCGGCGATGCGCTGACGACCGTCTACGCGCTCGCCTTCTTCTGCGCGGGCGTCGGCACCTTTGAATGGCTCGCCCCGCGCGCGCGCTGGCCGCTGCTCGGCGCCGCCGTCTTTCTTCTTGCCCCCTATCATGTCCTCGACTTCAACCCGCGCGGCGCCTTTGCCGAGAGCGTCGCGATCGCGATCCTCCCCTGGTTCGTGCTGGCAATGGAGCGCGTCGTCACCCATCGGCGCTGGATTGCCGCCGCCATCGCCTATGCGCTCATCATCTATGCGCACCTGCCCTTCGCGCTCGTCGTCACCCTGTTCCTCGTGCCCGTCTTCCTGTGGCATCATCGCACGCGCGAAGCATGGGCCTCCTACCTGCGCGTCGGCATCACCGGCCTCCTCCTCGCCGCTCCCTATCTCCTCCCCGTTCTCGCTTTCGACGGCTATCGCGCGACGGGGCCGCTCCACGACGTCGCCAGGTTCCAGCCCGCCAATTGGACCTTGTGGCGCCTCGACTGGAGCAGCTATTGGGTGCGCGAGATCATTCCGACCTATGTCGTGCTGGGCACCGCGCTGCTCATCCTCGCCGTCACGGCCAAGAGCCCTTCGGACGAGGTCCGGCTCGGCCTCATCGGCCTCATCGCGATCACGCTCGTTCCCTGGCTATGGGAACTACCGCTTCTCGACCGCGTCCAATTTCCCTTCCGCGCCTTGCCCCTGGTCGAGTTCGCGCTGGCTTGCGCCATCGCCCGAGCGCCGCAAGGCCGCGTCGCCCTGATCGCGGCGATCCCCGTACTCCTCCTTGGCGCCTATGCCACCGTGCCGCGCACCCCGCCCGCTGGACTCCCTCCCGTCGGCACCTTCGGCTCGGCCGCCAATCTGCCGCGCGAAGCCTATGGCGGCACCAAGCAATCGCTCACCATCGCCGAGGTGGAGGCCATGCTCGACCCCGCCCCGCCGCCGCCGGGACAGGTCGTCGCGCCCCACTTCTACTGGCCGAGCTGGTCGTGCGGCACGCCAGAACCCAACAGCAGCCTGCTCCTCCACCCCGCCACCTGCACGCCGCGCCAGCGCATCACCCGCACCGAATGGGCTGCCTACGCCCTCGCCTTCCTCGGCGTCCTCCTGATGCTCGGCCAAGCCCTTCTCGACAGGCGGAAAATTCGCGCCAATGTCGGCTAGGAGTCTTTCCCCCTTTCGCTAAAGAACGTATAGGGAACGGATGGCACGGCTCGACACCCAGGCAAAGCTCGGTATCCTCGCCGATGCGGCCAAATATGATGCCAGCTGCGCGAGCAGCGGGGCGAAGGGGCGCGACAGTCGTTCGGGCAAGGGGATGGGCTCGACCACCGGCACCGGCATCTGTCACGCCTATGCCCCCGACGGCCGCTGCATCAGCCTCCTCAAGATCCTCCTGACCAACAGCTGCATTTTCGACTGCCATTATTGCATCAACCGCAAATCGTCGAACGTGCGTCGCGCGCGCTTCACCCCGCAGGAGGTCGTCGACCTCACGCTCAATTTCTACAAGCGCAACTATATCGAGGGGCTGTTCCTCTCCTCGGGCATCATCAAGTCGTCCAACTATACGATGGAACAGCTGGTCGAGGTCGCACGATGCCTCCGTGAAGACCACGACTTCCGCGGTTATATCCATCTGAAGACCATCCCCGATGCCGACCCCGAACTGATCGAGGCCGCCGGCCGCCACGCCGACCGAGTCTCGATCAACGTCGAGCTTCCGACCCGCTCCGGGCTCCAGAAGCTCGCGCCCGAAAAGGACGAGGATCGCATCCACGGCGCAATGGGCGAGATGAAGACGCACATCCTCGATGCCAAGGACGCGCGCCGCCGCTACCGCCACGCGCCGCGCTATGCCGCCGGGGGCCAGTCGACGCAGATGATCGTCGGCGCGGACGGCGCCAATGACGGCGCGATCGTCACCCGCGCGCGCGGGCTCTACGACAATTTCGGCCTGCGCCGCGTCTATTACAGCGCTTTCTCGCCCATCCCCGATCCCAGCGCGGTCCTGCCCTTGAAGCGCCCCCCGCTGATGCGCGAGCATCGCCTCTACCAGTCCGACTGGCTGATGCGTTTCTACGGCTTCTCGCCGCAGGAAGTGATCGCCGCGACCGATGAGCAGGGCATGCTCCCGCTCGACATCGACCCCAAGCTCGCCTGGGCGCTGAAATTCCGCGAGAGCTTCCCCGTCGACGTCAACCGCGCGTCGAAGGAGCAACTGCTGCGCGTCCCCGGCCTCGGCACCAAGGCGGTGCAGCGCATCATCGCCTCGCGCCGCCATCGCCGCCTGCGCCTCGACGATATCGCCCGCCTCACCGTCTCGGTGAAGAAAGTGCGTCCCTTCATCACCTGCGAGGGTTGGTTGCCGACGCTCCTCACCGACCGCGCCGATTTGAAGGCACTGCTCCTCCCGCCGCCCGCTCAACTCGGCCTGTTCGACCCCCCTGCCCCAAAGGCCGCCTGAACCGGGGCGGCGTCTGGCGCGTTGGTAGGGGGAATAGAAACAGGAGTATCACCATGAGCGATCAGACCATTTTCAAGCGTCTCAAGAAGGACCACGAAACCCACCGCGAGCTTCTCAATCGCATCGAGAGCATGACCGGCGACAGCGAGGAACGCCGCCAGCTGTTCCGCAACTTCCGCATGGAAGTGACCGCCCATGCCGCCGCCGAGGAAGAAACGCTCTACTCGACGATGCTCGAGGATCCCGAGCTGCGCCACGATGGCCAGCATAGTGTCGCCGAGCATCACGAACTCGACGAACTCATGGCCGAACTGGCCGACAAGGACATGTCCGAAGGCGCCTGGACCGAGAAGTTCAAGAAGCTGAAGCACGACTATCTTCATCACATCGATGAAGAGGAAGAGGACATGTTTCCCGCCGCCAAGGAAGAGCTGTCGACCGCCGAAGCCAAGCAGCTCGGCGAGAAGTTCGAGGAGCGCAAGCCCGAGGAATATGACCGCGCGCTCGCCGGCAAGGACATGGAAGATACGCGCGAATAGTCTTCGCGCATGGCCTGTTAGCGTATGACCAACATCCTTCCTGACGGGCCCCAGATCGACATTCACCGCGTGCTCCTCGCCCGCCCCGACGATTACGACGGGTGGCGCGAGGCGGCACGCGGTCTGGTTTCGGCGGGCATCCCGCCCCAGGCGGTGACCTTTGAGGTTGCGGGCGAGGAAGTCGGCCTGTTCGGCGACGATGCGCCCCTCCCCGAGGTTAGCCGCGAGATCCGCGTGCCCAAGGCCTTCCCCGGCCTTGCCAAGCGCGTCGCGCTGCATTCCGATGCAGAACGCTACGCGCTTCTCTACGCCATGCTGTGGAAGCTGCAGGCCAATCGCGATGCGCTGTCCGACCGCGCCGACCCGCTGGTCGACCGCCTCAACCGCCTCGCCAAGGAGGTCGGCCGCGACGCGCACAAGATGCACGCCTTCGTCCGTTTTCGCGAGATGGAGGAGGATGACGGCACCGAGAGGATGGTTGCCTGGTTCGAACCCGACCACCACATCACCCGCGCCGAGGCCGGCTTCTTCATCCGCCGCTTCCCCAACATGCGCTGGTCGATCCTCACACCCGAGACCTGCATTCACTGGGACGGCGAGACGCTGACCGAGAGCCCCGGCGCCACGAAGGCCGACGCCCCCGACGGCGACCCGGTCGAGGCGACCTGGAAGACCTATTACAAGTCGATCTTCAACCCCGCGCGGGTGAAGGTGAAGGCGATGACCGCCGAAATGCCCAAGAAATATTGGAAGAACATGCCCGAGACCGCGCTCATCCCCGAGCTGCTCGCGGGCGCGCAGAAGCGCGAATCCGAGATGATCGAGACGAGCCTCTCCAAGCGCGAAACCGTGCCCGCCGCCCCCAAGACGCGCCCCACCAACATCGAGGCTGCCTGGGCGCAGCTGCGTGACGAGGCCAGCGCCTGTACGCGCTGCGACCTGCACTGCCACGCCACCCAGACCGTCTTCGGCGAAGGCCCCCTATCGCCCCAGCTGATGCTCGTCGGCGAACAGCCGGGCGATGCCGAGGACCTCGCCGGCAAACCCTTCGTCGGCCCCGCCGGCCAATTGCTCGACGACGCATTGGCGCAGGCCGGCGTCGATCGCCGCCGCGCCTATGTCACCAACGCGGTCAAGCATTTCAAATTCGTGGCTCGCGGCAAGCGCCGCATCCACCAGAGCCCCAATGCGGGTGAGATCAGCGCCTGCAACTGGTGGCTCGCTCAGGAACGCGAGTTGATCGTGCCCCCCGTCACCGTCGCGCTCGGTGCTACCGCCGCGCGCGCCCTGTTCGGCAAGGCCGTCACCATCGGCAAGCTTCGCGACGAGCCGCAACAACTGCCCGACGGCAGCACCGCCTTCGTCACCGTTCACCCGAGCTACCTCCTGCGCCTCCCCGACCGGGTCCGCGCCGACGAAGAACGGGCGCGCTTCATCGACGATCTGAAGCGCGCCCGTCAATTTGCCGAAGAGGCGCCGGCCTAGAACGCCACCCGCACCGTCGCGCGCGCCGTGCGCCCATCGACGAGATGCAGGTTGTTGTCGCCATGCGCCGCCGTGATGCCGCGCTCCTCGAAGAGATTCTCGACGTTGAGTTGCACGCCGATGCGCGGGGTCACGTCATAGAAGACCGCCGCATCGACCAGCGTCAGCGGATCGACCACGACCTCGTTCGAAATGCTCGCGAACATCTCCGACCGGTGGCTCACGCCCATGCCGAAGGCGAACTTGTCGGTGACCTCGTATCGACCCCACAACGAAGCATCCAATTCGGGCAGGTTCGCCAGCGTCCGGCCCGCAGGCGCGGCCTCGGTGTCCTCAACGATCTCGCCGTCCTGCAGCGCCACGCCGCCCGCCAGGCTCAGCCGCCCGACCTTGCCATGGACCTCGAGCTCGACGCCGCGGGTGCGCTGCTCGCCGGTCAGCACCACGTCGGTCGACAGCGGATCCTGCGCGCGCACATTGGTGCGGTTCAATTCATAGGCTGCGAGCGTCACGTCGAAGCCGGGCACGGCTTCCCACTTCACGCCCACTTCGCGGTTGGTGAATTCTTCCGGCTCGAGCGCCGCCGTGGTCGGCGACAGCGAGGCGAACTGGTCGCCCGACTGCGGCAGGTAGCTGCGCGCCCAGCTGGCATAGAGGCTGAGGTCCTCATTGGGCTTCACCACCGCGCCGAGACGCGGGCTCCACAGGCTGTCGGTGCGCGACAGGTCGGTGTCGCCGATAAAGTCGGCCACGCGGATATCGACCCAGTCGTGACGCAGGCCGGCGATCAGTTCGACATGCTCGCCGATCTCGATCTGGTCCTGCACATAGACGCCGATCGCCTCGACATCGGTCTCGCTCGACCGCTCGCCCGATCCGCCACGGAAGGTCAGGGGCGGCACGACGAAGGGATCGGCCAGCGCCACGAAGGTCTCGCGCCCGTTGGGGCTCTTGTCCTCGGCATCGAGCGTATCGAAGAATCCGCGCAGGCGGCCCGCCTCGGTGTCCTGAATCGCAAGATCGGCGCCGACCAGCAGGCGATGCGCGATCATCCCGGTGGAGAATTCGGCGGTCAGGTCGTTCTGCCACAGGAAGTTCTGGCGGCGCGTCGCGTCCTGATAGGCCGACACCTTCACGCTCTCCACGCCATCGACCAGCGTCACCGCCGAAGAGGGCACCGCATTGGTGTAGAGCTTGTCATAGTCGCCATAGAGCGCCTTCGACACGAAGGTGAGGCCAGCGCCCAGTTGCGCCTCGACGCGCGCATCCACGACATGCTTGGTGAAGGTCGCGCGATTGACGTCGCGATCGCCGAAGAAGGTCTCGTCATAGCCCTCGACCACGCGCGCCGGATTGGCGATCGTGCCCTCGAAGGCCGGCGGCAGGCCGCGATCGACCATGCGGTCGTCATCGGCATATTCGTAGCCGAGGTCGATGCGCACGTCGGGGCTCGCATGCCACGACAGCGTCGGGTTGATGGCGAAGCGCTCGCCATCGACATCACGGAAATTGTCCATCCGCTCATAGGTGGCGTTGAGCCGCCCTTCGGCGTTCAGCGTCAGCGGGCTGTTGAGGTCGACCTCGACGAACCCCGCGCCCTCGCTGTCGATCGACGCCGCGCCGGCATAATAGGCGTCGTGGAAGGGGCGCTTGATGACGCGGTTGACGATCCCGCCCGCGCCGCCACGTCCGAAGATCAACGCGTTGGGTCCTTTCAGCACTTCGACCCGCTCGACATTGTAGAGCCCGCGATAATGTTGGACGTCGTCGCGCAGGCCATCGGTGAAGAAGTCGGCGGTCGAGAGCTGGCCGCGGATGACGACCGCGTCGCGATGCCCTTCGCCCGATTCCATGTTGATGCCGGGCACGAAGTCGACCACGTCGCCGATCTCGCGCATCGCCTGGTCGGCGATCTGCTCGGCGGTCACCACGGCAACCGCCTGCGGCACGTCGTTCAAGTCGCTGTCGGTTTTGGTCGCGCTCGACGAGCGGTCGGCGCCATAGCCTTCGCGCTTGCCCGTGACGAGGATCGGATCGCCCGGCCCCTCGCCCAGCTCCGCGGCGATCAGCGCCTCGCTCAGTGCGCTATTGGTGACGACCACGTCGCCTGTCTCCGCAGCAAGCGCCGGAGCGGCGATGCCGGTGACGGCGGCGGAGGCGAGAAGGGCGAATCGAGCGCAAGCGAACATAAAAAAGGGTCTCCTAACGATGTGTTGGAGAGTGCCCTATCGTTACTGATAATCATTCGCAATAGCAAAGTTGCTACCAGTCCTCGCCGCGGCCCCTGACGGCCGTCTCTCCCTTCTCCTTCATTGCCTCGTCATAGACGGTGATAAGGTCATCGAAGGTCGCGCGAAACGCCTCGGCCTCAGCACGAAACGGTACGTCGGTCCCGTCGCCATGCGCCAGCAGCCAGTCGAGATGCGCGTCGAGCGCTTCGCCTCTGTCGCGTCCACCGATCACCTCGTCCTGCAGGTCGAGCATCCGCTCCTGCACCAGCCGGAATCGCCGCGACCAGATCTCCACCCACGCATCGCCCTGCGCCCCATAACGCCGGAGCCACACCACCTGCGGATCGTGCCGGTCGACATCCTCCTCGGGCGCGAGGATTACCTTCATTCGCTCGTAGAGCAATTGCTGGAAGGTCAGTTCGGGATCGGCCTGCCAGCGCTGCACCCACCCCACGTCGGGCCGCGAAAAGTCGCCTTGCGGAAAGAGGAAGCGATCGACGAAAATCGGATGGTCGAAGGTCGTCGCCCGCAATTCGGGCAACGCCGCATAGATGGCCATCTCGGTAAAACAGCTCGCCTCGCGCTCGTTCCTGAAATTCATCATCGCGAAGGTCGGCACATTGCCAGCCCGCACATAGGGCATGGTGGCGGCATGATAAATTTCGTGCAGGAACCTGAGATCGCGGATCGCCGCATTGTCATAGTCCGCCAGCAAGATCCCGCCCCACCAGGGCGAGAAATGCGTCCATTCGATTGTTTGCTCTGAGGGCCGAAAAAAGAAGCGCGGCAGGCGGGCGAAGCGCTCGATGACCTTGTAGACCACCCCGCCCTCGCGATGGCTCTGGCGGATTGGCCCGTCGCTCCACAAGCCATCGACATAGGCGTGGACGTCGTCCGCCTGCGCGAGCTTCACCAGACTTTCGAGCTGCACGCCTTTTACTCCTCCAGGTCCGGCACCGAAGGCGCCAGCGCAGGATCGATCAGCCGCGCCATCGTCGGCGTCAGGCACAGCCGCACCACCTTCTCGGCTTCGCTCCCGCGCCCTACGCTCGCCAGCAGCGGTGACAGGCCGTCCCGCCACGGCGCGCTGGCCAGCAAATTCACGTCGCAGGGCGCAAGCTCGACCCCCAGCGCCTTGCCGCAGCGCCGCGCCGCCTCGGCCTGCACGGCGGCATAGCGGCGCGGCAGGTCATGCACCCCATGCCGCTCCATCATCAGCCGCGCCCAGCCGATCGAGGCAAGATTCTTGAACCAGTGATTGCCGAACAGGCTGGGGCATTCCGCCTCGCTGAACGCCGCGCCCGCGCGGTGGTAATAGCCGCCGAAGGGCTTCGACTGGCTGATCACGAATTCGTGGATGTTGGGCGCGTGGAGCGCGATGGCGTACGCCCGCGCCACGCTCCCCACATAGGTCAGGTCGGGCACCAGTCGCGCCTCGGGCTGCGCCGCGTGCAGCGCCGCCGCAAAGGCCTCGAAATGCGGCCAGACCATCCCGTCGATGGCGCTCGGCTGGCTGATCCAGAAGGCCGCATGCGCGGGCACGCGCTCGGCGGCCACCGCTTTCCACGCCTCGCGCGGATGCCGAACCACATCGAGCCCCAAGGAGTGGGCAAAAGCCGGAAAGCCCTCATATTCGCCTTCGAACATGTGCACCGCGCCGCGTCGCGCCGCCGCCGCCTCGCGCGCGGCATATTCGGCCATCAGCTTGACGATCCCCTCGCTCGCCCCCGCGGTGGGATATCGAAACGGGAACCGCCCCGCATCCCAGTCGAGCACCGGCGCCGACCATTGGATCCAACGCTCGAAATAGGCCTCGTGCATCGCGTCCTGTTTCTGCGTCCAGGCTTCGCGATACTGCTCGAGAAAGGCCGCGCGATCCTCGTCGACCAGCGCATTCAGTGCCGCCTCGCTCTCGGGCATCACCAGCGCATAGATGGTGCCCGACACGCCATGGTCGAGCAGCGCCGCCTTAACCTCGGCGGCGGCATATCGGGGAAGCGCTTCACTCATTGGGCCGCGATCAACTCCTCGGCCGCCTCGAGGTCGACCGACACCAGTCGGCTCACCCCCCGTTCGACCATCGTGACACCATAGAGCCGGTCCATCCGGCTCATCGTCACCGCATTATGCGTGACGATCAAATAGCGCGTCTCCGTCTCCGCATTCATCCGTTCGAGAAGGTCGCAGAAGCGCTCGACATTGGCATCATCCAAGGGCGCATCCACCTCATCGAGCACGCAGATGGGCGCCGGGTTGGTCAGAAATAGCGCGAAGATCAGCGCCACTGCCGTCAGTGCCTGCTCGCCCCCCGACAGGAGCGTCAGCGCCGCCAGCTTCTTGCCCGGCGGCTGCGCCATGATCTCCAATCCCGCTTCCAGCGGATCGTCCGACTCGACCAGTTCGAGATGCGCGCTCCCGCCACCGAACAGCGTGGTGAAGAGGCTCTGGAAATGGCCGTCCACCGCTTCGAAGGCGGCGAGCAGACGCACTCGTCCCTCGCGATTGAGATGCCCGATCGACCCGCGCAGCCGCGCAATCGCCTCGCCCAGTTCGTCACGCTCGGCGGCGCTCCCCTGCTGCTCGTCCTCGAGCTGCTTCAATTCCTCTTCGGCGACGAGGTTGACCGGTCCGATGCGCTCGCGCTGCGCGGTCAGGCTCGCCACCTCCTCCTTCAGCGCGCTCGCCTTGCGCAGCGCCGCCTCGTCGAAGCCGAACTTCTCGGACAAGAGCACGGGCGGGCAGCCATAGGCCTCCCCGCTCGCCCGCGCCCGATCCTTGCGCCGCTCGATCGCCGCCTCGGCACGCGCCTGCGCCGCCGCCCTGATCTCGCGCGCGTTCGAATGCGCCTCCGCCGCCGCCGACAGCGCCCCTTCCGCGCGCTTCAGCGCGTCCATCGCCTCGCGCTCGGCATTCAGGACATCGGCATTGCCCGCCGCCTGCCCGCGCTGTTCTTCCTCTGCCTTCTCGATCTTCGCGGCCAGTTCCTGCGGCTTGCCCGCCAGTGCCTCGCGCTCGGCCCCTTGCGCCTTGGCGCGCTCGGCATTGCCCGCCAGCCGCTCCTCGGCATCGCGCGCCCGCATGCGCCAGCTCGCCGCCTCGCGCGCCGCCTGCCCCTGCCGTTCGCGCGCCGCCTCGATGCCCTGCTGGCGCGTCGCCACCGCCGCGCGCCGATCTGACACCGCGCGACCTGTCTGGCTCGCTTTCTCGCGTGCCGCCGCGACGTCGCCCGACAGCCCGTCATGATCGGGCAGCGCGGCCAGCGCCCGCTGCGTTTCGTGCAGCCGCTCCTCGGCGCTTTTCGCCAGCGGCTTCAGTTCCTCGCGTCGTTCGGCGAGCGCCGCCTTGCGCTCGTCTTGCCGCTCGATCGCGCCCTTGGCACGGTCGATGTCGCGCGCCGCTTGCCGCCGCGCTTCTTCCGCGCTGGTCAGCCGCGCCCGCGCCTCGCGCTCTTCCTCGCGCGCCTGTGCAATCTTCTTCTCGACCGCGTCGCGCGCCGCTTGCGCCTCTTCGGCCGTCTTGCGCAGCGCCGGCAATTTCGCGGCCAGCGCCTCGACGCGGTTGACCCGTTCCAGCCGCTCGGCCTCCGCCGCGCCTTCGCCCGACACGGTAAAGCCGTCCCAGCGCCGCATCACCCCGTCGCGCGTCACCAGCCGCTGCCCCGCCGCCAGCGCCTGCCCGGCGTCCACATCGACCACCCCGATCATCGACAGCCGCCGATGCAGCGCGGGCGGCGCCTCGACATGATCGCTCAACGGCTCGGCACCCTCGGGCAGCTCGGGATCGCCGACGTCGTCGGCACCGCCCTCGGCCCAGCGCCGTGCCCCCTCGCCGCCGATCTCGGCGTGCAAATCCTCGCCCAGCGCCGCCGCCAGCGCGCGCTCATAGCCCGGTGCGGCGCGGATCCCCGCGATCAGCCCCGTCTCGCCCTGCTCCAGCGCATTGGCCAGCGCGCGATGCTCGGCCTCGACCGTCGCCAGCGCCGCCTGCGCCTCGGCGCGCGCGCTTTCGGCCGCATCGCGCTTCTCGCCTGCGCCCGCGCCCTTGGCCTCGGCCTGTGCAATCGCCTTTTCCGCCGCCGCCACCCGCTGCTCGGCCGCCGCCGCCGCCTTTTCCGCCGCCTCCAGCGCAGCGCGATAATCATCGCCCGCGTCCAGCGCCGCTTCCTGCTCGGCCAGCCGCCGCATCTCGTTCTCGGTTCGCGCGCATTGCGCCTGCGCCGCCTCCAGCGCCGCTTCGGCGACCGTACGCTCGGCCTTCGCCGCCGCCTCGCGCGCGACCAGTGATGCCAGCGCCGCTTCCGCCTCGCTCGCCGCCCGTTCGACTTCGCCCAATCGCCCGCGCAGGCTCGCCGCTTCTTCCTCGTCCGACGACAGCGTCGCCTCCAGCCGCTCCTGCTCGGCCTTCAGCGCGGCGATCGCGCTATCGGCATCCTGCCGCAGCGCCGCCTCGCGCGCCTGCTCGGCTGCCAGCGCGCCCGCTGCGGCGTCGAGGTCGGCGATGCGCCGCGCCAGCGTCTGCTGCTCGGCGCGAAGGCTCGCCAGCCGGTGCCCGATTTCCTGCCCCTGCTCACGCGCCCGCGCCGCCGCCTCGCGCGCCTCGGTCAAGGCCTGAGAGGCGTGCCCGCGTGCCTTCTCGGCCTCCTCGCGCTCGCTCGCGAGCGACGTCGCCCGCGCCTCGGCGTTCTTCGCATCCTTCTCCGCCGCCCGCGCGGCGCGATCGGCCTCCTGCCACTGCGCCAGCATCAGCTGCGCCTCGGCCAGCCGGATCTGGTCGGACAACAGCCGATAGCGTTCCGCCGCCTTGGCCTGCCGCTTCAGCGCCGCCGCCCGCGCCGCCTGCTCGCCCAACAGGTGATCGAGCCGTTCGAGATTGGTCTCGGCCGCGCGCAGCTTGGTCTCGGCGTCCTTGCGCCGCTGGTGCAGGCCCGAAATCCCCGCCGCTTCCTCAAGCAACTGGCGCCGCTGCTGCGGCTTGGCGGCGATGACCGCGCCGATCTTGCCCTGGCTGACGAGTGCCGGGCTATGCGCCCCCGTCGCCGCATCGGCGAAGAGAAGCGCCACGTCCTTGGCGCGCGCATCGCGCCCGTTCAGTCGATAGGCGCTGCCCGCGCCGCGCTCGATCCGGCGGGTGACCTCGGTCTCGCCCGCCTGGTTCTCGCCCGCCTCTTCCTGACTGCGCTCGACCAGCAGCGACACTTCGGCGAAATCGCGCGGCGGGCGCGTTTCGGTGCCCGCGAAGATGACGTCTTCCATCCCCTTGCCGCGCAAGCTCTTGGGGCTGCCCTCGCCCATCGCCCAGCGGATCGCCTCCAAGAGGTTGGACTTGCCGCAACCATTGGGGCCGACCACGCCGGTCAGCCCCTTCTGGATGGTCATGTCGACAGGCTCGACGAAGCTCTTGAACCCCGAGATCTTGAGGCGTTTGAACTTCACTTCTGCCGAGCCCCCCTTTTGCTGATCTACTCCGCCGCGGCGGGTGCCTCGTCGGCCGCCGCCGGTTCACCGAGCGCAGCGCGAAGCTTCTCGTTCAACGTCGCCCAGCCCATCGGCTCGCTCGGCATCACGCCATTGATCATGAAGGCAGGGGTGCCGCTGATCGGCAGGTCGGCATCGGCGGTGTTCTTCATCGACACGAGGCGCGTCGCCGCAGCGCTGTCGGCGAGGCAGGCATCGGCCTTGGCGGGCGGCAGCCCACGCTGCGCCAGCGCGGTCTTCAGCCCCGCCGCCTCGGCGATCGCCTTGAACTGTTCGGCGGGCGGCGCGGACTGGAGGCCCTGCACCGCCTGCTGGATCGCCGGCAGGTTGTTGCCGAACCACTGGTCCTGGCTCGCGAACAGCGCGCTGTTGACCGCGAAGAAGCGATCCTTGCTCACGCAGCGCGCCAGCAGCGACGCGGTGATGTCGACCGGGTCGCGCACGTAATTGCGAAATTCGAAGCTCATCCGGCCGCTGTCGACATAGTCCGCGATCGCCTCATGGCTGTCCACATCGAAGCGCGCGCAATGGCTGCAGGTCAGCGAACCATATTCAACCAGTTTCACCGCCGCGTCGGGATTACCCATCAGGTAACCGCCCGCTTCGGTCATGGTGACGACTTCGCTCCACGCCTGCCCTTCGGGGGCTTCGACCGCCTCGACCGGCGCATCGGCCACGGGCAGGTCGCCCGAGCCAGCGGCATCGCCTTCGCCATTGCAGGCGGCCAGCGCGATCGCGGTCGAGGCAAGGATCAGTTTCTTCATTTCACTCAGTCTCCGAATGACAAATCATGTCGATTTCTTCTCGCCGATCCGACCGACCAGCGGGATGTTGGGAACAGTCTTGGCGCCTTCGAGCCCCGAGGCAAGCGATTCGAGCACCGAGCGCAGTTCGGGATCGGCAATCTCGCGCAGCCCTTCGCCCAGTTCCTCGGGCACCGGAGCGGGGCGCGGACGGCTCGGCGCGGGCGTTCGCGCGGGCAGCCGACCCTGTTTGAACACCACCTTGGTCACCGCGCCGGCGCCGAAGAAGTCGTTGACCTTCTCCATGATCATCGGCGCCAGGTGCTGGAACAACGGTGCCTGCGCGCCCTCGACCAGCAGCGTCAGCGTCCCGCCGCGCTTCTTGCCCGAGGGGAAGCGGATCGATTCGGGCAGGCTATGGCGCGCATAATTCTCGCCCACGATCTCGGGCCAGCGTTCGACCACCGCTCCCTGAATGAAGCCGAAGCGCTTGAACGCCACGCCCGCAATCGGCGCGACGAGGTCGCCCGCGCGGCGCACGCCGTTCACCCGCGGCGCATCCTCGCCGCCTTTTTTTCCACCCCGCTTCGTCATGACCGCCAGTCATGCCATAGGCGGGCCATGCGCAAAAGCCCGCAGGCCCGTCTCCTTCAACATTATCGCGCCCATGCGCGTGACCTGCCGTGGCGCTTGGCCCCGGGAAGCAACGAAGCGCCCGACCCCTATCGCGTCTGGCTTTCCGAGGTGATGCTCCAGCAGACGACCGTCGCCACGGTGACCCCGCGCTTCGCCGCCTTCCTCGCGCGATGGCCGACCGTCGAAGACATGGCCGCCGCCCCGGTGGAGAACATTCTCTCCCAATGGGCGGGGCTCGGCTATTACGCCCGCGCCCGCAACCTTCACGCCTGCGCGGTGGAGGTGGCAGCGCGCGGCGGCTTTCCCGACACCGAGGCGCAATTGCGCCAACTCCCCGGGATCGGCGACTATACCGCCGCCGCCGTGGCCGCCATCGCCTTCGGCCGCGACGCGGTCGTCGTCGACACCAATGTCGAACGCGTCGTTGCCCGCTGTTTCGCGATTCGCCGTCCCATCAAGGACGCTCGCCCCGAAATCCGCCAGCGCGCCGCCTTCTTCTACGAGCGCCAGCCCGCGGGCGAAATGGCGCAGGCGCTGATGGACCTGGGCGCCACCATCTGCCGCCCCAAGGCGCCCGACTGCGCCGTCTGCCCGCTCGGCCCCGATTGCGCCGCTTATGCCACCGGCGACCCTGCCAGCATCCCGCCCAAACCGCCGCGCAAGACCCGCCCCGAGCGCCACGGCACCGCCTATGTCATCGAACAGGACGATCACCTCTTCCTCACCCGCCGCCCCGACAAGGGCGTGCTCGGCGGCATGGCAGCATTGCCGGGCAGCGACTGGGCAGACGGCTCCGCGCCGCCCTCGAACGCCCCCACCATCCGCCATGTCTTCACCCATTTCGCGCTGACGCTGCGCATCGAATCGCGCGCGCAGCCGCCGTCTGGCACCGAGGGCTGGTGGCACGAGCGCTCGGCCATCGCCGATGCCGGCCTTCCCACCCTCTACACCAAGGCGCTCGCCGCGTTCGACGCCGAGGCGGAAAGCGCGGAACAACGCCTGCCCCTCCTGCCTTGAAAGCTTGGCCGCAGCGCCCTAAAGGGCGTCCAAGCAATTTTTCTGGGGATATCATGCAGGACCGCAACAACACGATCGCCGGCTGGGTTCTTTTCGCCGGTATCATCGCGCTTGGCTCGACCCTCGTCGTCGGCGAAGTCTTCGGCCACGAGGAAGTGGACAGCTGTGAAGAGGGCGCCGACGGCTACTGCCCGTCCTATGTCGCCGATGCCGCCGCTGCCACGGGCGGCGAAGCCGAGGCCGAACAGCCGATCGCCTTCTTCCTCGCCTCGGCCGATGCGACGCGCGGCGAGAATGTCTTCAAGAAGTGCGCGGCTTGCCACACCGTCACCGCGGGCGGCGCCAACAAGGTCGGCCCCAACCTCTACGACCTCATGGGCAACCCCATCGCCGGCAAGGCGGGTTTTGCCTATTCGGACGCCCTGAAAGGCCATGGCGGCAATTGGGACTGGGACAATATGTCGGCCTGGCTCGCCAGCCCGCGCAGCTTCGCGCCCGGCAACAAGATGACCTTCGCGGGTCTTGGCGATCCGCAGGACCGCGCCGACGTCATGCTCTACCTCAACAGCCAGGGCAGCGGCATCGCCGTCCCGCCCCCGCCCGCTGAAGTGAGCCCCGAGGAAGCCGCCGCCGAGGCCGCCGCCGCCGAAGGCGAGCTCCAGCCCGCCGCCGACAGCGACACCGCCGACCAGCTCACCGAAGAAAATGTCGAAGGCACCGGCTCGGAAGGCAGCGACGTCGACGAATAAGTCGATCCGCTACGGCAACACATGACAAAAGGGGCGCCGGTCATATCGACCGGCGCCCCTTTTTGCTTTCCTTGCTGGCGGCCTCAGACCTTGGGCGGGTGATCGCACACCTCATAGGCGGCGCACACATGGCTCCACGCCTCTTCCGCCGTCTCGACCCAGGTGATGAGATCGAGGTCGCCGGGCGAGATGGTGCCTTCCAATGCCAGCGCATCGAGGTCCATCACCCGGTCCCAGAATTCCTCCTTGCCGAAGACGAGGAGCGGGATTTTGTGCATCTTGCCCGTCTGGATGAGCGTCAACAGCTCGAACATCTCGTCGAACGTGCCATAGCCGCCCGGGAACACCGCCACCGCGCGCGCGCGGATGAGGAAGTGCATCTTGCGGATGGCGAAATAGTGGAACTGGAAGGACAGGTCCGGGGTGATATATTCGTTGGGCAGCTGCTCGTGCGGCAGCGTGATATTGAGCCCGATCGATTCCTTGCCCTCGTCATGCGCCCCGCGATTGGCCGCTTCCATGAAGCTCGGACCGCCGCCGCTCGTCACCACGAAATGGCGCTGCCCGTCCTCGTCGGTCGGATAGGTCGACGCGATGCGCGCCAGCTTGCGCGCCTCGTCATAATAGCGCGACTTGGCGACCAGCCGCTCGGCGACCTTCTTCTCGTAGTCGGTCTTGGCCTCGGCCAGTCGCTCCTGCGCCTTCACCGGCTCGGGCACCCGCGCCGACCCGTACATGACGAAGGTCGAGGCGATCTTGGCCTCCTGCATAAGGAGTTCCGGCTTCAACAGTTCGAGCTGCAGGCGCACGGGCCGAAGCTCGTCGCGCAGCATCAACTCATTGTCCTGGAAGGCCAGCTTGTAGGCCTCGCTCTCGGTCTGCGGCGAGGACGGCACCGTCGCGGCAGCAGCGGCGTCGGTCTTGGAAGACGGGAAGGTCGGATCCCGCGGGCTATGTTTTTCGCTGTTCATGGGGAGGGGCCTTACCCCCTCCCCCGAACAGTTTCTAGGCCTCTCGCGCCTGCCCCCAATCGAGGTGGCGGGTGGCATACATCACCCCGGCCAGCGCCGCGAAGAGCATCAGCGAGCCGATCAGCAGGCTGAGGTTCTCGAGCCCCAGCAGGATGTAGAGCGCGGCGTAGAGACCGGCCAGCATCGCGCCGATGGTCAGCGCGGGTCGCCAGCCCCGCATGACCGCCTTCACGTAGAGGGTCACCAGCCCGGCGATGGCAAGGCTCGCGACCACATAGGCCGCGGTGAAGCCGATCACTTCGGCAAAGGCGAGCTGCATCACGAAGAAGAGGATGAGCGCGGCCCCGACGAGGAGGTAGGCTACCGCCGACACCCGCCGCCCGCCGATGATGTCGAACAGGAGGAGCGCAAGGAAGGTGAAGCCGATGTGCAGGAAGCCATATTTGGTCGCCCGGTCGACGCGCGAATAGAGATCGACCGGCTGGAACAGGCTGACTCCGGCCAGCGCCTCGCTGCCCCGCGCCATTTCGCCGCGCGCGATCATCGCCGGGCCGTTGCCCGTTTCCACCAGATTCTTGCCGAGCGCCAGATTGCCGATGCGATAGGTTGCCGTGAAGCCATCGCCCGTGACCTCGCGTTCGCCCGGCAAAAAGGAGCCGGTGAAGCTGGGGTGCGGCCAGGGCGATGAAATGGCGAGGCTCGTGCTGCCCGCATCGGGGCGCAGCGCGATGCCCTCATTGCCGCGGATCGCATAGACGAAGCGCGCGGTGATCGGGTCCCCGCTACGTAGCCGGCCGGCATCGATAAAGCCGAAGAAGCCCTCGCCGCCCTTGCTGCCGTACCCCGGATTGAGGCGCAACGCCTCGCCGCCGACCCTCACTTCGGGATTGCCGGCCAGCCCCTTGGGATCGCCGATCATGAAGCGCAGTTCGGCCCGGTCCCATTCGAGACTGTCGACCGGCACGCCATAACGGTCGATGTCCTCGGGCATGGCGAAGCGCAGTTGCCCGTCGACCTTCGCGTCATAGACCACCGCTTCGTAGATCGAACGCTTCTTCACTTCGGGCGCCAGCGCGATCGCCACCTCCTGCACTTCGGGCGACAGCGTCAGCGTTCGCGCCACGGTGCGGGTGGCCAACCGCGTCACGCCATTTTCGACCACCTGCTCCTCGACCACCTCCGAATAGGGGATGGCGATGACGGGGGTGCCGACGACTTGCGCATCGCCCCATCCCTCGACGATCCCTCGCGTCGCGGTCTGCGATTCCGATTGCCGGTCATAGATCAGCGCCCAGGTCGCAAAGAGCGGGATGGTGAGCAGCAGGCCCACCAGCATGGCAATCGCCAGCTTTTGTCCCGGAGTTCTCGTCCCCTCTTCGGTTCGCAACAAGCCCATCGTCCTAACTCCATTCACCGCTAAAAATGCACGTTTCAACGACTCGTCTACGTTTTAGCACGGTTCGTCGTCAACCCGTTGGACGATAGAAGGCATGAAAAAAGGCGCCCCGGTCTCCCGGAGCGCCTCCATTTTCATCGTGTTTCGCCTTTAGTAGACGCGCTTCTTCGGCTCGATATAGCCGACCTCGTCGGTCAGCGTATATTCGTGGACCGGGCGGTAATCGATCTTGGTGTCGCCGCCCTTGCCGCCCCAGCCGTCGACCCAGATGAGGCTGTGCTTCATCCAATTGGCGTCGTCGCGATCGGGATAATCCTCGTGCATATGAGCGCCGCGGCTTTCCTTGCGGTTCGAGGCCAGCCCGATCGTCGCCTTGGCCTGCACCAGCAGATTGTCGAGTTCGAGCGTCTCGACGAGGTCCGAATTCCAGATCAGCCCGCGATCGGCGACCGACACGTCGGTCATGCCCTCGTAGATGGCATCGATCTTCTTCACCCCGCCCGCAAGCAGCTCCTCGGTGCGGAACACCGCGCAGTCCGACTGCATGGTCTTCTGCATCTTGAGGCGGAGGTCCGCCGTGCGCGTGCCGCCATCGGCGTGACGGAAATGATCGAGACGCGCCAGCGCGAGATCGGCGGCATCGTCCTTCAACTTCGGCTGCGCGCCATTGGCCTTGACCACTTCGGCGAGGCGATGCCCCGCCGCGCGCCCGAAGACGACGAGGTCGATGAGGCTGTTGGAGCCGAGACGGTTGGCGCCGTGGACGCTGACGCAGGCCGCTTCGCCGACCGCGAACAGGCCCGGCACGACATGGTCGGGATTGCCGTCCTTCAGCGTGACGACCTCGCCATGATAATTGGTCGGGATACCGCCCATATTATAGTGGACCGTCGGCACCACCGGGATCGGCTGGCGCGTCAGATCGACGCCCGCGAAGATCTTCGCCGTCTCGGTGATCCCGGGCAGACGTTCGCCAAGGATGTCGGCGTCGATGTGATCGAGGTGGAGGAAGATGTGGTCATTTTCCTCGCCCACGCCGCGACCTTCGCGGATTTCCATCGCCATCGAGCGCGACACGACGTCGCGGCTCGCCAGGTCCTTCGCGCTCGGCGCATAGCGCTCCATGAAGCGCTCGCCTTCACTGTTGGTGAGATAACCGCCCTCGCCGCGCGCGCCCTCGGTGATGAGCACGCCCGCGCCATAGATGCCGGTCGGGTGGAACTGGACGAACTCCATGTCCTGGAGCGGCAGGCCGGCGCGCAGCACCATGGCATTGCCATCGCCCGTGCAGGTGTGCGCCGAGGTGGCCGAATAATAGCAACGGCCATAGCCGCCGGTGGCCAGCACCACCGCCTGCGCGCGGAAGCGATGGATCGAGCCATCGTCGAGGCACAGGGCGATGAGACCCCGGCACTCGCCATCTTCCATGATCAGGTCGAGCGCGAAATATTCGATGAAGAAGTCGGCGTCATATTTGAGGCTCTGTTGATAGAGCGTGTGGAGCATCGCATGGCCGGTGCGGTCGGCCGCCGCGCAGGTGCGCTGCGCCGCCGGGCCCTGCCCCATGTTCTGCGTCATGCCGCCGAACGCGCGCTGGTAGATCTTGCCTTCCTCGGTGCGCGAAAAGGGCATGCCCGCATGCTCGAGCTCGTAGACCGCCGCCGGCGCCTCGCGGCACAGATATTCGATCGCGTCCTGGTCGCCCAGCCAGTCGGAACCCTTGACCGTATCGTACATGTGCCAGGTCCAATGGTCGGGGCCCATGTTGCCGAGGCTCGCGGCGATTCCGCCCTGCGCCGCCACGGTGTGCGAACGGGTCGGGAAGACCTTGGTCACGCAGGCGGTCTTCAGCCCCTTTTCGGCCGCGCCCATGGTGGCGCGCAGCCCCGAGCCGCCCGCGCCCACGACGACGACGTCATAGATATGGTCGATGATCTTGTAAGCGGACATGGGCGTCAGGCTCCGAAGGCGATCTTGGCCAGGCCGAACAATGCGAAGCTCGCGCCGGCGATGGCGATGATATTGAGGACGAAGTGCCAACCGATGCGGCTGCCTTCTTCATGGACATAATCGTCGACGACGACCTTCAGACCGTCGAGGCCGTGCGCAAAGCTCGTCACCACGAACAGTGCCATCGGCACCGCGCCCAACGGGCTTGCGAGCCATTCGACCAGCGTCGCCTGGCCAAGGTCGGGCAGCATGATGAGCGCGCCGATGAACCAGACGCTCAGCAGCACCAGCGCCACGCTGGTGAAGCGCTCATAGAGCCAATGTTCGCCGCCCTCGCCGGCCGAGCCCAGCCCGCGCACCTTGGCGAGCGGCGAAGCGCTTTTCCCGCGGCTCATCCGAATACTCCCTTGAAGATCGCCCAGACGAGCGCGGTCGCGAAGACCGAGGCGGCGATGGTCATCACCGCCCAGAAACGGTTGGTCTTCAATTCATAACCCGCGCCCATGTCGAGCACGAGGTGCCGAAGCCCCGAGAGGAGATGCTGGAAGAAGGCCCAGGTCAGCCCCACCAGCACCAGC
The DNA here is from genome assembly GCF_026157085.1 of Sphingomicrobium arenosum. Taxonomy (NCBI): domain Bacteria; kingdom Pseudomonadati; phylum Pseudomonadota; class Alphaproteobacteria; order Sphingomonadales; family Sphingomicrobiaceae; genus Sphingomicrobium; species Sphingomicrobium arenosum. Next base: position 1,696,632 of record NZ_JANPVN010000001.1, read on the forward strand.
TGGCCGATGAGCGACCCCATGGCATTCTCGAAGGTCGCATAGGCCTCAGCTCCCGAAGAGAGCGCGACCAGCCACCACGACAGGACGGCGAGCCCGACGACGGTCAGCCCCGCCCCCGTCACGCGGTGCAGGATGGAGACCAGCATATGTGGTTGCCAGCGATAGATCGACAAATGCGGCGACAGGGGCCGCGAGGAGGGCGCGTTCATCCAATTCCTCACATCAGGAAGTTCTTGCGCCCACCCGATAGGGAAGTGCGAAATACATGGCAAGGCGGGCACCCACTAACCCCCCTTTAACCACTTCTCTTCTAAGCCGTCCTTACAGCCAAAATACCATCGTGGGTAAAGGACGGGTAGCAAGAGTATGAACAAGGTAATCCAGCAGCAGGCCGACGGCGAATACGATCTCGCGCGTGGCCTCGCCATGTATGACATGACGGGCGACCTGCCGCACCGTACGCGGATGCTCTACGAGGCGATTGAGGGCGTCGAGATGGAAATGGCGCGCGAATTCTGGCGCCGCTACGCCCAGTCGCCCGAAGTCCACGAGAGCTTCCCGCCCGAGAAGGTCGAGAAGCTTGCCGAGCGAATCGCCCCCTATATCCGCCGCAAGTTCCAGGATCTCGAAAATCCCGACTGGATCGACCAGAGCCGCGATTATGTCGAAAAATCGCTCGCCAACGGCATCAGCCTGTCGACCCTGCTGGCGGGCGTCGCCGCCGAGACCGAAGCCGCCTTCGTCGCCGTGCGCCAGGCCGCGATCAGCGAGGAACAGACGGTCGCCTTCGCGCGCACCCTGTCCGACCTGCAGGCGCTCGAGATCGACTGCTTCATCCACCACGCCATCGCCATCACCCGCGCCGAAGCCGACCTCGTCCAGTCGCGCCAGGCGGGCGAATTCAACGATCAGGTGCTGAGCGTCGTCGAACTGTGTTCGGCCGAGAGCCAGAATTTGCGCGCCCGCGCCTCCAATTCGGCGACCTCGGCGCGCGGCATGCTGGGCAAGACCAGCGAAGTCGCCGCCGCCGCCGAACAGTCGGCCGTCGCCATGCGCGAGGCCGCGCAGACCGCCGCCGGCCTCATCCGCGCCATCGAGGACGCGCGAAACGAGGTCGAGACCGCCGCCGACGTCGCCACCCGCGCCGGATCGCAGGCCGCCGAGGCGGTCGAGGTGTCCGAAGCGCTCTCGGGCCATGTCGAGGCGATCGAATCGATCCTCGGCCTCATCCGCGACATCGCCGGCCAGACCAACCTCCTCGCCCTCAACGCCACCATCGAGGCGGCGCGCGCGGGCGATGCGGGCCGCGGTTTCGCCGTCGTCGCGCAGGAAGTGAAGAGCCTCGCCAACCAGACCGCGCGCGCGACCGACGACATCGCGTCCAAGATCGCGGGCATCACCGAATCGACCAAGAAGACGGTCGAGACCAACGCGTCCATTCGCACCACGGTCGAGGACGTGCAGAAATCGGCCGACCGCATCCGCGAGGCCATGGAGCAGCAGGCGCAGACGGTCACCACCATCACCGCCGCCGTCGACGAGACCGCGCTGGCGGCCGACTCGATGAGCTCGACCATCGCCACCATCCGTTCCGACACCGAAAGCGTCGCCAAGGATTTCGACGGCGTCGAGGAAGGCTTCGCCCGCTTCAACGACCAGATCAGCAATTTCCGGGAAACCACCCAGAATTTCGTATCGCGTTTCGCCGTCTGACACGCCTTGAGGAGAGGGTAAGGCCATGAACGAGATTTCGCAGCGCCGCATGAAAGCGCTCCAGCCGATCAGCGACGCACAGGTCGCCGAGCGGGTCGAGGCCTATCTCTCCAATCCCGCCTTCGTCGAGGCGCATCCCGACGTCTGGCCCGCGCTCGAAGAGGAACTGAAGGAGGCCGCGCGCACCCAGTTCGGGGATCGCGGCGAAACCTTCGTCACGAAACTCTTCGCGCAGCAACTCGGCGAGACCTGGGTGCGCGACGTCGCCCAGATCGGCATCGTCCTGTTCGGCGAAGAGGAATCGATTCCCCAGTGGAACGTGCGCCGCAGCCGCATGACCATGGAGATCATGGCCGCCGCGCGACGCAAGCATAGCGACAATCCGCCGATGATCGGCCGCCTGTGCGATGCCGTCCTCACCACCATGCTCTATTCGGCCGACGTCATCCTCGCGCAGGTCGCCGTCTGCGAGGCGCGCGAGGCCGCCGAGGAACGCACCGTTCACGGCCGCCTGTTCCAGCGCAAGGTCAAGCAGATCTCGGGCACCGCTGCCGACAAGGCGCGCGACATGCTCGCCAGAGCCGATGAAAGCTCGAAGAGCGCGAGCGGCATGCTCGGCAAGACGAGCGAAGTCGCCGCCGCCGCCGAACAATCGGCGGTCGCCATGCGCGAGGCGGCGCAGACCGCCGCCGGGCTCATCCGCGCCATCGAGGATGCAAGGCTCGAGGTCGAAACCTCCGCCGACATCGCCGCGCGCGCCGGCGATGAAGCACAAAAAGCCGTCGCCACCTCCGAGGCCTTGAAGCTCCACGTCTCCTCGATCGAGGAAATCCTCGGCCTCATCCGCGACATTGCGGGCCAGACCAACCTGCTCGCCTTGAACGCCACCATCGAGGCGGCGCGCGCGGGCGATGCGGGCCGCGGCTTCGCCGTCGTCGCGCAGGAAGTGAAGAGCCTCGCCAACCAGACCGCGCGCGCGACTGACGACATCGCCGTCAAGATCGCCTCGATCACCGAGGCGACCGGCCAGACCGTCGCGTCCAACGCCGCCATCCGCCAGACCGTCACCGACGTGCAGTCCTCCGCCGACCGCATCCGCATGGCGATGGAACAGCAGGCGCAGACCGTCACCACCATCACCGCCGCGGTCGACGAGACCGCGCTCGCCGCCGACAGCATGAGCTCGACCATCGCCTCCATTCGCGGCGAGACCGAACAGGTTGCGGGCTCGATCGGCACCGTGAAAGCCGACTTCGACGACTTCACCCGCCAGATCGAGGAATTCTCCTCCGCTTCGGCCGAATTCGCCCTCAACGTCTCGGCGGCCTAACGCCATGCTGGCGCGGGCTCGACCCCCGCGCTAGGGATCGCCCATGAACATCCTTCTCACCGGCGCCAGCCGCGGCATCGGCAAGGCAGCATATGACGCCCTGCGCGCCGACGGCCACAAGGTCGTCGGCCAATCGACCGCTGGCGACGGCGACCTCATCGCCGCCGACTTCACCGACCCGCAAGCGCCCCGCCGCCTGTGGGAAGCCGCCTTCGAGGCGCTCGACCAGCGCATCGACGTGCTGATCAACAATGCCGGCGTGTTCGAGCCCATTGCCGACAATGCCTCCGATGAGGACTGGCACGCCGCCTGGGGCCGTACGATGCAAATCAACCTGCAAGCCTCGGCCGACCTGTGCCGCCTCGCCATCGCCCATTTCCGCAGCCGCCCTGAAGACACGCCCGGCCGCATCGTCAACGTCGCCAGCCGCGCCGCCTATCGCGGCGACTCGCCCCAGCATTGGCATTACGCCGCTTCCAAGGGCGCCATGGTCGCCATGACCAAGTCGATAGCCCGCGGCTATGCCCACGAAAACATCCTCGCCTTCGCCGTCTGCCCCGGCTTCACCATGACCGGCATGGCCGAGGACTATCTCGACAGCCGCGGCGGCGACAAGCTGCTCGCCGACATCCCCTTGGGCCGCGTCGCCGACCCGTCCGAAATTGCCGAAACCATCCGCTGGCTCGCGGTTCAGGCGCCAGCAAGCGCCACCGGTGCCATCATCGACGTCAATGGAGCCTCCTTTGTCCGCTAAGCGTATCGCCCTCCTCGCGACCCTGCCGACCCTGCTCGCGGGCTGCACCATCGAATCCGTCTCGGGCAATATGGCCGACGAGCGCCCGCGCTTCTTCAAGCCCGCCGCCTTTGCCGATGCCTGCGAAACGTGGGACGAGTGGGACGCCCCCGCGCCGCCTGTCCACGTCTATGGCAACACCTATCTCGTCGGCACCTGCGGCATTTCCTCGGTGCTCGTCACCAGCCCCGAAGGCTATCTCCTCATCGACGGCGGCACCGAGGCGGGCGCCGACCTCATCGCCGCCAATATCGAGCAGCTCGGCTTCTCGCTGCGCCATGTCTATTGGCTCACGCACAGCCACGAGCATTTCGACCATGTCGCGGGTCTCGCCCGCCTGAAGGAACTGACGCAGGCACAGATGGTCGCCAGCGCCGCCGCCGCCCCGCTGCTCCAGCGCGGGATCGTCGGCGAGGATGACCCGCAATTCGGCATGCACGATCCGCACCCGCCGGTCATGGTCGACACCGTCATCGACGATGGCGAGAGCCTGCGTCTCGGCGATACGCTCCTCACCGCGTTTCACACCCCAGGCCACAGCCCCGGCGCTTTGTCCTGGACCTGGGAGGATTGCGGCGAGCGCGGCTGCCTCACCATCGCCTATGTCGACAGCCTCTCGCCGGTCAGCCACGACGATTACAAGTTCACGGGCGACCCCGCCTATCTCGCGGCCTTCCGGGCTTCGCTCGACGCCGTCGAGGCGCTCGACTGCGACATCCTCCTCACCCCGCACCCCTCGGCCAGCAACATGGTCCGCCGCTTTGCCGCAGGGAATATCATCGAGCCCGGTGCCTGCCGCGAATATGCGCGTGGCCTTCGCGATCGGCTCGACGCGCGCATTGCCGAGGAGACGGGCGAGATGATCGACAATCGCACCATGGGCGAAGGCGTGGAAGTGGACAGCCTGTGAGCTGGCGCGTCACCCTGCCCTGCACGAAAGCGCAGGCCGAGCATATCGCCGCGCATGGTGATGAACTGTTTGCGCTGCATGACGCGCCCCCCGTCCTGTCCGCCGACGAACCCGACGAGGACAAGCCCGACGAATGGCGCCTGCGCGCCTATTTCGAGGAGCAGCCGACCACGCAGGAACTGGTGCTCCTCAGGAAACTCGCGCCCGGCGAACCGGTCGTCGAGCATCTCGACGAGGCCGACTGGGTGACCATGAGCCAGGCCGGGATCGAGCCGATCCGCGCCGGGCGCTTCTACGTCCACACCCCCGCCTATCCGGTCGACGAGCGCGAGGGCGTCATCGACTTCATCGTCGAGGCGGGGCTCGCCTTCGGCACCGGCCAGCACGCCACCACCGCCGGCTGCCTCGAGGCCATCGACCGATTGGGCGCGGCGGGCAAGCGCTTCGCCAACATCGCCGACATCGGCACCGGTACCGGTCTCCTCGCCTTCGCTGCCCAGCGGCTCTGGCCCGAGGCCAGGATCGTCGCCTCCGATATCGACCCCGTCGCCATCGAGGTCGCCGAGGCCAATGCCAGCCTCAACCGCATCCCCACCGGCGAGGGCGCGGGCCATGTCCTGCTCCTCACCGCGCCGGGGCTCGGCCATCCGCTCATCGCCAACGCCAAGCCCTTCGACCTCCTCATCGCCAACATCCTCGCCGGTCCGCTCATCGACCTCGCCCCCGGTTTTGCCGCCGCGCTGGCACCCGGCGGCACGATGATCCTCTCGGGCCTGCTCGATGAACAGGCAGAGCGGGTCGCCGAGGCTTATGTGGCGCAAGGGCTCGATTGTATCGACTCCGGAACGGGCGAGTGGCGCGTTCTCGTCCTGACCCGTTCCGCCTGATTCACTCGGTTCGTCGCACCCCGAACCCGGCCCGTGCCGTTAAATAGGTTAACTGGGTGGACCGTTGAGATTTTGACGATACGCCCCTCTCCCCATGAGCGGAAACGGGCGGATCTTCGACCTGGGCACGAACTTGACCCTCGCACTGGCGGGCCTGATGGCCCTCGCCGGTAGCGCAACAGTTCTGCCTGCGGCCCCCGTCGCCGCGGCGCTCAACCCCGACCGCATCGCCGTCCTGCGCGAAGTCCCGGCCACGCCGGCCGACGCCGTTCCCGAGACCGATCCCGACGCGCTCCTCGACGCTGAGGTCGACCTGTCGGTCCTCGCCGAACCCGAGCCGCTGCCGGTCGTCGGGGCGAGCTATTACGGCAAGCGCTTCGCCGGTCGCCCGACCGCGAGCGGGGAGCGCTTCGATCCGGCCCAGCTCACCGCCGCGCATCGCACCCTGCCCTTCGGCACGCTAGTGAAGGTCACCAACACCCACAATGGCAAGTCGGTCACCGTGCGCATCAACGATCGCGGCCCCTTCCACCATGCCCGCGACATCGACCTGTCGCGTGCCGCCGCCGAGCGCATCGGTCTCATCCAGCGCGGCCATGGCCGCGTCACCATCGAGCAGGTCGAGCCCGACACCACGCCGGTCGGCTAGTCGAACAGGGCTTGCCAGCGAACGGGGCGTCGGCATGACTGGCGTCTTATGAACGCACTCATCAAACACGTCTTAGTTCTGTGGACTGCCTTGGGTCTGGGATCGTGCTCACCCGTCGCGGAGGTGACGTTGGGCGGCAGCAGCGACGAGATGACGTTCGAACTCTGTGCCGTCGCCCTCTTTCGTTGCAATCCGAGCGCCATCAAGCATTTCGCCATTTACGAGGGTTTCTCGAGGTGGGACCCCGATCAATTGGGTGCCCCGCTTTGGCAACTTGCGCTTATTGAAGGCGAGGGTGTCGCGACGATCACTTATGGCCAGACGCCAAAAGGGTATGAAGACTCAGGCGATGCGCCCAAGCTTGAGACCGACCGTATTTACCACGTTCGCCTCGGCAATGGGGCCGCCGATGACCTCGCCAATTTCGCGCTCGCCGAAAATGTCATCGGTGCCGGCAACGCCGTTACCGTTTTCCGGCCAGGAAGCGCCCACACTCCCTAGGCCTTGGCCACCTCGGCGAGCCATTCCTCTTCGGTCATCGTCCGCACGCCAAGCTCCTGCGCCCTCTTGAGCTTCGATCCCGCGCCCGGCCCTGCGACCAGCAGGTCGGTCTTGGACGACACGCTCCCAGCCGCCTTGGCGCCCAGCCGCTCGGCCTGCGCCTTGGCCTCGTCGCGCGACACCGCCTCCAGCTTGCCGGTAAAGACGATCGTCTTGCCCGCCCAGTCGCTGTCGACCGTCTCGACGACATAGGCCGCGGGCCGCGCCCGCTCGATCAGCCGCGTCACTTCCTCGACATTATGTGGCTCGTGGAAGAAGTCGATCACCGCCTGCGCCACCACCTCGCCGACCCCGTCGACATTGGTCAGCTCCGTGAGCGCCCCATCCGAGCGCGCCACGTCCATCAGCGCCTCCACCGTCCCGAACGCCTTCATCAAATCGCGCGCGGTCACCGCGCCGACATGGCGAATGCCCAGCCCGAACAGGAAGCGCGCCGCATCGAATCCGCGCCGTGCGTCGACGGCGGCGAGCATCTTGTCGACGCTCGTCTCCTTCCACCCCTCGCGTGCCATCAGCGCCTCGCGATGCTCGTGCAGCGTGAAGATATCCGACGGCTTCTCGATCCAGCCAAGCTCGAGAAATTCGGCGATGCTCTTCTCGCCCAGCCCATCGACATCCATCGCCCCACGCGACACGAAATGCTTCAATCGCTCGTAGCGCTGCGCCGGACAGATCAGCCCGCCCTCGCAGCGGATATCGACCTCTCCCTCTTCCGAGCGCGCCTCGCTCTCGCACACCGGGCAATGGTCGGGCCGCGGATAGGGCGCGCGCCCCTCGTGCGGCGACAGATTGTCGACGATCTGCGGGATGACATCGCCTGCGCGTTGCACCCGCACCTTGTCGCCGGGCCGCACGCCCAGCCGGTCGATCTCGTCGAAATTGTGCAGCGTGACATTGGAGACGATGACGCCCCCCACCCCGATCGGCTTCAAGCGCCCGACCGGCGTCAGCTTCCCCGTGCGCCCCACCTGCACATCGATAGCCTCCAGCACCGTCTCGGCCTGTTCGGCAGGAAATTTATGCGCCAGTGCCCAGCGCGGCGCGCGCGCCACCTGCCCCAGCCGCTCCTGCCAATCGAGCCGATCGACCTTGTAGACCACGCCGTCGATCTCGTAACCGAGGTCGGGCCGCGCCGCCTGGATGGCGTCGTAATGCGCGAGCGCCGCCTCGGCGCCCTCGCAGGTCGTGAACATCGGATCGACCGGGAAGCCTTTATCCTTGAGCCACGCGACCATGCCGCTCTGCGTGTCGCAGGGCAGTTGCGAAATCTCGCCCCAGCCATGCGCGAAGAAACGCAAGGGCCGCGCCCGCGTCACTTCCGCATCTTTCTGGCGAAAACTCCCCGCCGCCGCGTTGCGCGGATTGGCGAAGATCTTCTCCCCCGCCTTCTCCTGCCGCGCGTTCAGCGCCGCAAAGTCCGCCGTCGACATATACACTTCGCCGCGCACCTCGAGCACGTCAGGCGCCCCCGCAATCTCCTTGGGAATATCCGCGATCGTGCGCGCATTGGCGGTCACGTCCTCGCCCACGCTGCCATCGCCCCGCGTCGCCGCCAGCACCAACGCGCCGCCCTCGTAACGCAGCGAACAGGAAAGTCCGTCGATCTTGGGCTCGGCGGTCAGCATCACCGCCGCATCGGGTTCGAGCTTGAGGAACCGCCGCACCCGCCCGACGAAATCGCGCACGTCCCCCGCCTCGAACGCATTGTCGAGGCTCAGCATCGGCCGCGCATGCGTCACTTTCGACAGGGGCGATGAAGGCGTGTGTCCAACCCGCCTCGACGGACTGTCCTCGCGCACCAGATGTGGAAACTTCGCTTCGATGGCGCGATTCTCGGCCACCAGCGCGTCATAGTCGGCGTCCGAAATCTCAGGGCTGTCGCGATCGTGATAGGCCGCGTCGTGCCGCCGGATCTCGCGCGCCAGCCGCATCAGGCGGTTGGCGGCCTCCGCCTCGGTCATCTTCTCCAGATCAGCCATGATGCGCCATCACCCATCCCACGAACGCGATGGCCGGCACCGCCGACACCACCGCCAACGCGCTCGCCGCGCGAAACAGCCCCGGCGACTGTTTCTCGCGGATGAGCCGCACGGCAATGAGGAACACCCCCACCGCCATGACGAGGTAGAAGTAAAAGAGCGGTTCGACGAAGCCCAGGACCTGCGTCATCATGATGAGCGCAAACGCGCCCCAAGGCAGCACCAGCGTCAGGAACAGAAGCGGCAGATAGGCGCTACGCACCTGCCACACCGGCGGCGGCGCGTCGGTCATTTGCGAAAAGTGGCCTCGAGCAGGTCGCAGAAGCTGTCCCAGCTGCGGCTCGCCGCATCGGCGTCATAGACGACGTCGTCGATCTCCAGCTTGCCCGCCTGCGGGTTGGTGAAGGCATGGCCGACCCCGCCATAGGCATGGATCTGCCAGTCGCAAGCACCCTGTTCGGTCAATTCCTGCCCCAGCGCGACGACGTCGGCGGGGGGCGCCATCGGATCGTCCCAGCCGTGGAAGACCGCAACCTTGGGCGTGACCTTCTGCGTCGCGAAATTGGGGATTTTCAAAAGCCCGTGAAAGCTCCCCGCGACCTTGAAATCGGCACCCGAGCGCGCGAGGTCGAGCGTACACAGCCCGCCGAAACAAAAGCCCATCACCGCGACCTGATCGCCATCGACGACATCGAGGCCCTTGGCGAAATCGAGGATGGCCTGCTGCTGCTTCACATAGGCGCCGCGGTCCTCGAGCTTCTCGTTCATGGTGTCGAAGGCGCGCTGCTTGTCCTCGTCCTTGCCGACATCGAGCCCGAGCATGTCCTTGCCGAAGATATCGGCGGCCAGCACCGAATAGCCGAGCGCGACGAGCCGCTCGGCATACTCCGCCTCGACCGCGCCGCGATTGGCAAAGCTCGGCAGGATGACCACCCCGGGCCGCGCAACGCCGCTGCCATCGTCATAGACCTCGTGCAGCAATTCGGTGCCCTCATGGGTCTGGCTCATCTCGCGCTTGTTCATGCGTCTCTCTCCCTGTTGGCTCACGCCGCTTCCATCAATTTCGCCGCCGCCGCGCGCGCCTCGTCGGTCACCGCCGCGCCCGACAGCATCCGCGCGATTTCCTCGCGCCGCTCGTCCGGCCTGAGCAGTTCGACCGAGGTACGCGTCACCGTGCCATCGCTCGCCTTGGCGATGCGGAAATGATGCTGCCCCCGCGCCGCGACCTGCGGGCTGTGCGTCACCACCAGCACCTGATGCTTCTCCGCCAGCCGCGCCAGCCGTTCGCCGATCGCGCTCGCCACCGCGCCGCCCACGCCGCGGTCGATCTCGTCGAAGATGATCGTGCCCGCCCCGCCGACCTCGGCCAGCGCCACGCGGATCGCCAGCAGGAAGCGCGACAATTCGCCGCCGCTCGCGATCTTGCCCAAGGGCCCGAAGGGCGAGCCCGGATTTGTCGAGATCGTGAATTCGACCCTGTCGATGCCCTGCGGCCCCGGATCGGCAGGCTGCACCTCGGTCACGAACCGCGCATCGCCGAGCTTCAGCGGCGCCAGTTCCTCGGCCACCCGCGCATCCAATCGCGCTGCCGCCTCCTCGCGCGCGCCCGAGACGACATCCGCCGCCTCGTCATAGGCCGCCTCGGCCGCGACGATCTCCCCCTCGAGCGCCGCCAGTCGCTCGCTTCCGGTCTCGATCGCCGAGCGCTTCTCGTGCAATTCCTCGCGCAGCCGTGCCAGCCCCTCGACCTCGACCCGATGCTTTCGCGCCGCGCCGCGCAATGCGAACAACCGTTCCTCGGCCTCGTCCAGCGCGCGCGGGTCATGGACGAGGTCGGCGCGTGCCTCGGCAAACAGCCGCTCGGCCTCGTCCGCCTCGATGATCGCGCGGTCGATCGCCGCCAGCGCGCCCGCCAGCCCCTCATGCACCTCATGCACCCGCTGGAACGCCCGCGCCGCCTGCCGCATCTGCGCCAGCGCGCCCTCGCCGCCGTTCAACAGGGGATCGATGCCCGACAGATCATCCTCGATCCGCGCCGCATCCTTCATCTGCTGGCGCATCCCGGCGAGCTCTTCCTCCTCGCCCGCCATGGGGTTCAAGTCATCGAGTTCGGCAATGGCATGATCGAGCCATTCGCGGTCCGCCGCCGCGGCCTCGGCCTGCGCCGCAAGGTCCGCGCGCTCCTTGCGCAATGCCGACAGCGTGCGCCACGCCGCCTCGACTGCGCTGAGGTCCACCTGCCCGAACGCATCGAGCAGCCCGCGATGGGCGCGCGCATCGAGCAATCCGCGATCGGCATGCTGGCCGTGGATCTCGACCATCGTCTCGCCCAGTGCGCGCATGATCTTGGCGGGCACGCTGTTGCCGGCAATCCGGCCACTCGACCCGCCATCGGCTTTCAAGCGACGCTGCAAGATCAGCGGTTCGCCCGGCTCGACCTCGATCTCTTCCTCCTCGAGCAGCGCGAGCGCGGCATGGCCGGGGGGCAGCTCGATCTCGGCCACCGCCTCGGCCTTGTCGGCGCCGTCGCGCACCAGCGCACTATCGGCCCGCGCACCGAGCGCCAGTCCGAGCGCATCGAGGAGGATCGACTTGCCCGCCCCAGTCTCGCCGGTGAGCACGGTCAGCCCGCCGGCAAAGTCCAGCTCGAGCCGCTCGACCAGCACGATGTCGCGGATGCCGAGCCGGCTGAGCATCAGTCCTTATCCTTGCGGGCTATGTTCCTGCATGAGGCGATAGCTGCGCTCATACCATTTGCTGTCGGGGAAGTTGGCGCCCAGCGTCGCGGCGGCCTTTTGCGCTTCGGCGGGAATGCCGAGCGCGAGATAGCTTTCGACCAGCCGGTGCAGCGCCTCGGGCGTGTGGCTCGTCGTCTCGTAATCGTCGATGACCTTGCGGAAACGCACCGAGGCGGCGAGCCAGCGACGATTGTCCTGGTAGAAGCGCCCGACCTCCATCTCCTTGCCCGCCAGCTGATCGTTGACGAGGTCGACCTTGATGCGCGCATCGGCGGCATAGCGGCTGTTGGGATAGCGGCGGATGAGTTCGCCGAACGAGGCGCGCGCCTGGCTCGTGATCTTCTGGTCGCGGCTGATATCCTCGATCTGGCGATAATAGCTCATCGCGATGAGGTAATGCGCATAAGGCGCATCCTTGTTGCCCGGATGGATCGACAGGAAGCGCTGCGCGGTCGACACCGTCTCGGGAAAATTGCCGTCCATATAATGCGAAAAGGCGCTCATCAGCTGCGCGCGGCGGGCCCATACCGAATAGGGATGCTGGCGCTCGACCTCGGAGAAAATGAGCGCGGCGCGGTCCCAATTGCCGCGATCGGCATTTTCCTTGCCCAGCGCGTAGAGCGTGTTGACGTCGCGCGCGACATAAGCGGTGTCGATCGCCTCGGTGCCGCCCCCGGAGGCGCAGGCGGAAAGCGGAAGGGCGATGATGGCAGCGGACAGCGCCGCGCGGATGGGACCAATGGACATGACTGTTTCTCTAACCTTCCGGATGGGACTCGCCAAGGGCTAAGGCGTGGATCGCGCGGCGCGTCAGACGACTGCGCCGTCGTCCCTGCGTTGCTTGTCCTCGCTGTCCTCATCATGAATGAAGCTGTCCGACGTCACCCCGAGGAAGACGAGGATCGGCGCCGAGATGTAGATCGAGCTGTAGGTACCCACGAACAGGCCGAGGAAGATGGCCACCGTCAGCCCGAAGATCACCTTGGGACCGAGGACCAGCAGCGCACCGATCGCGAGCAGCAGCGTCAAGGAGGTCGAGATCGTCCGCGCCAGCGTCTCGTTCAATGACAGGTTGATCTGCTCGACGATCCCCATCTTCCTGTATTTGCGCAAATTCTCGCGAATACGATCATAGATGACGACCGTGTCGTTGATCGTGTAGCCGATCACCGTCAGGAACGCCGCGACGATATTGAGGTCGACCTGCAACTGCGTGATCGAGAAGAAGGCGAGCAACACGCCCACGTCGTGGAACAGCGTCGCCAGCGCCCCCACCCCGAACTGCCATTCGAAGCGCAGCCAGATGTAGATCGCGATCCCGAGCGAGCCGAGCACGAGACTCAATGTCCCGTCCATCGCCAGTTCCTCGGACACGTTGCCCGACACCGATTCGCCCGACCCCACGTCGGCCCCCGGATATTCGGCGACGAGCATGTCGCGCACGGTCGACACCACTGCATTGGCCGCCGCCTCGTCGCCCTCGGGCTTGGGCAGGCGGATGCGATAGCTGGTATCCGACCCGAATTGCTGGATCGAGGCATCGCCGACCTCGAGCGCATTCACCTTGGCGCGCAGCTCCTCGATCTCGACGCCTTGCGCGAAATCGACCTGGACCGACTGCCCCCCGACGAAGTCGATGCCGAGGTTGAGGCCGCGCGTGAAGGTCAGGGCAAAGCCCGCGACCGCCATCGCCATCGTGATCCAGATGGCGATGTTGCGCCAGCGCATGAAGTCGATGTTGGTGTTGTCGGGGACAAGCTTGAGCAATTTCATGATGTTTTCCCGCCCCGTCAGATGTTGAGCGTCTTGGGACGCGCCTTGCGCGCCCAGCGCGCCACCAGCATCCGGGTGAAGACGACCGCGGTCCAGACCGAGGTGACGGTGCCGATCAGGAGCACGACGGCAAAGCCGCGGATGGGCCCCGAGCCGAAGTAGAACATGATCGCCGCCGCGATGGTGTTGGTGATGTTGGCATCGAAGATCGCCGTCGAGGCTTCCCTGTAGCCATGTTCGATCGCGTCATAGACCTTGCGCCCGCGCCGCAATTCCTCGCGGATGCGCTCGTTGATCAGCACGTTGGCGTCGACCGCCGCGCCCATCGTCAGCACGAAACCGGCGATGCCCGGCAACGTCAGCGTCGCGTTGAACATCGCCATGGCGGCGAGGATCAGGAAGGCGTTCACGATGAGCGCGGTGTTGGCATAGACGCCGAACCGCCCATAGGTGACGAGCATGTAGACGACGACCGCCAGCGTACCGAGAATGGCCGCGAGCGTGCCCTTCTCGATCGAATCCTTGCCAAGGTCCGCCGACACCGTGCGCTCCTCGACCACGTCCAGCTTCACCGGCAACTTGCCCGAGGACAAAGCGATGGCGAGATCGTTGGCGCTGTCGACGGTGAAATTGCCGCTGATCTGCGCCTGCCCGCCGAGGATCGGCTCGTTGATGTTGGGCGCCGAGAGCACCTGCCCGTCGAGCAGCATGGCGAACGGCTTTTGCACATTCTCCTGCGTCGTCCGCCCGAAGCGGCGCGCGCCCTGGCTGTTGAACTTGAGGCTGACCACCGGATTGCCATCCTGGTCGAAGCTCTGATTGGCATCGGCGAGCTGGTCGCCCGACACGATGATGCGGCGCTTCAGCGCGATCTGGGGCACGCCGTCGGCGGTCGAATAACCGACGAAGGGCAGCCCGAGCGGCGCATCGGGATAGGGCGCGATCTCGCTGCCCACCGGGGCGCGGCCGGCATTGAGTTCGCCCGGATTGGCTTCGAGGTCGACGAGCTTGAACTCGAGCCGCGCGGTGCGCCCGATGAGGTTCTTGAGCGCCTCGGGATCCTCGACGCCCGGCACCTGCACGAGGACGCGGTTCTCGCCCTGCGTGCGCACCGTCACCTCGCGCGTGCCCGACGGGTCGATACGGCGGCGCACGACGTCGCGCGCGACCGTCACCGCGTCCGACAAGGCGTTCGCGGCGCCTTCGGGGGTGGGGGTCAGGATGATGCGGGTCGAATCCTCGACCGACACGGTCCAGTCGCGCTGGCCGGTCAGCCCGACGGGCTGGGTCATCGCACGCAGCCGCTCGACCGCTTCATCAAGCTGCGAGGGGTCGCGCACCATGAAGGACAGGCGCCCATCGGCGGTCGACACGTCGCCGATCCGCACGCGCGGGTCGGCGCGCAGCTCGGTCTGGACATTATCTTCCTGCGCGGTCAGCCGCTGCTTGGCGAGATCCTCGGCATCGGCCTCGAGCAGCAGGTAGGAACCGCCCGCAAGGTCGAGCCCGAGGCTGATCCGGCTTTGCGGCAGGAAGTCGGGATAGCTTTCGAGCTGCTCTTCCGAAAGCAGGCTCGGGATGGCCATGAGGATGCCGGCGGCAATGATGCCCCAGATCGCCCAGACCTTCCAACGCGCAAATTCGAGCATCGGTCGATGTCCTAGTCGTTGGCCGGCTTGGCGGTCTTGTCGGTGACGCTGGCGAGCATCGATTTGACGCTGCGCACCTTCAGCCCGCCGCCAAGATCGACCTCGACTTCATCGTCCATCACCTTGGTGACCTTGCCGATGAGACCGCCGCCGGTGATCACCCGATCGCCCTTCTTGACCGCCGCCAGCTCCGCCTGATGCTCGCGCATCTTCTTCTGCTGCGGACGGATGAGCAGCATGTAGAAGATGATGAAAATGAGCAGCAGCGGGAACAGCTGGAAGAAGAAGGCGGCCGCGCCCGAGGGTTCGGCGGCGGCGGCGGCGATAAGGTGGATCATGTCGTCTCGTCTCTTGGCTAGGCGGGAACGCCCGGGTCCACCAAAGGGTTGGAACCGGCCCCCCGAAATTCAAGTCGCGGGTCCGCTACCATGGGCGAAAATGTTTTGCCAGAGATGCTTGCATGGGGGCCGATGTGCCGCTAGAGGCCGCTTCGTCCCGCGACGACCCAAACGGTCGCGGGCCGGTCGGGGAGTAGCGCAGCCTGGTAGCGCATCACACTGGGGGTGTGGGGGTCGCAGGTTCGAATCCTGTCTCCCCGACCATTTTTCAAGAAAGCTTGAACCAAATCGTCCGGGGGACGATTTGCGCTGTCATGAAAAATGGTCGCCGAAGCCGACGGATGTCGCGTAGAGCCGTACGACGCCTCTTCTTTGCGTCATCCCAGCGAAGGCTGGGATCCATGCCGCCGAGACTAAACGACACCTTCTTGCTAGTGAATCGGCATAGGCCCCAGCCTCCGCTGGGGCGACGGGGATGAATATTGGCCAGCCGTAAGCGTAAAAAACAGCGCAAATCGAGCAGCAAGCATCGCTGGCCGCGTGCCATCGCACTCGTCCTCCTCGCCCCCATCGCCGCCTATCTCGGCCTCGCCCTCCTCGGCAGCCTCATCCCCGTCAACGCCGACTGGGAGGAAGCCGAAACGGGCATCCCTATCTATCTCACCGACAATGGCGTCCATCTCGACATCGTCATGCCGATCGAGGCCGCGGGCGTCAGCTGGGCACCCTATTTCCCCGGCACCGACCTCGCCCAGCCCGCATGGGCCAATGCCGGTCACGTCATGATCGGCTCGGGCGACCGCGGCGTCTATACCGAGGCCAAGGACTGGGGCGACCTCAGGGCAAGCACCGCCTTTGGCGCCCTCTTTGCGGGCAACCGCGTCATGCACGTCCAATATGTCGACGCCCCCCAGCGCTTCGCCGCCGCCGAAATCCGCCTCACGCCCGCGCAATATCGCCGCCTGTGGCAATCGGTCCGCGCCAGCTTCGACCTGTCCGAGGACGGCTGGCCCCAGCGGCTCGACACGCCGGGCTACTGGCCCTCCGACGCCTTTTACGAAGGCCGCGGCAGTTTCAACGCGGCGATGACCTGCAACCAGTGGGTCGCCCGCCAACTGCGCATCGCCGGGGTTGAAAGCTCGCTCTGGAGCCCCTTCTCCAAGGGCCTCCCCTGGCGCTACCGCGCGCCCGACGCCGCCACCGACTAGAGGACGTAACGCGACAAATCGGTATCGCCCGCGATATCCTTCAGCTGCGTCTCGACGAAGGCGGCATCGACCACCACCGTCTCGCCCTTGCGATCCTCGGCCTCGAAGCTGACGTCCTCGAGCAGTCGCTCCATCACCGTCTGCAGGCGCCGCGCGCCGATATTCTCGACGCTCTCGTTGACGTCCGCCGCAATGCGCGCCAGCGCCTCGATGCCCTCGTCGGTGAATTCCACCGTCACCTCCTCGGTGCCGAGCAGCGCGCGATACTGGTCGGTCAGGCTCGCCCGCGTATCCTTGAGGATCGCCACGAAATCCTCCTTGGTCAGCGCGCGGAGCTCGACCCGGATCGGCAGGCGCCCCTGCAATTCGGGCAGCATGTCGCTGGGCTTGGCGACATGGAAGGCGCCCGAGGCGATGAACAATATATGGTCGGTCTTCAGCGGCCCATATTTGGTCGCCACCGTCGTCCCCTCGATCAGCGGCAGCAGGTCGCGCTGCACGCCCTCGCGGCTGACCGACCCGCCGCGCACGTCGCTGACCGCGATCTTGTCGATCTCGTCGAGGAAGACGATGCCATTGGCCTCGGCATCCTCCAGCGCAGCACGGTTCACATCGTCGTCGTCGAGCCGCTTGTCGGCCTCTTCCTCGACCAGCCGGTCATAGGCGGCGGGCACTTTCAGCTTGCGCTTCTTCCTCGGCATCTGGCCGCCCATGCGCTTCATCATGTCGCCAAGATTGATCATCCCGATGCCGCCCTGGCCGGGCACGTCGAAGGGCGAGGAGGGCGCCTCGACCACCTCGATCTCCACTTCGGCCTGATCGAGGCTGCCGTCGCGAAAGCGCTCGGCAAAGCTCGCCCGCGTCGCATCGCTCGCCGTATTGCCGGTCAGCGCATCGAGGAGCCGCTCCAGCGCCGCTTCCTCGGCCGCGCGCTTGACCTTGCGCCGTCGCCGGTCACGCTCCAACCGCACCGCTTCCTCGACGAGGTCGCGGGCAATCTGCTCGACGTCGCGGCCGACATAGCCGACCTCGGTGAACTTGGTCGCCTCGATCTTGATGAAGGGCGCATCGGCCAGTTTCGCCAGCCGCCGCGAGATCTCGGTCTTGCCGCAGCCCGTCGGCCCGATCATCAGGATATTCTTGGGCGTCACCTCGGCGCGCAATTCGGGGCCCAGCTGCTGGCGCCGCCAGCGATTGCGAAGCGCTACCGCCACGGCTTTCTTGGCGTCCTTCTGGCCGATGATATGCTCGTCCAGCGCCGCCACGATCGCCTTGGGGGTCAGCGGCTGCGCCTTGGTGATGGGGATATGTTCGTTCATCGCTTATACCGTCTCGACCGTCAGATTGTCGTTGGTGAAGACGCACACCTCGGCGGCGATCTGCATCGCCTTGCGCGCCAGTTTCTCGGCATCCTGTTCGTAATCCGACAGCGCCTTGGCCGCCGCGAGCGCATAATTGCCGCCCGACCCGATCGCCGCGATCCCTCCCTCGGGCTCGAGCACGTCGCCGTTACCCGTCACGATCAGCATCGTGTCGGGATCGGCAACGATCATCATCGCCTCGAGATTGCGAAGATATTTGTCGGTGCGCCAGTCCTTGGCGAGCTCCACCGCCGCGCGCATCAGCTTGCCACTATGCGCTTCCAGCTTCTTCTCCAGCCGCTCGAACAGGGTGAAGGCATCGGCGGTCGCGCCGGCAAAGCCCCCCACCACCTTGCCCTCGCGCCCGAGGCGGCGGACCTTGATGGCATTGGGCTTCATGACGGTATTGCCTAAGGACACCTGCCCATCGCCCGCGACGACGGTCGTGCCGCCACGCTTGATGCCGATGATGGTGGTGCCGTGAAATTTGGGTGTATCGCTCATGATCCCGGATGTGGGGAGCGCGCCGCCCTTTTTTCAAGGGATCAGCAGTCGCGCTCCGCCCGGAAATTGGCCGCGCGCCGCTTGAGCCGCGCATGGAAATCCTCGGTCGTCCCCATGATGTTCGAAGGCTTGGCAATGTCTTCGACCGGCGTGCCGATGCGCACCCGCATCAGCTGCACCTCGCGATCCTCGAGCATGCGCTCGGTAAAGAGCCCGTCGGCGATCATCGCTTCCACCGCCTCGCGCGCGCCCGCTGCCTCGGGACCGAGGCGGCACAGCGCGCGCTGCGCCGCATTTATCGACAGGTCGTGATATTTGACGACCTTCCCCCGCTCATAGGCTGCAGCCCCCGACAATCGTTCCCCCGCCAGCGTCCGCCGCCGCCATTCGAGCTCGGATCGCAGGATTCCGACCAAAAGCGGTACCGCCGCCGCGCCGCGATCCGCCTGCCGCTCGATCAGCGCGGGGGCGTTGAGCCGCCGCTCGGCATTTTCCACCACCGCGCGCTCGGTCGCACTCAGCTCGGCATAGGCGCCCGCAGGCTGCGCCTTGATGACATGTTCGAGGTGATGCATCTCGCCGCGCGCCTTGGGGTCGGCGGGCAGTTCGGCAAGCCGCTCGATCGCCGCCTCGCGCAGCATTGTCACGTCGTCCATCTTCTCGATCGGATAGACCAGCGCGGTGAAATTGGTGACCCGCCGATCCTCGATGAGCGCCTCGATCAGGGCCGCATCCGCCGCATCTACGCTCGGCTTGCCGGCGCCCGGCGCGGCCCGCCAATTGGCAAAGCTGCCAAGCCAGGCATTGACCATGTCGAGCGCGGGATCGCCCTTCCCCCGGGTCGGATCGGCGAGGAAGGCGGCGATCGCCCCGCGTGCATCGTCCCGCGCCGCCTCGCGCGACACCGACAGGCGGATGGTCGTATGCTCATCGAGCAGCGAGCTTTGGGCGATCCCCTGATAGATGTTGCGATCCCCGAGCGTCTGGCGCGCCCAGGCGAAATGCGCGTTTTCCATCGCCCCGGTGAAGCCCACCATCAGCGGCACCTTGGTCTGTTGCACCTTGGTCTTCGAGACGCGCAGGGCCAGCCGATCCCCCGCATAAAGCTCCAGCCGCTTATGCTCGAGCCGCCCGTTGGCAAGGCTCCAGCGCCCTGCCGCCTCGCCCACCATCATGTCTTGCGAGACGATGGTGACATCGGGCGTCTCCACCAGCGCCTCGACCCGCTCGATGCACAGTTCCTTCTCGTCCATCGCGGCCGCCATCGACAGCATCAAGCTCTCATCGAGCCCGTCGCCGCGCGACAGCCCCACGCTCGTGGCACAGGCCCCCCGCGGGCGCAGCACGAAGCGCGCTTCCTTCCCGCTGATCGTTTCGATGACGCTGACCCCCGTGACCCCGGGCGTGAACAACAGCGCCTGGCACAGAGGCCGGCACAGATAACCCGGATCCTCATCGATCCGCCCGGCGCGCTGCGGGTCCTGCCGCCCGCCGAGGTGACGGCGGCTCGCTTCGTAGCGCACCAGCACCTCGCCGCGCACCTCGATGGGCGTATCGGGCAGCAGGTCGGGCTCGTCCACCTCGCGATAGGCCGTCGCGCCGACGGCGTTGAACGGCTGCGGGATCGCCCACAGGAGCGCATAGGTCAGCACCGCCGCGACCGCGACCGCGCGCCACTCGCCGATCATGCCGTGCAAGGGAAACCAGAAGGCCGCGAAAGTGGCGCTGTAGAGGAATGCCGTCGGCAACAGCGACATCAACAGACCGGGGATGATCAGCATGAAGAAGCCGATCGTGACGAGGCTCGGCGCCCCGATGACGATGAACGACCCGATTCCGCTGAACAGCAGCCACCCCAACAACAAACGCGCCATGTCCGTCCCCCCGAACGCGAAACCGATCGCTAGCCTAGGCGCGCCTTCAGGAATTGCGCAAGATCGCCCGCGATGTCGGCCTTTTCGCTCAACGGGCTGAACGCCTTCAGCGGGTCCGAGTGGGTCAGCCCGCGATAGAGCTTCAACTCCGCCTCGCCGCCTGCCGCGCGGATACGCCGCGCCAGCTGCTGCGCGTTCCTTGCCCGCACGATGATGTCGGCGGTGCCGTGCTGGAGCAGCATCGGCGGTGCCTCGCCATGCGCGAAGTGGATGGGCTGCGTTTCGTGCGCGGGCTCGTGCGCCCCCAGCGCCGCGATCGCGCGCGGATCGACGAAGGGCAGGAAATTGGTCGGCGCCGACAGGAGCGCCGCCGCCTTGATCGCGCCGCTTTCCACGGCGGCCGCCTGCAGATAGCGCCCGTCGAGGCTGAGGATGCCGGCAAGGTGCCCGCCCGCACTATGCCCCGCGACCGCGATGCGGCCCGCATCGCCGCCCAGCTCAGGGCCCCGCTCGACCGCCCATTTCACGGCGAGCGCGCCATCCTCGATGAAGGCGGGGAAGCGATGTTCGGGCGCGAGGCGATAATCGGGCATCACCACCATATATCCACGCGCCGCCATCGCCCGTGCGACCCAGCCGAATTCGCCGCGCTCGCCCTTCACCCAGCCGCCGCCATAGAAGAAGACCAGCATCGGCAGCGGCGCCGTCCCGCGCCGCACCGGCAGATAGACGTCGAGCTTCTGGCGCGGATGGTCGCCATAGGAAACGCCGCGCGCGATCAAGCGCGCCGCATCCTTGGGCTCGCGCACCTTGCTGAGCCGGTCGAACAGCGCGATCGGCGACACGCCGACCTTTTCCAGCGCATAAAGCGAGGTCTCGCCCGCCACCGCGAGCCGCCGCGCCCAGCGCCGCGCGCGCCGCCGCGCCTGCGGCGACACCGGCGCGCGGATCTTGTCGCGAGGAGGCAATTCCAGTTTCATATCGCTATCTAGCCTAGCAGATGGTCGACGCGCGAACAATCTGGATCAAAGCCCCAGCCGGGTGAAAAATCCACGCTTTGTCACCTTGGCGTGTGCGGCGCGATGCCGCGCCTCGCACGCCTCGACGATGCTCAGCGCATCGCGCGTGCGCGCATTGGCCTGGTCGAGCCGCCCCGTCTGCGCGTCGGCAAAGGCGACCCAGTCGCCGACGCTTGCCGCATCGGGCGGAAGTTGCGCGCCCGCCACGCCAACGCGCCAGTCAGCGGGGACCAGCCCCGCGCAATCTGCAGCGCTCGTCGTCACGATAGGCGGCGCGGCGACACAGGCCGTCAAGCCCGGCGCCATGCACGCCAGCATCCACCATCGCATCGGCACCTGTCGCATCGCGTATCTCCTTGTCATTGGCGCGGGTCAGCGCCTCGCTGTCACTCGCGGCGCGGGCATGGGCGCCGACCGCCTCGACCGCCTCGCGTCCCGCCGCCGCCTCGGCCCGCGCGCCCTCGCGCTCGGCCCGCGCCTGCGCCGCCGCCTGCCGCGCCTGGCGCTGACAGGCGAGCGGCAGCAGCAGCGCCCCGACCAGCACCGCGACCAGCGCCGCGCGCAGCAACGACGACAGGCCCTGCCACCATCGGCCCAGCCCTCCGCTCACTGCGCGCCCTCATCGGGATGGCGCGCGCCCCCGTCGGCCTCGAACTCGGCGCCGAATGCCCGCGCCTTCACGCTGCGCCGATTGATCGCCAGCCCGAGGCTCAGCAGCACCGTCCCGATGATCATCAAGAGCCCGTAATTGGACCGCGCCAAGGCCTTCAGCGCGGGTAGCGCGAGCGCCTCCTCGCGCTGCCCTGCCGCCGCGATGATCGCCACGATCCACACCGACATGGCGGTCAGCACCCCGGCGCCCACGATGGTTGCGACCAGCGCCACCATTCCGCGCCAGTCGCGCGCGCTCCAGCGCGGCAGCCGCCCCCTCACTTCACCTCGCCCAGCCGGTTGGCGAGCCAGCCATAGAGGAAGCTTTCGTTGGCCGGCCGCTTCTCGGCGAGCCGCAGGTATCGCTCGCCCTGCAGCGCCTCCAGCGCGCGCAGCAGGACCGTTTCGCCCTCCTCGCCGCGCACGTCGAGAAAGCCCTTGAGCGCCGCCAATGTCTTCGGCCCCACCCGCCCGTCGGGGACGAGGTCGGGATAGTCGCGCCCCTGCCGGTTCAAGGCCGTCAGCGCGCGCTGAAGGAAGGTGCTCGCCACCCCCGGCCCCATGTTGGCGCCGGTGTCGAACAATTCGGCCGCCACGGTGGGCGCGAGCAGCGCGACCTCGTCGAAGCGGGGCCTGAGCCAATAGAGCCGCCGATAGATCGCCCGCGCTTCGGCGCGGGGCAACAGCGCCATCGGCCCCGCATAGCCATGCGCACGCGCCACCCGCTCGGTGATGCCGAAGCGCGTCGCCCCGCCCGCATCGTCCTCATGGTGGACATAGCCGCCCTCGCGGTCGATCAGCCCGTCGACCAGCCGGTCGAGAAAATCGACCCGGGCTTCGGGGCTGGAAAATTCACTGGGTCGCATCGTCACCTCTCCTCGTCGAGTCGCTTCGATGTAACCTAATGGGTTATCTGTAGGACAGTCCTTTATCCAAGTTCGCTCCACGCAGGAGCGTGTCCTCGCGGCCACAGCGAGCCGCATTCATGCCGCGCCCCCTCACGCGCCCTTGTCTTGGCGAAGGCCCTTTTGCAACAGTCGCTCCACGTCATTTCAAGGGGCGCAGTACGGCCCCGTCAGGAGAGAAAAAGCCATGACCAAGACCCGCCTTCTCGGCGCCACCATGCTGGCCGCCGCCGCCGCGACCGCCCTGCCGCAGGCCGCCTCGGCCCAGCGCATCGATCGCATCGTCGCCTTCGGGGACAGCTATGCCGACACCGGCAACGCCTTTGCGCTGGGCGGCATCGACCCGCGCACCACCGTGATCTACACCACCGGACGTTTCTCGGGCGGCACCAACTATATCGACACGCTCGCCAATTTGACCGGCGCCGAGGTCGACAATTTCGCCATCGGCGGCGCGATGGCCAACGGCGGCAACGTCAATGCGGGCCTGCCGGGCTTCGGCTATGAGGTCGGCAGCTTCCTCAACGGCGGCTACATCGGCGCCGGCCCCGACGTCTTCCCGTCGGTCTCGGGCACGTTCGACGCCAATGACCTCGTTGCCATCTCGATCGGCGGCAACGACGGCCGCGACTTCCAGCAGGCCGTCGCCGCGGGCGAAGCCACGCTCGCCGACTTCGACGCGGCCGTCGCCGCCACGCTGACGGGTGCCACCACCGGTATCGACCTGCTGGTCGACGCCGGCGCGCAGAACATCAGCTTCCTCTACGGCAACACCGCCAACCTTCCCGAAGTGTTCGGCGAAGACGATCCCGCCACCGCCTTCGGCATTCGCGATGCCTATGCGCAGGATGTGCGCGCGGGCGTCGTCTCGAACCTCGCCGGCCATGCTGCCGACGGCGTGATGGTCCACTTCCTCGACCTCGACGTGGTGTCGAGCGTCATCAATTCGAACCTTGCCGAATTCGGCCTCACCGGTCAGGTCTGCCCGATCTTCGACCTCGCGGCCGCTGCCGGTGGCGACACCTCGAGCCTCGTCTGCGCGCTCGACGCCTCGGTCGCCGACCAATATGTCTTCTACGGCGACGGCGTGCACCTCACCTCGGCGGGCTACGAAATCGTCGCGCGTTACATCAACGCCCAGCTCCAGGCCCCGCTGACCCTCGATGGCCCCTCGGACGTTTCGTTCGAAAACGCCCATCACATGGGCCGCGTCCTCGGCAACCGCCTCGGCGGCACCGCGCCGCGCGACGGCGACTTCGCCGAAGGCCTCAACCTCTATGTCCAGGGCGACGGCTTCACCCGCACCCGCCAGATGGACATGACCACCGACGAATTCGCCATGAACGGCGCGGGCGTCACCGTCGGCGCCGAAATTGGCTTCGGCAATGCCATGCTCGGCGTGGCGGGTCGTTACGGTATGCCCGAAGGCGAATATTTCCGCGGTTCCTCGGCGGTCGATGCGACCAGCCTCACCGGCGCGGTCTATGGCGCCTACGCCCTCGGCCCGATCTTTGCGCAGGCCTATGCGGGCTTCGGTTCGGACAGCTTCGACCTCACCCGCGCCGGCGTGCTCGAAAGCCTGCCGATGACCGCCGAATTCGACGGCGATCACTTCATCGCGGGCGGCAAGCTCGGCTATCTCGGCAACTTCGCGGGCGCGCGCATCGGCCCCGTCGTCGGTCTCGACCATGTCTCGATCGACGTTGACGGCTATGACGAAGGCGGCGACCCCGCCCTCGCCCTCAGTGTCTCCGACGTCTCGCTCTCCTCGCTGCGCGGCCATGCCGGTATCGAGATGCGCGGCGATTTCGAAGGCTATGGCATCCAGATCCGTCCCTATGCGGCCTTCCTCGCCGAACAGGAACTGGACGCGGGTCAGCGCACCCACAGCTTCGCGCAGCTCGCCAGCCCCGAGATCGTCAACAGCTGGACCACCAGCGAGATCGAGGACGGCATGTACGGTCGCTTCAACGGTGGCTTCACCGCGATGCTCTCCTCGGCGATCGACCTCAACGCGGCGATGAGCTTCTCGCTGTGGAAGGACACCGGCAATGACGCGAGCGTCATGGTCGGCCTCGGGCTGGGCTTCTAAGGCCCCGCCCGGCCACCAGCCGAGCCCATGAAAAAGGGGCGGCGGGTCATCGCGACCCGCCGCCCCTTTTCTTTGTTTCGCGACGCGCGATTTACTCGGCGGCGGGCGTCTCTTCGGCGATCAGCGGCGCATCGCCGATCTCGCTTTCCTCCTCGGCGCTGCCGACACAGCGCTCGAGCAGCCCGCGCAGCTCGCCACCCGCCGTCACCACGATCGGATCGACCCCGGTGGCGGTGATGTTGACCGGCTCGTCGGCCGCAAAGGCGGTGCTGATGCTGCTCGCCAGCTCGCCCCGCGCCAGCGTCGCCGTCCAGTTGAACTGGTCTTCCTCGCCCGCCTCGGCGGCGACCACCGGCACGCGCGCCGAGGTGCCGTTACCGACGATCGTCAGCGTCCCCGCGCTGCCCGAGCCGGGCGCGCCATAGCGCGTCAGCACGAGGCCGTCGTCATTGTCGCCGCAGGCGATGCTCAGCGCCGGGCTGGCGGGATCGTTGCCCAGCACCGCCGCGCCCTCGACCATCTGCCAGCTCATGGCATCGGCGGGCAGCGCCGCCGGGCCGTCGTCGTCCGCGCCCTCGCCAAGGGCGGGCGTCTCGACGACCACCTCGTCCAACTCCTCCTCGCTCACCGGTTCGGTGCGCGCGCAGGCGGTGACGAGGAGGGCGGAGCCGATCAGGAGCGATATCTGTTTCATATCCCCTAATTAGGCAGCCCCGCCGCCCTCGCCAAGACCCCCATGCCGGCCGCTCCTAGCGAACGAGGAAAATCTCGCCATCGGCATCGACGATGAGCGGGAAGCGCATGCTGCCGCCGACCGGCTGGTCGTCGACGAGGAAGCTCGCCACCACCGCATCGAGGCTGCCCGCATCGGGCGCGAAGTCCGCATCGCGCCGTTCCCAGCCCGGCAGGCCCCACTCCTGTGCGTAGATCGTCGAATAGGTGAAGATCTTGCCATCGCGCGTCGTGACGAAATAGTCCGACAGGTCGCTCGTCACATAGCTCACCGACGCCGCCCCGGTGATGAGGAAGCTCTCGAGCGCACCCGACCCGCTCCCTTGTTTGAACATCGGGAAGGTCACGCCCTGCGGGCTGTCCGGGGTCCAGCCGGTCGCCATCTCGCCTTCGAACTGCCCCCAGCCGAAATGGTTCGAGCCCGGAGAATTATACTCGTTCACATTATCGTTGAGATCGACCCAGAAATCGCCCGTCAGCACCGGCTTGTGGAAACCGTTCGCATAAAAACTGAGGCTGCCTCCGCCCGACCCGTTGGGCGTGAAATAGCGCACGTTGCCGAACGGATCGCTGGCGCTATAGGCCGCCGCCTTCGAGCCATTGTCGCCCAGCGCCACATCGCGCCCGAAGATGCTGACCCAGATCTCGCCCGGATCGGTGAAGGGCACATTCTCGACCTCGAACGGATCCTGGTCGAGCCCGTTGGCATAATAAAGGATCACCACCTCGCCGGCCATGCGATCGGCCGCGATCAGCCATTCATCGCCATCGCCCGAATCCATGTGCCCGAGCGCAAGGATCGCGTCATGCCCGGTCCCCAGCCCCTTGGGCGTGCCGAGTTCGGTCACCGCCTTGGTGGTCACGTCATATTGCACGAGGCTCATGTCGCTGCGCACCGCAACGACCTGGTTGAAGCCCTTGCGCGTCGCCACGCCGAGCTGGCCCAGCCCGCTCGCCACGCGCACCGCATCGATCCCCTCCTTGGCGTCGGTCACGCTGATCTTGAACAGCTTGCTGTCGCTCTGGCCATTGGCTGTGACGGTCAGTTCGACCTCATAGACATTGTCGCCATTGGCATCGCGCGGCGTCTCGAAGCTCACCGGCGCGCGAAATTCGAAGCGATTGCCCGACTGGCGGAACAGCGCCTGGTCGGCCCCGCCCGACAGCGAGAAGCTCGCCCCCGCCACGCTCGCCGACAATTCGACCGGACCGATATTGTCCTCGGCCACGCTGATATTGCCATTGGTCGTGATCGTCGGCGCGCCGCCACCGCCGCCCGTCGGCGGCGTGCCACCCCCGCCCGAGCTCCCGCCCGAACCGCCACCACAGCCCGACAGGGCCAGCGCCGCGGCGCCAGCCAGCATCAACTTCTTCATGATAAAATTCCCCACAAACGCGTCACATTTTCCGTCCTGCCGGACGTTGTCGCGAGCGCTGCAGCGACGCAAGCATCAAGAATGCGGCGTCGAAATTAGAGCAATGTTCGCGACTTCGGCGCAACAGAATGGCTTGATCTTCGCGCCCTTTGCTCCCCATCTGCCGCCATGACCGACAGCGCCTCCCCTGCGACCAAACCCATCGAGATCGACGACAAGCTCAAGATCCTCGCCCTCCTGCGGCGTCAGTGGCGCCGCCACTTCACCCGCACCGTCGATCACGAAGCCGCGATGGAGCGGCTGCGCGAGGAGAGCCAGGTCGATGCGCGCTACATCTTCATGGTCGCCATGTCCGCGGGCATCGCGGTCCTCGGGCTCATCATGTCCTCGCCCGCCGTGGTCATCGGCGCGATGCTCCTGTCTCCGCTCATGGGGCCGATCATTGGCGCGGGCTTCGCGCTCGCCACCTGGGACGTCAAATGGATGCGCCAATGCGCGCGCGGCCTGTTCTTCGGCGTCCTTGCCGCCGTCCTCTTCGCCGCCCTGCTCTCCGCCCTGAGCCCGATCCAGCAGATCACCAGCGAGATCGCCGCGCGCACCCGCCCCACCCTGCTCGACCTCTTCGTCGCGCTCTTCTCCGCGCTCGCGGGCGCCTATGCCATGATCAAGGGCCGCTCGGGCACCATCGTCGGGGTCGCCATCGCGGTCGCCTTGATGCCGCCATTGGCCGTCGTCGGCTTTGGCCTCGCCACCCTCGACTGGAGCGTGTTCGGCGGCGCGCTCATGCTGTTCACCACCAACCTCGTCACCATCGCCGCCGCCGCCGCCGCCATGGCGCGCTTCTACGGCTTTCGTACCTCGCTCTCGAAAAAGCGCGGGCTCGTCCAGTCGCTCGTCATGATCGCCGCGCTCCTCCTCCTCGCCGTGCCCCTCACCCTGTCCTTGCGCGACATCGCCTTCGAGGCGCAGTCCACCCGCGCCATCAACCAGGCGCTCGCCCGCGAATTCGACAGCCGCGCCGTCATCGACACGCTGACCATCGACTGGGACGCCGAGCCGCTCGCCATTTCCGCCATCGTCCTCACCCCAGACCTGCGCGGGGAAGCGGAGGCGCGCGCCGAGCGTGCCTTGACCGACACGCTCGCCCGCCCCGTGCGCGTCGACATCGAGCAGTTTCAGGTCGATGTCGGCGGCGAGGCCGCCCAGCAGGCCGCGCTTGCCGCAGCCCGCGGGCGCGAGGCCGCCGAGGCCGTCCAGCGCCAGGTCGACACCCTCACCCAGATCGTCTCGATCGTCGCGGGCGTCGACCCCGAGGACGTGCTGGTCGACCGCGAGCATCGCCGCGTCCAGGCCCGCGCCCGCCGCATCCCCGGCGCCGGCTATGGCGCCTATCGTGCCTTCGAGACCCGCATCGCGGAGCGCGTGCCGGGATGGCGCATCGACCTCCAGCCCCCGCTGCTCGCGCCCGAGCCCATCGCGCTCGACGCGGAGGGCAACGCCCCACCCGCCGCGCTCGCCGACGTGGGTTGGGCCGCGCAGCGCCTCGGCCTCGACCTCCTCGCCACCGGCCCCGACGGCGCGCTGGACGCGCTCGACGAGGCACTCGGCGACACCGCGCTCGAGCGCAGGAGCGACCCCGAAGCCCGCAACCTCACGCTGCGCTGGAAGGGTGCCGCGCCCACCGACGATTGACGCGGCCCCGCGCTTTCGCCACCTTCCTCACCGTCGGGCGCCCGACAGATGGCGCCCTCAACTGGGGGAAGCATCATGACCGAAACGATCGTCACCTCGAACGACACCGCAGCAGCGCCGACCACGCCCTGGCACCTGTGGGTCGTCGGCATCCTCAGCCTCTTGTGGAACGGCTTTGGCGGCTACGACTATGTCATGAGCCAGACGCGCAACATGGAATATCTTGGCGGCATGGCGCCCAGCCCCGAGGCCGCGCGCGAACTCGTCGCCATGCTCGAGGCCTTTCCCGCATGGATGGAATTCTTCTGGGCATTGGGCGTCTGGGGCGCGATCGCCGGTTCGGTGCTGCTGTTGATGCGCAACCGCTTCGCCGTCCACGCCTTCGCCGTCTCGCTTCTCGGCATGGTCGTCGGCATGGTCTATCAGATGACCATGACCAATGCGCCCGAATGGACCACCGAGGGCGCGCTCGCCATCTTCCCCTGGGTCATCATGCTGATCGGCGTGCTGCTGCTCGCCTACGCCATCTCGATGCGCCGCAAGGGCTGGCTGCGCTAGGCGCCGCCCACCGTCAATGAAGCGAAGGGGACGCCCGCAAGGCCGTCCCCTTCTTCATCTTCGCTATCCCGGCGCGCCCGGCGTCCTGGCATGCATCTCGAGGAACGCCTGCCGGCTTGTCGGCCCATAGCTCCTGAAGCTCGGGTTGCGCGCCTGCGCATAGGCCTCGCGCCGCGCGTCGAACTTGCCCTTGGCCAGCTTGGCCGGATCGAAACCATAGACCCGCGAGGCATTCAATCCGAAGATCTTGCGCTTGGCCTCGTCGGTCAGCGCCGGATAGCCGTAGCGCTCCTGGAATTCCTCCGAAATCTCGAAGGCGCGGAAGGCTTGAATCTGGTCCTGCGGGCTACCGAACCACAGGCTATCGGTCCCCCACAGGATGCGATCCTCGCCGAAATATTTGAGCAATTTGCCGATATAATGGGCCGCCTGCATCGGCTGGCCCATCAGGATCTTCCACGTCGCCCCCATCTCGGCATAGAGATTGCCCTCGTTGCGCTTGAAGCCCGCCTGCTGGTGGCTGCGGACCAGGCGATCGACGCCATTGGGCTGGGCCTCGTTATAGGGCCCCTCGGGCACGCCCGGCTGGAAGCCCGAATGATAGGTGAGGAAGGTGAAATCAGGGTTCGCCCGCGCCGCCGGCCCCATGTCGCGCGGCGTCGCCATGGCGGGGTCCTGCCGGAACAGCGAGATGCCCTTGTGCACCGCGACCGTCTTCACACCGAGGCTCCGCGCCTTGTCGAAAAACGCCTCGGCGAACGGGCTGTCGTCGAGCATATAACCGCCCTGGCTCATCCCATATTGCGGATAGAGCTTCCACGCATTGACGCCATGCACCTTGGCCTTGGCGTCCATCGCCTCGATCTCGCCCGGCTCGTTGGCCAGCACCCCGCCATGGATGAGGCAGCGATGCGCATCGCCGTCGATCGTGTCGATGATGTCGCGCGCCTCGGCGGCATAGGCCGTCGGCGTCGGGCTCGTCTCGTCGGTGCCCCACAGGGCGCTGATCACGCCCGCATCGGTGTCGCTGTCGAGGAAGACCTCCTTGGCCAGCGTCTCGGCCGAGTAGCAGTCGAAGTTCGCATCGCATTTCAGCCGCTGCGGAAAAGCATCGTTCAAGGCCGACAGCCACAGGTCGCTGTCGGGCCCTTCCATCCAGCCCCCGCTCGGCTCGACGCAATGCATCTGCACGTCGCAGATGAACTCGTCCCCGCTGAGCGTCGCGTCCGCCGCTGCCTCATCGAGCGCGGCATCCTTTTCCAGCTTGAAGCGTCCGCCCTCCTCGCCATGCACCGTGTTGCACGCGCTCAGCACCCCTGCCGCGCCCATGGTCGAGGCAAGGAACGCCCGGCGGCTCGTGTTCAGCCTCGCGCTGTGGATGTCCGCCGTCTCATGCGCCAGCGCATTGACCGCGCGCTGCTGCCGGCTCGGCGGAATCGGCGAAAACTCCCCGTTCGACGCCCCGTCGAACCGCACCGGCAGCCGCCGCCCTTCAGGATCGAGATCATGGTCATGCATCGCATCGCCCTCCCTGTTGTAAAGACGCGTCGGTGGATCATAGCCGACGCGGCCCTGCCACCATGGTTCGACGAACGGGCAAGAGAAAGGGGCCGATGCGCAGGGCATGCGCATCGACCCCTCTCCTGTCGCCTCAGGCGCGGCGCTTAGTAGGCGCCCGACTCCGAGACATTGGCCTCGAGCGCCTGCGCTTCGGCACGCTCCTGCGCATCGCGCGCTTCGGTGCCCGAAATCACGTCGCTCTGCGGCGCGTCGGTCGGCACGAAGTCCTCGTCGATCCGCTCGTCGAGATCGTCGGCGAAGGTCAGGCCGCAGTTGCGCTGCACGCTGTTGGTGCGAAGCGCTTCATATTCGCCCTTCAGCTGCGCATATTCGGCGTTCTGGGCCCCATTGTTACCCTTCATGAACAACAGCGCCGGGGCGAACAGCACGGCACCAACGCCCATCGCCCATTTGTCGTTGTTGTTGCGCTTCTTCAGGTTGTGATAAAGCGTGTTGGTGCGATATTCGACCGACGACATTTCGGCCGAAAGCTGCTGGCAGCTGTACGTCTCATACTTCAACGGCGACACGTAAGCCGCCGAAATCTTGTCCGGGTGCGTGGCGCAAGCCGTCAGGCTCACCGCCGCGGCGATGATCACGAAATTCTTCATTGGAAGTCCCCCCAATAACGCAAAAGCCGCTGGAAACCGTCCCAGCGCCAGCACCGCCTAAATCGCCAGTCATTTTCCGTTTAATAAGAAATAGGGTTAAGGCGTTTCATCGATACCAGGCCGCGAAAACAGGTCCTCATCCGCGACAGGCAAGGATCGCCTCTAGCTCCAAGCGAAACGACCCGTCGCGTCCATCGGCAAGGATGATTCCGATGCTGTGCGCGCTTGCCGCATCGAACGCCGCCCCTCCCAGCGCCTGCCCGAACAGCGAGGGCGACAGCGCATCGAACGGAACCGCTTCACCGGCTTCAATGGCGCCACGCCAAGCCACCCGCCGCCCACGCCAGCGCTGGTCCGACCGCAGGGTCAGTTCATAGGCCCGCCCATCGCCGCGCATCTGCACGACGACCCGGTCGGCCCCTGCAAGATCACTGGGCGACAGCGCCCGCCTGATCGAGGAAAAGCCCCCGCCATCGGTCACGATCTCGCCCGAGAAGGTCATCACCCCATCGCCATCCGACAGGCGCCCGCGCGACAGCCCGCCCATTACCCCGTCATTGACCACCTCCCAGCGCGCGCGCTCGACGGGATCGGAAAAGTCGGCGATGGTGCGGCACTCGCCAGCGGACATGGCAAGGCTCATGGCGAGGACGAACTCCATGCGGTCACTCCTTCATCCCCCCGGACATCGACCCTCCTAGCGTGTCGCCACGCCGCGCCGCCAGCCGCCCTTAAGGCCGTCCCCCCATCCTTTTCGCCCGCGTCTTGCCAAAGCGCGTCTTGCGCGTGCCCGGCCGCCCCGCGTTCGAATAGCCCACCTTGGGCGCGGCACGTTCGGCCTCGGGAATGCCGAGTTCGTCCTCCTCGAGCTTCCTGATCTCGTCGCGCAGCCGCGCCGCTTCCTCGAATTCGAGATCGGCGGCGGCCTTGCGCATTTTCTCTTCCAGCTCGCCGATATAGGCGCGCAGATTGTGCCCCGCCATCGGCGGCGCCTTGGCCTGCGGATGATCGGCGCCGCCCGCCACCGCTTCCTTGACGTCCTTCAAGAGATCCTCGACCGCGCGCTTGGTCGATTGCGGCGTGATGCCATGCTCCTTGTTATAGGCGACCTGTTTCTCGCGCCGCCGCTGCGTCTCGTTAAGCGCGCGCTCCATCGAGCCCGTCACCCGGTCGGCATAGAGGATCACCCGCCCATCGACGTTACGCGCCGCGCGCCCGATCGTCTGGATCAGCGACGTCTCGGAGCGCAGGAACCCTTCCTTGTCGGCATCCAAAATCGCGACCAGCCCGCATTCGGGAATATCGAGCCCCTCGCGCAACAGGTTGATGCCGACCAGCACGTCATAGACCCCGACGCGCAAGTCGCGGATCAGCTCGATCCTCTCCAGCGTCTCGACGTCCGAATGCATGTAACGCACCTTGAGGCCCTGCTCGTGCATATATTCGGTGAGGTCCTCGGCCATCCGCTTGGTCAGCGTCGTGACCAGCGTCCGATAACCCGCAGCCGCCACCTTGCGCGCCTCGTTGACCAGATCGTCGACCTGGTCCTCGACCGGGCGGATGTCGACTGGCGGATCGATCAGCCCCGTCGGGCGAATGACCTGCTCGGAAAAGACGCCCCCCGTCTCCTCCATCTCCCACGGCCCCGGGGTCGCAGAGACGAACATCGATTGCGGGCGCATCGCGTCCCATTCGTTGAACCTGAGCGGCCTGTTGTCGATACAGCTCGGCAGCCGGAAACCATGTTCCGCCAGCGTGATCTTTCGCCGATGGTCCCCCCGCGCCATCGCGCCGATCTGCGGCACCGTCTGGTGGCTTTCATCAACGAACAGAAGCGCATTGTCGGGCAGATATTCGAACAGGGTGGGCGGCGGCTCGCCCGGGAGCCGCCCGGTGAGGAAGCGCGAATAATTCTCGATGCCTGCGCAGCTGCCGGTCGCCGCGATCATCTCGAGGTCGAAGTTCGTCCGCTGCTCCAGCCGCTGCGCCTCGAGCAACTTGCCCTCCGCCACCAGCTCTTTGAGCCGCTCCTCCAGCTCATGCTTGATCGCATGGCGCGCCTGTTCGAGCGTCGGCCCCGGCGTCACATAGTGCGAATTGGCGTAAATCTTCACCCGGTCGAGTTTCGCCCCCGGCTTGCCCGTCAGCGGATCGAACTCGAGGATTTCCTCGATATCGTCGCCAAAGAAGCTCACCCGCCACGCCATATCCTCATAGTGCGAGGGGAAGATCTCCAGATTGTCGCCGCGCACCCGGAAGCTGCCGCGCGCGAAATTACTGTCGTTGCGCTTATACTGCAGCGCCACCAGCTTCCTGATGATCTCGCGCTGGTCGACGCTCTGGTCCTTCTTCAGCGAAAAGGTCATCGCCGAATAGGTCTCGACCGACCCGATACCGTAAAGGCAACTGACCGAGGCGACGATGATAACGTCGTCGCGCTCGAGCAGCGACCGGGTGGCCGAGTGCCGCATCCGGTCGATCGCCTCGTTCACCGAGCTTTCCTTCTCGATGTACGTATCGGTCCGCGGCACATAGGCCTCGGGCTGGTAATAGTCGTAATAGCTGACGAAATATTCGACCGCATTGTCGGGAAAGAAGCTCTTGAACTCGCCATAGAGCTGCGCGGCGAGGATCTTGTTGGGCGCGAGGATCAGCGCGGGGCGCTGCAACGTCTCGATAACCTTGGCCATGGTGAAGGTCTTGCCCGATCCCGTGACGCCGAGGAGCACCTGGCTGTTCTCGCCATGATCGCGCACGCCCTCGGTCAATTCCTTGATCGCGGTCGGCTGGTCGCCCGCCGGCTCGTAATCCGATTTCAGGACGAACTTCCTCCCGCCCTCGGCCTTCTCGGGCCGCGCCGGGCGGTGCGGTTTGAACTCGTCGCCCGTTTCGGGCTCTGCCAGCGATGTACGGATTTGGATTGCCATGGCCGCCGATATGGTCAGGATATTGTCGTTGGACAACGTGGCGGCAGCCAAAAAGGGGGCAAGCATGACCAAGCGAGTGTTTCTGGGGACCAGCCTCTTGGCCATGATGCTCACCGCGCCCGCTCAGGCGCAGGACAACAACCCCCGCCCGCTGCGCGCCGCCATCGAGGCGCAATATGAAACCAGCCTCGAGGAGATGTTCCTCGACTTTCACCGCAATCCCGAACTCTCCTTCCGCGAGAGCCGCACCGCCGCCATCATCGCCGAACAGCTGCGCGACGTTGGCGCCGAGGTCACCGAGGGCGTCGGCCAGACCGGCGTCGTCGGGCTGCTGCGCAACGGCGAGGGGCCGACGATCCTCGTGCGCGCCGACATGGACGGCCTGCCGGTCGAGGAGGATAGCGGCCTTGCCTATGCCTCGACCGCGCGCCAGGTCGATCTGGACGGCGTCGACAAGCCCGTCATGCACGCCTGCGGCCACGACACCCATATTACCGCGCTGATCGGTGCCGCGCGCCAGCTCGCCGCGATGAAGGACCGATGGTCGGGCACCGTCATGTTCATCGCCCAGCCCGCCGAGGAGCGGATCGGCGGCGCCAAGGCGATGATGGAGGATGGGCTCTACGACCGCTTCGGCACCCCCGATTACGCCATCGCCTTCCATACCAGCGCCAGCGAACCCGTCGGGCGCCTGATCATGGCGCCGGGCCTCAGCGCTTCCTCCTCCGACTCGGTCGACATCACCATCCATGGCGTCGGCGCGCATGGCGCCGCCCCGCACAAGGGGGTCGATCCCATCGTCATGGGCGCACAGATCATCATGTCGCTGCAGACCCTCGTCAGCCGCACCCTCTCCCCCTTGGAGGCAGGCGTCGTCACCGTCGGCAGCTTCCATTCGGGCTTCAAGCACAACATCATTTCCGACCGCGCCGAGCTCCAGCTCACCGTGCGCTCGAACGACAATGAGGTTCGCGAGAAACTGCTCGACGGTATCCGCCGCATCGCCGCCAGCGTCGGACAGATGAACGGCCTGCCCGAAGACCAGTGGCCCGAGGTCCGCGTCGGCTTCGAGAGCACGCCCGTCACGATCAACGACGACGCGCTCGCCGCGCGCCTCACCCCCGCCTTCCGCGCCCATTTCGGCGAGGACACGCTCCAGACCTTCGAGGAGCAGGACGGCATGGGGGCCGAGGACTTCGCCTATTTCGTCGCCCCCAACACCGAGGTGCCCGGCATGTACATGGTCGTGGGCGGCACCCCGCGCGATGCATGGGAAGCCGCCGAGGCCGGCACCGGCCCCGCCATCCCCTCGCACCATTCGCCCTTCTTCAAGGTCGACCCGCGCGGCTCGATCCTGCTCGGCACCGAGGCGATGGTGATGGGCGTCCTCACCCTGCTCGGCCCTGATGCGGAGACCGCTCGATGACCGATCCCGATCCCGCTGAAGTCGCTGCCATCCGCCGCCTTGAAAGCGCCGACCTGTGGGGCCATCCCAAGGGCGTCTATTTCCTCGCCGCCACCGAGGCGTGGGAGCGCTTTTCTTTCTACGGCATGCGCACGCTGCTCATCCTCTACATGGTGCAGGAACTGCTCTTGCCCGGTCATGTCGAGAATGTCGCGGGCATGGACTGGTTCAGGCCCTTCATCGAGAGCATCTTCGGCACCCTGTCCGACCAGGCCTTCGCCTCCCAACTGTTCGGCCTCTACGCGGGCTTCGTCTATTTCACCCCGCTGATCGGCGGCTGGCTCGCCGACCGCTGGCTCGGCGCCAAGACAACCGTGATGATCGGCATCGCGCTGATGGGCGCGGGCCATATCCTCATGGTGTGGGAGGAAAGCTTCCTCCTCGCCCTCCTTTTCCTCGTCCTCGGCTCGGGCGCGTTGAAGGGCAATGTCGCCGCCCAGGTCGGCCACCTCTATCCGCAGCGCGACGAGGCCCGCCGCTCCAAGGGCTTCACCATCTTCTCCACCGGCATCAACATCGGCGCCATCATCGGCCCGCTGGTGTGCGGCTGGCTCGCCCAGCGCTACGGCTGGCACGCGGGTTTCGGCACGGCGGGCGGCGTCATGGCGCTCGCCGGGATCGCCTATATCCTTGGCCTGCCCCACTTCGCCGAGGATCGCATCCACCGCAGCGGCGACGGCACCCCCGCGCTCAGCACCAGCGAGCGCACGACGCTCGGCTTCGTCCTCCTCATCCTCGCGATCGCCCTCTTCTGGTCGCTCGCCTTCGACCAGATGTTTAACGTCGGCCTCCTCTGGGTCGCCGAAGGCGTGGCGCTCGACACCTCTTTCGGCACCGTGCCCGTCCCCTGGTTCGGCTCGGAGGACAGCTTCGCCTCGGTCGTCGTCGTCCCCATCCTGCTGGGCCTGTGGTCGTCCCGCGAAAAGCGCGGCCGCCCGGTCGGCGACTTCGAGAAGATCGCCACCGGCTCGGTCATCATGGCGCTGTCGATCGGCACGCTCGGCCTCGGCGCGGCGCTTGCAGGCGATGACGGCAAGGCCTCAATCCTTTTTCCCCTCATCGCCTTCTTCCTCTCGGGCACCAGCTTCATGTACGTCTGGCCGACGATGCTCGCGATGGTGTCGCGCCGCGCCCCCCGCGCCATCAATGCGCGGATGATGGCGGCGGCCTATCTCGTCGCCTTCGTCTCCAACATCGTCGCCGGTTTCCTCGCCCGCTTCTACGAGCCGCTCGGCCCCGCGGGCTTCTTTGCGATGATGGCGGTCATCTCGCTCACCGGCGCGCTGCTGGTCTTCCTCTTCGGACGCCGCATCGACCGACGCCTCGACGCGCTCGACGAGGAACAGGCCGCCGCCGCCGCTCAGCCCGCATTCAGCCCCGCCGCGCCATAACCATTACCCATGCGTACCCTACCCCTCCTTGCCGCCGCCGCGCTCGCCGCGCCGCTCGCTGCCGCCGCGCCCACGCCCCAGCCGGGCCTGTGGACGGTCGAGGCGCGCGTCGTCTCGGTCGACAGCCAGAACGTCCCCGCGCTCGTGCGCCGCATGGTCGAGGGCCGGGTCGAAACCTATGAACGCTGCCTCACGCCCGCGCAGGCCCGCGGCCAGTTCGAACGCCTCCTCGTCCAGGAAGAAGCCCGCTGCTCGTTCAGCGAGGCGCGCTTTGCGGGCGGCGCAATGCGCGTGAAGGGCCGCTGCACTTCCGACAAGGGCGACATGACGCTCGACCTGTCGGGCACCCATTCGGGCACCGGCTTTCGCGCCACCAACAAGATGACGCTCACGGGCCGCCTCGGCACCGTCGACGTCACCGCCGCCCATGTCGGCACCCGCAAGGGCCGCTGCTAGCGCGGCGATGCCCGCCTGCGACCTTTCGTCTGCCGCCTGCTGGCTGTGCGAACGCCCGCTCGGCGCCCGCGTCGAACAGCATCACCCCGTGCCCAAGTCGCGCGGTGGCAAGGAAACGCGCCCCGTCCACCCCATCTGCCACCGCTCGCTCCATGCCGCGCTCGACAATAAGGCGCTCGCGTTGATCGGCGACGACGCCCCCGCCCTGCGCGCGCATCCCGCCCTCGCCGCCTTCCTCGGCTGGATCGCAGGCAAGGACCCCGATTTCCACGCCCCCACGCGCCGCCCCGCCAGCCGCCGCCGCTAGGGAAAGCCGCCATCCGCCGCGCGCCCCCTTGCCAAGCGGCCCCGCCCCGTCCAACCTGCCTCTCCAATCACGGGGAGACCAGTCCATGCGTCACACGGCCCTTTTCACCCTTGTCCTCGTCGGCGGCCTCGCGGCCTGCGGCGGCAATGACGGCGAGGTGCGCGACACCGACGGCGACGGCAAGATTTCGGCCGAGGAGGTCGAGGCCCAGCTCGGCGACGCCATGACCGAGGGCAGCTTCATGAGCGCCGGCGAATGGCAGAGCCGCATCACCATCGAGGATGTGAAGATGCCCGGC
This sequence comes from Sphingomicrobium arenosum, assembly GCF_026157085.1. Classification (NCBI taxonomy): domain Bacteria; kingdom Pseudomonadati; phylum Pseudomonadota; class Alphaproteobacteria; order Sphingomonadales; family Sphingomicrobiaceae; genus Sphingomicrobium; species Sphingomicrobium arenosum. The sequence goes on from NZ_JANPVN010000001.1 coordinate 1,734,939, forward strand.
ATGACCGACGACATGGCCGCCATGATGCAGGACATGATGGGCAATCGCACCTTCTCCACCTGCCTCACGCCCGAGGACGTCGAACAGCCCGACGAACGCTTCTTCGCGGGCGAGGATAACGACTGCGCCTATGACCGCTTCTCGCTGAAGGGCGGCAAGATCGATGCGCAGATGACCTGCAACATGGACGGCGTCACCCAGGTCATGGAGATGACCGGCCAATATGGCGAGGACGCCTACGATCTCACCATGCGCGCCACGTCCGAGGACCAGGGCGGCATGACCATGACGATGAACGTCAGCGCCGAACGGGTCGGCGACTGCACCGGCGAGGCGGCGTGAAGCCACCCGCCAACCGACGGATCCAACAGGAGGGGACCATCATGAAAGCACGCATTCTCGCCACCAGCGCCCTCGCGCTCGGCCTCGTCGCCTGCGGCGGCGACGCCGCGCCCGAGGAAGAGGCCGCCGCGCCGGTCGACGCCATGCTCCCGGGCAATTTCGAGATCACCAGCGAAGTCACCGCGCTCAATTCCACCGACGGCACCGATCCCGCGACCAGCGCCGAGATGGGCAGCAAGACCACCGCCAACATCTGCGTCGGCGAGGACGGGCTGCTCCCCGCCGCCGCCTTCGGCGAGGATGGCGATGATTGCACCATCGAGAACCCCTATGTGCGCCGCGGCCGCATCAAGCAGGATCTCGTCTGCCAGCGCGAAGGCCAGGGCGGCCAGATCCGCGTCAACGTCGACGCCGAATTCACCGAGGAAGGCGTCGATGGCACCGTCTCGACCATCACCTATTTCTCGGGCGAGGGCGATTATTCGATGACCCGCACCCTCTCGGGCCGCCGCACCGGCGACTGCACCGAGGCCGAGGCCGATGCCGACCTCGAGGCCGAGGTCGCCGAATAAGCCGACGGTCGTGACAAGAAAGGGCGGCGCCTCCACCCGGAGACGCCGCCCTTCTTTTTTGCCTGAACCGGCCCTAGCGCAGCGGCTGCGTCACCAGTCGTCCGTTCTGCGGCTGGATCGAACGCGCGCTCGGCCCCAGCGCCGCTTCCATCGCCGCGATTTGCTCCGCGCTCGCCGTCAGCGGCACGTCGGCGACGTGCCAGTTGACGCCTTCCGAGCATGGCGGCGTCGTCAGCGAGCCCATGTAGCGATAGACGTGCAATTCCTCGGGCACCAAGGCACCGAGCTCGAGGCTCAGCCCCGCGCCCGACCCGCGCGCCACGCCATCGACGATCTTCTGCAACTCAGGGTTGGCCGGCCCTTCAGCGAACATCACGCCGAGCACGCCCAGCTTGCCATCGTCGGTCGCATGGACGAAATGCGCCACCAGCGGATAACGCGCTCCGTCGAAGGCATGTTCGGCGGGCGTGTGGAAATGCACCTGGAGGAGGTTGAGGCCGAGCTCGTGGCTCATCATCCCGAAACCCTGCCCGGGCGTGAAATCGACCTGTACCTTCTCCTCGCTCACCGCCATCGCGCCATTGGCGGTGCCGAAGTTGAGGTCCACCTTCACATGCGCCAGCGTATTCGCGCCGCCAAGGTCGATCGGCGACTGCATCATGCCCGCGTCGCACTGCGCATAATCGGTGCTGATCTGGCTCCAGCGCTCGGGGCTCACCCCGTCACCGAAATTCCAATCCTTGTCCTGCGCCATCGCCGGCGCGGCCATCATCGTGCAGGCGGCAAGCGCGCCCATGAACCTGATCGTCATACTTTGGTCTCCTGTTGAATGTTTGCATAGTCACGCCCCCCGGCGTCCGGTTCGGCTGGCCATTCGGGCTCGGGTTCGCCGTGGGTCTTCAACAGCGAATAGATGATACCCGCCGCGATCAGCCCGAAGGTCACCCCGAGGCTGATCCACGCCGGGATCTTGCCGCCGTCCATGAGGAAATCGGCGACGAAGATCTTGGACCCGATAAAGACCAGCACGGCGGCCAGCGCATATTTGAGATAATGGAAACGGTGGATCATCGCGGCGAGCGCGAAATAGAGCGCGCGCAAGCCCAGGATCGCGAAGATGTTGCTCGTATAGACGATGAACGTATCGGTCGTGATCGCGAAGATCGCCGGCACGCTGTCCAGCGCGAAGACGAGATCGGCAATGTTGATGACGACAAGCGCCAGCAACAGCGGCGTCGCCGCGCGCACCATCCGCCCCGTCTCCTCGTCCTTGACCTTCACGAGGAAGCGCTGCCCGTGCAGCTCCTTGGTGACCGGCATATGGGTCGAGATGAAGCGCACCACCGGATTGTTGGCGATGTCGGGCGCCTCGTCGCCCGCGAAGAACATTTTCACCCCCGTCACGATCAGGAAGGCGGCGAAGAGGTAGAGCACCCAATAGGCCTGGCTGAGCAGCGCCGCCCCGCCCGCGATCATCAGGCCGCGCAGCACGATCACCGCCATGATGCCCCACAACAGCGCGCGATACTGATATTTTCGGGGGATCGCGAAATAGCTGAAGATCAGGCTGATCACGAAGACATTGTCGATGGAAAGCGCCTTCTCGATGAAGAAGCCGGTGTAATATTCCATGCCGGCCTGCGCGCCGCGCGCCGTCCATACCCACGCGCCAAACAATATCGCCACGCCGATGTAGAACGCGCTGAGCTTGAGGCTTTCGCCGATGCCGAGCTCGCGATCTTCCTTGTGCAGCACACCGAGGTCGAACGCCGTCAGCACGATGACGATGAGCAGGAAGGCAGCCCAGAACCAGGCCGGGGTCCCGAGCCAGTCGGTCAAGAAGAATTCAACCATGCGCCGGGGCCTTTTTGCCTGCCGCGTCCTCGTCGGTGACGACCGCTTCCGGAAGGCTCGCCTTCAACAGCAGATAGCCCGCGACCGCCGCCACCAGCGAGCCCGACAGCACGCCCAGTTTCACCTGGTTGACCAGCGCCGCATCGGCAAAGGCGAGATTGCCGATGAACAGGCTCATCGTGAAGCCGATCGCGGCGAGCAGGCTCATCGCGTGCAGCTGGCGCCAGCTGAGCCCTTCGGGCAATTGCGTCATCCCGCTCTTCACCGCCAGCCAGCCGAAGCCGAAAATGCCGATCTGCTTGCCCAGCAGCAGCCCCAGCGCGATCCCGAGCGGCAGCGGGGCGACAAGATCGCTCAACGAGATGCCCGCAAGGCTCACCCCCGCATTGGCAAAACCGAAGAGGGGGATGATGAGGAAGGCGACATAATAATGGAGCGCATGCTCCATGCGGACGAGCGGTTCCTGCCCCCGCGCAGCCAGCGGTACCGTCATCGCGGCGGCCACGCCGGCGAGCGTCGCATGCACGCCGGACTTCAGCACGAAGACCCACAGGACGATGCTCAGCACGACATAGGGCCAGCTGTCGGCGACCCGCGCGCGGTTGAGCGCGATCAGGGCGCCCAGCGTGATGGCGGCACCGATCAGCATGTCGCTTGCCACGCTGTCGGTATAGAAAAGCGCGATCACCGCGATGGCACCGATATCGTCGATCACCGCGACCGCGAGCAACAAGGCTTTCAACGCCACCGGCACCCGGCTGCCCAAGAGCGCGAGCACGCCCAGCGCAAAGGCGATGTCGGTCGCCGCCGGGATCGCCCCGCCGCGCAGCGCCTGCGCATCGCCCCAGTTGATCGCGGCGAAAATGATCGCGGGCAGCGCCATGCCGCCCACCGCCATGATCAGCGGCAGGCTGGCCTTGCGCCAACTCGACAGCTGGCCGGTCAGTACTTCGCGCTTCACCTCGAGGCCGACGAGGAAAAAGAAGACCGCCATCAACCCGTCATTGATCCACAACAGCAACGGCTTGTCCATCACCGCGCCACCGATCCCGGCGACGACGGGCAGGGCCAGCCAATCGCGGTAAAGCGGGGCGAGCGGCGAATTGGCGACCACCACTGCCAGCGCGGCGGCAACCATCAACAGGATGCCGCCCGCGCTTTCTTTTTGCAGGAAGTCGCGCAGCGCCGGCGCGATGGTTGTGATCATGAATTTTTCCCTGTTGTGCGGTTCAATCGCGGGCGGGAGTGAAAGTTCACTCCCGCCCGCGAGAAAATGGTCCGCCGAGGCACCCGCAGATGCCCCGGCGGTGGCGCCGCTCGTTTAGCGCGACGTTTCGGAGCGCAATCCAAGATGCAGTCGGTACAGCATGTCCTTGGCGCGCAATTTCATTTTCTTGAGCTTCGAGATGGCCACCCCGTCGGGCACCTTGCGGCGCTGCTCGGCACGCAGATGCGCGTCGATCTTCTGGTGGATCTCGGTCAATCGATACATTCGGGCCGTCATCATCTTCTCCATTACGAGACGAAAAATGATCGAAAGAACCGATGCGCCGGGATGCGCCTATGGGGAGGGGAAGGAGAGGGGGCCCATCCTGACGCATCGGAATCTTCCGATACGGTCCGACATCACGCGCCCTTCCCGCTCGGGGGTCGGTCGAGGGCGCGCCAGAGGGGCCCGGTCCGTGGGTCTAAAATGGGTGGGCGCCCGAAAAGTTCAAGCGAATTGCGCCGTCATGGACCAAAAGATGTAGTCGCCTCTTGGCCTACCGCTCGAATGCCGCCCACATGTCCTCGGCCATGCGCCACTTCCCGTCCGCGCCCTTTTCCCAGACGATCAGGTAGCGCCCGCCCCAGCTCGCCTCCTCGCCCGATTCCACCCGCCGCGTCGTGCCGCGGTAGATGCCACGGTCGATCGCGATAGCGGGGCCACGCAATTCGAGCGCATCGGACACGGTTTCATGCGCGACCACCGCCACGGCCTCGTTGGGCTGCCAGAAGCGCGCGAGCGCCTCGCGCCCGACGAGCGGGTCGCGCCCGCCCGCCATCGCCACGCCGTCCAGCGTATAGAGATCGAGCAGCGCCTCCACGTCGCCCGCGACATAGGCTGCCGAAAAGGCCCGCGCCGCTGCCGCGATGGCCGCGCATTCCTGCGCCGCCTCCATATCTTCGCCGACACAGCCTACCGGCGCGGCCGGCGCGGGAGCGGGCGTGGCCGGATGGGCGGCAGCGAAAAGGGCGGCGGCGAGGGCAAAAGGCGTCACGACAAGTTCTCCTTGGAGCATGGTTTGACTGCTTCATGCCCGCCGCGTCCTCACGCCTCCACCTTTCTTCGACCAATGCATGGGCGGCTCCGTCGAAGGGGCGCCATCGGCGACTCATTTCGGGACAAAATCATCCACAGATTTTTTGGGGCGCGAAAAAGCCCGGAAGCCAGCCATTTGGTTGTTCAATTCGGATTAAACCGCGGCGCGGTCGAAAAAATGACTCTTGCGTTAAGCAGGCGGCTCGGACACTATCCCTTGTGTTGACCAACGGCACGCCCCGCAACATCTAGCGATTGGGGCCGGGAATCCCTATTTCCGGCATGGGGCGAGTTGTGGGTAGCGGGGATCATGGGGATAAGTCGCTGAACTGACTCTCTTTTGTCCTCTCGCGGCTTCCAACAGGGGGTTGGAACCGATATGAACGAAACAGGAACATCGGACCAGCCGAGTCGGTCCATGTCCGCTAAGGGGCCTTAGGGAGAAGATCATGGATCTCGCATCGAGCAGCGAAGTGAATGCCGACGACGTCACCGTCTCGGATTCGAAGAAGGTTCACGAGCGCCGTTTCCAGATCGAGACCGATCCCGCGCGCGATGCCAAGCTGACCGAGTTCGGCAAGGAAACGCTGCGCGATCGCTATCTCCTGCCCGGCGAGAGCTACCAGGACCTGTTCGCGCGCGTCGCCTCGGCCTATGCCGACGACCAGAAGCACGCCCAGCGCCTCTATGACGCTATCTCGAACCTCTGGTTCATGCCCGCCACCCCCGTTCTCTCGAACGGCGGCACCGGTCGCGGCCTGCCGATCAGCTGCTACTTGAACTCGGTCTCCGACAGCCTCGACGGCATTGTCGGCACGTGGAACGAGAATGTCTGGCTCGCCTCCAAGGGCGGCGGCATCGGCACCTATTGGGGCTCGGTCCGCGGCATCGGCGAACCCGTCGGCCTCAACGGCAAGACCTCGGGCATCATCCCCTTCGTGCGCGTGATGGACAGCCTCACCCTCGCCATTTCGCAGGGCTCGCTGCGCCGCGGCTCGGCCGCCTGCTACATCGACATCCACCACCCGGAAATCGAGGAATTCCTCGAGATCCGCAAACCCTCGGGCGACTTCAACCGCAAGGCATTGAACCTCCACCACGGCGTTCTCATCACCGACGAGTTCATGGAAGCGGTGCGCGACGGCGAGGAATTCGAGTTGAAGAGCCCGCGTGACGGCACCGTGCGCGGCAAGGTCAACGCCCGCAGCCTGTTCCAGAAGCTGGTCGAGACCCGTCTCGCCACGGGCGAACCCTATATCGTCTTCGCCGACACGGTGAACGACAACATGCCCAAGCATCATCGCGACCTCGGCCTTAAGGTTTCGACCTCCAACCTGTGCAGCGAGATCACTCTGCCTACCGGCCGCGATCACCTCGGCGCCGACCGCACTGCGGTCTGCTGCCTCTCCAGCCTCAACCTCGAGACCTGGGACGAATGGAACGGCAACCACCGTTTCATCGAGGACGTCATGCGCTTCCTCGACAACGTCCTTTCGGACTATATCGCCCGCGCCCCCGACGAGATGGCGCGCGCCAAATATAGCGCCGAGCGCGAGCGTTCGGTCGGCCTCGGCGTCATGGGCTTCCACAGCTTCCTCCAGGCCCGCGGCCTCCCCTTCGAGGGCGCCATGGCCAAGAGCTGGAACAACAAGATCTTCAAGCACATCCGCGCCCAGGCCGACGAAGCCTCGATGATGCTCGCCAAGGAACGCGGCCCCTGCCCCGATGCCGCCGACATGGGCGCCATGGAGCGTTTCTCGTGCAAGATGGCGATCGCCCCGACCGCGTCGATCAGCATCATCTGCGGCGGCACCAGCGCCTGCATCGAGCCCATCCCGGCCAACATCTACACCCACAAGACCTTGTCGGGCAGCTGGTCGGTCAAGAACCCGCACCTCGAAAAGCTCCTCACCGAAAAGTCCAAGAACTCGGACCAGGTGTGGAATTCGATCCTCGAGAAGGGCGGCAGCGTCCAGCACCTCGACTTCCTCTCGGACGACGAGAAGGCGACCTTCAAGACGAGCTTCGAGATCGACCAGCGCTGGCTCCTCGAGCTCGCCGGCGACCGCGCCCCGATGATCGACCAGGCGCAGAGCCTCAACCTCTTCATCCCCGCCGACGTCGACAAGTGGGACCTCTTGATGCTCCACTTCCGCGCCTGGGAGCTCGGCATCAAGTCGCTCTATTACCTGCGCTCCAAGTCCGTGCAGCGCGCCGGCTTCGCCGGGGGCGTCGAGGCCGACAACACCCCCGAGGCCGCCAAATACGAGCTGCCCAGCACCGACTATGACGAATGCCTGGCCTGCCAGTAGGCGCGTGATCACGCTGCCCGCACGCCCGACAGAAGAATAAGGAAGAGAACCATGTCCCTCCTCGAAGCCCGCAAGACCTACAAGCCCTTCGAATATCCCTGGGCCTACGACTTCTGGAAACGCCAGCAGCAGGTCCACTGGATGCCCGAAGAGGTGCCGCTGGGCGAGGATTGCCGCGACTGGGCGCAAAAGCTCACCGAGCATGAGCGCAACCTGCTCACCCAGATCTTCCGCTTCTTCACCCAGGCCGACGTCGAGGTGCAGGACTGCTACCACGAAAAATACGGCCGCGTGTTCAAGCCGACCGAAGTGAAGATGATGCTCGCCGCCTTCTCCAACATGGAGACGATCCACATCGCGGCCTATTCGCATCTCCTCGACACCATCGGCATGCCCGAGAGCGAATATAGCGCCTTCCTCCAGTATAAGGAGATGGCCGACAAGCACGACTATATGAACCAGTTCGGCGTCGAGAGCGACGAGGACATCGCCAAGACTCTCGCCATGTTCGGCGCCTTCACCGAGGGCCTCCAGCTGTTCGCCAGCTTCGCCATGCTGATGAACTTCCCGCGCTTCAACAAGATGAAGGGCATGGGCCAGATCGTCAGCTGGTCGGTGCGCGATGAAAGCCTCCACTGCGAGGGCATCATCCGCATGTTCCACGAATTCGTGAAGGAACGCGACTGCCTCACGCAGAGCGTCAAGGACGACATCGTCGACTGCTGCCAGAAGGTCGTGCGCCTCGAGGACGCCTTCATCGACCTCGCCTTCGAAATGGGCCCGGTCGAAGGCATGACTGCCAAGGACATCAAGAAGTACATCCGCTACATCGCCGACTGGCGGCTGGGTCAGCTCGGCTTCAAGCCCATCTACATGGTCGAGGAACACCCGCTTCCCTGGCTCGCGCCGCTCCTCAACGGCGTCGAACACGCCAACTTCTTCGAAACCCGCGCCACCGAATATTCGAAAGGCGCGACCCGCGGCGACTGGAAGGACGTGTGGGAGAATTTCGACACGCGGCAGAAGGCGAAGGCCGGCAAGGCCGAGAATGCGGCCGACGAGGGTGCGGGGCTGTTTGAGGGGGCTAAGTAGCCGTGGTCAAAATCGCGAGCCTCTATAACCACAAAGGTGGCGTTTCTAAAACAACGACGACGTTCAATCTTGCGCATAAGCTCCATGCGCGAGGCCATCGCGTCCTAGTCGTCGACGCCGACCCTCAGTGCAATCTTACAGAACTAATGCTTGCACAGCAAATAAGCAGCCTCGATGAGCTTTCTGAGCAAACCGGTGAAGAGCAAGAGCTGCCTGGAACAACTTTGCTAGAGGCTTTGAAGCCGCGAATCGAAGGCACCTCTTCGGAAGTAGACCTCGAAAAAGTTGAGCTTTTGCACATCACCGAAGGCCTCAGCCTTCTCCGCGGGGATGTTGCATTAAGCGATATAGAAGACTCGCTTTCCGAAGCGCATAGTCAAAGATTCTCTGATAAGATCCATGAAAAGAGAACATACGTTGCCATTGGCGACTTCTTGCACCGCATCGCAGAAGCGGAGAATATTGATTTCATTTTGATTGATGTCGGACCCAGCTCGGGAGCTATCACTAGGGCATGCTTCTTGGCTTGCGACGCTTTTTTCGTGCCAACCGTTCCTGATCGATTTAACGTACAAGCGCTTGGAACACTATCGACCATTTTTGATAGATGGCTCCGTGAGCATAGCCAAATCGTAGAAGATTTTAGGACATTAGGCCTCCCCGTTCGTGACGGTAAGCCAAAGTTTCTTGGCATTATTGTTCAGAACTTTAAGCGCCTTAGTGGCGAACCCAAGAAGGGTTATAAGTTTTGGATTAACAAACTTCCTGCACGATTCGCGAACAAGCTCCTTCCAGTGCTGAAGAAACATTCGGCGGAGGGTCGGGACTTATCAAATGGGTTCGATGATGAAAGTTGTGTTGTCGCACGAATCCCCGATTTCGTGAGTCTAGCTCCTTTGATGCAAGAATTAGGAAAACCTGTCTTTGCTATCGAACAGGCGGATTCCAAAGCTATCGGCCCGCAGTGGCAGGGAAATGTTTGGAAAGACAAGGTCGAACGGATGGAGGAGTTCAGCGTAGAGTTCGACAAGCTGGCCGCCTTGTTGGAAGAAGCGTAATTGCTAGAATATTATTTTGTCTCGTTCATAGACATTCTCGGATTTTCCGAGATGGTTCGAAAAGACTGCCATTCGGGAAGTGATGGTCCGAGATATCTTCCGCTGATCACCGAGACACTTAAAGAGGCACGTGCGCTAAAGACCGCAGACGCGGTTTCTATTAAGCAATTTTCTGACTCAATCATTATCTCGCAGAAATTTAGCCAAACCCCAGAGGACTTTTCAGCCTTCTGTAACCTCGTTGGCCAAGTACAAGCGCGATTCCTATTCAGAGGAATTATGTGCAGAGGCGGCGTCGCGTTCGGAAAGCACAGCGAGGAAGATGATATCATTTTTAGCCAAGCGCTCGTCGTGGCGTACGGTATCGAATCTAAGATATCTCAGAATCCTAGGATATTGGTCTCAAACGAGCTTGCCGAATTATTCAATCTTAATACGACCGGCTTCTGCCGCGATAAAGATGGCATGTATTTCGTAGATTTTTCGTCGCATTTCGAAGCTACCAATATACGCGCTGTGGTGGATCATGTTCTTACTGAATCGCCACTATACAACCATGTGGCAGCGTCGAAGTCTCGCTGGCTTGTCGATTACCTAGGAAAAGTTTTTCCTGATGAAGTGGGCGGACTGGCAGCGGAGATTGAATTCTTCGCGTAAGATTACGATTCTTCTCTTTCTGGCAAAATGCAGCCGCTCGGCGGCTTATCGACTCACCTCACCCCATTGCGCGCAACGCCGCGCCCCTCTCGCCCATTGGTCCGTCAACGAAACGAACCATAGAGGAGCGATCATCATGGCCGACAATATCTGGTGCACCCCCCACGCCGACGGCTGGCAGGTCAAGCGCGCGGGCGGGGAACGCGCCTCCAGCCTCCACGAGACGCAGGCCGAGGCCTGGGACGAAGCCCGCCGCATGGGCCGCGCCGACAAGGTCGAGGTCTTTCTTCAGGGCGAAGACGGCCAGATCCGCGAACGCCACAGCTACGGCAACGACCCCGAACGCTTCCCGGGCTAAGACAAAAGACTGGCAGGGCGCGCTAGAGGCCCGACGCCTCCGCCTCGGCATCCTGCGAAATGGCCGCCGGCGACACTTTCGCTACGCTGTCTCGATCGCGATCGACCCGAGGTGCGCGCGCCTGCCACGCTTTCAGATGCTGGCCGATGTCGTTGTAGAAATCGGCCACCGCAGCCTCTAGCGCGTCGATGAAGGGTTTTTGCGACCCGAAGCGGGCGCCGACGTCGGTCACCTCGATCACATCGAAGCCCCAGCATTGCATCTTGCCTTTGCCCTCGTCGATCAGCGCGGGGTCATTGCGCCACGTCTCGACCGTCTCCTGCGTTGCAGGCGAGGTCGTCGGCCACTTGCACCGCACGTGTACGTCATCGACACCTTTCTCGGGCAATTGCTTCATCAACCAGTTGAGCCGCGCCGTGTTGCGCACCCGGTCGCCCGGCGCCGCCAGCGACATCGACACCTGGATATTGCGCGTCAGCAAATCGGCGACGACGTCGATGTCCGCCGCCGCGTCGGGCACCACTAACGTGACCGCGAGCTGGTGATCCTCGAGGATGCCGCGCACATCGTCCTCGAACCGCTTGGCGGGATCGCTCGCTGCTGCCCGGCTCAATCGCTGCGTCACCTCGCATTTGAGCTGGCGTGACAGGATGAGGCACAGGTCGCGGCACTCCTGCTGCCACGCCTCGGCGGCTTCCTCGACCGCGCCGCTACGCGTCAACCGCCCGCCAGCTTGCACGTTTTGCACCAGCGACGTCCAACTCGACGGCATCCGGTCGAACCCACGCACCCCCGCGCTCTCATGCGTGATAAACCGCTTGAACTCACTCAGCAGCAGCGCCTGATCCTCATCGACCACCTCGCCATTCTCGGTCAGCAGTTCTGCTTCGGTAAGGATGTGCATCCACGACCAATGATATAGCTCGACCCCCTTGGTAGAACCGATATCCTTGGCGATCGGATGATGCTGCGGAAAGGCGCTGAACTGGTTCGAGATGGTGATGACCGCGTCGATCTTGTTCTTCTTGGCAAGCTGGAGGTAGCGCTTCACCTGTTCGGCGGTCAGCTCGGATTTGCCGACTTTTGCTTCGACCAGCGCGGTCCACTTGCGCCGCCCTGTATCGAGCACGATCAGCCCGTCAGGGCGGCCCAGGTCAGGCTCGCGCGGCCCGCAATCGAACGTGATCTCTGTCCAGGTGCCGATCCGCGACGTTTTGCCCGCGCGTTGGCCGACACTGCTCAAGAGCCGCGTGCCGAACTCGCGCACCGCGGTCATCGTTGCGAGGAAAATGGATGTCGTCCGCCCCTCCTTCGAGGTCTCGGACAGGATCGGAAACAGGCGCGCGCGCTCGCCTGACTTGACACACTCGGGCTTCATCACTTCCCCCAACTATTCCTTACCGAGCCGGAACAGTCTTCCCGATCAAGCTGGCAAAGTAAACTGGGTTAGTCATCGCTGTCCTACACGCGCCCTGTCTGTCATGGTGCGCATATGCCCGATCGCGCCCTCGTCCCGACGCTTCGCGACAGGCTCGATGCGGCCCCTCTCGGGCACCCCCCGACCCACCGTCAACTTTCTCAACTTGCAGAGGGGAAAACGTCCTACAGCCTACCGCCCCGCAACGCCCTCCGCCGCGCGCAACTCGTTCCATTCGGCCAGCCGCGTCGGCCCCTCGTGCCGCCCGCCCGCAAAGCCCCACCACAGCCCCAGCAGCATCGCCGCCGCGACCACCACGATCACCGCCCAGGCCAGCCGGTCGCCCGCCTCGCGCGGGCCCGGCGGCGGGCGCCAGCCCTCGCGCTCCAGCTGCCGCATCGCCTCGTCGCGCGCATGCTCGCCGATCCAGTCCCACAACGCCCCACCGGGCCCGATTTGCTCTTGTCGTGCCATGGGTGCATGGTTGACCACCAAGGTTCACGAGCCCTTGGCAAACAGGGTTAAGGCGAATGCAGCCGCGCCTGTCCGCTCGGGACACACGCCGATGCTGCCAATGGCCATGGTTAACGCGGCGCGGTGCGGCACCGTCTATTCTATTTACCGCGCGTTAAACGGAGTGAATTAAACGCAGAATTGAACCCAGCCATGACCGTTCGCTTCCGGGGGGAAAAGCGCCATGTCCATGTCGACCTATATGCTCATCATTCTCGTCATCGGCCCGATGTTGCTCGCACTCGCCGACCTGTTCGGGCTCCTGCCGCGCCGCCAGCGCCGCCGCGGTCCCGAGGCCAACGACAACCACCCGCGCGTCCGCTTCGCCCTGCCCTTTCGCCAGCGCCGCTAGCGCTCGATCGGATCCCCCGGCCGCGGCGCCTTTCGCCGGGCGTCATAGGCATCGACAAAGGCCTTGGCCTCCTTCAGCCCGCAGCCGGTGTCGATCCGCACCGTGCGGATCGCCCCGATCGTCTCGCCGCGCCGCAGCTGCTCCTCCATCGTCCGGCGCGCCGCCGGCGTGATGTCGCCGGGAATGCGCGCCGGCGCCGTCCGGTCCACCCCGGCAGGGTCGCCCGCCACCATGCTGCGCCGCCCGAGGTAGAAACCCAGCACCACGCTCGCCAGCATCAGGAAAATCGTCTTCAACATCGCCCGCCCCTTCAGCCCCTGCTTGCTGCGGAGTCTAGCGGGGATGCGCTCACGCCGCCAGCGCGCCCGTCCGCCCGAGCCCCTGCCGCTTGCCCGCCTGCCAGCCGAGCCAGCTCGACGCCGCACCGATCGCGAAGCCAATGCCGATCATGGTCGCGGTCGGCACCAGCGCCAACGCGCGCACCAGCCCGCCGCCAAAACCGCTCCCCACGCCCGCACCGTAATAGAGAGCAGCCATCAACAGCATCTGCGCACCGATGAACCCCGCGGCGACGAGGAAGGCGTTGGAGCGAGCGCGGGCCCGCCACCACAGCGCCAGCGCCAGCAGGACCATCAGCGCATCGCTGACAAGGATGCCGACCATCGCCTGGCCGACATGCTGCGGCCCCTCGATGAGGAACCCCGGCACGTGCAGGTTGAGCGCGCGTCCTGCCGGGCTCTCGAACAGGATCATCGGCGTGCCGAGCATATAGGCCGCATGCGACCACACCTTCCGCCGCTGGCTGAGCGCACGATAGTAGAGCGTGACATAGGCCGCCGCGGCGATGCCGAGTCCGAACAGGAAGGCGGGGCCGTAGGTCGGCAGGAGGAAACCTTCGCCCGCGTCATAGGCCTTGGCATTGATCGCCTCGACCGCGAACAGCCCGGCGATGAGGAAAGGGAAAAGCGTCAGGCTCGCCTTGCCCGCCATGCGATGCCAGCCCCACGACTTGCGATGCGCGGTCCAGCTCTGCGTCGCCACGAGGATCACCCACAGGCTCGACACGAGGCCATGGAAATGATGCTCCCAGCGCGCACTCGAAGCGACCGACCAATAGCTCGGCCAAAAACCGATGAGGATCACTCCCATGCAGGCCAGCACTCACCAATGCGCGTGACGATAAGGCATGATGTCCCCCTTCATCCAATCAGGACAAGGGTTAATATAAGTTGTCTTTAGTGGCGAGGCCCGGTGCCTTGATCGTCATGCTCGATCGGGCCGATCAGGCCGAAATCCTCTTCGAGCGGCGGATGGCCAAGCGCGGGCCAGTCGACAGCCTCTTCGGGCACCTTCGTGTCGGGCAAGCGGTCCAAGAGGTCGCGGATCAGCGTCAGTCGGCCCTGCTTCTGATCGTTGAAATCGACCACCGTCCACGGCGCATGGTCGCGATGCGTCTTGGCGAACATCGCCTCGCGCGCGGCGGTATAGTCGGCATAACGCGTGCGCGCGGCGACATCGATCGGCGACAGCTTCCAGCGCTTCAACGGGTCGGCGAGCCGCTCGGCAAAGCGCTCCTCCTGCTTCTCTTGGCTGGCCGACAGCCAATATTTGAACAGGCGGATACCGTCCTCGACGAGCATCTTCTCGAAGCGTGGGACGGCGTCGAGGAAGGCATCGACCTGTTCCTCGCTGGCAAAGCCCATCACCCGCTCGACCCCGGCGCGATTGTACCAGCTGCGGTCGAACAGCACGATCTCGCCGGCGCTGGGAAGGTGCGCGACGTAGCGCTGGAAATACCATTGGCTGCGCTCGTCCTCCGACGGCTTGCCGAGCGCGACGACACGGCACTGGCGCGGATTGATGTGACGGCTGATGGCGCGGATCGTGCCGCCCTTGCCCGCCGTGTCGCGCCCCTCGAGCAGCACGACGATGCGCTCGCCCGTGGCGGCGGCCCAATGCGCCATCTGCACGAGCTCATGCTCGAGCGGTTCGAGCGCGCGGCGATACTCCTTCCCCTTCATCGCGCCAGCCTAGGCTCGCGGCCCCACATTGCAACAGGCGCTCTTTCGTGTATCAGTCAAACAATACACCTAGGAGAAACGCATGTCGCTTACCCTTCTGCCCGCCGTCGCCCTGGCGCTCGCCGCTGCCCCGATGCCCGAGGGAGACGCGCTCACCAGCACGATCGAAACGCTCGACGCCAAATTGTTCTGGAACGCCTTCGAGGGCTGCGACCCCGATGCGGTCGCGCCACTGATCGATGCGGACTATCGCATGGTCCATGATCTCGTCGGTATCGCCGCCGACAATCGCGAGGACTTCATCGCGGGCATGCGCCGCAACTGCGAAGGTCGCGCGCCGGGGAGCGCCAATGCAGGCTATAAGAACCGCCGCCTCCTTACCCCGGGATCACGCACCATCACGCCCCTCGGCGACTGGGGCGCGCTCGAGGAGGCGCACCACCAATTCTACGAACGTCACGACGGCGAGTGGCAGTTGACGGGGGGCGGGCGCTACCTGCACATCTGGCGCTGGACCGGCGACACGTTCGTGCTCAACGAGACGCTGAGCCTCGATCACGGTCCCGCGCCCGCCTATCCGCCGCAGGAGTAGCAGATGCCGATCACCGCCCCCGCCTTGGGCCTCGCCCTCGTCCTCGCGCAGCCGACCGATTGGCCGACCGGGCCGATCATCGATGATTTCGGCCCGCATGCGGCCGTCGAGGGCGCGGCGCCGCTGCCGCCGGGCCTCATCCTCGCCCATGCGTTCGACAGCGCCGAGCTGGCCGAGGATCATCGCAATCGCACGTTGGGAAGTGTCGCGCGCTTCATCAACATGCATGGCGCCGCCGGCGTGCCCGCCGCCGATATCCGACCCGCCGTGGTGATCCACGGCGCGGCGGTCTTCTCGGTCGTGTCGGACGCGCGTTTCGAGGCGCAGCACGGCCATGAGGCGAACCCCAATCGCGCATTGGTCGAGGCGCTGCTCGGCGCGGGGACGCGGATCATCGTCTGCGGCCAGTCGGCAGCGGCGCAGGATGTCGATACGTCCGACCTCATGCCGGGGGTGGAGATGGCGCTGTCGGCGATGACCGCCCATGCACTGCTGCAACGCGAGGGCTACACGCTCAATCCCTTCTGATCAGCAGTCCATTTGACTCGCATTATTCGCGAAATGTTCATCATTTTGTGTTTACAGGAGAGTCAGCAAGACGAGAGGAGACCGGACCCATGAAGACGACTGCCACTGCCAGCCTGATCGCCGGAAGCGTCGCCTTCGTCCTGACCCGCGTCCTGCGCAGCGCGCTCGCGGCCCCGGATGCCCCGACCCGCTTTGCCGATGCCGAGGAAAGCCCTCACGTCCGCGCCGCCCGCGTGGTCGCCTGAAGCCGCGCTTACGCGCACCAATTCTCGCGCGTGCCGCCGTCATAGGGCCGCGCCAAGCCCTTGGCGATCAAGACCTCGCCGACATCCTCGCCGCCGCGTTCCAGCCGCGCCAACCGCCGTCCGTAGCGATCGCGCTGGTCGGCCTGGTAGACGATGTCGAAGGGGCCACTGTTGACCCAGCGCTGGAGTTCGGCGCGCGCCTGCACCGCAAGCTCGCGCTCGCGCTCGCACTGGGGCTGCCCGATTTCCGGCGTGTCATAGCCGATGACCCTGAGCGGGGCGCCGCCAGCCAGCCGAATGCTGTCCCCATCCGAGATGCAGGCCGTATCCGCGCCCGATTCCACGCATAGCGGAAAGCGTCCCGCCATGACGGGCCGGTCGCGATGATCCTCGATCACCCGGACCGGGTCGTGACTCAGCCATGCCGCCACCGCGAAGGCCCCTGAGAGAAGCAACAGCCGCCAAATTCCCGTGCGACGGCGCCGCCCCCGACGAACGGGTCTTTTTGGCTGACGAAATTTGACGATGCGGGCCATGGATACAGGAATCGTTAACCATCTTGCGGTAGAACAAGGAATTGAAAGCGACGGCTTTCTTCATGATGTTCCCTATGATCTCGGGGCTGGGTCGCCAAGCGATCCGGCCCCATTTTTTTGCCTCACTTGCGGGCAAGCTCGATTGACGTGCCCGGCAGGCCGAGTCATGCGATGCGCATGCGCTTTTTCTCCGACAATGCCGCCCCCGCCTGCCCTGCCGTGATGGAGGCCTTGGTCGCCGCCAACCGGCAGGACACGGCCTATGATGGCGATCAATGGTCGCAGAGGATGGACGCGGCCTTCTCGGAGGTTTTCGAGACCGACGTCGCCGCCATCTGGGTGTCGACCGGCACCGCCGCCAATTGCCTCGCGCTTGCCGCGCTGTGCCCGCCCTGGGGCTCGATCCTGACGCACCGCATGGCGCACATCGAACAGGACGAGGCAGGCGCACCGGGTTTCTTCACGCATGGCGCGAAGCTGCATCTGCTCGACGGTCCCGGTGCCAAGATTGCGCCCGAGGCGATCGACAGGGCGCTTGCAAGCATTCGTAAGGACGTCCATCAGGTCCAGCCCGCCTGCCTGTCGGTCACCAACGCCACCGAATATGGTCTCGCCTACGGCCGCGCCGAAATGGCGGCGCTGGGCGCCAAAGCCAGGGAGCATGGCCTCCGCTTTCATGTCGATGGGGCGCGCTTTGCCAATGCGGTCGTCTCGACCGGCTGCTCGCCCGCCGAGCTGACGTGGAAGGCGGGGGTCGATGCGCTGTCCTTCGGCTTCATCAAGAATGGCGGGATGAGCGCCGAGGCGCTGATCCTGTTCGACCCCGACCTTGCCGATGACATCAAGGTGATGAAGAAGCGGTCGGGGCATTTGCACAGCAAGGGCCGCTTTTCCGCCGCGCAGATCCTCGCGATGCTCGAGGATGAAATCTGGGTCGCCAATGCCCGCAATGCCAACAAGGCGGCGCAGATCCTCGCCGCGGCCTGCGGGGATCGCCTCGTCTATCCGGTCGAGGCCAATGAGCTGTTCGTGAAGATGACGCCCGAGGAGGCCGCCAGCCTGCGAGGCCAGGGCTTCGACTTCTACGACTGGGCGGCGGGCGAGGTGCGCTTCGTCACCAGCTGGGACCAGGACATGGACGCGGTGAAGACCTTCGCCGAGGCGATCGCGGCCCTATGAGCCTGCCCACCGATGGCCTCAGGCAGGTCGCGCTGCCCTTCACCATCTTCACGCTGATCTGGGGATCGACCTGGATCGTCATCAAGGACCAGTTGGGCGTGGTGCCCGCGCCCTGGTCGGTGACCTATCGCTTCGTCATCGCGGCCGCCGGCATGGCGCTGGTGGCGAAGTGGAAGGGCGAGAGCCTGAAACCCACGCCGGGCTTCCTCGGCGCCGCCGCGATCGTCGGGCTGAGCCAGTTCTGCTTCAACTTCAACGGCGTCTATGCCGCAGAGCATCACATCACCTCGGGGCTGGTGGCGACCGTCTTTGCGCTCCTCATGCTGCCCAACGCCCTGCTAGGCTGGTGGTGGCTCGGCCAGCGCCCCAATGCGCGCTTCCTCCTCGCCACGCTGGTCGCGGTGGGGGGGATCGGCCTCCTCTTCCTCCACGAACTGCGCGAGCGCCCCGACCTCACGCTCACGGCGTTGATGATCGGGGTCGGCTGGACCGTTTTCGCGCTGCTCGCTGCGGCGGTCAGCAACGTCTACCAGGCGCGCGAGGAAGTGAAACGCTTCCCCCTCTTTTCGCTGCTCGCCTGGGCGATGGCGATCGGCGCGGTGGCCGACGGGATCATCGCCTACGCCCTGCACGGCGCGCCGACGGTGGAATGGCGCTGGGGCTACCTCGCCGGGCTCCTGTGGCTCGCGCTGGCCGCCAGCGTCGTCTGCTTTTCGCTCTATTATCCCGTCGTGCGGCGGATCGGGCCGGGCAAGGCGGCCTATTCCTCCGCCATGGTGCCGATCGTCGCCATGGCACTCTCGACCCTGTTCGAGGGTTTCCGCTGGACAAGCCTGAGCCTTGCCGGCGCGGGGGTGGCGCTTTTGGGCCTCGTCCTCGCGCTTTGGTCGCGCCAGCGCCCGATGAAAGTGACTAACCCCGACGCGGGGTAAGATTAGAAACGGAGTTTCCACCATGGCCGATGCACGCATGAACCCCGAGGCGCCACCTGCGCCCGAGCATGCCGCGATCTATCGCAAGGATTATCAGCCGCCGGCATGGTGGGTTCGTCATGTCGATCTCGACATGGACCTTGAGCCGACGAAGGCACGCGTGCGCGCCACGCTCGATGTCGAGAATAACAGCGGCGGACCGCTCCGGCTCGCGGGCGATGGGTTGAAACCGCTCACCGTGCAGGTCGACGGGCAGGATGCTCGCTGGACACTCGATGGCGACGATCTGGTCGTCGAATTGTCCGGCGACAAGCATGAGGTCGTCACCACGGTCGAATTCGACCCCAGCGCCAATACGCAGCTGATGGGCCTCTACGCCTCGGGCGGCCTCCTGTGCACGCAGTGCGAGAGCGAGGGTTTTCGCCGCATCACCTTCCACCCCGACCGCCCCGACGTGCTGTCGACCTATTCGGTCACCATGCATGCCGATGCAAAGGCCTTCCCCATCCTGCTCGCCAACGGCAACAAGGTTGCAGAGGGCCAAGGCGAGGACGGGCGGCACTGGGCACGGTGGGAGGATCCGCATCCCAAGCCGAGCTATCTGTTCGCGATGGTGGCGGGCGACCTGTCGGCCAATTCGGACAGCTTCACGACGATGGGCGGGCGCAAGGTCGAATTGAACATCTGGGTGCGCGAGAAGGATTTGCCGCTCACGCAGCACGCCATGAAGGCATTGAAGGATTCGATGAAGTGGGACGAGGAGGTCTATGGCCGCGAATATGACCTCGACCTGTTCAACATCGTCGCCGTCGACGATTTCAACTTCGGCGCGATGGAGAATAAGGGTCTCAATATCTTCAACTCGCGCTACATCCTCGCCGATGCCGAGACCGCGACCGACGCGGATTTCGATGCCATCGCGGGCGTCGTTGCACACGAATATTTCCACAATTGGTCGGGCAATCGCGTCACCTGCCGCGACTGGTTCCAACTGTCGCTAAAGGAAGGCTTCACCGTCTTCCGCGATCAGTGCTTTTCGCAAGACATGAACTCGGAGGCCGTGAAGCGCATCGAGGACGTGCGCCTCTTGCGCGCCATCCAGTTCCCCGAGGACAATGGCCCGCTCGCCCATCCGGTGCGCCCCGAAAGCTATATCGAGATCACCAACTTTTACACCGCGACCGTCTACAACAAGGGCGCGGAGGTAATCCGGATGATGCGCACCATCCTCGGGCCCGACAAATTCCGCGCCGGCTCCGACCTTTATTTCGAGCGCCATGACGGCGAGGCCGCGACCTGCGAAGATTTCGTGAAGGCGATGGAAGACGCCAGCGGCGTCGACCTCAGCCAGTTCCGCTTGTGGTACAGCCAGGCCGGCACGCCGCGGGTCAGCGCGCATCTCAGCCATGACAAGGCCGCCGGGCGCTGCACGTTGAAGCTCCAGCAGGACATTCCCGACACGCCGGGCCAGAGCGACAAGCAGCCGATGGCCATTCCGATCAAATTCGCGCTGCTCGACCCGCAGAATGGGGCCGAGGTCGGCGGCGGCGAACAGCTGCTCATGCTGACCGAGGCCGAACAGACGGTGGACTATGACGCCATCGGCGATGCCTGCCCGATCCTGTCGATCAACCGCGATTTCTCGGCGCCGATCGTGCTCAAGTCGGATCGTACCGATGACGAGCTGGCAGCGCTCGCCCGCGTCGACGGCAATGCCTTCGCCCGCTACGAAGCGCTGCAGGAGCTCGCCCTTCGTGCGATGCTTCCCGCGATCGAACAGGATGCCGCGCTCGACCCCACGCCGGTCATCGCCGCCATCGAGGCGACGCTGGGCGACGAGGCGCTCGACACCGCCTTCAAGGCCGAGGCGATCATGTTGCCGTCCGAAAGCATGATCGGCGAACGGCTCGAGCTGATCGATCCGGACAAGGTGCACGAGGTGCGCCGCGGGCTCGCAAATGCGATCGGCAAGGCGCTCGGGGCCCAGCTCGAGAACATCATCGCAGGCGACCGTCCGGCGGGCGATGATCTCTCGGTCGAGGCCAAGGGCCGCCGCGCGCTGCGCAATATCGCTTTGGGCTATCTCGCCTCGGGCGACGCACGAAAGGGCGCCGAAGCCGCCAAGGCGCAATATGACAGCGCCACCGGCATGACCGAACGGCAGGCCGCCCTCGCGGTGCTCGCCAATCTGGACGCCCCCGAACGCGGGGCGGCGCTCGACGATTTCTACGCGCGCTACAAGGACAATAATCTCGTCCTTGACAAATGGTTCGGCATTCAGGCGCGGGCCGAGCGCGAGACGACGCTCGACGAAGTGGAGGCGCTGAAGGCGCACCCCGATTTCACGCTGAAGAATCCCAATCGCCTGCGCTCGCTGATGGGCAATTTCACCGCCAACCAGTGGGTTTTCCATCACGCCTCGGGGCGAGGCTATGCTATGCTCGCGGACATGATCATCGAGGCCGACAAGCTCAACCCGCAGGTCGCGGCGCGGCTGGTTCCCCCGCTCGGGCGCTGGAAGCGCTTCGAGCCCAAACGCGCCGAACAGATGCGCGCCGCGCTACGCCGCGTCGCCGACGCCGAGGGGTTGTCGAAGGACGTGTTCGAACAGGTGTCGAAGTCGCTGGGTTAGGACGTCAACAGCCTGGCAAAAACCACCGTCGCCCCAGCGAAGGCTGGGGCCCATGTCTTGGAGAATGTTCGGGGCGGCATAGATCCCAGCCTTCGCTGGGATGACGACTAGTTGCCCGTGATCCAGCCCGCCACGTCGGCGGCGACGCGGTTGGCGGCGCGATTGAGCGCGGGAGCGACGTCGTCGGCATATCCCATCGCATCCTCGCGCGCTTCGAAGCGGCGGCTGGCGACGCGGTCGCCGTCGGTCCACAGCGCCTCGTAGGCGACCACCACCTCGCTGGTGTCGGCATCGAAGCCAAAGCGATGCAGCGTGCCCGTGACCTTCAGCGCGGGGACCTGATCCTGCTGGCGCGGGTCGACCACGAGCAGGTCGGTCGAGCGATAGACGGTCTCCGAGACGAGCTGCTGGAAGAGGTTGTCGGGGCTGTCGACCAGCAACAGGTCGGGAATATAGGCGACCGCCGTGCCGCCGCGAAAAGCGGCGACGCGGGTGGTGGCGAGCGCCTCGGGGGTGAGCGGCACGGCAAAGGTGACCGCGCGGTCGCGCGCAATCGTGCCGGTCGGCTCGGGCACGTCCGAGGCGAGCGTGGTCAGATAGGGCGGCGGTTCTTCCCCGCCCAGCTTGGGCAGCCCGCAGGCACAAAGCGCCAGCGTCGCGGCGGCGATGGTGAAGGCGCGGGTCATCGGCTCTCTCCGGGGTCGTAATCGGGCAGTTTCTTGGGCCCCAGCGCACCGCCGATGCCGTCGCTGTCGAGGCGCGTCGAGAAGCGCTCGAGGCTCTGGGTGAGGGTGCGGAGGTCGCGCACGAGGCGGTCGGCCTCGGGCACGGTCGAATTGGAGAATTGCTGCAGCCCCGGGCGCGCGTCCTGCACCGCGGCATCGAGCGTCTCGGTCGCGGTCTTCATCGAACCGATGGCCTCCTGCAATTCGGCCATCGCCGGCCCCGCATTGTTCTTGAGGATCGCATCGGTCGTGTCGGCCACCGCGCCCCAGCGTTCCGCCGCGATCCCGGCGCGCTCGGCCGCCACGCTCGCTTGCGCGATGGCATCGGCAAGGTCGGGCGCGCGGGCGGCCAGCGTATCGGTCGACTTCTCGATATTCTCGAGGATATCGGAGATCGAATTCTGGTTCTCGTCCGAGAGCAGCTCGGCCATGCGCTCGGTCAGTCGCTGGATGCGGTCGATGAGTTCGGGCGCCGAGTTGAGCACGCTGTCGAGCACGCTCGCCGAGGAACGAATGACGGGGCAGCCTTGCGGCCCCACGTCGGTGACCGGCTGGGCACCCGTCTGCGCGCCCGTCAGCTGAATTTCGGAGACGCCGGTGAAGCCGACGCCCGAGATGGTCGCCTCGGTGCCCTGAAG
Organism: Sphingomicrobium arenosum; assembly: GCF_026157085.1. Lineage (NCBI taxonomy): Bacteria > Pseudomonadati > Pseudomonadota > Alphaproteobacteria > Sphingomonadales > Sphingomicrobiaceae > Sphingomicrobium > Sphingomicrobium arenosum. The sequence goes on from NZ_JANPVN010000001.1 coordinate 1,757,796, forward strand.
CACCGGCGTGTCGGCATCGACGCTGATCCGCACCCAGACGAATTCGGGGCGCTGCGGCAACAGGCTGATGCCCTGGACCTCGCCCACCGGCACACCCGAAAAGGAGACGTTGGAGCCGCGATTGAGGCCGCCGACCCCGCCCGGGAAGTAGATGTCGTAGCATTTCTTCGCCGAGCCCGAGAGCCCCGCGATCCACACCGTGAAGACGAGCAGGCCCGCGAGCAGTGCAAGCACCACCGCGCCGACGAGGATATGGTTCGATCTGGTTTCCATGTCCCCCTCTTAGGCTTTCTCTCTGGGCGCTGCGGCCCGGCCGCGTGGCCCGTTGAAATACTCGTGAATCCAAGGGTGGTCCAGCGCGGTGAGTTCCGGGATCGTCCCCACCGCAATGACCTTCTTGTCGGCGATCACCGCTACCCGGTCGCAGATATGATAGAGCGTGTCGAGGTCGTGCGTGATCAGGAACACGGTCAGGTCGAGCTGCTTGGCCAATGACAGGATGAGCTCGTCGAACTTGGCCGCGCCGATCGGGTCGAGCCCGGCGGTGGGCTCGTCGAGGAACAGAAGTTCGGGATCCAAGGCCAGCGCGCGGGCGAGCGCGGCGCGCTTTCGCATGCCGCCCGACAGTTCGCTCGGATATTTGGGCCCCGCCTCGGGACCGAGCCCGCTCATGGCGATCTTGTAGGCCGCGATCTCGTCGAGCAGCGGCGGGCGGATGAAGGGAAAATATTCGCGCAGCGGCACCTGGACGTTCTCGGCCACGGTCAGGGTCGAGAAGAGCGCGCCATTCTGGAACAGGATGCCCCAGCGGCGGCGAATGTTCTTGGCCTCGTCCTCGTCGCGGCCGATCATTTCCTCGCCGAGCACGCGCACCGAACCGGCGGCCGGTTGCTGCAGCCCGATGATCGAGCGCATCAGCACGCTCTTGCCCGCGCCCGAGCCGCCGACGACCCCGATGATCTCGCCGCGGCACACGGTGAGGTCGAGATGTTCATGGACGACCTGGTCGCCGAACTGGTTCTTGAGGCCGCGCACCTCGATGATCGGGTCGCATCCGGGAGGCGTGTTGGTCATCAGATCCACCCGATCTGCGAAAAGAAGACCGCGAAGACCGCGTCGAGGACGATGACGAGGAAGATCGACTGCACCACCGCCGCAGTGGTGCGCAGCCCCACTTCCTCGCTATTGCCCTTGACCTGCATGCCCTGGAAACAGCCCGCGAGCGCGATGAGAAAGCCGAAGACGGGGGCCTTGATGAGACCGACCCACAGGTCGGTAATCGGCACGACTTCCTGCAGGCGCTGGACGAAGGTCAGCGGCGGGATCTCGAGCACCAGCCAACAGAACAGGCCGCCGCCGATGAGGCTCATCACCATCGCGAAGAAGGCGAGCAGCGGCATCATGATGACGGCGGCGAGGATGCGCGGGATGACAAGCGCCTCCACCGGCGACACGCCGATGGTGCGCATGGCATCGATTTCCTCGGTGATCTTCATGGTGCCCAATTGGGCCGCGAAGGCCGAACCCGAACGGCCCGCGACCATGATCGCGGTCATCAGCGTGCCCAGCTCGCGCACGGTGATGCGCCCGATGAGGTTGATGGTGAACACTTCGGCGCCGAATTGCGACAGCTGCACCGCGCCCTGCTGGCCGACCACGATGCCGATGAGGAAGCTCATCAACCCGATGATGCCGAGCGCGCGCACGCCGACGAGGTCGAAGCGCTGGACGACGGCGTTGAGGCGGAAGCGCCGGGGGTGGCGGATGAGGCTGGCAAAGCCGAGCAGCGTCGCGCCGAAGAAGCCCAACATGCCGAGCATCGTCTTCCAGAAATCATGTGCCCAGGCGCCGAGATCCTCGAGGAAGGCGAGCGGGCGGGGGCCGCGATCGGGGCGGACCTGCGCGCCTTCCTGGTCGGCTGCGGCGACCTGGTCGAGCAGCGCCTGCGCGCGCGGGCTGGCGTTTGCGAGCTGCGCGCCGCGATGCTTCTTCGTGCGGTAAAGAAGCCAGGCGCCGACCGTGTCCATCGTCTCGACCTGGGCAAGGTCGATGACGAGCGGGTCGGGCGCGGCGGCGATATCGCGCTCGAAGCTGCCGACGCGCGAGATGGTCAGCGCGCCGCTGGGCGCAAGCCGGTTCGCGCCTTCGCGGGCATCGGTGGTGGCGGGATCCCCCATAGATGCCCACAAATGGGGCAAAGCGCGCGCCCCCGCAAGCGACAAGCGCGCCAAAAGGCTTGGCGTTGGTGCACGGCCCCGTCTAGCAAGGGCGGATGAGCGGGCATTTTCCCCATGGCACCGAGCGGCCGATGCTCTTCGTGCCGCTCGGCGACGGCGCGATCAGCCCGTTCGGCCTCAAGCCGCGCATGCGCGCCTATCGCGTTGCCGCGATGATGGGGCTCGAGGCGGCGGGCGAGGATGCGCTGCGCGAGGATGGGGCCCGCCCGGTGATGATCCAGCATGGCGGCCATGCGGTCAGTCCCGGCTGGATCGACTATCTGCGCCGCCGTCCCGGTCATGTGCTGTGCTATCGCGGCACCGCCGTGCTCGCCCATGCCAGCCGACCCGGCGAGCGGATCGAGGCGCAGCGGCTGATCGGCGGCGAGGGTGGCAAGGCGTCGGTCATGACGCTGATCCAGGCCGAGGATGTCGACCTTGCCGCCATCGACCAGCGTCACCGTCCCTTCATCGCGCCATTGGGAGAGGAGGCCGATTGCGAGGCCATCGAGCGCGCGCTCTATGGCGCCGCGACCCCGCGCGTGTCCGATCTCATCAGCCTGACGGTCATGCGCCCGATCGGTTTCCAGCTGACCCGCGCCGCCGCACGTGCCGGCCTGACCGCCAATCGCGTCACCTTCCTTGCCGCGCTGTTCGCGCTGGCGGCGTTCGCATTTTTCTGGATCGGCAGCTTCGGCCTCGGGCTCCTCGCCGCCATCCTCTTCGCGCTTGCCGACACGATCGACGGCAAGCTCGCCAAGATCACCGGCACGTCCAATCGCTGGGGCCGTCGCCTCGATCATGCGATCGACATCGCCCATCCGCCCTTATGGTATATCGGCTGGATGAGCGGCCTCGAGCAGGGCGACAAGGCATTGGAGCCGGTTTATGCGCTGCTCCTCCTCGCCACCATCGTCGCCGCCTATGTCGCGATCCGGGGCAGCGAGATCTTGTTCGAGCGTCGTTTCCACTTCGCCATGCATTTGTGGAAGCCCTTCGACAGCCGTTTCCACGCCGTGGCCGCGCGGCGCAACATCAACATCGCGCTGCTGGCGCTGTCGGCCCTTTTGTTGAAGCCCGAATGGGGCATCCAGTGGGTCGCCTTCTGGAGCCTCGTCACCGCGATGATCCTCGGCGCCCGTCTTGCCGCCGCGCGAAGCGCGCTGTTCCGCCGCGAAAAAGTCACCAGCTGGCTCCTTCCCATTCCAGACGAAAGCGATGAGGGCGCATGACCACCGACCTTGCGATCTACGATATGGACAAGACGGTCACGCGCCGTCCGACCTACACGCCGTTTCTCCTGCACTGCGCGATGGAGCGGGCACCGTGGCGGCTCGCGCTGCTGCCGCTCGTCGCCTTGTCGCTGCTGGCTTATGGCGTGAAGGCGATCGACCGCGCGCGGCTGAAGGAAATCAACCACCGCCTCCTCATCGGCGCGGCGGTGAAGGAGCGCGACCTCGCGGCAGCGGTCGAGAGCTTTGCGAAGAAGACGCTGGCGAATAATTTGCGCCCCGGAGCGGTGAAAGCGATCGAGCGCGACAAAGCGGAGGGGCGCAAGGTCGTGATGGCGACCGCTAGCTATCGCTTCTATGCCGCCGCGATCGGCGAGGCGCTGGGCTTCGACCATGTCATCGGCACCGGCACGACGGGCGGGGTCGACGACATGATCCACGCCAAGATCGACGGCTACAACTGCTATGGCGCGGCCAAGCTGACGATGATCGAGCAGTGGCTCGAAGAGGCGGGCCTCACCCGCGCGCATGTGCGCTTCTATTCCGACCACAATAGCGACGCCTTCGCCTTCGAATGGTCGGACGAGGCGGTCGCGGTTAACCCCGACGAGGAGCTGATGCGCATCGCCGCGGTGCGGGGCTATTTGGTGGAGGATTGGGGGTAGCGCAAAGTGGGGTCGGGGCGGCCCGACCCCGTCGGTCCTGTCGCGCCGAAGCGCGCAGGCCGTCCGCGGCTGATCCTCTCTTCGACACAGGGCGGACGACGCTGGCGCGTCGCTCGCCCTGTGCTCGGGGATCAGACCTGGCTCAACGCATTTTCGAAGTCGGCGATGAGATCCTCGGCCTTCTCGATGCCGATCGAGATGCGCACGAGATTGTCGGTGATGTGGAGCTGCTTGCGCCGCTCCTCGGGCACCGACAGATGCGTCATCGCGGCGGGCGCGGAGGCGAGCGTCTCGGTGCCGCCGAGGCTGACCGCGAGCTTGGCGATCTTCAAGCCATCGAGGAAGGCGAATGCCTCCTTCTCGCCGCCCTTCAGGTAGAGCGAGAAGGTCGAGCCCGCGCCAAGTTCGTGGCGGTCGTAAATGTCGCGCTGGCGGCTGCCCTCTGGCAGAAAGCCGAGATAGCCGACGCGCTCGACCTTGGGGTGGTCGCGAAGGAAGGCGCACACCTTGGCGGCATTCTCGCCCGCGCGGCTCATGCGCAGTTCCAAGGTCTCGAGGCTGCGCATCAGCATCCAGGCGGTGTTGGCATCGCAGATGCCGCCCAGCGTGTTGCGCATCGGGCGGATCTGGTTGATCAGCGCCTGCTTGCCGGTGATGCCGCCCGCGACGAGGTCCGAATGGCCGCCGACATATTTGGTGAGGCTGTAGACGCTGAGGTCGGCGCCATGCGCCTGCGGCTTGGACCAGAGGGGCCCCAAGAAGGTGTTGTCGATCGCCACCGGGGGCTTGTCGTCGGCGCCGAAGGCCGCATCGACTGCGGCGCGAACCGCCTGCACGTCGACCAGCGCATTGGTCGGGTTGGCCGGGCTTTCGAGATAGACCATCGCGACCTTGCCGCCCTTGTCGGCCGCCATCGCCTTGGCTTTCTCGAGCGTGGCGTCGATTTCCTCGCGCGTGGCCGAGGCTTCGAAGTCGATATGCTGGACCCCGAACTGCGCCATGATCTTCATGATCACGCTTTCGGTTGCCGCATAGAGCGGACCCGACATGACGATCACGTCATTGGGGCGCGCGAAGGAGAACATCAGCAGCGCGATGGCGGTCATGCCCGAGGAGAAGACAAGCGCGTCGTCGGCATCTTCCCACAAAGCGAGGCGATCCTCGAGGATTTCCTGGTTGGGATTGTTGAAGCGCGCATAGACGAGCCCGTCCATCCCGCCGCCCGGACGCTTGCCGGTGATACCCTCGAAGAAATGCTTGCCGTCCGCGGCCTTGTTGAAGACGTAGGTCGAAGTGTGGAAGATCGGGGCCTTGAGGCTCTGTTCCGATAATTTGGGATCGAAGCCATAGCCCATCATGAGCGTGGCGGGGTCGAGCGGGTGGTTCCCGATCTTGCGGTCTTTCACTGGGGTCTCTCCTGAAGAAATCTTGGCGGCTGTCTAGCGGGCCTCGGGCGCGATGCCAATCAGGCTGATCTGGCGACCATAAGTGGGCGCGCCTTCGTGGGTGGCGCGACGGAAGCTGTAGAAGCGATCCGGCTGCGCATAAGTGTCCTCGCCCGCCAGCCAGACGGTCCCTACCCCCGCCCCTGCGAGCCGCGCGGCGACATAGGATTCGAGGTCGAAATGCGGCTTGCCGCTCGCGCCTTCGCGAAAGAAACGGGCGTTGGCGGGGTCTTCCTCAAGGAAGGGCGCCATGAAGTCCTCGCCCACCTCGTAATTCTTCTGCGCGATACAAGGACCGACAGCGGCGCGGATCCGGCGCGGCTCGGCGCCGAGCCGGATCATCGCGCCGATGGTCTTGTCTGTGACCCCGCCGATCGCCCCGCGCCAGCCGGCGTGGGCGGCGCCTACGACCCCGGCGTCGGTGTCGGAGAAAAGCACCGGCGCGCAGTCGGCGGTGACGATGCCCAGCAGCAAGCCCGGCGTGCGCGTCACCACCGCATCGCAGCGCGGACGCTCGCCCTGCGGCCACGCCTCGGTGGCCACGGCGACGTCGGGCGAATGCACCTGATAGGGCGCGGCGATGGCGGCGCCCTCGATCAGCGCGTCAGCGGCGCGGCGGCGGTTGGTCGTCACCGCCTGCGGATCGTCATCGGTGCCAAAGCCGCAGTTGAGCCCCTCGACCGGCGGCTGCGACACGCCGCCGCCACGCCCGAAAAAGCCGTGCGGCACGCCCGCTAGCGGCGGAGCGGTGACGATATCGAGGCTGCTCACTGGCCCAGCCCCGCGGGCACCGGCCAGCCGCGATGGTGGATCGCCATGACCTTGAACAGCGTGCCCATCTCCTCTTCGCCCGAGAGGCGGCGGCGTTGGCCCGCGATTTCCTCGGCGCGCTCGGGGTTCTGCCCCGCCAGCGTCATGGCGCGCGGCCCCAGCCCCAAGGTCTCGAGAAAGGTCCCCTGGCTGAAGACCCGGCTGGTGCGCGCGCCAGCCGCCTGTGCGGCTGCCGCGAGCGCAACGAAATCGACATGGGTGGTGAGGTCGGCCTCGCCCGGCGCGCTCAAGGGGTCGACCTTTTCATGGCGCTTGACCGCCTGCAACGTGTCGCGCTGCTCGCCGCCGGCATAGCCATAGTCGATGACGAGCGCGACTCCGCCGTGGCGGGCGAGATGATCACCGAGCGCCCCGGCAGCTTGGGTAATGGCGGGACTGTCCTCGCGCGTGACCTCTCCCTCGGGAGCGAAGGCCAGCGCGCCCGCCTCGTTCAACACGACGCGGCGTTCTTTCTCGCCGACCCATTGGCGGACCGGCAGGGCGTCGAAGAATTCATTGGTAACGCACAGGGTCGGGCGCGGCGGCAGTTGGTCGATCCGGTCGTGCCAGCGCGCGGTCGGATGGCGTTTTTCCTGCTCGGCGCGAAGCGCGGCGCTGGTCTCGACGAAATGCGGGGGACCTTTCAGCCCGACGCCGCGCAGCAGCCGCAGCGCGTCGGTTGCCAGCGTGCCGCGCCCCGGCCCCAATTCGGCATAGATCGCGTCGCCATTGCCGCCCGCGCGCAGGAACACATCGGCGAGGCAGGCCCCTACCATCTCGCCGAACATCTGCGAGATTTCGGGCGCCGTGGTAAAGTCGCCGCCTTTGCCCAAGGGATCGCGGCTGGCATAATAATGCGCGTTGGACGCCTCGATATAGTCGGCGACGCTCATCCCGCCCTCTGCGGCAATGCGCGCCTTCAGGTCGGCGGCAAAGCTCACGCCACGCTCGTCGACCCGGCGATCGGCTCGACCCGCTGGCGGCGGCCCTTGGCGGTCGCCATGAGATAGACCCCGCCGAGGATCATCGGCACGCTCAGCCACTGGCCCATCTGCAGTCCGGTCGCCAAGGCGAAGTCCGACAGATGCCGGTCGGCCTCGCGGACATATTCGATGCCGAAGCGGAAGATGCCGTAAAAGAAGATGAAGGCACCGACGAGCATGCCCGGATAATAGCGCGCCTTGGTCTTCCAGAACATTACCGCGAGAATGGCGAACAGAACCAGCCCCTCGAGCAGCGCTTCGTAGAGTTGGCTCGGGTGGCGCGGCGGGCCGAGGATGGCGACGCCGTTGACCACTTCGACGAAACGGATCGCCCAAGGCACGTCAGTCACCCCGCCCCACAATTCGCCGTTGACGAAATTGGCGAGCCGCCCAAGCCCCAGCCCGATCGGCACGCAGCAGGCGACATAATCATGCACGCGCAGCCACTGCAGCTTGTGCTTCCAGCTGTAGAGCATGATCGCGAGGCTGACCCCGATCACCCCGCCATGAAAACTCATCCCCCCGTCGCGCAGGTTGAGGATGCCGAAGGGCGCGGGCAGTTCGATCCCGAACATGGTCGTGCCCTGGCTGAGATAGAGCGGCAGGTTGTAGAAGAGGACATAGCCGAGGCGCCCGCCGAGAATGACGCCGAGCGCGGACCAGAAGACCAGATCGTCGACATGGCGCTCGGCCATCGGCGAGCCTGGCTGTCGAGCCAGCTTGCGGACATACCAATAGCCCGCGAAAATCCCGACGATATAGGCCAGGCTATACCATTTGAGTTCGTAGAAGCCGAAGTTCAGCGCGGTGTCCGACAGCCCGAGGTCGGGAAAGGCGGTGTACTGGTCGGCGTCGATCGTGTCGCTGATCGGCGGAGCGGGCGAAATCGCGGTCATACTGGCTTCCCTAAGGTGTTTTCGCCTCATAGAGTGGATGGGTCCAAAAAGGCAAAGGAGAGTTGGATGCCGAGCGTGCTCGATCAGAAATATGAAGCGGTCCTCGCCGCGGTTAGCGGGACGGGGGGACGCATCGTGATCGGGCAGGACGCCGAGGGGCGTGCGACGGTAGCCAATTTCCCGCCCACGCTGCCGATGTTCTTCATGATGTTCGCGCAGCTTTATGCCGACCACCCCTATGTCATCTCGGGCGATGAACGGCTGACGTACGCCGAGATGAACGCGCTGAGCGACCGCATGGCCAAGGGTCTCGTCGCGCGCGGCGTGACCAAGGGCGACCGCGTCGCCATCGCCATGCGCAACTGCACCAGCTGGATCGCCGCTTATATGGCGACGGTGAAGGCGGGCGGCGTGGCCACGTTGATCAACGGCTGGTGGCGCGAGGAGGAACTGGCGCATGCCTTCGAACTGACCGAGCCCAAGCTGATCATCGCCGACGCGCCGCGTGCGGCCATGGCGGAGAAGCTCGGCCATGGCGACATCACGCTCGACGTCGACATCGACCAGCCGGTCGCGGCCGCATTGGCTGCCTTGCTCGAGGCCCCCGAAGACACGGCGTTGCCGACTGTCACGCCCGAGGACGATGCCACCATCCTCTTCACCTCGGGCTCGACCGGCAAGGCCAAGGGCGCGCTGTCGACCCACGGGCAGGTGGTGCAGGGCACCTACACCTATGTCGTCTCGCTGATGGTGCTGCGCGGCATCCTCGAGAGCGAGGGCAATCCCGTGCCCGAGCAGATGCGCGCGCTGGTCAGCGTGCCGCTGTTCCACGTCACCGGCGAAGTGCCGGTCATGCTTACATCCTATGTCATCGACCGCGCGCTGGTGCTCATGCCCAAATGGGACGCCGAGCTGGCGATGCAGCTGATCGAGAAGGAGAAGGTCACCGTTTTCACCGGGGTGCCGACCATGGCCTTGGAGTTGATGACGCACCCCAAGAAGGGCGACTACGACCTTTCCAGCCTCGGCGACATCAATTCGGGCGGCGCGGCGCGGCCTGCCTCGCATTTGAAGCGGCAGGACGACGACCTACCCGGCACCCGCTCGATCCAGGGCTATGGCCTGACCGAAACCAATGCGGTCGGCTGCGGCAATTTCTGGCAGAATTACAAGGATCGCCCGACCAGCGTGGGCCGACCGCAAATGCCCTTCGTCGAGATCGGCATCTATGGCGATGACGGCAAGATGCTGCCCGCCGGCCAGAGCGGCGAGATCGCGATCCGCTCGGCCGCCACGATCAAGGGCTATTGGCGAGACGAGGAAGCCACCGAGGCTGCCTATACCGACGAGGGCTATTTTCGCACCGGCGACATCGGTTACCTCGACGAGGACGGCTACCTCTACATCGTCGACCGGATGAAGAATATCATCATCCGTGGCGGCGAGAATATCGCCGCGGCCGAGGTCGAGGAAGTGCTCCACACCCATCCCGCCGTAGCCGAGGCCGTCGTGCTCGCCAAGAAGGACGAACGATTGGGCGAAGTACCCTTCGCCATCGTGTCCTGCCCGCGCGGGGGCTGCGATGCCGAGGGCCTTCGCGTGCATTGCGCCGAGCGGCTCGCCGCCTTCAAGGTCCCCGAGGAGATCGTCATCGCCGACACCGCGCTGCCGCGATTGGGCACCGGCAAGATCGACCGCATCGCGCTTGCCAAGCAATATCGCGACTAGGCTGGTCTTGCGGGGGACAGGGTGATGCAGCTCGACCGGCGCTCCCTCCTGATCGGCGGCGGAATTGGCGTCGGGCTGCTCGTTGCCTGGCAACTGCTTCCCGGCGATGATGCGCGCGTCCCCGTCCCCGAGGGCGGCACCGCGATCGGCGGCATGGTCGCGCTCGACCCGCAGGGCGGTATCACGCTGCACAGCCCGCAAGTCGAATATGGGCAGGGCATCTGGACTGCCTTCGCGCAGGCCATCGCCGATGAAATGGGCGCGCGGATGGACAGCATCGCGGTCCAGCCGCTGCAGGCCGGATCGGGCTTTGCCAATCCGATGATCGATGAAGCGTTCGGCAGCGCGATCCGCATCACCGCCGCCGCCACCTCGGTCCGCGCCTTCACACTCGATATCCGCCGCGCCGCCGCGTCGATGCGCGAATTGCTGCGCGCCGAAGCGGCGGAGCGCGTCGGGCTCGATCCGGCCGGCCTCCTCATCGCCGAGGGCGAGGTGCGCGGGGGCGAGCGGCCGCTGTCCTTCGCCGAACTGGCCGAGGGGGCCGCGTCGCGCCGCGCGCGGGGGGCCGAGCTTCGTTCCTGGGCCGGTGGCGGGATCATCGGCACCAATGCCGCGCGCGTCGACACCCCGCCCAAGATGCGCGGGACCTTCGCTTTTGCCGCTGACGTGCGCCTGCCCGACATGGCCTATGCCGCCGTACGCGTGCCGCCGCCCGGCGGGCGCGTCACCGGGCTCGACCGCGCCGCCGCGAGCGCGCGGCAGGGCACGACGGAGATCATCGAGGACGAGCGCTTCGTGGCGGTCATCGGCGAGACGAGCTGGGCCGCGCAGGCAGGACTTGCCGCCGCCAAGGTGCGCGTCACCGGCGCCCGGCTCGACGATGCCGCCATCGAGGCTGCATTGGTCGCCGCGCTCGACGCCAAAGATGGGAAAGTCTGGGTCGACGTCGGCGATGCATCCGACGCCATCGCCGCCGCCGACGCGCCGCTGGCCGGCGAGTTTCGCGCCGCGCCGATGCTGCACCAGTCGCTCGAAGCGCCCGCCGCAGTGGCGCGGCCGCGCACCGACGGCGGGCTCGACGTTTGGGCCGCCACGCGCGCGCCCGATGCCACTCGCGCCGCCATCGCCGACGCCTGCGGCCTGTCACCCTCGCGCATTCAGCTCGTCCCCATGGGAGTCGGCGATCCCTCGGGCGCGCTCCTGGAAAATGATGCCGCTCCTGTCGCAGGCCGCCTCGCGCTTAGGCTCGGTCGCCCGGTGCAGGCGAGCCTGTCGCACCATGCCGCACGCCGCGTCGGCGCTGTCTCTCCCCCGATGGCGGCGCGGGTCGAGGTCGCGCTCGGGGGCGGTGGCATTCTCGGCTGGCGCGCCCATTATGCCGCCCCTGCGGGTCTGGGCGGCAGTCTTGCCCGTCTCGGCGGCAAGCGCGGGCCCAGTCGCCTTGGGGCCACTGGCCTGCCCTATGGCGTGCCGGCGCAGGAGATCACCACCACCACCATCGACCTGCCGCTGCGCACCGGCTGGATGCGCGGGGCCGAGGAGGCGTTCCACGCGCTCGCCACTGAGACGATGATCGACCGCGCCGCACGCGCCTTGGGCCGCGACCCCCTGTCCTTCCGCATCGGATTGCTTGGCGGCGACGTGCGCATGGCGCGCCTCCTCACCCGCCTCGCCGCCGAAGCGCGTTGGGACGGCGGCGGCGCGGGCAGCATGATGGGCGTAGCCTGCGCCCGGATGGACGGCAGCCGCATCGCGCTGGTCGCCGAAGCCAGCGGCAGCCCCGCCAGTTTCAAGGTCAGCCGCCTCGTCGCGGCAGTCGATTGCGGCGCGATGGTCAATCCTGCGCTCGTCGAGCAGCAGGTCGCGGGCGGCATGCTCGCCGCGCTCCAGCAACTGCGGTTCCCCGCCCCGCGGATCGTCGACGGGCTGCCCGAGCCTGCCGGTGCCGCCATCGGTCCGGCCCTCGACGCGCTGCCCGAGATCAGGGTGCTCACGACCCCCTCGGGCGAGCTTCCCGGCGGCGTGTCGAGCCTCGGCGCCGCCATCGCGCCCGCCGCCATCGCCAATGCGCTCGGCGCTGGCGGGGAGGACCAAGGACCGGTCTTGCGCACCCTGCCCTTTGCTTTAGGGGCCTGAAGCCATGGACAAGCCCGCCGATCATCCGACCTTCCCGCCGCGGCGCACTGCCGTTCTCCTGACCAATCTCGGCACCCCCGATGCGCCCGAGACCGGCGCGGTGAGGCGCTATCTCAAGCAATTCCTGTCGGACCGCCGCGTCATCGAGATCCCGCCCATCGCGTGGCAACCGATCCTGCGCGGCATCATCCTCAACACCCGCCCGAAAAAAAGCGCGGCGGCCTATCGCGAGGTGTGGACCGACGACGGCTCACCGCTGGCCGCCATTACCAAGCATCAGGCCGAAGCGCTCCAAAAGTGGCTTGGCGACGACGTGCTGGTCGACTGGGCAATGCGCTATGGCAATCCCTCGATCCCAGACGCGCTCGACCGCCTGTGGGACGCTGGCGCGCGGCGCATCCTCTTCGCCCCGCTCTATCCGCAATATTGCGCCGCGACGACCGCCAGCAGCATGGATGCGTTGTCGGACTGGCTGGCCCCGCGCCGGTGGCAGCCCGCGATCCGCACGCTGCCGCCTTATTATGACGCGCCCGCGCACATCGACGCGCTCGCCGCCGATCTCGGCGCGCAGTTGGGCGCACTCGATTTCAAGCCGCAAAAGCTGCTGCTCAGTTTCCACGGCATGCCCGAGCGCACGCTGCACAAGGGCGACCCCTATCACTGCCAGTGCCAGAAGACGGGGCGCCTGCTGGGCGAGAAGCTCGACCTGCCGACCGAAGTGACCTTCCAGTCGCGCTTCGGCCCGGCGCAATGGCTCACCCCCGCCACCGACGACCGGTTGAAGGCGCTACCGGGCGAAGGCGTCACCCGTCTCGCCATCGCCGCGCCGGGCTTTTCGGCCGACTGCCTCGAGACGATCGAGGAGCTCGGCATTCGCGGCAAAGAGGATTTCCTCGCCGCCGGTGGTGAACAATTCGCCCGTCTCGATTGTCTGAATGATCGTAAGGCGGGCATGGACATGCTCGAAACGCTCATCCGGCAGGAGCTTGGCGGCTGGGCCTGATCAACAGGGAGATGGATCAATGACGGAACGAGTTGCAGTAGTCACCGGGGGCACGCGCGGCATCGGCGAGGCGATCGCGGTCCATCTCCGGGACAAGGGCATGAAGGTCGCCGCGACCTATGCGGGCAATGAGGAAAAGGCCAAGGCCTTCACCGACCGCACCGGCATTCCCGCCTACAAGTTCGACGTCGCCGATTTCAACGGCTGCCAGGACGCCGTGACGAAGATCGAGGCCGACCTCGGCACGGTCGACGTGCTCGTCAACAATGCAGGCATCACGCGCGACAGCACCATGAAACGCCAGAGCCACGAGCAGTGGCAGGAAGTCATCGACACCAATTTGGGCGGCTGTTTCAACATGGCCAAGGCAGTGTTCGAAGGCATGTGCGAGCGCGGCTATGGCCGCATCGTCAACATCGGCTCGATCAACGGCCAGGCAGGCCAGTACGGCCAGGTCAACTATGCCGCCGCCAAGTCGGGCATCCACGGCTTCACCAAGGCGCTGGCGCAGGAAGGCGCGCGCTTCGGCGTCACCGTCAACGCCATCGCGCCGGGCTATATCGACACCGACATGGTCGCCGCCGTGCCCGACAATGTCCTCGAGAAGATCGTCGCGCGCATCCCGGTGGGGCGTCTCGGCAAGGCCGAGGAGATCGCCCGCGGCGTCGGCTTCCTCACCGACGAGGAAGGCGGCTTCATCACCGGCTCGACGCTGTCGATCAATGGTGGTCAGCATATGTATTAAGCCAGCGCAGCCGCAGAAGGGCGCGCCCCTTCTGTCGGCGGTTGCCCCCCGGGCAAGCGCGCAGCTCGGACGGCGGGTCGCGTCAGCGAACCCGACCGACGGCGTGGGGCCGCCCCCACGCCGCAGACGCAGAAAGATAGCCCCATGTCCTTTACCCCCGATCCCGTCGCCAAGCGCTCGGTCACCATCGGCGGCCACGAGACATCGATCAGCCTCGAACCCTTGTTTTGGGAAGCGCTGAAGGTCGCCGCCGCCGAACGCAATCTGCCGGTGAACGCGCTGGTCGCGCGGATCGACCTTACCCGGTTCGATGAAACCGGCGCGCCGCGCACGGGGCTGGCGAGTGCGATCCGGCAATGGCTGATGATCGAGGGCCCGATCGCCCGCGCGCGATAGATCAGGCGAGACGCTTCAGGACAGCATCGCGGAACGCCGCACCCTCGTCGGGGGCGTAGCGCAGGAACATGTCGGGCTCGATCAGCTCCAATTCCATTAGCAGCGGTCCCTGTTCGGTCATGACGAGGTCGACCCGCGCATAGGCGGGCGGCTGCGGTGCGCAGGCGAGCGCGGCCTCGGCGACCTTGCGCGCCTCGGGTGGTGCCTCGACCGCCTCTTCGGACCCGCCGAACTCGGGCTGGACCCGGAATTCACCCTCTTTGGCGCGCTTGACCGCGGCATGGCTGTAGCGACCGTCGAAATAAAGGAGGCTCATCTCGCCGCCCGTCAGGATTTCGGTGAGGAAGGGTTGGATGATAAGGCGCCTATCGCGCACATCCTCGGGCAGCGCATCGCTCGCGGATAGCGCATAGGTGCCCTCCCCGCTCGCCGAGAGGCGCGGTTTCACGACCAGCTTGTCTGACTTGAACGTCGCCGCCGCGCGCGCGAGCACGCCTTCCTCCTCGCCATGCGCCTCGATCGTCGGCACCACCGCGACGCCCTTGTCGGCGAGTTCGGAAAGATAGGCCTTGTCCGAATTCCACCGCAGGATGGCAGGGTGGTTGACGCAGGCGACCTTTCGGAAGGCGATGCGATCAATGAGGTCGAACCAACGCCCGCCGTCCAAGTGATAGCCCCAGGCGATGAGCGGCAGCACCGCATCCACGCCGCGCAGGAAGGTGTCGTCGGCCTCGTTCCAGCGCTGGTCGAGCACCTCATGCCCCGCGCCTTCGAACAGGGCGCGCTGGCGCTCCAGTTCGGCGGCATAAAATTGCGCCTCCCAGCGCGAGGGCGTGAGGATGGCGATCCGCATGAGGGTCCTTACCGTGCGAGCAGGATGCGCGCCTGGTTGGCGATCTGCGCGAGCATCGGAGTGGTCGAGCCGCCAGCGCGCTGCGCCCGGTCGACGAGGCGGCGGAATTGCTCGATGCGCGGCTCGTTGCGCGTGATCCACTGCTCGATCGCTTCCTCGACCTCGGCGCCGCCACGCAGCACCTTGGCGAGAAAATCGATGCGCAACTGCTCGAAATCGCGCGCGAGGCCGGCGACGAGCAAGCGTTCCCAATTGTCCTCGGGGACATAGCGGATGAGCTGCTGCTGCGCCCAGTCGAGCCCGAGCGCCTCGCCGAGGCGCGTATAGGCGGCGGTCAGCGACAGCACGTCGGTGCCCTTGCGTTTGCCCAGCGCGGCCAGCCCGAACACCCCGTCCATCTCGTAGAGGTGGATGAGCGCATCGACGAGTACGGGGTCGGCCCCCATGCCGGTCAGCCGCTCGCGCCGTGCCTGCGCCTCGTTGCGCACCTCGGCGCGGATGAGGCGTTCGGTGGCGGTCTCGACCGCCTGGAAACCGGGGCCGAACAGGTCGATGAGCTTCGACACGCGCATCTCCGCGCCCGCCGAGCGCAGGATGTCGGACAAGTGGCTGCGCACCGAGCGCGCGGCGACCGCGAACAGTTCGATGCGGGTGGCCTCGTCGACCTCGGCCGCTTCGATACGCGCCCACAGCGCCTTCAGCCCGAGCAACCGCTCGGCGACGAGGAACGCCACCGCAACCTGCCCCAGCGCGACGCCTTCCTCCTCGGTCATGTCGAGCGCGATCGAGGGTCCGAGGCGATTGACGAGGCGGTTGGCGACCTTGGTGGCGATGATCTCATTCTCGAGCCGGTGGGCGGCAACGGCCTCCTTGTGCTCGGCGATCATCTCGCGCGGGAAGGCGGCAAACAATTCGCCCTCGAGCGCCGGATCGCTGCCGAGGTCGAGCTTTTCCGCTGCGTCCTGCAACGCCATCTTCGACATCGACAGGACGACCGCCAGTTCGGGGCGGGTCATGCCGACATTGTCGAGCCCGCGGCGCATCAGCGCCTCCGAACTGGCCAGCCCCTCGACGCGGCGGTCGAGCCGGCCCGAGGCCTCGAGGATCTCGATGGTGCGGACAAAGCCCGGGAGACCCGCCGCGCCGCGTGCTTCGGCCACCGACAGCGCGAGCGCCTGCAGGCGATTGTCCTCGAGCACGAGCGCGCCGACCTCGTCGGTCATGCGCGCGAGCAGCGCGTTGCGCTCTTCGAGCCCTAAACGCCCCTCGCGCATCTCGCGATTGAGCGGGATCTTGATGTTGACCTCATTGTCCGAGCAATCGACGCCCGCACTATTGTCGATGAAGTCGGTATTGATGCGCCCGCCCGAAAGCGCGAATTCGATGCGCGCTTCCTGCGTGATGCCGAGGTTGGCGCCCTCGCCCACCGCCTTCACGCGCAGCTCATTGCCGTTGACGCGGATCGCGTCATTGGCCGGATCGCCGACATCGGCGTTACTCTGCGAGGAGGCCTTCACATAGGTCCCGATGCCGCCGAACCAGAGAAGGTCGGCAGGTGCCTTGAGGATGTAGGACAGGATCGCCTGCGGGGCGAGATCGTCTTCGGCGTCCTCGGGAATGCCGATGGCGGCGCGCGCCTCGGGCGTTAGCTTGATCGACTTTTGCCCGCGCGACACGATCATGCCGCCCTTGGACAGCTTGGCCTTGTCATAGTCCTGCCAGCTCGACCGGCCCATCTCGAACAGGCGCTTGCGCTCTTCCCAGCTCAAGGCGGGGACGGGCTCTGGGTCGATGAAGATGTCGCGATGGTCGAAGGCGGCGACGAGGCGGATCGCCTTGGACAAGAGCATGCCGTTGCCGAACACGTCGCCCGACATGTCGCCGACACCGACCACGTCGATGGGCTCGGACTGCACGTCGACGCCCATTTCGAGGAAGTGGCGCTGGACCGACACCCAGGCGCCCTTGGCGGTGATGCCCATCGCCTTATGGTCATAGCCGTTCGAGCCGCCGCTAGCGAAGGCATCGCCGAGCCAGAAGCCGCGTTCCAGCGCGATCGCATTAGCGACATCGGAGAAGGTCGCGGTGCCCTTGTCGGCGGCGACGACGAAATAGGGATCGTCACCGTCGTGGATCACGACATTGTCGGGATGAACGACACGATCATCGACGATATTGTCGGTGACCGACAGCAGCGAACGGATGAAGGTGCGATAGGCTTCGGTGCCTTCGGCGAACCAGGCCTCGCGGTCGGTCGGCGGGGGCAGCTGCTTGGCGAAGAAGCCGCCCTTGGCGCCGGTCGGCACGATGACGGCATTCTTGACCAGCTGCGCCTTGACGAGGCCCAAGACTTCGGTGCGGAAGTCGTCGCGGCGATCGGACCAGCGAAGGCCCCCGCGCGCGACCGGACCGCCGCGCAAATGGATGCCCTCGACGCGCGGGCCATAGACCCAGATTTCGCGATAGGGGACGGGCGCCGGAAGCCCCGGGATCTTGCCGCTGTCGAACTTGAAGGCGAGGCATTCGCCCTCCTTCAGCGCAAAGGCGTTGGTGCGCAGCGTCGCCATGACGAGCGCGCGGAAAAGGCGGAGGATGCGGTCGTCGTCGATCGACTGCACCATCGACAGCGCATCGTCGAAATTGCGCAGGGCGCGCTTGATCGAGGCGGCGCGATCATCCTCGGCATGAGGATCGTGCGCGGCGATGAACGCCTCGATCAGCGAGGCGGTCGCCATCGGCGCTTCCTGCAGCGTCTCGACCACGGTGGCGAGGCCGAAGGCGACGCCGATCTGGCGCATGTAGCGGAACCAGGCACGCAGCCACACGACCGAGCGCGGCTCGAGGCCGGCGAACAGGACGAGGCTGTTGAAGCCGTCATTTTCCGCCTCGCCCGCCATCACCTCGGCAATGGCTTCCTCGATCACCGAGGCGCGCTCCATGATCGAGTCCATGTCAGTGCCCTCGGGCAATTCGAGATGGAAGTCGTGGACATAGCCGAGCGCGCCGTCGGCGAGCGCGGTGGGGATTTCCTCGAGCACGTGGAAGCCGAAAAATTCGAGCACCGGGACGGCCTCGGACAAGGGAATGATCCCCTTGGCGCGATAGGTCTTGAGCCGCAGGCGGTTGGCGGCCTCGTGCGGCGCACGCACGAGACGCACGCTGCGTTCATCGAGGCTTTCGTCGAGCGCCGACATGCGCGCGATGTCGAGCGCCCCCTCGCGCGGGGTGGTGCGCGTACGATAGCTTTCGGGCATGCCCGGCAGGTAGGACAGCGCGAGGCGGGTGGCACGGCCAGCGCCGACCTCGTCGATCAACTCGGCCTCGACCGCGGGGGCCCAGCCGCGCACCATTTCGACCAGCGCCTTGTCGAGCGCATCGACATCGGGCAGCGGCATCGAGGGATCGGTCGCCATGGTATAGCGCAGCAGCGCCAATTCGCCGTCGCCCAATTCGACCGACCAGGAGGAAATCGGCGAGCCGACCTCGTCCTCGAGCATCATTGCCACCGCCATGCGGCGCGCGGTCGACAGCTCGTCGCGCGGCAGCCATACGAAGGCGTAGAGATGCCGCTGGAGCGCGCCCTGCAGCACGAGCAATGTCGGGCGCGGGCGGTCGGCGAGGCTCATCGCGGTCAGCGCGGCGAGCCGCACTTCCTCTTCCTCGAAGCTGATGACGAGGTCGTGCGGGAGCGTCGAGATGGCGTGGGTCAGCG
This sequence comes from Sphingomicrobium arenosum, assembly GCF_026157085.1. NCBI lineage: Bacteria > Pseudomonadati > Pseudomonadota > Alphaproteobacteria > Sphingomonadales > Sphingomicrobiaceae > Sphingomicrobium > Sphingomicrobium arenosum. Next base: position 1,776,619 of record NZ_JANPVN010000001.1, read on the forward strand.
CCTTGCCGCCGTGACTGGCGGGCGAGAAGCCCAATTCCTTGTCGAGCGCTTCCAACCGCTGGCGCAGGATCGGCACTTCGGCCGCCGGCGCACGCAAGGCTTCCGAGGTCCACAGGCCGGCGTGGATCGAGATGCCGTCGTCGCGGCGCACCATGATGACGTCGAGGGGTACACGGCGATGCACCGGCGACACCTGGTCGGCCTTGAGGATGAGATAGGAGCGTCCGCCGCTGGTCAGCGCCTCGATCGCGGCGGCGACCACGCTCTGGTCCCACAAATGGATACCGTCGCGCAGGATGCCGAGCCCCTCGCCCGGCGTCCCGTCCTCGCCGACGAGCAGATGGCCGAGCAGGGTGAAATTGTCGGCGACCAACCAGTCGAGGAACGCCGCCGCCTCGGGGCGCGGTTCGCGCAGCCGGTCGGCATCGCGCGCCATCTCGGCGAGCATGACCTTCCAGTCGCGCACCGCGGCGCGGACATGCTCGAGCACGTCGCGCAGGATGACCGACAGATCGTGGCGCCCGCGCGCATCGGCGCGGTCGAGTTCGATGAAGATGAGGCTTTCGGGCGTGCCGTCCTCGCCGCCCCAGCTGGTGATGCAGCCGTCCTTATCGCGCGCGACGCGGATGATGGGGTGGAGCAGGCGATAGACCGACAGGCCGCGCGCCGCGATCGCGCCCGCCACGCTGTCGACGAGAAAGGGCATGTCATTGTTGACGAGCGCGAGGCGCATGCGCCGCTGGCCCGCCTCGCCGCCCGAGCTTTCAAGCTCGAGATTGAGCTGGCCGTCCTTGCGCTGGCGCGCCGCCGCCGCGACGAAGCGCGCGGCATCCTCGAGGTCTTCGAGGCCATAGCCGTCCAGATCGCCGGGAAGCGCGCTCGCCTCCATGGCCTGTTCGAGCAGCTCCACCCACGCGGGATCGATCCCTTTATCCGACATGCCCTCTTCCCTGACGCATCCTGATTGGCGGCGGGCTATAGACCCGCGCCAAAGGGCACCACAAGGGGGAAACGGCCAGTGTTTGCGAGGCTTTTTAGCGGCTTGCCTTGACGATCGCGCGCTCGACCAATTTGTGATCGATCACACGGGCGATCGGGCGATGCGCGCCACTGTCGTCGCGGCGCACGAGCACCAGCGCGAACTCCTCGTTGGCACCGAGGCGTTCAAGGTCGATCGCATCGCGTTGACGAAGGCGCCGGGCCGCGGCTTCCACGGCGCGGCTCGGGCCGCCCGCGGCGGGCACCTCCTCGCCGCGCTTCAGGGCGCGTTCGGCGGCGACGAGCCCCTTGAGCCCGCCTTCGGCCTCGCTCACAAAGGCTTCGAATTCGCCCTGCGCGAGGCCCTCGCGGTGGCCATAGGACAAAGCGGCAGCGAATTCGGTGAGGCGCGTCTTGTCGTAATCCACCCCGAAGACAAGCTTGACGATCGGAGTCATGGGCGCGCGCGCCTGCACGGTCAGCTCGGCGGCCTCGAGGAGCGCGGCATAGTGATCGGGCTCCGCCTCGGCAACGAGGCTGAAATCATAGGCCTGACCGAGCGCGCGGTAGAGCGCGGAACGGCTGCGGCTGTCCGCGTCGTTGGACAGCGCGGCGGCCTCGCGCGCCGCCTCGAGCCATGTCTCGAGCTGCGAGGGTTCGTCGTCGGCTTCGGCGACGTCTTCGGCTTTGGCTTCGGCGACGTCTTCGGCCTTGGCGTCATCGGGTTCGTCGACTTCGTCGAGCGCGGCAACTGGCTCGGGCTCGGCTTCCACGTCGGCCACGCCGTCTTCGAACTCGGGGTCGGCCTCGACCGCTTCCACGCGTTCGAACGCCGCTTCGATCTCGGCCGGCTGTTCGGTCATCTCATCGAGCGTCTCGTCCGTAGCGACAGGCTCGTCTGGCACGACCTGCTCGGACGCGGTATCCTCGCCATCGCACGCCGCTTCCTCGACTTCGGCCGGTGCGGAGGCGTCTGCATCGACATCGGTCTCGTCGACTAACTCATCTTCCACGGCGAGGTCGAGCGGGTCGTCCTCGACCGGTTCGGACAGATCTGCCTCTTCGGACAGCAGGAGTTCGTCGTCGTCTTCATCGTCCCAAGCCTCCGCCTCGACTTCAGGTGCTGAGTCATCGTCGGAGACGACGTTGGTTTCGGCGGCCTCTTCGACGTCGACCTCGCTGTCCACCTCCTCATCCGCTGTCGCTTCGGCCGCATCGTCAGCCTCGGCCGCGGGGCGCGGCGCAAAGGAGGCTTCCTCCTCCTCCGGCATGGCGGGAGCGAAGGAAATCACGCCGTCTTCGGACAAAGCGGGACCCTCGTCCTCGGCGTCCGACTCGAGCATTTCGGCATCGCCCAAGTCGAGCGGTTCCTCTTCCTCGGACATCACCGCATTGTCGTGATCGAGCGGCGCTTCCTCGGTGAGGTCCTGGGCTTCGGCCGGCGCATCATCGCCGAGCGCAAAGGGATCGTCGACGTCGTCTTCCAACCCCATGTCGGCGAGCGGGTCGGGCCGTTCCATCTTCTCGTAGCGACCGGTCAGTTCGGCATAGCCGCTCTCGTCGCCGATCTCGTCATGTTCGCCCTCATCGCCCATGTCGTCGGGCAGGTCGACCGCGGCCAGCGCGGCATAATCGGCACCGTCGGCGGCGCGCTCTTCTTCCTCGGGCTCGACCGGGTCGAAGGCCACCATGCCGGGCGCCGCTTCGTCTTCGGCGACCTTGGCAATCGCGTCATCGTCCTGCGCGTCATCGGCCACCGGCCCGTCGAGCGTGAGCGGTTCGACCTCGTCCGACAGCACCATCGGCTCATCAGCGACAGGCGTGCCCTCTTCGGCGTGGACGACCTCTTCCTCGATGTCGCCTGCCGCGTCGGCGCAGACTTCAGCAGCGATCTGGTCGTCCTCGGGTGCGGCGGCGATCGTCTCGGCAAGCGCTTCCTCGGCAGCGGCGAGAATCTCGCCGACCCCGGCGGCGGCGGCAGCGTCGTCGCCCGCCGCATCGCTCGCCGTCTCTTCCTCGGGCGCCTCGGCCTGCGGGCCGTCGCCCTGCGGCACCGGCGCGGGCGCGTCGAGATCTTCCATCTCGCCTGCCGCTTCTTCCTCGGCGCGGGCCTTGGCCTCGGCCTCTTCTTTGCGCTGCTCGGCGGTCTTCCAGTTGATCACCGCGTAGACGAAGTCGATGGTCTTGTCGTCGGACGAGAAGGGCATGAGGATGCCGCGATAGAGCGGGCCGTCGCCGACTTCCTCGGCACTGCCGCTCTCGAACCCGACGGGGGCGCGGCATTCCATCAAACGCTCATAATGTTCGGCAACGAGGCCGAGCATCGAATCGGCGGGCACCTGGCTCAGCCGTTCGATCGATTCGCCGATGTCGCATTGGTTGCGGATCGCCTGACCCACATAAGGGAGCGCAGGGTCCTCGGCGCCATTGGTGAAGTCCATCAGCACGCTGTTGACGGCGAAATTCTGCAAATCGGCAGGTTTCAGATCGTCGATCGAGGGAAAGTCGCGGCCATCGAGCAACGAATACCAATAATTATAGGCGCGCACCTGCATGCGCCGGTCGGCGATCGCGGCCTGGCTGCCATTGTCGAACTGCTTCTGATCCGCGTGCATCTGGGCCCACCCCGACTCTCATTGACGTCAGCGTGGGAGCATGGGGATGCGGGCTGAAAAAAGCGTTAAGGACCGATCAACCAGTCGCTTGTCGCCAAGGCTTGCAGTGGCCATCGCACCTTGGTAGAGGCGCGCATCCGCGTGGCCCTTCCCGGGCCGACCGCGATGCCGCAGTAGCTCAGCTGGTAGAGCACGTCATTCGTAATGATGGGGTCGGGGGTTCGAGTCCCTTCTGCGGCACCACTTCCTTCCATTCATGCGTACAAGCCGCGCCGATGCGTGTTGTCATGCGCATCCTTGCCTGTCGGCGATGGCAACGAAAAGGGGCCCCGGACGAACCGGGACCCCTTCTTGTCGGATCGCTGACCCGCGGGTTCGACTAGAAGTCGAAGCGCGCGAGGAACGAGAAGCGACGATCGTTGCGGAACGCCGAACGCGTGATCCGCGAGCCGTCGTAATCGATCAGCTGCGACGTCCGGGTCACCTCGTCGAGGAGGTTCACACCCTGGACCCCGACCTTGATGTTGTCGGTCAGCGCATAGAAGACCGACGCGTCGAGCTGGCCCGTCGCCTCGCCGTAGATCGGCGAGAAGGGGAAGATCACGTCGCGCGGGGTCTGCAGGAACTCCGAGCGCCAATTGTAGGCGGCACGGGCCGACAGGCCACCATATTCGTAGAACACCGTCGCATTGACCGTATGCTCCGAAATGCCGGCAAGCGGGAGACCCTGCGCCAGCGGGCTCTGCCCACCGGGGTTGTCGTTGAAGAACTCGCCGCCATCGACATAGGTGTAGGTGACCTGTGAGCCGAGACCCGCAAGCGGTCCGGGCAGGAAGTCGTACACCTGCTGGTAGGCGACTTCGACACCCTTCAGGCGACCGCTTTCGAGGTTCTGCGGACCGGTAACGATGACCTCGTAGGTCTCGCCATTGTCGGTATTGACCAGTTCCTCGATCACGGCACCGTTGATGATGACGTCGTCGATGTCCTTCATGAAGGCGGTCAGGGTCAGCGAGCCGACCGTGTCCCAATACCATTCGAACGACACGTCGTAGTTCCATGCCTGGATCGGCCGCACAAACGGGTTGCCCGCGTTGAAGCCAAAGAGCGGGCCCGAGGCTTCGGTACCGGCAGAGACGAGGTTGTTGATATTGTCGCCGAGCACGCCGCCGACACCCGCCGCGGCGAGGTCCGGACGCGTCATCGCCTTCGACACGGCGGCACGCAGGATCATGCCATTATTCATGTCGAGACGCGCATTGAAGCTCGGCAGCCAATTGTCATAGGTCTGGCCGGTGCCGATGTCGGTGCGCGCACCGTTCAGCGCCGACACAAATTCACCGAGACGCTCTTCGGGCAGCGAGCAATAGCTGGCGAAGGTCGCCCCCGGGGGCACGTTGGCACAACGGTTCTCGAGATCCGAGATTTCCGCCACGCCGTCACCGTCGCCGCCGTAGTTCACCCCGGCCACCTCGTTGGGCGCGTCGATGATGCTGGCATCGGGGAAGCTCAGGATGCCGTCCGAACGCACGCTGGTGTCGGCGTAACGCACGCCGAAGTTGCCATCGAGCACCCAGCCGTTGTCGAACTCCATCTCGTAATCGGCACGGGCGTAGAGGCCGAGCGTCGATTCGCCGATACGCTGAATGTTGGCGGGCGCGAAGATCGGCTCGCCATTCTCGTCGAGCGCGATGAGATCGCGCGCCTGATCCGAACGGGTGAAGTCCTGGATCGGCTGGAATTCGCCTTCGAGGGTGCCAGCGAGATACTTTTCGAGCAGGTCGTCGCCGCCGTAGAAGAAGCCCGCGCCGGCCGGAGTCGGCACGTTGCCGCGCTGGAAATTGTCGCCATAGGGGTCGTACAGCGACGCCTGGCTCGGGAAGTCGACGACATAGGCGCCGCCACCGTTGCCGTAGAAACGATCGGGATCGTTCTGCGACCAGTTCCAGTCGCCGTTACGCGTCGACCAGGTATCGCCGAAGTTCGACCACACCTGATAGTAAGCACCACGGCTGATCTGGTTGCGCTCGGCCCAACGGGCGCCGAAACGCACGCGCTCGATCGGACCGGCCTCGAGATCATATTCAAGGTCGGCCTTGAAGCTGTTGAGGTTCGCATTGTTGCGACCGCGACCGTCGAGGTGGAACCAGAAGAGGGTGCCTTCGGGATCCTGGTTGGCGGTCAGCGGCGTGCCGCTGCCACCCGAACCGGCCTCGAGGAACTGCACGACCGGGGTTTCGCCCGAATTGTCGAAATACAGGTCGCTGAAGGTCTTCATCGCGGTGATGATGCCGTCGAGGCTGCGATCCGAATTCAGATACTGATATTCGACATTACCACGCAGGCGATCGGTCAGCGCGAAGTCGACGTCGACCGAGAAATCCTCGGTCATCGCTTCGTCCTGCTGGCGGAAACGCACGTTCTCGGTCGGAATACCCACGATGTCGAATTCGCTCAGCTGGGTATAGGTCGCCGATACGAGCTGGTTGCCGATGACAACCGGGTTGGTGCCCGGCGCGATGACCGGCACGTAGCGATCGTCGTTGACGAGCGCGAGCGTGGCGAATTCCTCGAGGCTGCCCTCGGTCTCGGCGCGCATATATTCGGCGGTGATGAGCAGCTCGCCGCCCGCGCTTTCGAACTGGGCGACACCCGAATAGGCGTTGCGGTCGCGGGTCAGCGTGGTGGTGCGGACACCGGCGCCCTTGGGCGCGATGACGAGGCCGCTGGGGTCGAATTCGTCGGGGCCGAGCGGATCGCCGCTCAGACCGCCGCTGCCCGCATCAATGGTGCGGTAGCACAGGTCGTCGGCGCCAAGATCGGGATCACGATAGCAAGGGTCGGTGATCTGGCTCGCATCGGTGCGAGTCACCAGTTCCTGCTGGGCGTAAGCCACCTGGAGGCCGATGGTGCCGGCTTCGAAGTCCCAGGTGTTTGCCGCCAGCAGCGAGAAGCCGGGCGACCATTCCTCGGCGAGATCGCCGACGTTCGCCTCGACCGTGCCGGCCAGCTTGAAGCCGGGGTTGTCGAGCGGCTTGCGGGTGACGAGGTTGACCGTCCCCGAGATGCCGCCCTCGACCATGTCGGCGGTGAGGTTCTTGTAGACTTCGACGCGGCCCAGCAGTTCGGGCGAAACGTCGTTGAAGCCGAGGTTACGGCCACCATTGGCCGAGAAGATGTCGCGTCCGTTGAGTTCCGACCGGACGTAGGGAAGGCCGCGGATGATGACACCCGAACCCTCGACGCTGAAGCGATCGGGGTCGTCGCGCTGGGCAAAGCGGCTGATGTTGACGCCCGGGACGCGCTGCAGCGATTCGGCGACCGAACGGTCGGGAAGCGCGCCGATGTCCTCGGCGGTGATGACGTCGACGAAGGTGTCGGCGTCGCGCTTGATGTCCTGCGCGGTGTTGAGGCTCTTGAGGAAGCCGGTGATGACGACAGTATCGTCCTCTTCGATCACCGGTGCATCGGTGCCCTCGAGTTCCTCGGGTTCGTTCTCGGCCTGCGCCGGATCGCTCGCGTCCTGCGCATAAGCGGGCTGCGACAAGGCCATGACCATCGCGAAGCTCGACGCGGTGCCGAGCATACGCATGCTAAACAAGTTCTTCTCTTCGGTAGCCAAAAGATCCTCCCCGATTTATTGGCGAAGCGCTGGAATCGCGCGAATTTTGACGGTTCAGGTTTAATGTTGGCTGTGATCGTTCACAAGCAAAAGATGAACGTTCACAATTTGCCTCTTTTCCGTTATTTCGTGCGGACTTAAGCCAGTTTGCGTAAAGGAAGTGTTGCGCTCGGGTTACAGGTGGAGAGGACGGTAGGTTCATGGGTATCAGGAAGATCGTCATCGTCGGTGGCGGCACCGCGGGATGGATGACCGCGGCAGCATTGTCGCGGCTCGCCCAGGCGCGCGCGGTGGAAATCGTGCTGGTCGAGAGCGAACTCATCGGCACGGTCGGGGTCGGCGAGGCGACCATCCCCCCGTTCATCAACTTCCAGGACCGCCTCGGCATCGATGAAGCCGAGATGCTCGCCGCCGTCCAGGGCAGCTTCAAACTGGGTATCCATTTCGTCGATTGGGAGCGCCAAGGCGACAGCTATTTCCACCCCTTCGGCAACTATGGCTATGCCGTCGACAGCGTGTCCTTTCACGAGATCTGGATGCGCTATCGCATGGCCGGCGACGAGCGCCCACTGCACCATTTCAGCCCCGAGACCATGATGGCGATGCACCGCCGCTTCATGCACCAGGCCGAGGGCGAGGACCTGCCCGCGATCAACTATGCCTATCATATCGACGCGACCGCCTACGCGCGCTTCCTGCGCCGCTATGCCGAGGGGCGCGGCGTGGTGCGCAAGGAAGGCAAGATCGTCAGCTCCGACCTGCATGGCGAGAGCGGCTTCGTGCGCTCCGTCACGCTCGACGACGGGACCGAGATCGCGGGCGATTTCTTCGTCGACTGCTCGGGCTTTCGTGGCCTTCTCATCGAAAATGCGCTCGAGACGGGCTATGAGGAATGGACGCACTGGCTGCCGTGCGATCGCGCGGTGGCAATCCCGTCGGCTGGCGATGGCACGGTGCTCCCTTACACCCGCGCGACCGCGCACAGCGCGGGCTGGCAATGGCGCGTGCCGCTACAGACGCGAAACGGCAACGGCCATGTCTATTGCTCGCAATTCATGGAGGCCGACGAGGCCACCGACATCCTGCTGAAAAATATCGACGGCGAAGCGCTCGCCGATCCCAACCACCTGCGTTTCGTCACCGGGCGCCGCAAGAAATTCTGGAACAAGAATGTCGTGGCGATCGGCCTGTCGGGTGGCTTCATGGAGCCGCTGGAATCGACTTCGATCCACCTCATCCAGTCGGCGATCAGCAAGCTCGCCGGCATGCTCAGCCTCGATGGCATCACCGAGGCCCAACAGGACACGTTCAACCGCCTCCTGGGCAAGGAATTCTCGCGCATCCGCGACTTCCTCATCCTGCATTACAAGGCGACGAGCCGCGACGATTCCGAATTCTGGAATTATTGCCGCACGATGAGCATCCCCGACACGTTGGAGGAAAAGATCGAGATGTTCCGCCTCAACGGCCAGGTCTTCCGCGAGGAGGACGAGCTGTTTGCGGAAACGAGCTGGGTCGCAGTCATGATGGGGCAGGGCATCGTGCCCAGCCGCCCGAGCGCCATGGCGCACACCCTCGACCTCGGCAAGCTCAGGTCGGAATATGAGGGCATGGACCAGTCGATCAAATATCTCGTTTCCAAGGCCAAGCCGCACGACCAGTATCTCGCCGATTATTGCCCCACCGCGATAGCCGCCGAATAGGCTCCTGCACCCAACTTACATGAAAAAGGCCCGCTCCCCTTACCGGGGGGCGGGCCTTTTCATCTTTCGCAGAGGCCGCGCGTCAGAAGGAGCAGGCGGCGTCCTCGGGCATGTCCTTGCGCTCGATCTCGGCCAGTTCGAGCGTCATCGGCGCAGCGCTGCGGATGGCGATGGTGTCGCCGAGGTCGGCGAGGCAATCGGGGGTCAGGAGCATCTCGCGCCACCCCTTGCCCGCGCTGACGGTCAGTCCCTGCGTCACGTCGACCCGGCTCTCGCCGCTCGTCACCGTAACGGTGCCCGCGGGCGCCGTGTCGAGCTTGTAGAGCAGGCGGTAGCCGCCCTCGCCTGCGCCCGACAGGCTGAGCGTCGCGCCCGGCCCGAAGGTGATGCGGCGCGCATCCTCCTGCCGGTTGCGATCGAGCCCGCGTGCGACGATCCCGCCGCTCTCGCCGATGAGGTTGGGGAGCAGCGCGGTGCCCTCGCCGCCGCGCGCGGTCACCGAGGCGGCAAGCCGTCCGTCGGCATACCAGCTCGCGATCGCGCCGCCGAGATAGTCGCAGGCTTCGTCGAGGGCTCCGAGCGGGCTGGTATCGCCCAGATCGCGGCCATAGCCGACATTGAACAGCGCGCCCTCGGTACCATTGACGGGAGCCCCGCCACAGCCGGCGGGCCAGCTGAACGACAGCCGCCCGGTCGCGGGCATCTTGCCATAAAGAACATCGGCCACGCCCGCGCCCTCGCCGCCCGGCAGCCAGCTCGCGACGAAAGCGTCGGCGGCATTGAGTTCGCGGTTCATCCAAAGCGGACGCCCCGAGAGGAACACGGCGACCGCGGGGATCCCTTCGGCCTCATATTTCTTGAGGAGCGCGAGGCCTTCCTCGTCGCCGAAGACCATCGTCTTGCGATCGCCCGCGAACTCGGCATAGGGCGCTTCGCCGAAGACGACGACGGCGACGTCGGGACGGCTGGTGTAGCTGCCGTCCGCCGACAGCGTGGCGCTGCCGCCAGCCTCCTGCGCGGCGGCTTCGAGACCGGCCCAGATCGAGGTTGCGCCGGGGAACATGTCATTAGCGAGCTCGGTCCCGCCCTGCCAGGTCAGCGTCCAGCCGCCCGCGGCCTGCGCGATGCTGTCGGCCGCGCTACCCGCGACGAGAATGTCCGCGCCGGCGCGAAGCGGCAGCACGCCGTCATTCTTGAGGATGACTTGGCTCTTGGCCACCGCCTCGCGCGCCACCGCGCGGTGCGAGGCCATGCCGAGCTTGTCATAGTCGCCCGCATTGACCCGCGCCGACGGGCGCTTGGCGTCGGGACCGAGGATGCCCGCGCGCAGCTTCAGCCGCAGCACGCGCCCGGCTGCCTCGTCGAGTCGCGCCATCGGGATGGTGCCGTCGTTCACCTGCGCGACGAGGCTGTCCATCAGCCCCTTCCAGTCGTCGGGGACCATGTAGATGTCGAGCCCGGCGAGCAGCGACTGCGGACAGTCGGTGACGGTGCAGCCCGCGACCTGGCCATGGCCGTTCCAGTCGCCCACGACGAGGCCGTCGAAGCCCAGTTCGCCGCGCAGCACGTCGGTCAGCAGCGCTTCGTTACCGTGCATCTTCCTGCCGTTGATCGAATTGAAGCTCGCCATGATCGTTTCGACGCCCGCCGCGATGGTCGCGGGATAGGGCACGGCGTGGATCGACTTGAGCGCATCGATGTCGCCGTTGACGTCGCCCTGGTCGACGCCCTGTTCGGTGCCGCCGTCGCCGAAGAAATGCTTGGCGGTGGCGATCACCCGTCCTTGGCCGAGCCGGTCCTCGGTGCCGAGGCGGCCTTGCAGCCCCTCGACCAGCGCCGCGCCCATCGCGGCGACGAGGCGCGGATCTTCGGAATAGCTTTCATAGGTACGGCCCCAGCGATCATCGCGCGCCACCGCGACGGTGGGCGAGAAGTTCCAGTCGATGCCGGTCACCTCGATCTCGGTCGCGGTGGCCGCGCCGATCATGCGCACGAGGTCGGGATCGCGCGTCGCGCCCAATCCGATATTGTGCGGGAAGATGGTGGCGCCGATGACATTGGTGTGGCCGTGCACCGCGTCGGTGCCCCACATGGTCGGGATGACCGGCTCGTCGCCCTCGAGAGGCTGGACCGAGGCGTCATACATCTCGTCGGCATAGCGCAGCCATTCGCTGGCGGGCGCATATTCATCGCCATAGGGTCCGCCATTGCCGCCATTGAGATAGCTGCCGAAGCGATAGCGCTCCATGTCCTCGGGCGTGAAGCTATTGATCTGCGGCTGGATCAGCTGCGCGACCTTGCGCTCGACGCTCATGCGCGAGAGGAGGTCGGCGACGATCGCATCCTCGTCCATCGCGGGCTCGGTCGTGGCGGTCGCGGGTGCCTGTCCGGCCATCGGCGCGGTGCAAGCGGAAAGGGCGGTGGCGGCCATCAAAAGGCCGAGCGAAGGCGCGAGATGGCGCATCTTGTCACTCCTGTTGCGGCAGGGTCGGTGATGGCGGGACAGCGTGTGACGCCTGTAGCCCGTTCCCTCGTCCCTGCGATGTATCTCTCTCCCGACGAACGATCCGATGCATCGCCGGACCGTTCGCAACAGCGGTAGGTCTATCACATATGTGAGCGTTCACAAGGGCAAAGCGCGTGGCGATCGCCCCGGCGGCGTGAACGATCACGCTTTGCCATCGGCGTGCCAGATGGTAACGACAGTGACGTGCACCGGGGGAAACGGGAAGTTCGATGATCAAGAAGCGTTCGGTGACGATCGAGGATGTCGCACGCGTCGCCAATGTGTCGCGCCAGACGGTGAGCCGGGTGATCAACCGCCTGCCCTCGGTCAGTGCCGATGCCAAGTCTCGCGTCGAGGAGGCCATTGCCGAATTGGGCTATGTGCCCAACCTTGCCGCGCGCCGCATGGGCGGGGCGAGAAGCTTCCTCATCATGGCGATCAACGACCGCGTTCGCACGATCGAGAATTGGTCGGCGGGGCGCGGCAACGACTGGGTCGACCAGATGCTCTACGGCGGCATGCTCGCCTGCGAAGAGCGCGGCTATCACATGCTGTTCGAACTGGTCGACACCGAGCCCGCGCTCGCCACCGGCCAGATGCAACGCATCCTCACCAGCCTCCAGCCCGACGGCTTCATCCTCACGCAGCCGCACAGCGAGAACCCCGCGCTGGCCGAGCAATTGAAGGAGCGTGGCCGCCCCTTCGTGCGCATCGGCCTGCCCAATGCCGACATCCCGGCGATGAGCGTGCACATGGACGAGGCGGGCGCGGCGCGCGCGGCGGTCGAGCATCTCGCCGAGTTCGGCCATGAACGGATCGCGCTGCTCGCGGGCGATGCGCAATATGCCGGCAGCCTCGCCCGGCGCGAAGGCTATGCCGCCGCGATGCAGGACGCCGGCCTCGCGCCGCGCGTCGAGGAGGGTGGCTTCTCCTATGACAAGGCCGCCGCCATTGCCGCCGACTGGTTCGACGGCGACGACTGCCCGAGCGCGATCATCGCCGAAAATGACGAGATGGCCTTCGCGGTGCTGCGCGAAGCCGGACGCCGCGACATCAAGGTGCCCGAGGCGCTCTCGCTCCTCTCTTTCGAGGACACGCCCGGCGTGCGTTTCTCGGTGCCGCCGCTGACCGCGATTCGCCAGCCGACCGCCAAGATGATCGCTACCGCCTGCGACCTGTTGATGGACCGCGCCGAGGGCAAGGAGCCGGGCGAGGACGTCCATGTCCTGCCGTTCGAACTGATCGTGCGCGAGACTACCGGCCCGGCGCCGCGATGACCCCGACGCGCGCGGCGCTGTCGGGCTTCGAGACGCGGCTCGTCCTTGCCACGCTCGGCGCCTTCACCGCTTTCATGCCGCTGCTGGTGCTGCTGCTTCCCCGCCGGGTCGAGCAGATCGCGCCGGGCGCCGCGCTCGAGCCGCTGTCGCTCCTCCTCCTCGTTGGCGGGCTGGTCGCCAGCGGCGCGCATATCCTCGGCGGCTGGTGGAGCGACCGCTGGATGGCGCGGGTCGGCTCGCGCCGCACCCAGATCGGCATCGGCCTCTTCGCCGTCCTCGCCAGCCTGCTCGCCTTCGGCCATGCCCGCCACTTGCCCGCGCTGATGGGGGCGATGATCGCCTTCCAGTTCAGCTTCAACATCCTGTTCGCACCCCTGAACGCGCTGCTCGCAGACTATGTCGAGGATGCGCGCAAGGGCGTGGTCGCGGGCCTTCAAGGCGGGATGCTCCCGCTCGCCGGTTTCACCGTCAGCCTCGTCGGCTGGCTGTCGGTGCGCGATGCCGCCTGGCCCTTTGGACTCACCGCCGCCTTCGTCGGTCTGGCCATTGCCCCGCTGCTCCTCTTCTGGACGCGCCAGCCCGTGCTCGCCCACCCGCCGATCGGGGCCGAACAGGGCGCGGCGGCGTGGAAGCTCCTGCGCGGCGATTTCGCCCGCGCCTGGATCGCGCGGCTCCTCGTCCAGCTGGGCGCGGTTAGCGTGATTTCCTACCTCTTCCTTTATGTCGAGGCGATCGCCAGCGGCGCCGCCGGTTTCGGCACCCGCAGCCCCTCGGGCGCGGTCGCGCTGCTCACGCTCGTGTCCAACCTCTTCGCCATCGCCGCCGGTCTCGCGGCGGGGCGATGGAGCGACCGGCTGGGCGCGCGCAAGCCCGTGCTTGTCGTCACCGCCCTGCTCATGGCCGCCATGCTCGCGCTGCTCGCCTTCGCCCCGCACTGGCTGCTCGTCATCGCGGCGCACGCCATCTTCACCGCCGCGCTCACCGCCTTCCTGTCGGTAGACAGCGCCATGGTCGCCAGCCTCGTCGCGGGCCGCCGCCGCCGCGGCGCGCTCCTCGGCATGATGAACCTCACCAACACCCTGCCCTCGATCATCGCGCCCGCCATCGCCCTCGGATTGAGCCAGGCTGCGCTCGGCGGGCAGGCGCTGTTCACCCTCCTCCTGCTCGCTGCAGGTGCCACCCTGCTCGCCGCGCTCGCCGTGACCCGCATCCGCTCGATCGCCTGAGGCTCTTCCCAAGTCGCTCCATTCGCTGCACAAAGAGGATGGACGCCTTCTCTGTGATCGTTCACAGTCTCGGCTCTTTTCCCGGCAGGCCCCTGTCGGGGCATTCTCTTTGGGGGAGGATTTTTCATGGTTTCAGTGTCGCCCGACGCGGCCAGCAGCACCGACAGCCGGCCCGTCATCGACGACGATGCCGGCGTCCACGCGCCCGGCCTCAACTATTTCGTCTTCGCGCTTTTCTTCATCTTCGGCGGGATCACGTCCTTGAACGACGTCATCATCCCCAAGCTGAAGGAGCTGTTCACGCTCAGCTACACCGAAGCGATGCTGGTGCAATTCTGCTTCTTCACCGCTTATCTGCTGATCGGCATCCCGGGCGCCAAGCTCGTCAAGAAGATCGGTTACATGCGCGGCGCGGTGGCGGGTCTTGTCACCATGATGGCGGGCTGCCTGCTCTTCATCCCGGCCAGCCAGACAGCGACCTATCCGGTCTTCCTGCTCGCGCTGTTTGTCCTCGCCTCGGGCGTGGTGATCGTCCAGGTCGTCGCCAACCCCCTGATCAGCCTTCTAGGTCCGCAAAAGACGGCGCACAGCCGCCTTACCTTCGCGCAGGCCTTCAATTCGCTCGGCACTACGGTCTTCCCGATCGTCGGCACGATCGTCATCCTCGGCAGTCTCGCCACGGTGACCGCCGACCAGCTCTCGGGGCTCGAACTGCAGCAGTATCGTCAGGAAGAAAGCGCCGCGATCTGGAAGGGCTATCTCGGCCTTACCGTGCTCATCGGCATCGTCGCGCTGGCGGTCTGGGCGTTCCGCAACCGCTTGCCGCATGACGCCAAGAGCATGGGCGAGAACCGCCTCGTCTCGTGGAGCCGCTATGCCATCGGCATCGCGATCGTCGTCGTCGGCGGGCTCGTCGCTCTGAACGTCAGCCAGATCCTTGGCCTCGTGATCATTCTCGGTGCGCCCATCCTGTGGCTCTACGACAACGATCTCCTGAAGCGCACGCGCTTCGGCTATGGCGCCTTGAGCATTTTCCTTTACGTCGGCGCCGAAGTCGCGATCGGTTCGATCATCGTCAACTATCTCATGCAGGAAAGCGTCCTCGGCCTGCCCGAGAGCGAAGCGGGCAAGCTGATCGCCGTCTATTGGGGCGGTGCGATGGTCGGCCGATTCATTGGCTCGGGCCTGTTGCGCATCTTCTCGCCGGGCAAGATCCTCGCCTTCAACGCGCTCGGCGCGATCGCGCTCATCGCCATCTCGATGGCGTCGACGGGCGAAGTCGCGGCCTATTCGCTGCTGGCGGTCGGTCTCATGAACTCGATCATGTTCCCGACGATCTTCAGCCTCGCCTGCGAGAAGCTGGGGCCGCGCGCGGCCGACGGGTCGGGCATCATCAACATCGCCATCTTCGGCGGTGCGGTGGTCCCCGTCGTCTTCGGCATGGTCGCCGATGCCACCGGCTCGCTCAGCACCGCGCTCATCCTGCCGATCATCTGCTATGCGATCATCGCCGGCTTCGGCATTTTCGCGCGTCGCCCGGCGCAGGATGCAGTGACCGCCTGAGGCGTGGCTGCCGACTGAAAAAGGGCGTCGCGGGCCATCCCGCGGCGCCCTTTTCTTTTCTCCTCGCAGGAACCCGCGCCCGCCTCTTGGCGCTTGATGCACAAATGTTAGACGGGTGGATATGAGTAAGAAAACCTTCATCGCGATCATCGGTGCCGGCTCGATCGGCTGCTGGCTCGGCGGGCGGCTAAAGGATGCGGGCCACGAGGTCGCCATCCTTCGCGAGGAAAAGCGCATCGAGCGCGAAAATGAAATCATCGTCCTCAAGGAGGGCGAGGAGGAAACCCGCGTCGAACTGCCGGTCTGGGAGGCGCTCGATCCCAAGCCCGACATCATCCTCCTTGGCGTCAAGGCGATGTTCCTGCCGCAGGTCGCCCCGCTCATCGCCGCGAACATGAAGGACGACACGCTCGTCTTGCCCCTGCAGAATGGCGTGCCCTTCTGGTTCGGCGACGAGACCGTGATCGATGTCGATCCGGTAGGCTCGGTCCGCGCCGCGATGCCGATCGGCAATGTCATCGGCACCGTCGTCCACGCCTCGGCCAGTCGCAAGGGCGACTGGATCACCATCGGCAAGGCGGATAAACTTCTGCTCGGCGAACCCTCGGGCTCGCACAGCTCGCGCGTGGCCGACCTGGTGAAGCTGTTCCGCGACGCCGGCGTCCCCGCCGAGCAATCCGATCGTATCGGGCGCGACATCTGGTATAAATTGTGGGGCAATCTCACCATCAACCCGCTGTCGGCGCTGACCCGCCAGACGGTCGACCGCCTGCTCGACGACGAGGACGTCCTGTCCTTCATTCGCGCCGGGATGGAAGAATGCGCCGCCATCGGCGAGGCGATCGACTGCGCCATCACCGACAGCGTCGATGACCGCCTCGACGTCACCCGCACCCTGGGCGTGTTCAAGCCCTCGATGCTTCAGGATGTCGAAGCCGGGCGCCCGCTCGAATGGCGTGCGCTCGTCGCCGCGCCGCGCGCCATCGCCCGCCAGCACGGCATCGACACCCCCGCCATCGACGCCCTTCTCGGCATGATCCGCCAGCTGGACGGCGGCTTGGCCTAGCCGAGCGCCGCGTCGATCAGCGGCCTGAGCTCCACGCGCGCTTTCAAATTCGCCGCGAGCAGCGCGGTCCCCGAAATCTTGCGCTGGACGAACAGCGTCTCGGCGGGCGGCAGATGCCAGGCGGCGCGATCCTCGGCGATCCGCATGCCCTGTTCGCGTAAGCCAGCGACGAACCCCCGGTCGCCGAAGTCGAACGGCCCGGGCCGCGCAAATTCGGTGACGATCACGTCGATCATGCCGTCGATGAGTTCGCGATGCCGATCTGCCGCGACCGGGCTCACGAATCCTGCCGCCACTGCCGCCTCGCGCACGCCGTCCCGATCTTCCGCTCGCACGGCGGCAAGGATGCTGCGATAGGCCGCGACAACGTCGGGATCGAGCGCCCGCGCCGCACCGAAATCGAGCAGCACCAGCCGCCCCGTCTCGGGCTGGTAGCGATAATTGGCGAAATTGGGATCGGTCTGCATGACCCCGAAATCGAACAATTCGGCGAGCACCAGTTCGATCAACTCGCCCATCACCCGGTCGCGCACCTCTTGCGGCTCGCCTGACAGCGTCTCGATCGGCACGCCATGGACGAAATCCATCGCGAGGATGTTGGGGGTCGTGAAGTCCGCCACCAGCTCCGGCACGACATAGCGATCATCGCCCGCGAGCCGCGCCTTATAGGCGCTGAGCTGTGCGCCCTCGCGCTCGTAATCGGCTTCCTCGGCCAGCTGCACCTTGGCCGCCTCCAGAAGCGGCGCGATGTCCAGTTCCTTGGGCAACAGCCCCGACACGCGCAGCAGCGTCGCGACATTGTCGACATCGCTGTCGATCGAGGTGGCGACACCCGGATATTGGATCTTCACCGCAAGCTCGCGCCCGTCGGGCAGGGTCGCGCGATGCACCTGGCCGATCGAAGCCGCCGCCATCGGCGTGGGCTCGAACCGCTTGAAGCGGCGCCGCCAGTCCGCGCCCCATTCGGCCTTCAACAGCGTATTCAGCTGCTGCGGCGGCATCCGATGCGCTTGGTCGCGCAACCGCGCGAGGATCGCGGCCAGCTCGGGCGGCAGCAGGTCGCCCGCGTCCATCGAGATCATCTGCCCCAGCTTCATGGCCGCGCCGCGCAGGTGGCTCAATCGGTCGGTCACCCGTGCGATATTGGCGGGGGTCAGCATCAGGTCGCGCGCGCGCACCCCCTCGCCGCGGGCCAGTCGGCGGGCGCCCTCGCCGACCATGCCGCCGACGACGCCCAGACCCATGCGGGTGAATTGCCCGACCCGCGCCGCGCGCCCGGCGGGCACGGCACGTTCAGGCGGCGGCTTGTCGTCGGGGCTGTCCATGCGCCCTAGATGGGCGGTCGCCCGGCCGAACCCAACCCCCGCCCTTGTCCCGGGGCCCTCAGGCGGCGCGCAGATGCTCGAGGAATTCGCCGAGCTGATATTTCAGCTCTTCCGACTGATCCTGCAGCCCGCTGGCGGCGCCGAGCAATTGCTGCGCCGTCGCCCCTGAGGCCTGCGCGGCTTCGCCGACCTGGCTGATATTGTCGCTGACGAGCTGCGTCCCCCGCGCCGCCTCGTCGATCGAGCGCGCCACTTCCGAGGAGGCCAGCGATTGCTGTTCGACCGCGCTGGTGACGGCGAGGCTGACTTCCTCCAGATGGCCGACCTTCGTGGCGATCGCGCCCAGCGCCTCGGCGCTCTCGCCCGAGCCCGAGCGGATACTGCCCAGCAGCGCCGCGATCTCGCTCGTCGCGTCCCGCGTCTGGCCCGCCAGCGCCTTCACTTCGGCGGCGACCACCGAAAAGCCCTTGCCCGCCTCCCCTGCGCGCGCCGCCTCGATGGTGGCGTTCAGGGCCAGCATGTTGGTACGCGAGGCGATCGAGCCGATGAGGGTGATGATGTCGTCGATGCGCGCGACCGAATTGGCCAGCTCCTCGATCCGCACATCTGCCGCGCGCACGTCGTTCACGACCTCGCGGGTGATATTCGCCGCGCCCGCCATCTGGCGGTTAATCTCGCCGATCGATTCGTTGAGCTCGTCACCCGCCGAGGCGACCGTCATCACGTTGGACGAGGCCTGGTGCGAGGCGCTACCGACCAGCTGCGCCTGGTTCATCGTCTGCTCGGCACTGCTCGCCATGCCTTGCGCGGCGGCATGCACATCGCTCGATGCCTCGCTGACCTGCCGCGCCACGCGCCCGACATATTGTTCGAAGCGCGCCGCCAGTTCGAGCATTTCGAGACGGCGCTGTTCGTCGGCCGCGGCCTTCTCTTCTTCGCGCTGCTTCTGCTGCTCGACCTCGCGTTGTGCCGCCTCGGCGGCCTCGCGCTGCAGTTCCTCCATCTCGGCGGCATTGGCCTTGAAGACCTCCATCGCCCGCGCCATGTCGCCGACCTCGTCCCAGCGCTCCTGCTCGGGCACCTCGACGCCCTTGTCGCCGCGTGCGAGACGCAGCACTGCGTCGGTGAGGCGGCGCACCGCTCTCGACAGGTCGGCGGACGTGCTGAACGCCGCGCCCGCGCCGATCAGCATGACGATCGCCACCATGATCGAGATGCCCCATTCGGTCTGCGTCGCCAGCGTCTGCGTATGCTCGTGCAGCGCGGCTTCTTCTCGAGCCGCGATTTCCTCGACCTCGGCGATGTCGGCGGTGATCTTGGCGGCATCTGCCTCGACCCGCCCGAGCAGCGCCAGGGTCTCGGCGTCGATCTCGACCTCTTCCACGTCCATGGCCCCGAAGTGCGTCTGGGCCTCGTCCACTATGGCACCGAGATCATCGAGGCGGAGGCGGACGTCGGCGAGATCCTTTCGTTCGACCGCGTTATCCGCGAGCCCGAGCGCCTCGTCGACCAGCTGATAGGCGTGTCCCATCGACGCCAGCGCCTTTTCGCGGTCGGCGTCATGATGCGCCTCGAGATAGGCGGTGGTAAATCCGGTCGCGCGCGCGGCCTCGGTTTCGAGCCGCGAGGTGGTCAGCGCAAAATTGGCGGTCCTTGCATAGGCTTCGGCATCCGCATTGATCGAGATGACGCTGACACAGCTGGAGATGCCGAGAATGGCGGTGAGTCCGAGGACCGCACCGAAGCCGCTCCTCAGCTTGACGTTGATCGCCTGCCGCTCATACCAGCCAGACAGGACGGGAATCTTAAACATGATTTACAAATCCGCTACTAAACTACTGACGCGGAGTTAGCCCCCCTTGGCTCCCTCTTGGCCAAGGGGAAGTGATCACCGATGCTTAAAGCGCGGTAAATGTGAACGCTCCCGTACCGACTTTTGAAGGTAGTGGCGCGTTTTTTCAGGTGGCGAGGGCCACGATCCCGACGATGCCCGCAATGACGATCGCATCCTCGATTAGCGCGGCGGGCAAGTCGCGTCCGAATCGCTTGGCCAGCGCGAGCCGGAGCGGCAGGGTGGCGTAGGTGCCGATGACCGCGCCGGTCGCCCCCAAGGCCGCACCGAGCCAGCCCGAAGCCGGGTCGCTCGCCCCCAGCGCGATCGCCCCGCCGACCAGCGCGCCCATGGCGGCGCGGCCGATGACCGCCGGGACCCAGGTCCGCGAGCGTGTCGTGACCTTGTCACCATAAAGCTCGCCCAGCGCCAGCAGGGTGAGCAGCGCGGCGGGCGCGGGTGCGCCGAGCCAGCCGAGCCCGGTGCCCGCGATGTCGAGCCAACCGAAGGCCGCGCTCCACGCCACCAGTGCCACCGGCGCGAAGGTGCGCGGTCCGTTGAGGAAGCCCGCGATAAAGGCGAGCAGGAGGGTCATCCGCGGTTCGCCACGACGCGCCCGACGGACTCGCCCAGCGCAATACCGGGTTGGCCCTCGGCGATCGCCCGCGCGCGCAGCGTCACTTCATCGCCATCCTCGAGGAAGGTGCGGGTTTCGCCATTGGGCAGGCTGATCGGCGCCTTGCCGCCGTCCGACAGTTCCATCATCGAGCCGTAACCGCTTTCTTCGGCGGTCGAGAGCGTGCCAGTCCCGATGAGGTCGCCGGGCTGCAGGTTGCAGCCATTGCTGGCATGGTGGGTGACGATCTGCGCGGCCGACCAATACATCGCCGCCGCCGCATCGCCCTCGCTCAATCGATAGGGGGACTCGCCCGCATCGCGCATCTTCTGGGTCGACAGGAGCACTTCGAGCCGAATGCCGAGCGCCGCCTTGTCGGGTCCGCCCTTGAGATAATCGAGCGGCTCGGGGTCGCCCTCGGGACGCGGCGGCATGGCCTGCATATAGGGGCCGAGCGCCTGCGGGGTGATCACCCAGGGACTGACCGTGGTGAGGAAGCTTTTGGCGAGGAACGGGCCCAGCGGCTGATATTCCCACGCCTGCAAGTCGCGCGCGGACCAGTCGTTCAAGAGGCAATAGCCCGCGATGTGGTTCTCGGCCTCGCCGATCGGGATCGGTTCGCCAAGCGCATTGCCTTCGCCCACCCAGATGCCCATTTCGAGCTCGTAATCGAGCCGCGCGGAAGCGCTGCGCACCGGCGCCGCGCCCTCTTCGGCGGGGCGCTTCTG
Source organism: Sphingomicrobium arenosum (assembly GCF_026157085.1). Lineage (NCBI taxonomy): Bacteria > Pseudomonadati > Pseudomonadota > Alphaproteobacteria > Sphingomonadales > Sphingomicrobiaceae > Sphingomicrobium > Sphingomicrobium arenosum. Next base: position 1,797,675 of record NZ_JANPVN010000001.1, read on the forward strand.
ACCCGACGGGCGCACCACCGGATGGCCCGACACGCGCACGGAACTGGCCCGGCCATGATAGCCGATGGGCACATATTTATAGTTGGGCAGGAGCGGATTGTCGGGGCGGAACAGCTTGCCGATATTGGTGGCGTGATGGATGCCGACATAGAAGTCGGTATAATCGCCGACCAGCGCGGGCAGCTCCATCTCCACCTTGTCCATGCCGATGAGATGCTGGCCGATCGCGGCGCGATAATCGCTATCGGTGAGCAGCTCGGACAGGCGCATGCGCAGGGCCTGCATCGCCTCGGCCCCTAGCGCGAACAAGGCGTTAAGCATCGGCTGCTGCAGTGCCTCGCGCACATCCTCGTCCTCGATCAACTCGCCCTGCGCCAGCGCATCGAGGTCGAGGACATAATCGCCGATCGCGGTGCCGATCCGCGGCAGCCCGTCGTCGGTCGAAAAGACGCCGAGCGGCAAATTCTGGACGGGCCAGTCGGCATGGCCGTTGGCGCCATCGACCCAGCAGTCGAGATCGGGCGAATTGGTGGAATCAGTCTGCATCGGGTACCTCTGCCTTGGGGAAGCCCTGCCAGGCCTCGTCATAGTCGGGTTGCGCGCTCTGACACGCGAAGTCGGTCGGGCGATAGGGCCAGCAGGTCTCGACCATGAAGGCGAGCGTGCCGTCCATCTTCTGGGGCTTCAACGCCGCCTCGCTCGCTTTTTTCCATGTCTCGACGTCGGGACCATGCCCGCTCATGATATTGTGCAAGCTGATCCCGCCGGGCGAAAAGCCCTCGGCCTTGGCGTCATATTCGCCGAGGATGAGGCCCATCGCCTCGCTCATCACGTTGCGATGGAACCATGGCGGGCGGAACGTGTCCTCGGCCACCATCCAGCGCGGCGGAAAGATGACGAAATCGGCATTGGCGCGCCCCGGCACCTCCGACGGGCTGGTCAGCACGGTGAAGATGCTGGGATCGGGATGGTCGAAGCTGACCGTGTTCATCACGTTGAAGCGCGACAAATCGTAGCGCATCGGCGCGACATTGCCGTGCCAGGCGACGACGTCGAGCGGGCTATGATCGAGCGTGGTCGTCCACAGCCTCCCGCCATGCTTCTGGATCAGCTTATGGTCGCCGTCCTTATCCTCATAGGACGCCACCGGCATCTCGAAATCGCGCGGATTGGCGAGCCCGTTGGCGCCGATGGGCCCCAAATCGGGCAGGCGGAAGGGCGCGCCGTAATTTTCGGCGACATAGCCGCCCGCGCCCCCGTCAGGCACCTCGACACGAAAACGGATGCCACGCGGAATGAGCGCGATGTGCCCGGGTGGCACGTCGAGCCGCCCCATCTCGGTGACGAGATGCAGCGCGCCCCGCTGCGGGATGAAGAGCAGTTCGCCATCGCTGTTCATGAAGCTGCGATCCGCCATCGACACATCGGCGGAAAAAACATGCAGCGCCACGCCGCTGAGATCGGCGGGATCGCGCGTCGCCAGCATGGTCGCGAGACTGTCGACGAAATCCTGCCCCTCGGCCAGCGCGGGCGGGTCCCAGCGCAGCCGATTTGGCGCCAGCGGCTGCTCGCTGCCTATGGCGGTCAGCAGCGCATTGCCCTCATAGGGCGCATAAGGCGGATGATCGGCGGTGGGACGCAGGCGATAGAGCCAGCTGCGCAAATTTTCGGGCCGCGCCATGGTGAAGGCGCTCGCGGAAAACTGCTCGGCATAGAGCCCGAAGGCCGGCCGCTGCGGGCTGTTGCGCCCGATCGGCAGCGCGCCCTTCACGGCTTCACTTTCGACATGACTGCCAAAGCCCGTCAGATAGTCACCCATGACTGCTCCCTCCTGAGCGCGAACGGGTGGCGGCTGCGCACCCTCCTGTCAATCGCCGCGCTTGGCCGCGCTATGGCCGCGCCTCGCCCGATGGCACGAGCAACCCCGAGCTGTTCGCCTTCTGCTCTTCGTCAGCGATGAAATGATACCAGAGGAGAAAGACCCCGCAGAGCGTCAGGAGCGTGATCCACGCGCGCCTGGTGGTCAGGGGCTCGCCGTCATGCCAGCCCCAGTTGCTCACGCCACCCGCCCTTGCGCGGCGGAATAGGCGCCCGCCGGCACCTCGGTCGGCGCCTCGATCTCCACCTCGGGGACGACGATTCCCAATTCGACGCGGAACAGGAAGAGGAGCAGGAGCAGAAGGCAGGCGGCGGCAATGATCAGCGCGATCATCGAGCGCTCCGACCCTTCGACGTGGAGGCTATTGTCTTCGGTCATAGCAGCAAGCTCTAGCCGAAAAAGAGCCAGATGCCGACACCCACCATCACCGCGCCCGCCGAAATACCG